>JBBPIH010000048.1:0-63402 GCA_038040455.1 Acidobacteriota bacterium
TTGAAGACGGCTATGACATACGCACCATTCAGGAGTTGCTCGGTCACAAAGATGTAAAGACGACGATGATTTATACTCACGTCTTGAACCGCGGCGGCAGAGGAGTCAGGAGTCCAGCCGACGCGCTTTGAGTGGATGGGTCCGGGGTTTTATTCGGATTCCGAATAAAACCCCAGAAACGCGCCACTTTGCAGCAATATGCGTGAGATGGTAAGGTTTACCGCGATCGGAGCATCGGCTTTTATTCGGAAGCAAACTGAGTCGGAATTTTATTCCGAAACCGGATATACATAGTTAGGCGGGCCGTGAGGATGAGACGGCCTCTCCAAATAGAGCGGAGGGTAACATGAGGGTGGAGTCACCGCCGGAACATATCTACATCTTTGATTCCGCGAAGATCTTGACTGGAGACATCCTACTGTCCACGGCCCCAAAGTCGCCGAAGAGTGCGGTAATCCGCAGACAGACCAAGGCCGACTATTCCCATGCTGCTATCTGCACAGAGCCTGGACTCTTCATTGAGGCCATCGGCCTCGGGGTTCGTCGGTTCGCTATTGGGCGCATGGCCGTCCGTGAGCGAAGGCACGCTTGCCTTCTTCGACTGCGTGCCGACGTTCCAAACGCCGGGGTGATTTCCAGGCTGGCTGGTCTCAAGGCCGAGAACTACCTGTCCCACGGGTACTGGCTTGTGGGAGCGCTCACCGCACTCTCAAAGAAGCTGCGATCAGAGACGCAATCGAGGGTATTCTGTTCACAGCTGGTAGCCCAGGCCTACCGTGAGGCCGGACTTGCCTTAATCGCCGCGGATCCCGCGAAGACGCACCCGGGGACCTTTGTCAGCTCTAAGCTTCTGATGGACGTGACTGATGACGTGCTTGTCATACATCCGGCCGATGTCCGGTGGATGAGCTGGACGTTTCTGGAAGACCACGACAAGCGAACCCTGCATGATCAGGAAGTGGCGGTCAAACAAGCGGTCCATCGCCGAGTCGCCAAGGCATTCCGGGCCCACCACCTTGAGCCGCCGGTCGACTTCCACTCCGCATTCGGTGCGCTGATACGCATTCGAGACAGAGCTGTCGCGTCAGCGATCGATTCCGCCTTCGCCTGCAGCCTGCGACGAGAGGGGTACCTATCGCTGCCCAAGAAAGCAGTGTGGGACACTGCAGATTCGTTCAAGCTGGATCAGTACACCGCAGAGGGAATCCGGAGCAAGACCTGGACTCCCGAGGAGAAGGCAGGCATCCTTCTCTTTCAGAAGCGGCAGTGTGCCATCATTCTAGCGGCTACTAAGTCTCGTCAGTTTGAGCTGGAGTCGTTTCGATCGGCATATGCCAGCACGCATCTCGAGACGTTCCGACTGCTAGCGGAGGCCCAGCAGGAAGTCTGTGATTCGTTCGCCCGGCTGAAGCGTGTGCTAGAAGGGTCGATTCGTCTGTTTGAGCAGGACCTGACCAAGTCGGCTTGAATCGCGGCCTGAAGTTACCGTGGGCGCACGCGATTGCTGGGCGCAGCGCGGTGAACGGCGCTGCTACAAGGAGTTCCGAGAAGAGTTTACTGGATGAAGGTCCCTCACCCGGTGCCCGCGAGGCCGCCTAACAACCGGCTCAAGCTGACGGCGCGCGGGAGGTCGGCGGCGGCTTGAAGACCACGTTCGCGCGCGGCAGCTTAGCCGGAGCGTTGGGGATCTACATGGCACATCTGAACATCGCCAAGTTTTTCAACAATGAGGCCTCTGCGTTGATTGAGGCGCGCAGGAAATGTGTTGAAATCCATGCCTCAGACATCCGCGCTGCAGGCAATGAGGTCGAGATAGCTGTTCGTGCGTGGATGCAAAGAATGCTTCCCGATACCGTGTCTGTTGGACATGGGCATATGATTGACCCCGGCAGTGCTATTAGCCCCGAGCTGGATTGTATTCTGCGGGATCGCCGTCATATCCCCACGTTGTTCACCGCCGCTGACGGGACAGAATACACCCCCATTGACAGCGTATTTGCATACGGTGAAATTAAGTCTGGCTACTACAAAGCCTCTAAATACATCCAGAATTTCGCGTCGAAAAAGAAGAAGATCAATGATGACCTAGAACACGCATTGATTGACAATACCGTGAAAGATGGGGTCAAGGGAGACTCACTGCTGCATCATATTCTACTTGGCTCGTCACAGCCCTATTTAAATCAGATATTCACGTTTATGCTGTTCATAGATTCTGGTGACGCATCTACGGAGGAAATCTCGGAGATTTATTCAGCTACTGACGACAGCCTTCTCCCAGATGTTGCTGTATTCCTAAATGGCTGCGTAGTAGTGAAAGCGGCAATTGAAGGCGACAGATTCCAGATTTACAAATACAGCAATACCGCTCCTCCTGGAGTGGGGTGGAAGATTGTGCCGGCTGCTCGAATTGAGGGAAAAGATGCGACCCGTGAAGGCAAACACTTAGGGTTCCTATATTACTGTTTGCTGAACCACATCAAGGAGTCTTCACTTGAAGGGCCAAACTTAACGGCATATCTCAAAGATGTATTGGTTGGATCTAAATCCTCGGTGATAGCAATCGATCCCCAACAAGACGGTGCACCGGACGCCTCTGGCGCCGGTGACCTTTGACGTTAGGCCGCAGAACAGCGCGGTCGAGTATTTGTATGAGCCGAGAGAAAATATACAAACAGCATTACGCCTGCTTTCGGTGCCGCAAGGCCTTCAAGAAAACCAACACTCGAGAAGTGCCAAAGCGGAGATTAGAAACTGATGAGCATGGGAGGATTGTTCACTGCCCACAATGCGGTGAACGAATGCCTGACGTTGGCTTTGATTTTGAAGCTCCCAAACAGGACGATATCAAAGCCTGGGCAGAAGCCGAGGTACGGCTCACTAGTTCAATTGACCATGCAATTAGGAACAGCGCCATCGTAAACCTAAAGAGCCGGAGAAGGCTCAAGGAGTTTATTGAAGAATATGACTCGAAGAATAGGTTTGGAAGTTCTTCTGGCGCTCGGCCAGCGACGCGAAAGAGAGGAATTCCCGAAGCCTAGCGCAGAAGCCTAACTCTGCGTGCACCGGAGCCGCGCGAGTTCATTTCTTATGATGCGCTCCTGTTGATTCCATTGCCCTCGTATCAACGCGCGGCCCGGTGACGCTGACGTTAGGCGCTAATTCGCATATGCTCTAAAGCAAAATATCAACCCCAACACACGATGCGAGACAAACCAGACTACCCAGATGCCCGTACACATCGATTCGTTGAGATAGAGCGGGAAGCGACCTTACTTGCTGAAGCTTATCGTCTCCGCCTCGTTGGACGGCTTTGGTGGGCAAATCTGGCGTTCGTAGTTTTGCCGTCCGTCTGCGCTGCTGCTGCGGCGATCTTTGCAGCAGGCGGGGCAGGAATGAATGCGGACGTAGCCAAGGCCTTGGCAGCAGGACTGGCCGGGTTGGCGGCAGTTTTGTCGGCAGTTCATAAAAGCCTCAAGTGCGAGGAGTACCAGAACGAGTGCCTGCGGCTCGGTGCGGCCTATGACGCGATAGCAGCACGGGCTGCGTCAGCCGAGTTATCCCCAACGCCAGACGACTCAAAGTCAGACGAATTGAAAGACCTTACAGAAAAAATGGCGACTCTAAAGGAGAGTGCCAGGGCCCCGCTACCCGATAAGTACATCGCGAAAGCCCGAAGTTCTATAGCGGAAAGAAAGCACGCAACTAATGCAGATGTCTCCCAAGCTCATAAAGGAAGCGCCTAACTCCCGCGTGGACCGAAGCGCGCGAGCCAGTTTTGACATGAACCTTGAGTGTTACACGCGCGCTCGGTCACGCGAACGTTAGGCTCGCTGGAACCGCACGTCATGGGTGCCTCAATGCCGGATGTGAAGACCGTGAACAGTTACCGCTGGGACGTCGACGGCCAGAACCATGAGTTCAGTGTGGTCTGGGTGCCAGGCTCCGGCGTCGAGACCTGTCTATTCGGTCGAGAACCTCGACAGAAGGCGATCCACATTGGTGGATTCTTTATTGGCACGACGCCAGTGACGCAGGCGCTGTGGACCCATGTGATGGGCACCAATCCAGCCGTCAAGCGTGCGCCGCAGAGAGCCTTAATACTGTAGGCGTCAAGCACGAGGTCGACTATTGGCGTTTCGGCCGGACTGCGGAGGCTAAAGCGTGGCACGCTCTTCAAGATATGTGGAAGGATGCACCTCGCGACGCTGAAGCCGGGCGTTAGGCGTGGGCAGGGCAGCCCCGACCACCGACAATCCGGGACTATAAGTTCGGCAGAGGGCGCGTGGTCGTCATAGGCGAGGCGGCTGTAATCTCCGGTCAAGCCACCGGGCGGCCTGGAACAAACATAGACCGTTGGGGTAGGCACAACCCTGGGATTGATGCCCGGCAATTTGCTCTCAACATCATGCATTGGCTGTCGGGACTACTAAACTAGAAGGGGACGATAAGACCATTCGTCTGGCGGCGATGCTGCCTAACAAGTCGCTCAAGCCGACCGCTCGCTAGCGGGGCTCTCATCGTCGTCTTTACGAATCAGGTTGTGTGCTGCGCGCTCGCGGCGGCTTAGCTCCGCCGTTAGGCCACAGAGTCACTGGTATCTTTGAAAGGAGTTATTACTATGAAACGAGTATTTGTATCCGATTCAATCGGGATTGCATTACTGTCCATACTTTTGCTTATACCCTGCAAGACATTCGGGCAGCAGGTTGCTGACCCTGACTTTGACACAAAGGTCGCCCGTCCTGCGTATACAAAAAAAGCATCCGAGAATTCTCTTCGATGAGGCCCACACTAATTTCCACACTGCCGATGGTCGATACAAGCCACTCGCAGAGCTTATCTCTAGCGACGGCTACGAGGTGACATCCAACAAAGACAAGTTTTCGAGAAAACTGCTGGAAGGCTACCGCATTTTAGTCATCGCGAATGCATTGGGAGCCGAAAGCATAAAGAGCCCTGAATGGTCACTGGGTTGGTCCCAGGGGGGAGCCAAACCTGCATTTTAGTGAGGAAGAATGTGATGCGGTCCGCGACTGGGTTAAGGAAGGCGGATCATTGCTACTCATTGCTGATCACCGGCCATTTGGCGCGGCTGCCGAAATCCTTGCAAAGCGATTCAGCGTCGAGATGAGTAAAGGATATGTGTTTGACAAGACAAACCTCAATCAAGCCGGCATATATCGAAATGATCTCACTTTCACAAGAACTGGAGGAGGAGTGGCAGATCACCCAATCAATAAGGGCCGGGATGAAACCGAGCGCATTAATCGCGTGATGACTTTTGTTGGTCAATCGCTGAAGGGTCCGGCAGGTAGTTCTGCAATCCTGAGATTAGCCGATACAGCAATTGATAGACAGGATTTAGCATCTACAACACCAGAAGATTCGGCTGCTGGTTATGATCTGCTTGCAAGTGAGCCGCAGTAACGATTGAATAAATGGCTACAGATCATAATCTGCCTACCTTGCTCCTGGTTCAAACCTGGCATCGTCTACAATCACGTTAAGCCTGATCTCTGTGAACTTTTGAATTGACCCAAAAGGCGCGCGCGACCATGTTATCGTGAACGGCAGCTTTACCCCGCCCACGTCTCGGTAATCATCGAAGCCGGTGACTTCCGGAATTCCACCGAACGCTGTTTTGAACGTCACCTGCTTACGAATGAGCAATCCGGTGTTCGCATCGAAATAGAGTTTCTCGCGGCTGTCATCGCGTGACGTTGCGCCGACGACGTAGGCTTCGCGCCCGCCCACTTTCTCTTTCCCCAGAACTCTCATTTGCGGATAGGTCTCTCTGATTTTCAGATAGCGGAAGAAATCCGCGCTCCGGCGCACTCCAGCTAACTCTTTGGCTTCCATCTCGCGCAGACCACGCAGGTCCCTGGTCCAGCCCCGTCCGCCATTGAACCCTTCTAAGCTCGATCCAACGGAAGCACTCCTAATGATCAACAGTTTGTTCTCTGACGTCTGATAGATCTCGATCGGCATTGTCACCGGCGCAGTCGTTCGATCAGTGATCGTTTCAGTCCCGCGAAGAAATCGCGTTTTCATCTTCTCGATAACAGCGTCCCCTCCTATCGCTCGGATGTAGCGGGCAATTATCTCGTCGCTGGATAGCAGAGTCGGCGGCTTCGGCGAGGAGACTTCGGCTTCGGGGGGCTGCGAAGTAGCCAGATCAGCCGGCGGCAGAGGCACGGAGTGCGGCTGACCGCGATGGCAGGTGTAACAGGTAACCGCAGGGTTACCGCTGAAGTTCTCTTTGTTGAGGTTGCGCGTCATCAAAATCATCCGGCGCGTGCCAAGTTTCGCCGACTTGGCGTCACTGTCCCATTGGTTCGTATGGCAATGATTGCAGGCGACTCCAAGCGAAGCCGACATGAAATACATTACGCCGTCCAGCTCCGACGCGGGCAACCCATTCAGCACCTGAATATTCTTGTAGACCTGTTCGGCCGTTTTCTGTTCAGCGGCGGATGCCTGTGCAAACAGAATTGCCCCGCCCCCCGGGACGGCGCCAACCTTTGCGCGGCTGCTCATCGTAAGAGCGCAGAAAGCGGCGGCAAGCAGAGCCAGCTTCACTAAACGAGTGCGATGTCCGTCGATCATAGAAGTCGCCCTGACCAATGACGAGTTCGTAGTACCGCCTTCAGGCGGAAGTTTGTAAATTGGGTTCGTCGTAAAGCATTTACAAACTTCCGCCTGAAGGTGGTGCTACGAACCTCTTTCATTGGCTTTCTCCGCGTCTATTTCTTTGGTTCGGGGCACCGGCAGTCCTCCTGCGTGACTATCGTGTCAAACCGTTGTTGCTGATCAGCGGCCAACAAAGCCCGCATCTGGCCGCGCGCTCTCTCACGCACAACGTCGTAGCGTGGGCGCACATCGGCGCAGACTGCCTTGTAGTCGTCGCGCGTCCGGTCAAGTATCGCGCGCATTGAGGATGCCTGCTCATCGTTCAATTCCAGCTCGCGCTTTAGCGTTTCAAAGTAAGCATCGGTATCGCGGATCGACACCGCCGCTACCTGATTACCCTGAGTTGTGTTGTTTCGCGATCGGTATATCCCGTCGAGCGAGGCCCCGGTTACGCCGCCAAGAGCAAACACTACCAGAAACGCGCTCCATATTTTCACCCGGGCTTGTCTTTGAGAATTCATTTTGGTTCCTTCCCTCCCTCTTCGGCAAACAGGGTCGCCAACACTTCTTCTGTTGAGATGGCGCATTCGTCGGTCGTCGATAGCGCACAGGTTCCCCCGGTAATGACGCGGCTGATGTCAACGGGTGGGTTCGTGGCGGAAATGAGGACCGGCGTGTCCGCTCTTGAGAACCAGAACGCCAGCGTAGCCGCAACCGTCACCAGCAACAAAACCGCGATCGCCCGCGACGCAACCAACAGGGTCGCCAACCAGCCACTTCCCTGCGGCACCCGGATGTTGCGCTCAGATTCAATTCGAGCTCGAAGGCCAGCGTGAAGAAACGGCGCCGAGCCTATCCTCTCAGCCGCGTCCTCGCTTAGCCCCCCGGCCCGCGCGACCATCTTAGTCAATCGGTCGAGTTGTTCATCAGATGCTTGATTCTTCATAGCCCTCACACAAACTCCCCGAGCACACGGCGCAGTGACTGCCTCGCGCGGTGGGCCCTAACCTTCACCTTGGAGACTTTCCATCCCATAAGCACTGCGATCTCGGCGACAGTCAATTCTTCCGCGTCAAGCAATGTAAGCACCAGCCGATCGTCCACACTCAAACGCGCAAGCAGCTTATTTGCGAGGTCACGCGAGATGACTGCCGATTCAGCGTCACGGTCTGTCGATCCCGTCCCCAGTCGCGCGTTCAACCAGAGAACTTCGTCATTAGTGATCTCGCTGAGCGAACCTTCCGGGCGGCGGCGCGTTCGTCGCAGTTCGTCATAGCAGCAATTGATCGCCACGCGCGAAAGCCAGGCGCCGAACGCTGGCCCGCGATCCGATGAGTAGTCGCCAAGCGCAAAATAGACTTTTGCAAATACATCTTGCAGTAGCTCTTCCACCCTTTCCGGTCGGTTGAAGAAGCGCCCAACCATTCGCGCGACCCGGCGTCGATGACGCTCGAAGATCTGCTCGAACGCCGACTCATCACCACCGAGTGCCGCTTCGACAAGCGATTCATCCGTCGCATCTAAAGGCGTTTGCAAGAATGGCTCGATAGTCGCAAGATCAAGGTTGCCAGCGGTTTCATCCATTCGAGACATTATTTGCACGGGTTCTGAGGATGCGCGATTGTTAGCAACTCAGCGTGATGCGTGATTCGTGACCGGAGCCGCGCATCACTTATCTTGGCCCGCCCGACACACGAACGGGAATAACTATTAACGCACGGGGAAGGGATCCGGTTACGAGCGCGCTATTGTTTTCTGGCTCAGCTTCAACGGGAACCCAGGTGAAACCTGATGCCGATGCGCGCGAGCAGCGGTGGGCCCAGCGTCCTGATCGGCGTGCGGCCGATGTCGTAACGTTGATTGAACAGGTTCTCAAGAGCGCCAAACACCTCGACGCCGCTGCCTAGAGACCGCGATGCAAATGCATCAAGGGTGAAATAGCGGTCGAGCCGAAATTGGTTCTGATCGTCGTCAAACTGTGAACCCCCCGCCCGCCCTTGAAAGGCGACTGTCACCCGGCGCGGGTCAGAGTAGCGCGCCTGAAACGTGAGAAGATGGCGGGGCACCTGCGGAATGAGCAAGCCTTCAAGCAAAGTGTTCGCCGGAAACTTCAACACGGTCGCATCGACAAACTGATAACCGCCCGAGAGCGCAAACGTGTTAGTGATGCGAGCCTCGGCTTCCATTTCCACGCCCCGCGAACGAGTGCGGCCAAGGTTCTGCCGCTGGCGAGTGATCAAGTCGGGCGTGACGCTCAGCGTGACATTGGCAATCGGCCGTGTCAGTTCACTCCAAAAGAATGTCCCACGGAGGTTGAGCTTCCTGTCGAACGCCGCTACGCTCGCTCCTGCCTCGCCGCCTGTTAACCGCTCGGCTCGAAGCTTGTCGTTTGCGAGCGTTAAGACGTTGCCGACTCGGAATGAACGATACAACTCGTTAAGCGTCGGGGCCCGAAACGCCCGATACCCGGACAGAGTCAACGAAACATTATCGGTCACCTTGTGAAGCAGCGACACTCGCGGGCTGAAGGCAGTCTCGATGCGATCCACAAATCGAGTAACCGTCACCGGAGTCTGAGCTGGAAGCGGACGCGACGACAGCAACGCGTCGTAATTGCGCCAGCGATCACCTCGCACGGCCAGGGTCAGTAGCCATCGCGGAGTAATCCGAATGATGTCCTGTCCAAAGACGCCGAGCGTTCGCTCGCGCCCGCCCGCTCCTACCGTCGAGGTTATGATGCCGGCTATGAACACAAGCTCATCGCTCGCGCCGCGCACTTCGCGCGCATCAACGCCGGCAACAAGAATCTGACGAGATCCCGCCGCGCGCGACCACTGACTGACGAAGCCGACCTGTTGAGCGGGCACTCGTTGACTTCGCGTGAAAGTCTCGCTGTTGCGACCCGCGGCGATCGACGTGAAGTCTTGATTGTATATCTGTGTGAGGGCGAAGACCCGGGCGGACAACGAGCCCGCGCGCACGGATTGAAGGTCGCTCCCTACTGCAAGTTGCCGGATATAAGTGTTGTTCGTTTGTAGCGGCGTGCCGTTCTTTCGTGATTCATCGAAGATCGAGCCGCGCAGAAAGATTCTGCCTCTATCGGAAACCAACCGTTCCAGCGTGATCTCGAGGGTCTTGTGCTCAGCTCCGGCCTTAGTATCGACTGAGCCACGTTGCGCCTCGTCGACGAGCACGTATCCGTCGGTGTGAAAGACTTCAGCAGAGAGGTTTGCCGCCCATTGAAACAATCCGCCGCCGGCGAAGAGCGACACATCCGGAGTCTTTTGATTGCCATACGAAGCTTCAAATGAAAACGCCGCTTCGCGCGCATCGCGGCTGATCAAGTTGATCACCCCGCCGAGCGCATCCGTGCCGTAAAGACTCGACGCGCCGCCTTGAATGACTTCGATGCGATTGATCGCTTCGCGGGGAACTCGGCCCCAGTAGACCCATCCGCCGAACGGATCGTTGATAGGAATGCCATCGGCGAGCACGACCGCGCGACTGGCGCCGCTTGCACCTACACCACGAAGCGACACGCCCTGCGAAGTAGGATTCGCCGTGCGGCTGCCCGAGCGGCGGAACAGCGAGAAGCCGGGAATCTGTCGCAACGCATCGTCGATCGTCAATGCAGCGGTGGTTGAGAGGTCCTCAGTCGATAAGACGGCGACGCTGGCGGCGGTGTCGCTCACTCGAGTTTCCGTGCGCGAGGCCGTTACCGTCATCTGTTCGGATAGCCGTTCCGCGTCGAGCGTAATCCGAAGACGAGCCGAGTCCTGGTCGGCAACGTTCCAAACGCGACTGGCGGTTTCGAACCCGCGCGCCCGAATAGTCAGCATCGCCGCATCGCCCTGAGCCTCGAAGGCAAATCGCCCTTCGGCGTCTGTCGTTCGAGTGACCGTCGCTGCTTTGTCGGCGAACGTGACCTCAGCCCCGGAGATTGGAGCCCCGGCCTGATCGGTTACGACGCCTCCGACCTTTTTGCTGGCCTGAGGCGCCGCGTACGCTTGAACAGTAAAAGAAAGAACGACGAGAACGAGTGCGGATTTCACTGTCTTCATTCAGATCACACCTGGCCTCTCAAAAAATAACTGAGTCTTGTACGGGGCGCAGCCGGCTCCTACAGTCTAGCAGGCTGCTGAAAAACTAACCTATCGCCACTAAGGCACGAGGGCACAAAGGAGCACAAAGCCCACAACATACTGCATTCACTGACTTGGTGCAGCTTCGTGTCTTTGTGGCTTAGTGGCGAGCGCCCTTTTTCAGCAGCCCTGCTAGGGAAGCGCAAATGCCACGACGTGGTCGCCCATCTTCGTTCCCAGCTTTCCGTGCCCGCCCGCGCAGATCACCAGATACTGCTTGCCGCCAATTTGATAAGTCATCGGTGTCGCCTGGGCGCTCGCGGGCAGTTCCGCCTTCCAAATCTCTTTTCCGGTTTCAACATCGAACGCGCGCAGGTAAGTATCCATCGCGGCGGCGATGAACACCAATCCTCCAGCAGTCACCATCGAACCGCCGAGGTTGATCGAACCCCAATTCTTGGACTCCGGGAAAAAGCCGAGTTGAGCAATCGTTCCGAGCGGGACTTCCCATCGCACTGCGCCCGTCCCGAGATCGACCGCAGTCAGCGCGCCCCACGGCGGCGGATTGCACGGCACGCCGCTCGGGCCGCGAAGGTGCTCGCGATACATCGCATAAGGCGTGCCCGTTTGGCGGGCAAACTCGCCCTTGAAGCGGTTCCCTTCTCCCGATGCCCGCAAACTGTTGTACTCTTCGCGCGGGATGAGCTTGACCAGCGTGGCTATTCGATTCGTGTTTGTAATCAACAGCCCGCGGGTCGGATCATAGGACATTCCGCTCCAGTTCATCCCGCCGGCGTTGCCGGGAAAGACGATCGTGCCTTCGAGACTCGGCGGAGTGAATAAGCCTTCCGAGCGAGCGCCGCCGATGAGCTTGCGGCACGCGTCGCGATCAGCGGGTGTGAGGCCAAAGGCGTCCTCTTCGGTGAGCTTCTGAGGAACGAGCGCCTTCGGAAGCTTCGGGAAAGGCTGAGTTGTCGAAGCCTCTTCGCCGGGCACGGTGCTCCGAGGGACGGTTCGCTCTTCAACTGGGAACAACGGCTTGCCCGTCTCGCGATGAAGCACGAAGAGATGGCCGATCTTTGTGCCGACTGCGACGGCGGGAATGCTGCGACCGCCGCGCTTCACTGTGATAAGCATCGGCTGCGAGGCCACGTCGTAGTCCCACAAGTCGTGATGAACGACCTGAAAATGCCAAATGACTCTGCCGGTCGATGCGCGCAACGCGACTACTGAGTTGGCGTACTCGTTGTTGCCTTTGCGCTCGCCGCCGTAGAAGTCCGGGCTCGGGCTACCGGTAGGAACGAAGACCAGATTGCGCGCTGGGTCAACGGAGATGATGGACCATGCATTCGCCGCACCTGTCTGAGAAGCGCTGTCGCCCTGCCAGGTTTTATGCGCTGGGTCGTCAGCTTGCTGGGGTATCGGGTCCCAGCTCCACGCAAGCTTTCCCGTGCGGGCGTCATAAGCACGCACGATTCCGCGCTCCATTTTGGCGAGGCGATTGTCACCGATCGCTGAGCCTACGATGATCAGATCGCCGATGACGGCGGGTGGCGAAGTCACCTGATAATCACCTCGATCGACCAGCCTCACGTCGCGGGTCAGATCAATTTGTCCGTCTTGCCCGAAGTCCGAGCAGGGCGCGCCCGTCGCCGCATCAAGCGCTATCAATCGGGCGTCGATTGTGGCGACGTAGATTCGGCGCTTGCCGGTCTTTCGATCGGCCCAGGTCGAAACACCACGCGAAGTGACTTCCGAGTAGTCTTTCGTTAGATCAACCTTTGGATCGTAGCTCCACCGCTCAGTTCCCTTCTCGGGATCTAGCGCGATAACGCGATTGAATGGAGTGCTGAGATAGAGGCTGCCGTCGACGACTATCGGTGTCGCTTCAAACGCAGCATCGGATACCGACCTGCCCTTGACGCCGGCAGCTCCGGTCCGAAAAGCCCAGGCCACTTTCAGAGTCTTGACTGTATCGCGATCGATTTGCTTCAGCGGCGAATATCGTGAGCCTCCTGGATCACGGCCATAGGCAGGCCATTCGGCTGCATCGCGGGCTTTCGTTTTGTTTTGGCCAAGAGCGCCGACGGCCAGGACCAGTGAGAGCAGGAAGGCTATGTTGCTTTGACGCATTGCGAACCTTTGGGTTAGAGAATTGTCGGATGGACCTCGGATGAAACACTGATTGAACGGATCACCACGGATCAGATCCGTGAATATCCGTTCATCCGCGGTCTATTTCGCCGGCTTCGAATAGGTCACGCGCCAGATCTTGTTCGCTCCATCATCCGTGACCAGCATCGAGCCATCCTTCAACACCAGCAAGCTGACTGGCCGGCCCCAAACTTCCGGCTTGTCCTCGCCTAGCATCCAGCCCGTTAGGAAATCATCGTAGCCGCCCACCGCCTTTCCACCTTTGAGCCTTATCCTAATGATCTTGTAGCCAGTGCGGTTCGTGCGATTCCACGAGCCGTGCAGCGCAACGAACGCGTCGCCGCGATATTCCCCGGGGAACATCTTGCCTTCATAGAAGAGCATGCCTAACACGGCTGAATGCGCTTGAATCAAAACGTCGGGGACAACCGCCTTCGCTACGAGGTCAGGCCGCTCTTTGCGACGCGGGTCCTCGTGTTGACCGATATATCCGTAAGGCCACCCATAGAACGCGCCTTCCTTGATGGCCGTGACGTATTCCGGGACCAGGTCATCGCCGATTAGATCGCGCTCCTCGACAGCCGCCCAGAGCTGTTTAGTCGTCGGATTGAACGCGAGCCCGACAGGATTTCGAGTGCCGCTCGCGTAGATGCGATGACCCGTGCCATCGGGATTGTATTCGGAGATCGCCGCGCGGATCGGTTCTTCCCCGGCGTTCACGTTCGAAGCGGAGCCGACCGCCACGTACATCTTCGTGCCCGCCTGGTTGAAGATCACGTTGCGAGTCCAGTGTCCGAGCCCCCCTGGAAGCTCAGCAATCTTCTCCGGCTCGCCTGCGGCCTGGGTCTGCCCGGGCTTATACTTGAACCGCACGATGCCGTTGGTATTGCCGACATAAAGATAGTCGCGCCAGAATGCCATTCCGTACGGCCGTGTGAGACCCGTAGCGAACACGAACCGCTCATCGACCCGGCCGTCGCCGTTCGAATCACGCAGGATCGATACGCGGTTGGCTTGCGGTTCACTGACGAACACATCACCGTTTGAAGCAAGCGCCATCGACCGCGGCTGCTGCAAATCGCCTTCGGCAAAAACGTCGATCTGAAAGCCCGGCGGCAGAGTCAACTGCGCGCCCTCCGGCCTCGGAATGACGCGAGACAGGTTGCGGGGCCCAGTCAGCACTTCCGGAGCCGGGAGGTCCGAGACCTTTATGTCGTAGTGGCGAAGTGCGCCGAGCGATGACTGCTGCGCGGAAGTCTTAGGCGACGACTGCGCGCAGGCAAAACTGCTCAGAATAAGAAGGGCGGCTGCGGACACCGGGCCGCACCGCATAGCTCGATTGGTCGTCGCAGCGGTTTTCATCGAATCACATCCTCCCCAAAAGAGATGCTTGAAACTGGCGAACCATTTTCCCACAAAGGAAAGCAAAGCAAAACTGATTGATAGCAAGTGGCTGTGGAGGGAGTATTAGTCGGACAAATGAAACCGGGGACTCAACCACAAAGGCACCAAGACACAAAGAAACAAGAGACCGTGACTGATTCCCGATTTCGGGTGTTTTTGTTCCCATCCAGCTCGCCTTCTTCCTTTGTGTCTTTGTGCCTTTGTGGTTATTTGGGTGAGCTTTTCCTTTGCCTCGCCTCGTCCCCAATCATTTATAATGCGGGCATGCCAAAACGACAGATCGGAGTGGAGGTGCTTGTAGAAGACCATTTCTGGAATGATGAACACGGCCGATACGTCTACTCGTTTCATTGCCCGGCGTGCACCCACTTGAGACTCGCGCCGGAACTTGGCATATACCGTTGCGACTGCGGCTCCTGGCTGATCGTCACCAATCAGAGATGAGTAGCGCAGACTTCAGTCTGTGTCCGGTGATTGCTCTTGTAGCGAAGTTACCCGACAGACTAAAGTCTATGCTACTTCACAAGCTCGAAATCCATCCACTGCGTCGCCAAGCGGTATTTCTCTTTTGCGAGCTTGTCAATGACTACGACTTGCAGCACGTATTCACCAGGCGCCAGGTCCGACCCCAAGCGCAATCGACCGGTCGCAGGAATGTGCTTCAAGTCAGGCTGCTCGCCAGCGTTGAACGGGTTCACTTTGCCTGCAAACACCTGCTTGCCGTCCTTAAGCAGCAGCACCTGTGTTTCGAGTTGGGGCTGCTTTGTCTTTGGGTCTAGCTGCGCGTTGTAAATCAGAAACCCGTAGTCCACATCTATCCCGCGCCGTAGCATTCGCACCGCCGGGCTAGTCATTGGTTCAACGTCTTCACCAGCTCCTTCTCTGACACTCGCGGCCTGCTGAGCTGCCTGGTCAGCGGTCTCCGTTGCCGCAGTCTTCCTGGCCTTCGACAGATCATAGCCTGAAATTACGAGACCCGAGAGCGTGAGCCGATTCTTTCCTATATCGGGCACTTCTATGAACTGGTTGGCAGAGCCGACACGCTCAGTGCGCGCGTCGCGAACGGCCACTCGCAACTGATATCCTCCGGGCTTTTTGATCGGGACATTGAGCGTATAGACGAATCCCTGATCCATCAATTTCTGAAGGCCATCGCTGCGAACGCTCAGGTTGTAAGTGCGGCCCTCGCTGTCAACGACCTGGCCGTTATCACCAAAGGTGAAGGCAACAATATTAACCTCGCCCTTGCGCCAGCCGTCCTGCTCTTCGCTGAATGAAATGTCGCGGGCGTCTATGTGCATAATCGAGCGCATGAAAGAGCCGATTTTTGGGTCGTGTCCAAACAGCGATGTGAGTTTCAAATGAATGTCGCCCGAAGTGAATGGCGAGGTGAGCGCGGTCACTATCTGTTGGGCAGGCGTCTCGGCGGGGCGTGTCTCTTCATCCGGAACGCCATAAAAGCCGGTGCGCGAACGGACGCGAAGGCCGGCCCTCTTCACCTTAACGCTTATCTTGTGAAACTTTCGTCGTCCCTGCACAACTTTGAAGGTTGATTGCTCTGGTATGTAGCCGAGCAGGTAGTAACCTTTTTGGTCGTCGAGCACGCGGTTGATGCCGCCAGCTATGTCGTTCGTGTTGCGAACGAAGAATCCGCCGGTCTGATAGGCCAGATAGCCCAGACCTCCCTGCGAGTTGAATAAGTGATCGCTGCGATTATCCACCTGCCGTCGGACTTCCTGGCTGCTCATAGAGGCAGTGCTATCGGCAGCGGTCAGTCCGAGCGTTTGAAGCCCCCGAGCGTCTATGGTGTAGACAATCACCGACGCGCGATTGGCCAAATCAACCAGGCGGCGCACCGCATCAAGGACTTTGTAGTTCTGCTCGCGGGCCCTGAAAAGCTCGAAACCGTCAGAAAGCAGGATGACCGACTTCCGGCCTGGCAAATCTTTCAGCCCGCGCACTATGAAGTTGAGCGCGCCCAGCGTGCCGACCGAAAAGGCGTCTTCGCGAGCCCTTTCGGTTTCGTCTTTGAATCGCTGGAACTCTTCCGCGCCCAAACCTCCATCGGCGGGCGCCCCGCCCCCAATCCGCCGGAATGCCCCGACGTGGCCGCGCCCCATCATATTCCAGCGCACCCGCTCGATGGCTGCGTAAAGCAACCGCTTGTCGGTTGTGAACTGCTGCAACGCGCCTATGCCCGCGCCCGTGCGAATGATCGCAACAAGATCGCCCGGCTGCATCTGCTCGTCCACGAACTTTTTCAACGATTCCCTGACAAAGTGGACGCTTTCAAACGACATTGAAAGATCGTCAACGACAAGAGCAATGGTGCGGCGAACCTGGTCGGGGCGCAACCGAACGGGCGGCACTAGCGGTAGGTTCCTGCCGGAACGCGTGGAAGGTGTTGAGGGCGCTTCTCGCGGCGTGGGCTCAGTGCTGATGTAGGAAAAATTCGTGAGGTGCTGCCGGCGGTCGTCTTCGAATACCTCGAAATCTCCCCGCTCGAGGTCTGTCACGAACCGCCCTTTCTCGTCCGTTACCACTGCATCAATCTGCACGAGCGTGACCGAGATTCGCACGACGTCTTCTTTGTCCCTGGCAGAAGACTCCTTCTTATCCTTCGCGCTCTGCTTCTCTTTCGCCGGTGCATTTTGATTATCTTTTGTTTGCTGACTGGCAGCAGGCGTTTGCTGTTGTGCCAGAGCTGATGCGACCAGCAATAGCACTACCGTTATGGCACGTGAAAAGCGCATTTTCACGAAGCCTCCAGGCGCGTGATGCTGTTGCGCCAAGTACCGTTGCCCGATCTACAAGATGGACACAACGCGCACCGTTAACCAGTTTGCGAGTCCACGGAATGCAGTCCGTGACGATCTAACCGTTGGTGCCGCCTCGATTGATTGCTGGCGCGATTCTATCACTACTCGAATACAGACAGAAACAAGAATCTCAAATGACAGCGAGCAATCTCATCACCTCGTCCGTGTCGCTCAAATCAGCCAGCAGAGCGTCAGGCGAATACTGCTTCAAATGCTCAACCGTGTGTGCCCCTGAAGCTACGGCGACCACCCGCGCGCCGAAGTGACGAGCGCAGGAAATGTCGCGAGGCGTGTCGCCGACGATGATGAACTTATCGGGCGTGAGGGCGTGCCCTAGATGAGCGTTGATTCTTTCAGCGGCGATCGCGGGAAGGTGGTCGCGTTGCTCGTCGTCGCTGCCGAACGCGCCGCGCCCTTTGAAGTACTGCCAGATTCCGGCGACTCGCAGCTTGGCTTCTGCGAGCTTCTCGACGTTCCCGGTGAGTAAGCTCGACAGGAATCGTGAATCGGCCTCAAGCGCGTCAAGCAGTTCTCTCACGCCAGGGCATAGTCGAAACACTTCTCCGGTCGAAGCGAGGTGATTCAAGATCTCAACCGTGGCCGCTTCGACCAGCGGCAGCCGCTCACGAATCCGCGCGGGAGTGACGCCCTCGCACTCGAGCGCTTCTCGATAGATTGCCAGATCGGTCTTGCCCGCGAAATCGACCTGACTGATTCGCCCGCACGTTCCGAACACATCTAGAAGCATCGAGTGTATCAGCCCACGATACTCTCCACGGCGAACGGTCTTGATCAACGTGCCGTCGATGTCGAAAAGGACGACTCGGAGGTCAGTAGTCCGTAGTCCGTGGTCCGTAGTCCGTAGTCCGTCGTCAATAGTCCGTTGTCCGTCGTTCGATGCGGGGTCGTAGACGTCGTTGGAGGACGCGCCTTCGCGCGGATGCCTGCCGTCAAAGGACAACGGACTACGGACCACGGACAACGGACTTCTCTTAGACATTAAACCTGAAGTGAACCACATCGCCGTCCTGCACGACGTAGTCTTTGCCTTCCACCCTGAGTTTGCCGTGCTCGCGGCAACGCGCTTCGCTGCCGAACTCCGCGAGGTCGTCGAATCGAATAACTTCAGCTTTTATGAAGCCGCGCTCGATGTCCGAGTGAATCACCCCCGCTGCTTTGTGAGCGCTGGTTCCTCGCTTGATCGACCACGCCCGGCATTCATCTTCGCCTGAGGTCAAGAAGCTTATGAGGTCGAGCAACGAATATGCCGCGCGGATGAATCGATCTCGCGCAGGTTCTGCGATTCCGGCGTCTTGAAGGAACTCGCGCTGCTCATCGGGCGCAAGCTGGGCGATCTCCATTTCGACCTTGCCGGACATCGCAATCACGCTGAGCTTCTTCGTTTCGGCAAGCTCGTTGACACCGCCCGCCACGTCGCTTCCCGCAGCGTCCTCGGAGTAATTGATCAAAACGAGCAGGGGCTTCAGACTCAAAAAACGAAACCCGGCTATGATCGCCAAATCTTCGTGCGCCAGGTCCAGATCGCGAAGCGGCTGCTCGCCTTCGAGCGCCGTCTTCAATCGCTCCATCAACTCGCCCTCGCGCACCGAGTCTTTCTCCTTCTTCAAACGTGCGATTCGGTTCTCGATTTGCACGAGATCTGTGAGCATCAGCTCATCATCAAACGAGCCAATGTCGCGCGGGGGATCAGCCGTCTGCAAGAGCATCGGATTGTCGAACGCGCGGACGATGTGAACCAGCGCGTCGGCTTCGCGCATGTGCTGAACGAGTTTCGGGTCAAGTCCCGATTGGACCCGCTCGGCGTCTTCGGCTTGCGGACCGGCGACGTCGACAAAGCTGATCTCCGCATAGGTCTGTTTCTTCGGCTTGAAGATCTCGGCGAGCTTATCGACGCGATGATCGGGCACCTTAATGACACCGACGTTGGCCTTCTCTCGGGCGCCGTAGCCGCCAACCTCAGCGGTGAGCCCGGTGAGCGTGTTGAAGATGGTCGTCTTACCCGACCCTGCGAAACCTACTAGTCCAACCTTCATTGTTCACCCTGTAATCGCGGTCGAGGATCGAAGATTGAGAATTTTCCATTTTCCATTTTGTATTTTGTATTTTTTACTTTTTATTTCACACGTAGCCTTGTCGCCGCAGAGCTACTCAATCTACGGGAAATGACAAATGACAAATGGAAAATGGAAAATTCTCCATCCTCTATACTCCATCCTCTATCCTCGATCCTCTATCCTCAAAAATCCTCTATCCTCAAATCCTCTATCCTCAAATCCTGCCCGGTCATCTGCGCAGGCTTCGCGAGGCCCAGTATCCCCAGCATCGTCGGCGCGATGTCTCTCAGCGATCCACCCTCGCGCAGCCTGCACCGATGTTCACCAATCAAAATAACCGGCACAGGGTTGGTCGTGTGCGCCGTGAATATCTGGCCAGTAACCGGATCGATCATTTGCTCGGCGTTGCCGTGATCAGCCGTGATGATCACCGTCCCGCCTCTTGCACGCGCAGCCGAAGCGACTCGCCCGAGACATTCGTCGATGACTTCGATCGCTTTGATAGTTGCTTCAAGGTTGCCCGTGTGGCCCACCATGTCCGCGTTCGCGTAGTTCATAATCACCACATCGAAGCGGCCGCTCTCGATTTGGTTGACAACTTCATCGGTGATCCCGCAGGCGCTCATCTCGGGCTTCAGATCGTAAGTGGCAACCTTCGGCGACGGGATGAGAATTCGCTCTTCTCCCGAAAACACCGGCTCGACTCCGCCGTTGAAAAAGAAGGTGACGTGCGCGTACTTTTCGGTCTCGGCGATGCGAAGATTCTTGAACCCCGCTTCCGCTAACTCGTCCGCAAGTATCTGATCGAGTTGTTCCGGCCCAAAAGCTACTGGCAGCAAAAACTGACGGTCATAGTAGGTCATGCAAGTGAACCGGATGTCCGGCTTCGGCCCGCGATCAAAGAAAGTAAAGTCGTCCTCAGTGAAGGCGCGAGTGATCTGTCTCGCGCGATCCGAACGGAAGTTGAAGAAGATCACGCTGTCGCCATCTTGAATAGTCGCCGCCGGCTTTTCGGTGTCATCGACAATCACGATCGGCTTCACGAACTCGTCGGTGACCCCTTCGCCATATGACTCACGAATCGCCGCCACGGAGTCACGCCGCGCGCGGCCTTCGCCGTAGCGCATCAACCGATAAGCCTGCTCGGTGCGCTCCCATCGCTTGTCTCGGTCCATCGCGTAGTAGCGCCCGACGAGCGACGCGACTCGGCCCATGGCATATTCGGCCATCTTATCCAGAAGCTCGGCGGCGTACCTGGCTCCTGAGTCAGGCGCGGTGTCGCGGCCGTCCAAAAAAGCGTGCACGCAGGCTCGCTCGACGTTGCGAGCCTTGGCCATTCTGAGCAGCGCGTACAAGTGCTCTTGCGATGAGTGCACACCACCGTGAGAGACCAGCCCGATGAAGTGCAACGCGGACTTGCGGCTATTTGCGTGTTCCATCGCTTGTATTAGCGCGTCGTTGTGAAAGAACTCGCCGGTCTCGATAGAGTGGTCGATGCGCGAGGTATCCATTCGCACGATGCGCCCGGCTCCTATGTTCAAATGACCAACCTCGCTGTTACCCATCTGTCCCGCACGAAGGCCTACGAATCTCCCCGAAGCTTCTACGAGAGTGTTGGGATACGTTGCGTACCACTCATCGAAATGCGGAGTGCGGGCAAGAGCAATCGCATTGCCCTCGCGCTCGGGCGAGTACCCAAATCCGTCGAGAACTATCAAGACAAGAGGCGTGTTCTTAAGATTGGCCAAACCAGACTCCTCAAAGAGATGCTACAGATTACAGGCGAGCGGCTAGGCGAACAAGTTCAGAGCAAGTTCAGAGTACCGGCTTCAGCCGGCGTCTTTAAATAAGCGCGAAGCCACTCCGGCTGAAGCCGGTACTCTGAACAATCCCGATCACAATCTTAAAACTCTATGGCTCAGGAGGGTTGCGGATTGACCTCGGCAGGAGCATTAGGTCGCACGCGCACGCCAAAAGGGGGCGCTTGCGCCCCCTTTCAGACAAACGTCAGCCAGTTGATTCGCGCTTACTGTAGCGCTTTCTCGATCGCTTGAATCACCTGATCACTTTCAGGCTTCACACCCGGCTCGAACCGAGCGATGATCTTTCCGCTCTTGTCCACCAGGAACTTGTTGAAGTTCCACTTTATGTCGCCCCCAAATTCGGGGTTCGTTTCCTTGCTGGTAAGAAACTTGTACAGCGGATGGATGTCGTCGCCTTTCACCGAAACCTTTGAAAACATCGGGAAGGTTACGTTGTACTTGATCGAGCAGAAGGTCTTTATCTCCTCTTCGGTGCCCGGCTCCTGACCCATGAAGTTGTTCGCCGGGAATCCGAGAGTCACAAATCCGCGATCTTTGTATTTCAGATAGAGCTTCTGCAACCCTTCGTACTGAGGAGTGTACCCACACCTGCTGGCAACGTTGACGATCAACACAACCTTGCCGCGATACTGGCTCAGACTGACTTCTTTGCGGTCAATATCTTTTAGAGAGAAGTCGTAAATCGAGTTCATTTTTTCTCCGCTGTCCGGCGTGCGGTTTGCGCGACTCGAGATAGAGATGGCGAAGATGGCGGCGCAAACAAACGCCACTGCGCATGCTGAAGCGAGCTTTGCTTTCATTCGGTTCCTCCAAACTGAGTTGTGGCCGTTTTATGCGGCTGAAGTTTACTTGTCCGCTGGTGTCAATACTTCAAATCCGAGATGATTCTACCATTTCGATGTCCGTGAAGTCACACGCCGGACGGACAACCCTGCCGACCACAAGATCGATGTACTCACGCCGTGCATAGAAACCGCTCTTGATTTTCGGGAACCCTATTTGTACTATTGCCGTAGTACAATAGGACAATGAGTCTTTCCTTCAACATCGACACTGCGCACCCGACGCCGCTTTATCATCAGCTCGAGCGCGCGATTCGGTTTGCGATCGCCACCGGTAAGCTCGCCGTCGGAGACCAGTTGCCCACCGTCAGACAACTGGCAGTGGACTTGCGCATTAACGCCAACACCGTCGCAAAAGTCTATCTGGAGCTTGAACGCGCGGGCGTAGTCGAAACCAGACGAGGTGTGGGGACTTTTGTAAGGGCACGCCCCCTTGCAGCGGCTCACGAAAAAGATCGCGAGCATGAGTTGCGCGAACTCGAAGACCATTTTCTTTCGACGGCGGCACACATGGGCTTCTCGGCTAAAGAAGCCCTCGAACATCTGAGGGACCGGCTCAAGAAGAAGAAATGAGAGCATTGAAAAGGAGAATTGAATCATGGGACTCACCAATAAGGACACTCAACTGGCGCAAACCAAACCAGCACTCCCCAATCCAAACGCACCGCGTTTGAACATCGTGGCTGCGATGCTTTTTTTGTTTCCATTGCTCCTCGGTGTGATCCCCGCGGTCATGTTCAACAACCCGATCGGCCCGATCATCGGCCTGGTCATCGGACTGTTGCTGGCGCAGGCTCCCAAGGTCGCCAAGCAATGGGAGAAAGCCGTAGTGCTTCGACTCGGTCGCTACGTCGGCATCAGGGGCCCCGGTCTGTTCTGGATCGTGCCGTTGATCGACACGGTATCTTCGTGGATCGATCAACGCATCATCACTACCAACTTCGTAGCGGAGCAAACGCTCACCTCGGACACCGTGCCGGTCAACGTGGACGCTGTGTTGTTCTGGATGGTCTACGATCCCGAGAAGGCCGCGCTCGAAGTGCAGGACTATCAGCAAGCGGTGAGTTGGGCGTCGCAAACCGCGCTGCGCGACATCATCGGCCGCACAGCGCTCACTGAGCTGTTGAGAGGCCGCGAGCGCATTGAGGAAGAGTTGCAGAAGTTGATCGACGAACGCTCGAATCCCTGGGGCGTGACGGTTCAATCGGTCGAGATGCGAGACGTTGTAATCCCGGACGCCCTGCAAGACGCGATGTCGCGCGAGGCCCAAGCCTCTCGCGAGAAGCAAGCGCGCATCATCCTGGGCCAGGCTGAAGTAGAGATCGCGCACCTCTTTGCTAAAGCGGCTGAGTCTTACATGGGAAACCCAACAGCGCTTCACCTGCGCGCGATGAACATGCTGTACGAAGGCTTGAAGGAGAAGGGCGCGTTGATGCTTGTGCCGAGCTCGGCAGTCGAATCGATGAGCATGGGCGGTCTGCTCGGCGCAGCGGCATTCAGACAGCAGGCGCTCACTGGAACCAAAGGAGACATTGAAATAAAGTAGGCACGACGATGAGTGGAAACCGAACCACTGGAGCTGAGGAAGACTTGGAGAAGAGAATTAGAAACAGAACTCCTTGACCAGATCCTTCCGATGCCCTCGTCGCCAGTGGTTCGGTCCGAACGAGGTTGGCTATCAAGACTGTGCCTCGCTGGCTGCCCCGCATAACTAAGGCTCTTGCGACGGTAGTTCCTTGAAACTCCACCCGAAGTCGACTACATTCTCGCAACCTGATCCAGTTAGGAGGTGCCTATGAAATTGGGTTGGCAGATGGTGACGCTGCTGGCCGCCGCGGTCATCTCGCTGGGCAAATCTCCGCCGCATCAAGACCAGCTCTCGAAGCTGACCGCGGACGAGCTCGCGCGCGGGAAGCAAATGTTCATAGGGCAGTGCGCGCTGTGCCATGGAATTGCCGGAACCGGTGGCAGAGGCCCGGCACTAAATCAGCCGGATCTCAGTCGAGTCGCGGACAATCAGGCCCTGTTTCGCATCATCAAGAACGGCATCCCTGAAACCGAGATGCCCGAAGGCTGGCAGATGACCGATCGCGAGATATGGGAAGTCGCCGGCTACGTGAGATCGCTTGGCCGCACTGCCGTCCTCAAACTTCCCGGAGATCGAGTTAGAGGCAAAGGGGTCTACGACACGAAGGGAGCTTGTGCGGCGTGTCACATCGTGAGCGGGCAAGGTGGAAGTCTCGGCCCCGACCTGACTAAGATCGGAGCTCGACGCAGCGCGGCTTATCTACGCGAAGCCTTGATTGATCCCGGCGCATCGGTTCCGGACGGGTTCCTCGTCGTCAGCATAGTCACGCGTGACGGTCATAGAGTGAGAGGGATGCGCTTGAACGAGGATTCATTCACAATACAGCTTCGAGACGCGAGCGAAGTCTTCCACTCTTTCCGCAAGCTTGAGCTGGCGGAGCTTAAGAAAGAAGCTGGCGTTTCGACCATGCCGAGCTATCGCGATGCTCTTTCCGGCTCTGAGCTCGACGATCTGGTCGCTTACCTTGCCGGCTTGCGAGGTGGCAAATGAAAAGCCTCCGTTTGTTAGTGACAGTTTGTAGTCTTCTCTTCCCCGCGTTTGTTTTGGCGCAGGTCCCCTATAAAAGAATCGTCAACGCTGCCAGCGAACCGGGCAATTGGCTTACGTATTCCGGCAACTATCAAGCGCATCGCTTCTCGTCGCTGACGGAGATCAATTCTGAAAACGTCGCTAGTTTAAAGCCGGTATGGGTCTACCAAATTGCGGCCCGCAGCAGATTTGAAACATCACCGCTAGTCGTCGACGGAATCATGTACGTCACCGAGCCGCCGACGAAGGTGACAGCGTTGGATTTGCGCACTGGCCGCCGGTTATGGACGTGGCAACGAACCATGCCGCTTGTCGTCAGAACGATCGGTTTCGGGCCCACGAATCGAGGCGTGGCGATTCTCGATGACACTCTCTACGTCGGGACGCTGGACTGTCATCTCATCGCACTCGATGCCAAGTCGGGAGCGGTTCGCTGGGCGACGAAAGTCGCCGACAATGCTACCGGGCACTCGATTACCGCAGCCCCGCTTGCGATTGATGGAAAGATCATCGTCGGCATAAGCGGCGGCGAAGCCGGTATACGCGGGTTCCTCGACGCCTACGATGCAAAGACCGGCAAGCTCGCGTGGCGCTATTGGACGATTCCAGCTCCGGGTGAGCCTGGACACGAAACCTGGAAAGGCGACAGTTGGAAAACGGGCGGCGCACCGACCTGGGTGACCGGCTCATTCGATCCTGAGCTGAATTTGATTTACTGGGGAACAGGAAACCCCGGACCGGATTGGAACGGAGACGCTCGACCCGGGGACAACCTGTATTCGTGTTCGCTGCTGGCTATCGACGCCTCCACCGGAAAGCTCAAATGGTATTTTCAGTTCACTCCGCACGACGTTCACGATTGGGATGCGACTGAGATTCCGGTGCTGCTTGATGCCAACATCGGAGGACGGACGCGTAAGCTGGTTGCGATGGCCAATCGCAACGCGTTCTATTACCTGTTCGATCGCGCAACCGGCGAATTCATTCTCGGGACTCCTTACGCGAAGCAGACCTGGGCGAAAGGGCTCGACGCCCGCGGTCGGCCGATCGTGCTGCCTAACACTGAGCCAACCGTCGAGGGCAATCTAGTCTGGCCGAGCCTGCAAGGCGCGACAAACTGGTTCAGTCCTTCTTACAGCCTGACGACTAAGCTGTTCTACGTTGCTGTTCGCGAGATGGGCGCCTACTACTACAAGGGCGAAGCCGAATACAAACCGGGGACGTTTTTTGCTGGCGGTGGCGAGCGGGCACTCGCCGGCGACCAGGCCTACGGGGCGATCCGCGCGCTTGAAGTCGAGACCGGAAAGATGAAGTGGGAATTCCGTCTTAAATCGCCGCCCTGGGCTGGAGTGTTGGCAACGGCGGGAGGTGTTGTGTTCGGCGGCTCCGACGAAGGGAACTTCTATGCGCTTGATGCGTTGAGTGGGAAGCCGCTGTGGGATTTTCAAACAGGCGGTGCGATGGCGGCCAACCCGATCAGCTTTTTGATAGAGGGCAAGCAGCACGTCGCGATTGCCGCAGGTCACTCATTGTTTGTGTTCGGCTTGCGATGATCACCGAGGGAATCAGTAACGCGAGCGGTAGCGAACGCGAGTTCCACAACCGTCAATTGGAGAGCCGGGCTCGCTACTGCTCGCGGTACTGACAAACATCGCGGCGGACCATGCCTACCTAAGTCTTCGAGCAAGACAAAATACGAGAGGAGGAAATATGAAACGCACGATATGGATCTCGATTGCGACGGCTCTGATTGCTTCGATTGTTGCGGTCGAAGCTCGTTCTGGCTTTAGCGACCGAAGCAGAGCGGACGATGAACAGAGCACCGGAGGTTGGGAGTATCTTGTGGTCCAAGGCGGAACCACCAACCTGATGCCGTCCGACAGCGGGAGCATGCGCAAGGCAGACGGTGCTTTTAGCCGCGAGTACTTCCCTCTCGAAAAGAACCTGGACAAACTTGGCGCAAAGGGTTGGGAACTGGTGACGGTGTCCGAATTTCGGGGAGACCCGATCTACTATTTGAAGCGGAGAAAGTAGCACCCGCATCGAAGGACATGTGTGTTCAGGCGCAAAAGTTGACGCGCGCCGTGGAGGAGCAGTCCTCGCGAGAGGCTTACGGCTTAATAACTTCGAGCTCAAAGTGGATCTCCTTCGCTCTTGCGATCGCGTTGAGGTACTGCTCCCAGAATTTTCGGATGAACCTCAGCGAAGGAAAGTGGTGATCCAGATTGATCAAAAACTCCAGCCCGGTAAGCTTCCACAGATTCAACAGTGTCACCCGCGCACGGAGCTGCCGGAAGCGGACGTCCGTGTAGAACGGAAAGACGGCTCGCTCATCGGTCAGGTTGCGAAACGAGTAGCTGTTCAGATGATTGCGGTGAGTCAGGTCGGTTGCGAAATCCGGATTAGTCCAGTGAGGCGCCACCAGCTTAACAACGCCGCCATTGCGAGTGATGCGATGAAGCTCGCACATTACGGCCATCGGGTCGCGAACGTGTTCTATGACGTGGCGGCCGATCACTTCGTCAAATTCGTCCGCGGCGAACGGATAAGGCAAGTCGTCCAGATCGTGTATCACGTCAGCCGCTGTGCGCGGGTTAACATCCATGCCGACCGCGCCCGCAACCTTGTTTGTTCCGCAGCCGATGTCCAACACACGCGGCGCTCGGGATGGAGCGACGAAGTCTTCAGGACGAGAACGCTCGATCTTCATAATCAGGACCGTTTAGGCTTGATTGTCCTGAACGCCCGGTGGATTTTCTTTTCCCGGCTCTTGCGTTTCAAATGGAGCTTGGTGTCCATCCTCGAATCCAGATACTCCATCTCTTTTTCCATCTTCGCATAGCTGTCGTATCTGCCTCTGTCGAGCGAGCCCTCCTCGAGCGCTTCCCTCACCGCGCAGCCCGGTTCGTTCTGATGACTGCAGTTACTGAAGTAGCAAGCGGCGGCAATCGACTGAACGTCGGAGAACGCTTCGCCTAATGAACCGCTAGCGTCCCAGAACTGAAGCTCCCGCATGCCCGGCGTGTCGATCAACAGGCCGCCCGTCTTCAGAACGATCAGCTCGCGATGCGTAGTCGTGTGCCGTCCCCGGCTATCATGTTCGCGGACCTCGGCGGTCTTCTGAATCTCTTCTCCGACGATTCGATTGATCAAAGTAGATTTACCGGCGCCGGACGATCCCAGGAAAGCTACGGTCACGCCGGGGCTTATATACTGATCTATTTGGCTCAGCCCCTGCCCTGAGACTGGGCTTAGCGCGTGAACCGGAGTCCCCGAGGAAACTGACCCGGCTTCGGCGATCTTTTTCTCGACGTCTGCACAGAGGTCGGCTTTGCTCAGTATGACGACCGGGGCTGCGTTGCTTTCGAAAGCGGCCACGATATAGCGTTCAAGGCGGCGCAGATTGAAGTCATGATCGAGGCCCTGAACCAGAAAGACGGTGTCCACGTTTGCAGCTACAACCTGTTCTTCCGCGCTCGAGCCGGCAGCTTTGCGTGAGAACTTGCTTCGGCGCGGCAAGACGGCGTGAATTTGAGCGAGACCATCTCGCTCGCGTTTCGAGACGGAAACCCAATCTCCCACGGCGGGAAAATCAGCGGCGCTCTCGCTCTCGAACCTCAACTTGCCGCGGACACCAGCACTCAGTTCGCCTTGTTCAGTGTAGAGCCGGTAGGCGCCTCGCTCCTCAAGCGCGACTCTTCCAGCGAAGTGGCCTAGCGCGCTATACGGTTGAAACTTACCCTCGAAGAACTCGCTCCAACCGAGTGACATCAGGTCATGCATGGCGGCGCCGTTGACCGTTACCATCTAACAGGCACGATTAACCGTTTGTTATCTCACCTTCGTTTGGAGCCTAACCGGCTTATCGCACGTTCACTTCTTCGCAGCAGCCTTGGATGCGCGCCTCGCTGCGGCTTGCCCGATGCGCGAGCCCGTAAATGCTGCGAAGCCCGGAAACCGCGCGGCCGTCCCAAGTTCCTCTTCAATGCGAAGCAACTGGTTGTATTTTACGACGCGGTCCGTTCGGCTGGCGGAGCCCGTCTTGATCTGACCCGCATTGGTAGCAACAGCAAGGTCCGCGATGAAGGTGTCTTCAGTTTCGCCCGAACGATGCGAGATCACGCACGTGTAGCCGTGAGTCTTTGCCATCTCGATTGTGTCCAGTGTCTCAGTAAGCGAGCCGATCTGATTCACCTTAATCAGAATCGAATTCGCCACCTTTTCGCGAATGCCCCGCGCCAGATACTCGGTATTGGTAACGAACAGATCGTCGCCGACTAGCTGAACCCGCCCGCCTAGCTCCTGTGTGAGCGCCGCCCAGCCTTCCCAGTCAGACTCGGCGAGACCGTCTTCGATTGAGATGATCGGATACTGATCAACCCAACTCTTGTAGAGCGCCACCATCTCATCGGAATTCATCCGGGCGCCGGTTGACTTCTTGAACACATACGCGCCCTTCTCGTAAAACTCGCTCGAAGCCGGGTCGAGTGCGAGCGCGATTTGCTCTCCGGCCTTGTAGCCTGACTGACTGATGGCCTCCAGTATTGCTTCGATGGCTTCGTCGTTCGACTTCAGGTTCGGTGCGAATCCGCCCTCGTCACCGACGGAGGTTGAATGCCCTCGCTTCTTGAGCACAGCTTTCAGTGAGTGGAACACCTCGACGCCTGCGCGCAACGCTTCAGTAAACGATCCGAAGCCGCCGGGTACGATCATGAACTCCTGGAAGTCCACGTTGTTATCCGCGTGAGCTCCCCCGTTGAGAACATTCATCATCGGAACCGGCAACGTGCGAGCACCTACGCCGCCCAGGTACGCGTAGAGCGGCAACCCAATGGCATCAGCGGCCGCGCGAGCAGTCGCAAGCGAAACAGCCAGAATCGCGTTCGCGCCGAGCTTCCGCTTGTTTGGCGTCGCGTCGGCTGCAAGCATAGCCAGATCAATGTCGGCTTGCATCAGCGCATCACGTCCGGCGAGGGCTTTCGCTAGCGCGGTATTGACGCTGGCAACGGCTTTGAGCACGCCTTTTCCGCAGTACCGTTTCTTATCGTTGTCGCGCATCTCGAGCGCTTCGTTCTCTCCGGTAGAAGCGCCGGAAGGAACCGCCGCGCGGCCAATGATTCCGTTGGCAAGCGTGACCTCCGCTTCGATCGTCGGGTTACCGCGTGAGTCCAGAATCTCCCTTGCGCTCACTCGTTCAATCGTTGTCATCGTGTCTCCATTGTTCCACAGATTGCCCGAGCCTCAAAGGTTGCTATACACTAATCGAAAGGAAACAAGATCATGATCTACCGAATCAAGCACCGCAAGGATGCTTACTCGTAGAGGAGGGATAAGCGATGATTTCATTACACCCGGAGATCATAACGAAGAACGGCAAGAAAGAGTTTGCCGTGCTCCCCTATGAGGAGTTCATCGCTCTTCAAGAGTTGCTAGCCGATCTGGAAGACCTGCGCGATCTGCGCGTCGCGAAGCAAGAAAGCGCTGACGAGCCTTCTGTTTCGCTCGAAGACGTTAAAACAGAACTCGGGTTATAGCAGAGCGAAGGCCAGCCAGCCTGGTCCAGCGCGGACCGCAAATAATGAGCGCAGCGACACAAGAAGTCTATGAACAAAACAGAAATCACACTTGGACACAGCCCGGACCCCGACGATGCGTTCATGTTTTACGCGCTGGCGGCGGATAAGATCGACACGGAAGGTCTAACTTTCACGCATGTCATTCAAGACATCGAAACGCTCAACCGGCGTGCGATGAATGCGGAACTAGATGTGACTGCAGTCTCGATTCACGCGTACGCATACGTGCTTGATCAGTACGCGCTGCTGACGTCAGGAGCTTCGATGGGGGATGACTACGGCCCGCTGGTGATCTCGCGCAAGCCGATGACCATCGACGAGCTTCGCCACGCGACGATCGCTGTACCGGGATTGATGACCACCGCTTACCTCACGTTGCGTCTCTGTATTGGCGATGCGAAGACGGTTGTCGTACCCTTCGATCAAATCATGGACGCAGTCGAGCGAGGTGAAGTAGACGCGGGGCTGCTGATTCATGAAGGGCAGTTGACTTATGAGGCGCGTGGATTCAACAAGGTTATCGACCTCGGCGAGTGGTGGATGTCAGAGACTAACCTGCCGCTTCCGCTTGGCGGCAACGCGATCAAGAAGTCACTAGGTCCGGAACTCATCGCAAGAGTGTCCCGGCTGCTGCGCGAGTCGATCGAGTACGGATTACAGAATCGCGAGGTCGCGGTGCGTCACTCGATGAAATACGGCCGCGGGATGGCGGAGTCTTTGACCGATAAGTTTGTCGGAATGTATGTGAACGACTACACCATTGACTATGGCGAGAGAGGCCGCGAGGCTGTAAAACTGTTGCTCCAGCGCGCTCACGAAGCAGGAATAATCCCACGCCCTGTGCGGCTTGAGTTTGCCTAGAACTGCCCGACTACCGGCTTCATAGTTAGCTCCTTTAGTGAGAGTCAGCTCCTTCGTTGAGAGTTACCTCCAATCTGGTGGACTGAGGAATCAGCAAACTGGTCAAGCTCGCGGTCGGGAAGGGTGGCTTGCCCCCGCTGGTCCTAAGGCGAACTCAAGGTATCCTATCATTCACCCCAGCGGGGGCAAGCCACCCTTCCCGACCGCGAGCTTGACACATAGCTTCTGACCGCCAGCCGTTTGGTGAACTGATGAAAAACGACTGGTCTTGCTCGGGTGCTGTTTCTGCGACCGTTTCTATCCTCTGTCTCTGTTTTAGAGTCGGTATCACTGCCTCAGCTTCTTTAGCAGCTCGCGAGCTATGATCATTCGCTGAATCTGATTCGTTCCCTCGACTATCTGCCCGATCTTCGCCTCGCGCATGAGCGCCTGGACCGGATAGTCCTCACTGGTGCCGTAGCCGCCGTAGATTTGAACCGCGTCCGTCGTCACCTTCATCGATGTGTCAGTTGCGAGCAACTTCGCCATCGACGCCTCAAGATTAAACGGCAGTTCGTGATCGCGAAGCCACGCCGCTTTTTTCATAACGAGTCGGGCGGCTTCAATCGACGCAGCCATATCCGCAAGCATGAACTGAATGCCTTGAAAGTCGCAGATCGCTTTGCCGAATGCCTTGCGCTCGGTCGAATAACGAAGCGCGTGATCGAACGCTTGCTGCGCGGTGCCGATCGAAGTGGCCGCAACGGTGATGCGGCCCGAGTCGAGGGCGGTCATTGCGACCTTGAACCCTTCTCCTTCGCGGCCGATAAGGTTCCCTCTCGGGATTTCGCAGTCTTCGAAGAACACCTCTCGCGTGTGGTGCGGAAGACCCATCGGCCGCTCGCGTTTACCGAACGCAAGGCCGGCTGTGCCCTTCTCGACTATGAACGCGCTGACGCCCTTAGCGCCTTTACCCTTCTCTGTCACGGCCATCACGATGTAGACATCGGCTTCGCCGCCGTGCGTGATCCAGATTTTTTGGCCGCGCAGTATGTACTTGTCGCCGCGAAGCTCGGCGCGAGTGTTGATATTGGCGGCATCGGAACCCGCATGCGGTTCAGTCAGCGCGAACGCTCCGAGTAATTCCGCGCGCGCCATGGCCGGCAGGTAGTTGCGTTTCTGAGCTTCGGTGCCGAAGTGATTAATAATAAGTTGCGGTAACCCGTGCACCGAAAGCACGCTGCCCAGGTGGCTGCCGAGTCGCGTGAGTTCTTCGAGCACGGTGATGTATGAGGAATAGTCCAGTCCGCCGCCGCCGTACTCAGCCGGAAAAGGAATCGCGGCGAGGCCAAGCTCACCGAGCTTGCGAAACAGTGGCCAGGGAAAGTCTTCGTAGCCGTGCTTTTCCCAGTATGGCTTCACGTCCCGGGTAACGAAGTCTTCGACCAGTCTCCGCAGTTGTTCCTGTTCTTCGGTCAATGTGTAGTCCATTGGTGTCTCTCCAAGCTATCCGCGAATAACATCTGATGTGGCGCGGACTTTAGTCTGTGGTCTGTGGCTGTGGTAACTGCGGCGCCACAGACTAAAGTCCGCACCACATCAGGTGTTACTCGCGGACGACTATGATCCCCGCTTCACTGAGTCGATTGCGTTCTTCCTTGGATATCCCGACGGCTGCCAACAACTCGTCCGTGTTTTCTCCAAGCGCGGGCGCGGAGTTCTTATTGCGCGGCTTAGTATCGCTCATCTTGTACGAAAAGCCGAGTTGCCTGATGTTCGAGTCTTCGCCTTCACGAATCATCTCTCGCGCTCGCGTCTGCGCGTGCTCGAACGCCTCGGTCATCGAGAGCACCGGCTCGCAGCAACAATCCGCATCACGCATCACCTCGACCCATTCAGATTGCGTTCGAGATTTGAAGATCGCGCGCACGGCTTCAAACAGGTTGTTACGCTGCTCGCCTAAATCGAACTGGCGCGCTACGAGATCGTCGCGGCCGACCTTGCGGCAGAAGTTAGCCCAGAACTTCGGCTCGAGCGCACCCAGCGTCATGAAGTTTCCGTCGCTGGTTTCGTACACGTTATAGAAAGGATATTGGCCTGACAATACATACTTTCCACCAACGGAAATCGTCTTACCGGCGAAGTGGTGCGCCGCCGGAATCGGCAACATCGACAGCATCACGTCGAACATCGATACGTCGAGGTATTGACCGCGGTTGGTCCGCTCGCGCGCGAGCAGCGCGGCCAGTATCGCAAACCCCGCGATCATCGCGCCGGCAAGGTCCGCGACCTGCACGCCGGGAATCACGGGCTTTCCGCGCTCATCGGTTGTCAGACCAAGCACACCCGATAGCGCGAGATAATTGAGATCGTGTCCGCTGCGTTCTCGATGCGGGCCGTCCTGACCGAAACCCGTAAGCGAGCAGTAGACGATTCGCGGATTGACTTCGGCGACCGCGGCGTGACCGATGCCTAGCCGCTCGACGACTCCCGGCCGGAACTGCTCCAACACGACATCGGCTGTGGAAACCAGCTTAAGAAAGAGGTCGCGACCTTCAGCTTGCTTCAAGTCGATCGCGATCGATTTCTTGTTGCGATTGATCTGAGCGAAGGGCACGCTCTGACCATCGATGATTGGCGGACTACGCCGCGTCGGGTCTCCGATCTTCGGCTCCTCGACCTTGATCACTTCGGCGCCTAGATCGGCGAGCATCATCGAGCAGTAGGGCCCCGGCAGCATGCGCGAGAGATCAAGTACTCGAATGCCTTCCAGTGCTTGTTGCATGAGTGTCCGTGTTTCCTCAGGTTGCGATCTGCTCGCCGATTCTCTCACTCCGATGAAAGCCCGTCAAATTTGTCCACAATACGCGCCGAACAGAAGATATCGCTCGTCAATGAGATCCGTTCTTTGTTCGCCTGTCGGATCAGGCTATAATCCTCGCGACCGATTATCAGGCGGCTGATGGTTGGGTGGTGGAGGTGTCCCGATGATCGTGCCGAAAACAGAAACGGTTTACACCGAGGCTGAGTACCTGGCGCTTGAGCGCGAGTCCGAAGAGCGTCACGAATACTTGGACGGGCAGATCTACGCGATGGCAGGCGAGAGCCCGCAACACGGCACTATCTGCACCAATCTTACGGTCGAGATTGGCTCTCAGCTAAAAGGCCAGCCGTGCCAGCTTTGGTCGAAAGACAGCAAAGTGCGCAGTGGTCCAATTCCCAAGTCGCGCTACTCCACCAAGGATTTGTATTCGTTTCCCGATCTGGTAGTCGTATGCGGTGAACCGCAATTCCTCGACGAACACCGCGACGTGCTTCTAAATCCGAAAGTGATCATCGAAGTCCTATCGCCTACCACCGAAGCCTTCGACCGCGGCGAAAAGTTCTTGCGCTATCGGACCTGCCTCGACTCGCTGACCGACTACGTCGTAGTGTCCCAAAGCATGACACTAATCGAGCACTTCGAGCGGCAGACAAACGGTCAGTGGGTGATTGCGGCTACGGCCACCGAGCTTTCAGAAACAGTAACACTCAGTTCAATCGACTGCGCCCTCCGCTTGACTGAGGTCTATGACCGGATTGTTTTTCCAGCACTTTCTGACGAAGAAGTCTCTCTCGACACCTGATTTGGCCGATCACTTCTCATTCGACAAGCTGGTGAATTCCCCCAGCACACGAGCACGAGCCGGCCGAATAACAACCGCGCACGGGTCGTTCGAAACTCCAGCCTTCATGCCTGTCGGCACGCAAGGCACTGTGAAAGCTCTGACGCAGCAAATGCTCGAAGAGGCCGGAGCTTCGATCATCCTTGGCAATACTTATCACCTTTATCTGAGGCCGGGCCACTCGACCATCAATCAGCTTGGCGGACTGCATCGGTTCATGTCGTGGGAACGTCCGATACTGACCGATAGCGGTGGGTTTCAAGTGTTCAGCCTCACTTCGCTTCGAAAGATAAGCGAGGAAGGTGTCGAGTTTCACTCTCACCTTGATGGCTCGAGACATTTTCTATCACCCGAAAAATCGATGGAGGTTCAAGCGGCGCTCGGGTCGGACATCTTGATGGCCTTTGATGAATGCACCCCGTTTCCGGCAACTCGGGAAGAAGCGCTCTCGTCACTTGAGATCACCGGGCGCTGGGCGCGAAGGTCGAAGCAGCGGCTGTACGAGTTACACTCCGAGCCCCCCGCCGCCGAAAGTGCCGGGATTACCGTGGTTAATAAGACACAGGCGTTGTTCGGTATCAATCAAGGCAGCACATTCCTCGACCTTCGCGAGCGAAGCCTCGAAGGTCTGATCGAGATAGGCTTCGACGGCTACGCGATCGGGGGGCTCTCAGTCGGCGAAGAGAAGAGCGCGATGTTCGAAGTCGTTTCGCACGTCGCGCCACTTATGCCTGAGGACCGGCCGCGCTATTTGATGGGAGTTGGCACGCCCGAAGACATAGTCGAGGCGGTCGCACTCGGTATCGATATGTTCGATTGCGTTATGCCGACTCGCAACGCTAGGAACGGTCAGCTCTTCACCAGCGGCGGGAAACTCAACATCAAGAACGCGCGCTATCGAGACGACGCGCGGCCGATTGATGAAGCTTGCCGGTGCGCCGTCTGCGCGAGATATTCGCGAGCTTACATGCGCCATTTATACATGAGCGCCGAGATACTCGGATCAGTGCTAAGCTCGCTTCATAACGTCTGCTTCTACCTTGACATGATGGGTATGATGAGGCAATCTATTTCGCTTGGCACTTTTAACGAGTTTTGTGATTCTTTTCTGAGCGGACTAGCACGCGGACAGGACTGATCCTACCAAGCATTTCGGACCGCAGCCCCCGCGGGCGAACCCTCCCACTGGAAGTGCCAACACGTAATCAATGAACACATCAATGAATTTCGGTTCTTTGGCCTTTCTTCAAGGAAGCGCATCCGGTGGATTGGTTGGTCTGCTGCCATTCATCCTGATCTTTGTCATCTTTTACTTTCTACTCATACGACCGCAGCAGAAGAAACAGCGTCTGGCGCAGCAGGAGCGACAGGCTCTGTTGAAAGCGCTCAAGCCCGGCGACAAGGTCGTGACCACCGGAGGAATCTACGGAACGATCGTCGCGGTGCGCGAGAAGGACGACTCGGTCCAATTGCGAATCGCCCAATCTGTCTCAATCGAAGTCGAACGCAGCGCAATGGCCCGATTGCAGGAGGCGGAGAAAGAAGTCGAAGCAAGTAAGTGAATAGTTCAGAGTTCAGCCTTCAGGCTGCGGATTCATCGCACGCGGATTCATCGCATGTGAGGAAAGCAAGCTAAAGCTTGTACTCTGAACTGGTTTTTCGCGGTGACGCAGTATGAAAAGCAAGATTAGAAACAGGGTCATCATAATCCTGGTTGTAACGCTGGCCGGACTGGCGATAGTCTTCAAGCCGCATCACAAGCCCACCATCAAGGACTTCACCAGTTGGTCGCAGATCAAACAGAACCTTTCAGAGAACATCCACCTGGGCCTGGACCTTCGAGGCGGAAGCCACCTGGTTATGCAGGTGCAAACCAACGAAGTCATACAGAAGATAACTCAGCGCAACGCTGAAGTGGCCAGCGCCAAGCTGCAAGAGAAGAGCCTGCCATTCACCAATGTCAACGGCGAAACGCCGGGCAAGGTGGTCGTGGAAGTTCCCGACAGCACGAAGAACTCGGACATAGTGAGGGAACTGGAGAACGAATTCGGACTAGACTGGAGCATCAGTGAGAAGGGCAACTCGGTAATAGCGTCGCTTCCCGAAACCAAGCAGAACGAGTTGCGCGAAAAGGCGACCGAGCAGGCGAAGGCGATCATCGAGAATCGTGTCAACGCGTTCGGCGTTACCGAGCCTACGATTCAGCGGCAGGGCGGCGAGGGAACTTATCAAATAGTCATTCAGATGCCCGGAGTCGATGACCCCGAACGAGTCAAGAACACCCTCAACGCCGACTCGAATCTCGAGTTGAAGCTTGTGGCTCCGGGCACGCAGATTCCTTATCCCACGAAGGAACAGGCCGAGGCTGTCGCTAAGTCGACTCCGCCGGGCTCGGACCCGTACACGAGCCAGTACGAAGTACGCTTCTATCGGGACCGTCCAGATTCAGGCGGAGCACCCCAGGAAGGATGGGTTGTCGTCGGCAAAAATCCGGTGGTCACCGGGCTCGACATGCGTGACGCGTCCGCGAGATCGTCTCAATACGGGGGATCGGCTTACGAGATCGACTTCTCGCTGTTGCCCGATGGCGCAAGGCGATTCGGGGACGCGACCGGCAAACACATTAACGATCACCTCGCAATCGTCCTCAATAACGAAGTCAAATCTGCGCCCTCGATCAATGGCCAGATCACCGACCGGGGTCAGATAACCGGGAGCTTTACGAAAAAGGCAGCCGAGGACCTGGCGCTGGTGCTGCGGTCAGGAGCGCTGCCGGCGAAGGCCGTGTACCTGGAAGAACGCACAGTGGGTCCGTCGCTTGGCGCCGATTCGATACGGCAAGGCGTGACCGCTTCGATAGCCGGACTGCTCGCGGTAGTAGCGTTCATGCTGTTCTACTATCGCGGATCGGGGGTCAACGCAGTCCTGGCACTGGTTCTGAACCTGGTGCTCCTGCTTGCGGCGCTGATCGTGTTTGAGGCCACGCTCACCTTGCCAGGCATCGCCGGCGTGATCTTGACTATAGGTATGGCGGTCGACTCGAACGTGCTGATCTTCGAACGCATACGCGATGAGATGCGAAGCGGCAAGGTAGTGGCGTCGGCCGTAGACGTCGGGTTCACAAAGGCATTCCTGACGATCATAGACACGCACGTCACGACGATCGTTTCAGCGGTTTTCCTGTTCGTGTTCGGCACAGGTCCGATTCGGGGCTTTGCGGTCACGCTGGTTGTCGGTCTTTTGGCGAACCTGTTCACCGCGGTGTTCGTATCGAGGACGATTTTCATGTGGCATCTCAACCGCAGCGCAAGAGTGGAGACACTTAGCATTTAAGTCCAAGGTCCAAAGTCTCTGGTCGGACTTTGGACCTTGGACTGGGGACCTCGGACTCTTCATATGGTAGAGCTATTCAGTAATCCTAAAATCGACTGGATCAAAGCGAAGAAGTTCTTCATTGGCATCACGATTTTCCTGTTGTTGTTGGGCGCAGTCGCGGTCCAGATTCGCGGGTTCAATCTGGGAGTCGACTTCACCGGCGGCACGATGATGCACGTGCGATTCATAGAGACGCCCTCGCTTGATAGTATTCGGTCAGCGCTCAACGAGACGCATATTGACACGTCGAAGGTGACGCTCCAGCCGGTAACGAGCGGGCCTAATGAGCTGATCATCCACTCCCCGCAGCTTGGCACCGGGACGGAGGCTGAGCGCCGCGTTGACGAGGACAAGCGCGCTATTATTGGGGCGTTACAACGGCTCAATCCCTCCGGCGATATTGCCGCCGGCGTTGTTAACATCAACAGTATTGACGCCGCGGGAATCGAAGCAGAACTGCGTCAGGTTGATCCGCTTGAAATAAGGGCGCAGTACTTCCCTACCGAGCATCCCTATCGTCAGGTCGGCGATCAGATCATCTCTTTCCGGGACGGGCCGAACAAAGGTTTCCTTCAAGACATCAGCGCGCTACGGGGTCTGACTCTGGACGTGAAGGATTTGGCCAACTTCGATCAGAACAAAGTCAAGCAGGCGATTCTCGACCGCTTCTTCGCAGGTAAGATCGACTTGAACCTGGCTGGCAAGAGCGAGATCGAAGACGCGTTGGGACGCATCGACCCGCTTGGTGTTGGCCCTGGATCTGACACCTATTCGAAGGCGGCGCAAGCCATTTCCGACTATCGCAAGCACAGCAGCGGAGTCATAACCGATATCAGCCTTCTTCAAACACAAGACGTGTCGGCAGAGCTTCTGGACAAGATGAAGCCGTACTTCACCGAAGGCAGCTTCGCCGTGATTTCGGCCGACGTGGTTGGCGCGGTGGTTGGCAAGGACTTGCGCAACCGCGCGATCTACGTGACGCTTGCGGCGCTGGCAGGAATGCTTGTGTACATCGCGTTCCGCTTCGAGTGGATCTATGGAGTGGCGGCGGTGCTTGCGGTCTTTCACGACGTGTTGGTCACCCTCGGGATCTTCGCCTTGTTCCAGTGGGAGATCAGCCTGACGGTGATTGCCGCGCTACTGACGTTGATTGGCTACTCGATGAACGACACGATAGTCATCTTTGACCGCATACGCGAGAACACCAGGCTGCGGCGAAGGGATAGCCTCGTCCAGCTCGCCAACGACGCGATCAATCAGACTCTTTCGCGAACGGTGATCACCTCCGGGCTGACGTTCATTTCAGTTGTTGCGATTGTCCTGTTTGGAGGCGAAGTGCTGAGGGGTTTTGCGCTCGCGCTGACGATCGGCATAATCGTCGGCTGCTATTCTACTATCGCGGTTGCGAGCCCGGTGATGCTCTGGTGGGAGTATATGACCGGGGGCAAGAAGGGGCGCGGAAGGCCCGCTGATGCGAAGGCACGCGCGGCTGAGCGAACTCTGGCGAAGGTCTAGCAATCGCGGATTGCGGATTCTGGCAACGTGGCCGCGCTCCTCAATCCGCAATCGAGCGAGGGGAACAAAGCCGGAATAACCGGTGTCTAACTTGTTGGAAGCTTGAAAACTTCTTGACTAGATGGGAAGGCGAGTGTAGACTCAGCCGGTTTTCAGCCAGACTTTCAGCAGAATAAGTGCTATTGATTAATCGTTGTTCTGTCTGCATGCTTTACCCGTCTCTCCAGCGAGACGGTGGCAACTCTTATAGCGAAGTTCTAAGCGGGCGCATCATTAAAGTGGATAGCGAATCCAATGCACGCGCTGGCGCTCGCTCGATGAGAATGTGCTTCTCCGACCCATCGCAATAACTGGAGGTTAGTTCAATGTTCGACCAACTAGTAGAGTCGTCGGCGACAAGGAGACGATCCGACCGGTGGGTTTACTTCTCCGTGACTGCGGCAATCTGGGTGGCGGTATTAACGGCCGTGATCGTGTGGGGTATCGTGGCCTACGACGCCAAATTGAACGAACAATTCAATGTGCTGGCATTGCTGGCGCCACCACCACCACCGCCTCCGCCTCCTCCCCCGCCAGCCGCTGCGCCCGCCAAGGTAGTCAAACCGGAGGCGCCAGTTGGCTTCGTCTCTGCTAAGGAACCGCCCAAAGACATCAAGCCGCCGTCACCCAAGCCGCCGGTCTTTGTGAGTACCAACGTCGGCGACGTGGGCGGTCAGCCGGGTGGGGTTCCCGGTGGCGTGCCGGGTGGCGTGCCGGGCGGCGTGCCCGGTGGCATCGGTCCGACGGGCCCAGTAGAGCCGCCGCCGCCGCCGCCAGAGGAGAAGAAGCCCGAGCCACCGAAGATCATTCGCAAGTCTGGAGGCGTGTTTCAAGGGTCCGCTACCAGGCGCGTTGAGCCGACTTATCCGCCGCTTGCGAAAGCTGCGAGGGTAAGTGGCTCGGTGGTAGTCGAAGTAACCGTTGACGAGGCAGGCAACGTGATTTCCGCTCGCGCTATTTCTGGCCACCCGCTGCTTAAGGACGCAGCAGTGAATGCGGCAAGAGGTTGGAGGTTCAGTCCGACGATGTTGACCGGCGTGCCGGTGAAAGTTATCGGCACGATCACGTTCAATTTCAACCTGTGAGCGCGAGGATTTGTAGCTGCGAGCGCTCTGACTCGCAGCCTCACTGAACGACTATCTAATTTGACCGTGGAGGGTTTCTACCAATGCTACTTCTTCTATCGAACATATGGCTGGCGGGCAACAAGCTCGCTTTCTTTTTGCTCCAAGCGGCCGAGGAGGCCGTTGAAAAGGGCGCATCGAGCGCAACCGAGGACTTCTCGCTCTGGGGCATGATCCAGAAGATGCAATGGCCCGCGCTGGTCATCGCATTCGTGCTGGCTATCATGAGCATGTACTCGATTGCCGTGATGGTCGAGCGTTGGCTGACGTTCAACGCGGCTCGCAATCAGTCCCGCCAGTTTGCGCCCAAGGTTGCCGCCGCCCTGCGCGACAACCGCATTGACGAGGCAATAGCAATTTCGGATCGCCACAAGAAGTCGCACCTTGCCATGGTGGTCAACGCCGGACTTCAGGAGTTTCAGGCGCATCAGGCAGGATCCGACATACCCGGAACTACCATGGACGCCGCCCGAAGAGCGCTTCAACGCTCGACCGCTTTAAAGACTGCCGAGTTGAAGCGCGGTCTTTCAGGACTGGCGACCGTCGGCTCAACGGCTCCCTTCGTGGGGCTGCTTGGAACCGTCATTGGCATCATCGGCGCGTTCCAGGGTATGAAGGCGGCCGAAGGAACCGGTATTGCCGCGGTCGCGGGCGGCATCTCCGAGGCATTGATCGAAACGGCATTCGGACTGCTGGTGGCGATTCCCGCGGTCTGGGCTTTCAACATCTTCACCAATAAAGTCGAGGCCTTCCAGATCGAGATGGACAACTCGTCAGGGGAGCTGATCGACTACTTCATCAAACGCCGCGAACTCAAGTGAGGTAATGCTATGTCAATGGCAGTAGGCAGCGGCGAAAGTAGCTACGTCGCTGATATTAACGTAACACCGATGGTGGACGTGATGCTGGTGCTGCTGATCATCTTCATGGTGATCGCGCCCATGTTGCAGAGTGGCGTCAGCGTCGCCTTGCCAAAATCGAAGTACCCCGATCCAGATCCGAACATCATTAAGGACACGTCGGCGGTTGTCGCTATACCAAACGACGAAGAGTTCTACATCGGCCGCGACAAGATTGCTCGGGCGGACATTCCTACGAAGATAAGAAATATCCTCAAGGACAAACCCGTGCCTGATCAGGTCGTGTACATCAAGAGCGGCAGACTCGTGAAGTATGGGACCGTCGTGTCGGTGATTGATTCGATTCGCGACGCTGGCTTCGATCGGATCGGCCTGGTTGCCGAAAAAGAGAAGGAAACAGGCGGCGGGCAGTAAGCGGACCGCCTTTTGAAGTAGCATTGGAATGCGAGGGCTCCAGCGCGAGCCCCCGCCCGCGGCTTAACAACCAAGGAGGATGTTGCCTGTCACGCAGGCAGCTTTAAACAAATGGCACACGGAGAAGTTGACGAGGGAGTCCATTCCAGGGGGTTGGGGCTCGCGCCCCCAAACATCAACGTCACGCCGCTGATTGACGTTTTGCTGGTGCTACTAATCATCTTCATGGTGATCCAGCCACAGAAGGAAGCCAAGTTCGAATCGCAGATACCGCAGAAGCCTCAGGAGCAGAGCAATGCGCCCGTGCCGCCATCAGACTTGCTGATGGTTGATGTCAAGATGTCAGGCGCGGGGCTGGATCAGCAGGTTGAGTTGAACAGCAAGGCGATGACATTGTTTGAACTCGCCTCCACGCTTAAGGACCTGCTCGAGCAGCGGCCAGATAAGACTGTGTTCATCAAAGCTCCCAAGGATAAACAGTATGGTGACATCGTTGCCGTCATCGATACGGTCAAAGGAGCGGGCGCACAGCCCATCGGATTGCAGATAGATTATCTGCAATAAGAGGGCTCGCCCCGCCAAATCGAAAAGGGGCGCGGTAGAACCGGAGGAACGAGCCTTGAACAAGAAAAAGACACCTGCCCTTTTGGTATTGCTGGCGGTTGCGCTGACAACGCCCGGCTGTGGAGTCGTCAATAGCCTGCGCGCCAAGAACAGCCTCAACGACGGCGTGCGCGAGTTCAATAAGGGTAAGTATCAAGTGGCCGAAGAGAGGTTTCAGCACGCCCTTGAGCTCGACCCTGATCTGACGAACGCGCAGCTTTTTTATGCTCGCGCGCTCAACGCGCAGTTCGACCAGCACCTGACGGACGAACTCGGTAAGAAAACGATCTCCGCTTACGATGACATCATTAACAAGAATCAGGACAAGCTTGACGTGGTGGATCAAGGCCTGGCTTTCAAGGCAAACATCTACAGCCAGCTAGCGAGAATCAACCCTGACAAAGGGAGCGAGTACAGAGGGCAACAGCGCGAGACTCTGGAGAAGAGGGCAACTCTGTCTTCGGCTACGCCGAAGACCAAGGCTGATGTCTATTACACTCTGGGCGTGGGCTACTGGCAGGAGTGTTACGATTTGAACGCTGGCTACCTGTCCAAGAACAGACCGATACCGCCGGAAATCCTCGAAAAGATGAAGCCGCTGGCTCAGAAAGCTCACGAGTACTTGCAGAAGGCCATATCAGTGGACCCCAATTACGCGAATGCCTGGTTCTACGAGAAGCTCGTCTACATTGAAGAGATGAAGTATTCTCCTTCAAAGCAAAACGAATTGAAGGCGAAGGCCCTGGAGATGCAAGATAAATACATGGTGATGCAGAAAGCGCAACAGCAGCAAGCTGCAGCCGAGGCTGCGCCGCCTTCGAAATGAAGTAGCTTCCTTCCTGTGCTAGAATTCAGGTGACACCCTTCAAAAGGGTGGTCACCTTTTTATTTTTAGGCACATTCCGGCCTTGCATCAGCAATGATTCGATTCGAGCAGATAATAGAAAAGCTGCGGAAGAACCATCCCAGCGTGGACGAGGAGCTTCTGCGACGCGCGTACCTGTTCTCTGCCCGGCAGCATCGCGGGCAGACTCGCCAGTCAGGCGAGCCATACCTTGTCCACCCGCTCGAAGTCGCGAACATCCTCGCCGATCTTAACCTCGATCCGATCTGCGTAGCTACTGGCCTGCTGCACGACATCGTCGAAGATACTGAAACGTCAGCAGAAGAAATTGAAGAGTACTTCGGCCCTGAAATAGCCCATCTGGTAGACGGGCTCACCAAGATATCAAAGCTCGATCACGCTTCTACCGAAGAACGTCAGGCGCTAAACATGCGCAAGATGCTATTGGCGATGGTCGACGACGTGCGAGTCGTTCTGGTCAAGCTCGCGGACCGGCTTCACAACATGCGCACCCTCGAATACCTTCCCGGCGAGAAGCGCCGGCGAATTGCCCAGGAGACGCTCGATGTCTACGCGCCGATCGCCCACAGGCTTGGTATGGCGCGCGTGCGGGGAGAACTCGAAGACCTGGCGTTCAAGCATCTCGAGCCCGAGGAGTACCAGAAGCTTAAGGAACTGGTCGACAGCCGGCGATCCCGGTTGGAAGCGTTCCTCGAAGAGGTGAAGCAGCGGATACTCGATATGATGGCGACCTCTAATATCGAAGTCGTTTACATCGAAGGTCGAATCAAGCGGTTGTTTTCGATTTATCAGAAACTCCGGCGCCAGCACATCAACATCGATCAGGTTTACGATCTCGTTGCCATTCGCATCATCACCGAATCGGTGAAGGATTGCTACGGGGCGTTGGGCGTGATCCACACGGCATGGAAGCCGATTCCAGGACGCTTCAAGGATTGGATAGCCATACCGCGAGAGAACTTCTATCAATCTTTGCATACATCGGTCGTGGGCGACGGCGGCCAGTCCCTTGAAGTGCAAATCCGCACGCGGGAGATGCAGTCGATCGCCGAAGAGGGCATCGCAGCGCACTGGAAGTACAAAGAGGGACGCCGCGGCACGCACACCGATGAAGACGAAGCCTTCGTGTGGCTCAAGCGATTGGTCGAGTGGCAACAGGAAGTAAAAGATTCGCGCGAATTCCTTGATTCACTCAAACTCGATCTTTATCCGAAGGAAGTCTATTGCTTCACCCCCAAGGGCAAGGTGATCGAATTGCCCCGGGGAGCAACACCAGTGGACTTTGCCTTCCTTATCCACACACAGGTGGGTCTCGCTTGCATGGGGGCGAAGGTCAATGGACGAATAGTGCCGCTGAAGTATCAGCTTCGCAACGGCGACGTTGTGGAGATCATGACCTCGCCCACCGCGCACCCATCTCGCGACTGGATGAACTTCGTCAAGACATCGCGGGCGCGATCCAAGATTCGCCACTTCCTCGCCGAAAGTGAGCGCGCGACTGCAATCGAGCTTGGCAAGAAGTTGTTCGAGAAGGAAGCAGATCGATTTCGTTTGAACACCAAGAAGATGCTGTCGAACGGAGACCTCGACCGCGTTGCGGCCGACTATGGAGTCTCCCGCGCAGACGACCTACTCGCGGCCATCGGCTACGGCAAGGTGCTTCCGCGGAACGTAATCGCTAAGCTCCTGCCGCCGGACCGCGCGGCCGAGATCGAGCAAGAGAAGCGGCCCACGCTCAAGCAGGTTGTCAAGCGCGCGCTTGGGCTGCAGGACCGCATAGTGGTCAAAGGAATCGACGACGTAATGGTGTACCGCGCTCGCTGTTGCAACCCGATTCGCGGCGAAGAGATCATGGGGTACATCACTCGCGGCAAGGGCGTTGCCGTGCACTCGAACCGCTGCCCTAACCTGCCTGGTTTGCTGGTCAACCCTGAGCGATTGATCGAAGTCGAATGGATGAAGTCGGACGCTAAGCACGAATCAGCTTACCCGGTGACCTTGAAGCTTGTGACCGAGGATCGTCCTGGCATGGTAGCTGACGTGACCCAGGCGATTGCGGGCGTCGGCACGAACATTCGTGACATACGCGCGTCACTCGACGACGAGGGACGCGGCGAACTCGTTCTGACTGCCGAGATATTCGACCTCAAACATCTGGAAAAAATCACCGGCGCGCTCAAATCAGTCCGCGGTGTTATGGATGTCGAGCGCATAAGCGGCGAGCCCGTTCAGGTGTGATTGCGGAATGCGGATTGAAGCAGAATCGCCGCAGGGCTTAACCATCTACTGCAATTCCAATCCGAAATCCGAATCCGAAATCCGCATTCCGCAATCCCTCGCCGGTGGACAACGACGCCTCCCTTCTGGGATAATTCGGAGCTTCAGCCGGGTTCTTAATTCCCATTCTTGAGTCAAGCAAACATGAAAGACCGCGTTCAAACTGACAGCGCGCCTAAGGCCATCGGCCCGTATTCGCAGGCGATCAAAACAACCGGGTTTGTATTTGCCTCGGGTCAGATTCCGCTCGATCCGGCCACCATGCAAATCGTTGAAGGCGGAATACGCGAGCAGACCGAGCGAGTGATGAACAACTTGAGCGCGGTACTTCAGGCCGCCGGCAGCTCGTTGGACCGCGTGGTCAAGACGACAGTGTTTCTGGCTGATTTGGCTGACTTCGCCGATATGAACGAGACCTACGGGCGATTTTTCGGAGAAGCACCCCCTGCCAGATCGACGGTACAAGTCTCGCGTTTGCCGCGCGACGTGCGCGTGGAGATCGATGTAATCGCTTTAGCTGGCCAAGGTGGGGATTAGGATTTAGGACTTAGGATTAGGATTTTGGATTCGGATCAAAAATCGCAAATCCAAAATCGGTTAAGCGGCTTTGACGACTTTGCCGGCTTTCAGACAGCGCGTGCACACCCGAAGGCGTTGCGCGCGGCCGCTGACCAGAGCACGGACGGCCTGCAGGTTTGGATTGAAGCGGCGGTTGGTGCGATTGTTGGCGTGGCTCACGCGGTGACCAAACTGAGGCCCCTTGCCGCAGACCTCACAGCGTTTCGACATTGTTACGTACCTCCCATGAGAATTTCACTATGAAAGCAAAGCGACAGTTTAGCACGGGCAGCTCATCGTCCGTCAAACCATTTCGTCCGACAAAACTTCAGTTTGTCGCAGGTTCGCAAATGGGTCGCATTCAACGATCAACGACAAACTTAAATTTGTCGGACTTTTCACCAAGGAGCATTACTGTGTTTCGTTCCCTCAAGCCACTCACTTTAGTTCTTTTCTGCTCATTGATGATCGCCGCGTGCAAGAGCGCGTCGGACAACCCAACGCTTGAAGTAGCGGCGAAAGTCGGCTCACGCGAGATCACATTGAAGCAGGTAGACAGCACAATCAAACAGCAACTCGATGCGAGCGGCAACAGCGCATCGATGACACCCGCAGAGCTGGTCGCGGCCCGGCTGAGCGTGCTTGATAACCTGATTCAGGAGGAAGCTCTTTTCCAAAAGGCTGAGAAGGAAAATCTTGGCGCGGACGACACAAAGGTCAATCAGGAAGTTCAGAAGCGCAAGCAAGAAGCTAATATGACTGAGGAGCAATACCAGGCCCAGATCAAGCAAGCCGGGTTTACCGAGCAAGAGGTCCGCGACAAGATTCGCCGCGAGCTTGCAATCAATGCGCTCAGAGAGCGGGAGCGGACTCGGGTCAGCGCACCGACCGACTCCGAAATCGAGAAGTACTTCGCTGATCGCAAAGCTGAGTTCGTAGCCCAACGAGGCACTGACATATCGATGATCGTCGTGAGCCCCGCCAACAACGGGGGCGAGGCCGGCGCCGAGCAGAAGATAAAGGCGATCTATGAACAGCTCCGCAACAATTCGGACTTTGCTACGGTCGCGGCACAGAAATCCGAGGACCAGGCTTCAGCGCTTCGAGGCGGTAGCCTGGGGTTCGCCACCGAGGCTCAGCTTAGACAGACGTTCCCCAGCCGCCCGGATATGCCCGCAAAACTAATGGCGCTAAACGTAGGCCAGTACACAGAGCCTGTCAAAGATAACTTGTCTGGCGCGTGGTACATTTTCAAGCTCAATCGAAAGCAGGAACAGCCAGAGAACCTGACGCTCGACCGTGTTCGCGCCGACATCATAAACACGATCACCCAACAGCGTCAGCAAGTGTTGTTGAACGCGCTCGTGGTGGTAACGCTGACTGAGACCACGACAAAGAACTACCTGGCTGAGCGAATTGTCCAGAACCCCCAGGCAATCGTCGAGATGCGCCCGTCGCAGTTGTTGCAGCCGTCGGCTCAGCAGCAGGCACAGCCGCGAATTGAGAATGAGAATCGCTCGGCGCCGGCGGCGTCCAATTCCAATCGTCCGGCCTCATCCAATGCGAACACAGCGGCAGTCTCGAACGGCAACAAGCGCTAGCGGCCAATTCTTATTCTCCATTTACCATTTTCATTTTTCATTTGTCATTGTCGTCTGGTTGGTCAATGACAAATGGAAAATGAAACATGGAAAATGGAAAATTGATTCTTCTTCGCTGGCCGACTCGTTCTCATAAATGCTTTTCAGACTCGACGAAGTCTACAAGTCCTACGGCGCCACCGAGGTGCTGCGCGGCGTCACCTTCCAAATAAACCCACGCGAGCATGTGGGGCTCGTTGGCCGTAATGGAGCTGGCAAGACAACCATCTTTCGTCTGGTCACCGGTCAAGAAGAAACCGACCGCGGCGAGGTGGCGTTGCTTAGAGGACTTCGCATAGGCCTGCTCGAGCAACAACCAACCTTTACAGGCGAGCTGAGCGTGCGAGAACAAGCGCTTTCGGTGTTCACCGAGATGCGCGCGATGGAAGCAGAGATGACGCGCCTCGAACGCGCGATGTCCGAAGCCGCAGGCGAAGCGCTCGAGGAAGCTATGCACGCCTATAGCGACTTGAGGCATGCATACGAGATTGCCGGAGGATTCAGCTATCACGCGCAAGCCGAAGCAGTACTCGCCGGCCTCGGATTCAGTGACGATCTAACCGACAAACCGGCTGAACAACTGAGCGGCGGCCAGAAGGGCAGGCTCGCGCTCGCCAAGCTGCTGCTGTCCGAGCCTGATGTTCTACTTCTCGACGAGCCGACCAATCACCTTGACGTGAACGCCGTCGAATGGCTGGAAGACTTCTTATCCGAGTACAAGTCGGCCTTTGTGATCATCTCGCACGACAGGTTTCTGCTCGATCGCACCGCCACCAAGATAATCGAGATGGACGCCGGCCGCGCGGCGGTTTATCCGGGAAACTACACCGCATACACGAAGCAACGTGAGGAAAGGCGGCTCGCCCAGGCGCGCGAGTACGAAGAGCAGCAAGAACTGATCGCTCGCACTGAAGACTTCATACGCCGCAACATCGCCGGCCAAAAAACTAAGCAGGCCAAGTCCCGCCGCAATATGCTTGAACGCATGGAACGCGTGGAAGCAGTTCGCGATGAACGAGTCGGCGACTTTCGACTTCACAGCGTGGCTCGGGCCGGTGACAACGTGATTTCAGTCGCCGATCTTGCAATCGGTTACCAAACGAACGTGCTCGCGTCCAGCGTCTCGTTTATGCTCAGGCGAGGTGAGCGGCTTGGAATTGTCGGCCCCAACGGCTCTGGCAAAACGACTTTGCTGAAAACAATCTTAGGCGGGCTTGAGCCGATCAGCGGTGGCTTGACGTGGGGCGCGAACGTTAACATCGAATACTTCGATCAAGAACTCTCCTCTCTCGACTTTGGATCAACAGTCATCGAAGAAATCGCAGCGGTGGCTCCTCGCGCGGCTCCCGGTGAGCTGCGAAGCTACCTGGCGAAGTTCTTGTTCACTGGCGATGACATAGTGAAACCCGTCACTGCGCTATCGGGCGGCGAGCAGAGCAGACTCGCGCTGGCGAAGCTAATCTACAGCCGTGCTAACGTGCTGGTGATGGACGAACCAACTAACCATCTCGACATTCCGTCGCGCGAGGCTCTCGAACGCGCGCTCGCGGAGTTTCCCGGCACCATCATCACGGTTTCGCACGACCGCTACTTTCTCGACAAGCTCGCGACCGAGATACTGCATTTCGAAAACGGCGTCGCCACCTATCACACCGGCAGCTATTCGGACTTCTACGCGGTCCACCACCTCAAGCAACCGGCAAGCCAGGAGCTTGCGCCAAAAAGGCGGCGGCCTTCGAAACCTAAGTCACAGGCGAAATTATCTCCTAACAATCGACGCCGTTCGGTCGAGGACATAGAACAAGAGATAAAGATGTTGGAGAATGAGTTGACCGAGCTAACAGAAACGCTTTCAAGCGCGTCGTCGGACTGGCGCCCAGAGCAATACGCTCAGATAGGGGCTCGCCAAGAAGAGATTTCTTCGCTGCTCGAAGCGCTATACAGAGAGTGGCAGGCGGCGGCAACACCGTCCAACTAACCAGGGCGATATCGAACCGATGATCACATGAACTCCTGCATCAACCCCTCGAAACACTCCCGGTCAAGGCCCAGCTGTTGATGGACGAGCGGCCCTTTCTTGAAAGCGGGCTCGCTGTCCTCGTATGTCGGCTGGTCGTCCCGGAAGAACAGACCTATCGGAATTCGATCGCCCCATTCGAATGATCTCTGCACGGCCAACTCTGCGTTTGAACAGTCATAGCTCGCTTCATCTTCAAGCTTGTAGACTCGTTCTTTGAACCACGGATAGGTGTTTAATTTGTTGTAGGTGACGCACGGGCTGAAAACGTCTATCAGTGAGAATCCGCGGTGCGCTATACCCCCGGCGATCAGATTCGCCATGTGCTCCGGCACGCCTGAGAAACCACGAGCAACATAAGTCGCACCCGACACAAGCGCGAGCGCGATCGGATTGATGGGCATCTCGACATTCCCGCGCGGCGTTGATTTGGTGCGCATCTCTTTCATGGTCGTCGGCGAAGCCTGCCCCGTCGTGAGCCCGTACACCTGGTTGTTCATCACGATGTAGGTGATGTCGATGTTTCGCCTCATCGCATGAATGAAGTGGCCGATTCCGATGCCGTAGCCATCGCCATCGCCTCCAGTGATCACAACGTTCAGGTCGTGATTGGCAAGCTTGATCCCTTCAGCAACGGCGACCGCGCGCCCGTGCAGGCTGTGAACGCCGTACGTATGAATGAATCCTGGCAGGTTCGAAGAGCACCCAATCCCTGAGACTACAATCAAGTCTTTTGGCTTGATTCCAAGCTTGCCCGCTGCGACCTTGAGCGCCTTCAAAACACCGAAGTCGCCACAACCTGGACACCAGTCAGGGTCGATTAGCCCTTCATAGGATTGGATCGGTAGCTCGATAACGGTTGCCATAAGTCCTCCGATGTAGCGCAGACTTTAGTCTGTGTAGGTTCCGAGACAGCACAGCGCGCAGCCTGAAGTCTACGCTACCGGCTGCCACGAATAAGTCGAGCCAGTCTCGACGCCGATCAGTAGCTCACCGCGCTTGTCCCCGGATTCGCGTGACACGATCTCAACATCCCACACCGCTTCGTCAAAGCCATTACGGTCGCGCGGGCTGATTCTTCCTGGCCGGAGCGTCTCGCTGAGCCGGGAGCGGATGTAGTGACAAGCCATCTCGCGAGCTTCCTCTATCGTCAGATCTCTGCTCCTCTCTCTCCCTTCGAGAATGGCTTTCACCTCTTCAAGGATTTGATGAGGCTCGAACGGCTCGCAGTCATACTTGAGAATGTGGTGGTCGACCGTGATGCCCGTCTCAGCTCTGAGATGGCGGGCAAACTGCCCAGTGTAATTGGCTTCGACGCAGATCGTCTTCTTGCAGCTTCCCAGAATGTGCGTGACTTCGTCCGAGTGAAAAGGAACCAGGTACTTGACTTGAAGCTGATTTGCCCGAATGCCTTCGACGGCAAGTTTTACGATCGCTTCGTGAATGACGCCTTTGGTCGAGCCCCATCCGATCAGCGTGACCTCAGCATCTGGTGGACCTTCGAGCATCGGAGGCACCGTGTCACGCAGCAACCCGTCAAGCTTGCGCATTCGCTTTTCTTGGGCCTTGCGGCGCACCGACGAGGACGTGAAGATATCGCTGATAAGTATTCCTTCTTCGTCGTGATCGTCGGTGGCGGCGACGTAGATTGTTCTTTCGGTCCCCGGCAAAGCCCGCGGCGAGACGCCAGATTTGGTGAAGGCGTAGCGCTTGTACGTGCCGTTGGACTCCGGCCATTCGCTCACGATCTCGCCTCGATCGATTGGAACATCATTGGTGAGCGCATCGGGCTCGATCGTCTCCGGGTGCTCCGATACCAGCAGATCGCTGATGATCGTCACCGGCAGTTGATACTTCTCTGCAAGGTTCAACGCCTCAACCGCCGTGTAGTAACAATCAGTCGGGTCCGTCGGCGCGATGATCGCCCTCGGGTAATCACCTTGCGATGCGCCGAACACCTGATTCAAGTCGGCTTGTTCGGTCTTGGTCGGCACGCCGGTAGAAGGCCCACCGCGCTGGACTTCGACGATCACAACCGGAGCTTCTATCATTCCCGCCATGCCGATAGCTTCGGTCATCAGCGCGAAGCCCCCGCCTGAGGTCGCGCACATCGCCCTTACTCCCGCGTGACCTGCGCCGATCGCCATGTTCGCGACCGCTAGCTCATCTTCGCACTGCTTAACCACGACGCCGCAGCGATCCCCGTGCGAAGCCATCCAATGCAGGATCGAAGAAGCCGGCGTCATCGGATAGGCCGAGTAGAACTTGCACCCCGCGGCGACGGCTCCTAGCGCGATCAGTTCATTGCCGGTGACGAATGGCCTGCGGGTTCTCGTGAAGTTCCATTCATAACCGAGCGGCACAAAGTTATCTCTGGCATAGTCGTAACCCGCTCGAGCGATGCCTGCGTTCTGGTCAATCACCGCCTGCCCCTTGTGTTTGAAGGTGTCTCCAAGCACGCTCACATTGGTATCGAAATCAAGCCCGGCAAGGAACATCAATGCGCCCAGCGCGACGGTGTTCTGCATGACCGGCTGAACTTTTCCGAACGGTTTTGTGAGCGTTACCATAGGCAGCGGCACGGGCAACACGTTGTCCCCGAGAAGCACAGGGTCAAGTTTAAACTTGTCCGAGTTGTAGATGACTGCGCCCCCAGAATTGACTTCCGGCGCGTGCCTCTCAATTGAGTCCTGATTTAGCGCGATGAGCACGTTCAAAAAATCGCCGTGAGAGTAGACTTTCTCTTCGGCGACGCGCACGCGCAGCCAGATGTGCCCGCCGCGAATGACCGATTGATAGCTGTTGTAAGCGTAGACGTACAGGCCGAGCCGGCTAGCCGTTTTCGCCAGCGTATCACCGGACTTGTCCAAGCCGTCGCCGGCTGCTCCCCCGATTCCTATTGTGATCTCTCGCATACAAAACCTCCCAACCGTGGCGGTAGCCTAGACTGCAGTCTGTGTTCTATAAGTTACGAGCAACACAGACTAACATCTATGCTACGTCCCTGTGGATTTCGTGATCGGATTATAAGAGCCTTTTATGGCGGGATTCTATCACGGCGTCAATCGTCGAGAAAGATTCAACGATTAACTTTCGCGGGCGGATCGAACAATCGCTGCCAGAGAAATTACGCTGCTTGCGGCGATTGGCGCTTGGCCGGCCGCAATAGGCAGCTGCGTGGACCGGAGAGACTGCCTCATGATTTGCGGCACACCCGCAACGTCGAACCGTGTCTTTGAAGCAGGCACTTCTGTTCGTCGCAAGGCCAAGTCGGCCCGTTTACTGAAGCGGCTTCGTCAAGAACAGAAAATTGGATCTCCTGCCGTTCGGGTTCTCGACCTGTAGCTGGACCGTCTTGCCCGCCTTGATCTGCTTGGCGGCCTTCTTGGCAAACAGTATTTGTGTGTGGTCCGGATCCTCGTTTCTCGTCCTGGTCGGCACATCATTGATGCGAAGCACCGCACCCTCGTCGAAACCTTGCCCAAGCAGAATAAGGTTTTTTCCACTTATCAACGCCTGGAGTAAGACCGGGCGATTGGAACTGGTGTTAGGGTCTATCTTTGCGATGATGATGTCTCGCCCTCCGGCGTTGTCGAATCGCAGGGGTGTGGCTGTTAGAAAGTCCGTTGAATCTGTAAACCCGGTGATGTATATCGCGCCCTCTGAGTCCAGACTGACGGCCAGCGCCACATCATCGTCGCTACCACCGAGGTAAGTCGAGAAAGTAACAGCACCGCCCGCTGCCAGCTTCGCGATAAAAGCGTCGTTCGCACCTCCCCTGAAGAATGATTGAATTGCGTTTACCGTCGGGGATCCGGTCCCCGCGGTGCCAGCTATCACGGCAGCGCCAGCAGTATCCACAACGATCGCGTTTGCGGACTCGTCGCTGGCGCCTCCGATGAAGGTGAGGTAAGAGATTGCCGACCCAGACGCGTTGAGCTTGGCTACGAAAGCATCAGTATTCGCCGTCGAAGGTCGCGTGGAACCAGACCCCGAAAAACTGGTTGATCTCGTTCGGCCGGTAACGTACGCGTTTCCTGTCTGATCATTTGCGACGGCAAGAGCAAAGTCGTCCTCGCTTCCGCCCACATAGGTGGAGTAAACAAAGTCGGACCCCAAGGGGTTGATCTTTGCGACAAAACCATCGAAAGACGCCGCCGCACCAGTCTTGGCGGGCCGGAGCGCGTTCCTGGTTGGGAAGTTAGTCGATTGTGTGTCTCCGGCTACATAAGCATTCCCGGAGGCGTCGACGCTTATTCCGGTTTTGCGGATAGAGTTTTCCGTGCCACTGCCGCCGAGGAAGCTCGAGTAAGTCAGCGACTTTCCATCTGGCGCGAGCTTAGAGACAAAGGCGTCCGAGTCACCGCCGCCAAAGATCGGCTGGATCGCACCGACCGTGGGAAAATCCTGCGACGAGGTTCGTCCCGTTATATAGGCGCTGCCTGAGCCATCGATTGCAAGACTTGCTCCCCCTTCCTCGCCGCTACCTCCAATCAGACTCGAATACTCGAATAGGAAAGCACCCGGGGCCGTATTTTCGGGGGTTAGCTTGATCACGAATGCGTCCGACGCGCCCCCCAGAGCGCCACCAACTGAGTTTAGCTGCGGGAAGTCCGCCGACTCGGTGTTCCCACTTAAATAGACGTTGCCCGACCCGTCAACCGCGAGCCCCGTAGCTGAGTCATTCCTGCTTCCACCAAAGAAGGAATAGGTAAGCAACAGCCCGTTTCGACTCAGCTTTCCCACAAAGATATCAGAGTTAGTCGTTGAAGCCCGGCTCAGGAAATCCGAAGAAAATGAATCACCGACCAGATAAGCGTTCCCTACGGAATCCGCTACTATTCCTCTGCCAAAGTCGGCGGCGCTGCCGCCTACGTAAGTTGAGTAGACGAGCACCGGGTCGATGACAAGCGGAAGCGTTGGGTCGTAGTCACCGACCTGGAACCCGATAGTGCCGTCATCCAATCGCTTGAAGTCTGCCGGAATCTGCAGCCGCGAACCTTTGGTCTCCTGATACGCCACTGGTCGCTCGTGTCTCACTTCGCCGGCAACCGTGTGGAGAACCAATGCCCCTTCCGGGTTCAGCTCGAGATCATCCACACCCTCGAACCGGAGCTTGATTCCTTGGTAGTCAGCGCCCGGAGCCAACGTGAAATCGTATTCGAGGCGTCGTTGATTGCCATAAAACATTAAGTCGATGCCGGGATACACACTCGAATACAAAACGCGTGAATAGGTCTCTACCCCTCTAATCCATTTAGCCGGGTCATTGCCAATGAAGTAGTTCGCTCGAGCCTGCTGCTGGCCGACTCCAGAAACCGCCGGCGTCGAATTAGCGCCCTCGAGCTTCATGCTCACTCGTTGTTGAGAAGAAAGTTCATTGCTACACGGCTCGCCATCCGCCTTCATTCGGCCTGCGAAGCCCTGCTTTCGTTTGTGCAATGCCAGCACCGCTTCGCCTGGTTTGAGAAGCAGAGCGTAGCCGTCTCCGCGACCGACGAACTTCACATCGGCTTCAGCCTGTCCGCGATTGGATTCGAAGCCCAACGGCAAAGAAGCGCGAGCTTCCGTAAAAGCGGATGTGTCTAACTGGCTAGCACTCTCATTGCGAACGGACGCGCGGCTAACGCTACTATTCTCCCCTGCTTGCTCAACTCCGAGCTGAATGTTCGGAAACACAGCAGAGGTCAGAGAAGCGACCGCAAGAACTAAAACAGCGGATTGAATCTTGTGAGCTTTCGTCTTCACTGCTTCACTCCTTTGTAACCGGCGATTCGGCCGTCGGGATTCAAAAGGATCGGAGGCGATCGCGCCCATCAATCACACGGCCTCGTTACTGATAGCATACTCCGGCCGAGTGTCCAAAGTCATCAACGATTACTCATCCCGGAATAGAAGGGATTGTAACTTCGACCCTCTACCGCAGCAACAGTTGGAAAGCCTATCTCGATATTCAGTTATGATCAAGCGGCTTTTGTCAATATGTTGTGCGTCGCCCGCATCCCCCTACAACTTGCGGTATACACCTGATGCTAACTATGCTAGACTGCCGAACGTTAGGGCCAGGTTCGTTATCATCTGAACACGCTTCCACAATCACGGTCGGGCGGGGCAACGTAGCCGAGTCTCTTAGAAACCTGAGACTCCGGAAATGCGACAATGAACGAGAAAGATTTTGTGCACCTTCATCTTCACACCGATTTTAGCCTCTTGGACGGGGCAATCAAAATAAAGCCGCTCGCCAAGCGCGCCCAGGAACTTGGCGCGCGCGCCATCGCCGTAACGGATCACGGCAATCTATACGGCGCGATCTCTTTCTACAACCAGATGAGGTCATCGAATATAAAGCCGATCATCGGCATGGAAGCCTACATCGCCAGGGGCAAGCACACTGATCGTGGCGACGCCACCGGAGAGAAGGGCACGAACCACATCATTCTGCTCGCAAAGAATCTGCAGGGCTATCACAATCTCGCGAAGCTGTCGTCGTTCTCATTCACACACGGCTATTACTATAAGCCGCGCATCGACAAAGAACTGCTGGCAGAGTATGGCGAAGGCCTGGTCGCGCTTTCCGCCTGCCTTTCGGGCGTGCCGTCGTCGCTGCTCCTGTCAGATAAGTTTGATGAGGCCGCACGCCAGGCGAAAGAGTTTGAAGATATTCTGGGCAAAGGCAACTATTACCTCGAAGTTCAAAACCACGGACTCGAACAAGAAGTACAAACCGTCATTCCCGGGATGATCGCGCTCTCGAAAAGGACGGGAATACCGCTCGCCGCGACGAACGACTGTCACTACTTGATGCAGGACGACTGGCGCGCGCACGACATTCTTGTGTGCATCGGCGCCGGCAAGACCGTAAACGAAAAGCGCGGGCTCAAGTACAAAGAAGGCGAGTTCTACGTCCGATCGGCCGCGGAGATGTGGGACATCTTTGGTGGCGACCTGCCGGAAGCGCTTCTGAACACCGTCGCGATCGCAGAGATGTGCGAGCTTGAGCTGCCAAAGGACCAGAACCATCTGCCTGAGTACCGCGTACCCGGCGGTGAAACCGCAGACAGCTACTTCGCCAAGCGTGCTCGCGCTGGATTGGAAGAACGATGGGCGGAACTTAAGGGCCGGCCCGACCGCAAATGCGATCTTGATGATTATCGCGCGCGACTCGAACAAGAGGTCGCCGTGATAATCAAGATGGGCTACGCAGGGTACTTTCTGATCGTTTGGGACTTCATCGCTTACGCGCGGAAAAACAACATCCCGGTTGGTCCGGGCAGGGGCTCGGCGGCTGGCTCGCTTGTAGCTTACTGCCTGAGGATCACCGATCTGGATCCACTCCAGTACGACCTGCTCTTTGAGCGGTTCCTGAATCCGGAGCGCGTGTCGATGCCCGACATCGACATCGACTTCTGCGTGCGCGGCCGGCAGAAGGTGATCGATTACGTAGCCGACTACTATGGCCGCGATCACGTTTCGCAGATTAGCACATTCGGCACGCTGGCTTCGAAGGCGGTGATCAAAGACGTGGGCCGGGCGCTCGAGATGCCCTACTCCGAAGTCGACAAGATAGCCAAGATGATTCCGCCGCCGGTGCGAGGGCGCAACGTTTCAATCGAAGACGCGATCAAACAGAATCCCGATCTCAGGAGAGCAATAAACACCGACGAAAGAGTGCGCGAGGTTATCGAGATAGCCCAGCGTCTCGAAGGCTGCTCGCGTCACGCATCGGTTCACGCAGCAGGCGTGGTGATCTCACCCAAGCCGATATACGAGCTGGTGCCGATCTCGAAGACGGCGCGCGATGAAATAACTACGCAGTTCCCGATGAATGATCTTGAGAAGACAGGAATGTTGAAGATGGACTTCCTTGCGCTCACCACGCTGACGATCATCGACGACTGCCTCAAGTCAATCGAGCGCGAGACCGGAACGAAGGTCGAGCTCTCCAGCATCCCGCTGGATGATCGCGGCGCGCTGCAACTGTTCGCTGAGGGCAAGACCGAAGCGATTTTCCAGTTTGAGTCCGGCGGGATGAAAGACCTCTGCCGCAGGCTGAAGCCTGAAGGGCTTGAAGATCTGTCTGCCCTCAATGCGCTTTTCAGGCCCGGTCCAATCGACAGCGGATGGGTGGACGACTACATCGAGCGGCGTCACGGGCGAAGGAAAGTGCGTTACGACTTCCCCGAATTGAAAGAAATCATGGGCAACACGCTTGGGATCTGCGTGTATCAAGAGCAGCTCATGGCGGTGTTCCAAAAGCTCGCGGGCTACTCGCTAGGCGAAGCGGACCTGGTTCGCAGGGCGATGGGCAAGAAGAAGCGTGAAGAACTCGACAAGCACAAAGAAAAATTCCTGAACCAGGCAATGGAGCGCGGCCACGATCGGGGTAAGATCGAGAAGCTCTGGCAGAGCTTTGAAGGGTTCGCCGACTACGCGTTCAACCGCGCACATTCATTCTCTTATGGGTACCTCGCTTATCAAACGGCTTATTTGAAAGCGCACTACCGGACCCACTTCTGGGCGGCAGTGCTGTCGAACGAATTAAACAACACTGCGAAGGTTGTCCGGTACATCAACGAAGCGAGGTCCCAAGGCATTCAGATACTCCCGCCCGACGTGAACGCGAGTCTCGACAACTTCACCGCCAGCGGTAACTCGATTCGATTCGGGCTCGCGGCGATCAAAGGAATTGGTCAGTCGGCAGTCTTTTCAATCATCGAAGCCCGCAACGCGGGTGGGCCCTTCTCGTCGAGCTTCGACTTCACCGAACGCGTAGACTCCCGGGCAGTCAACAAGCGGGTGCTCGAGGGTCTGATTCGCGCGGGCGCATTTGATTCGGTGAGCGAGAGCCGGGCTCGGTTGTTCGCCGCGATTGATTCGGCTATGGAGAGCGGCCAGAGGTTGCAACGCTCGCGTGCAAGCGGGCAGACTGATTTATTCGGCGCGCTCGCCGCCTCGATGCCGGCCGTCGAGACTCCCCTCCCGGAAGTTGCCGAGTGGGCCCATCACCAACTGCTCAAAGGCGAGAAGGAGACACTCGGGTTCTACATTTCTGGTCATCCGCTCTCGGGCTACGAAGAAGCGCTCAAGGATTTTGCCGATGCAGATATCGATCGGCTGTCGAGTTTCAGTCACGGCGCTGTGATAACGCTGGGCGGGGTGGTGATTGAACTGAACGTTCGCACGACTAAGAAGGGGGACCGCTTCGGTTTGTTCCAGCTCGAAGATCAATTCGGGTCGGTCAAGATCGTTGCGTGGCCCGACGTGTTCAGCAAGGCGAACGGTGTTATGCAAAACGACACTGCTGTGCTCGTGCGCGGCCGGCTTGAGATAGACGACGGCGGCTCGATGACTATAATCGCGGATGAGGTCCAACCGCTGGAGAACATACGCGAGCGATGTGCGCGCACTGTTGTTCTGCACTTCGACGTCGATTCGGTTGATGAAAAGAAATTAGAGCGCCTGCACTGGTTGCTGGACAACAATCGGGGCGAATGCGGAATCATCTTTGAAGTGAAACTGGCTGATGGCAGCATCGCTCGTGTGCAGCCAAATCACATGGTTCGGGTTAAGGTCACACCCGCGCTCACCAATTCGATAAAAGAAATCATGGCTGACTGCAGCGTCGAGTTGGTAGTTCAACGCGCAAGCAGCGCCGCCCGGTGATCATGCCAGCTATGATAGGTAAGCCAACCACTAAGAAAGAGCATCGAGGCAGCACTTTCGATTCCTTCCTTGAAGAAGAAGGAATCCAAAGTCAGGTTGAGCGGCTTGCTACGAAGCGAGCTTGCGCAATTCAGCTTGCCAAGGCGATCGAGCAAAGCGGATTGTCAAAGTCCGAGGTAGCGCGAAGGATGCACACCAGTCGCGCCGCCCTGGACCGCCTTTTGGATGAAACAAACCCCTCTGTCACTTTCACCACGCTTGAGAAGGCCGTTCTCGCACTAGGTCGCAAGTCCCGCCTCGCACGACATCTATGTCGTGGTATCGTACGGCGAACGTAGCGCTCAGCCGCGATTTGCTAGGTTGAGTGACTATGTGGTGACCATGTCGAATTGAAACCCCGAAACTCTTAAGTTAGTATGACCCAATGTACCGCGAACTCGGCCGAACTGGCATCAGGGTCTTCCCTGTAGGCTTGGGCGCTATGCCGCTCTCTATGCGCGGTCATCCGGCGGAGGCTCGCGGCCTGACGGTCATCAATACTGCGTTGGACGCCGGCATGAATTTCATTGACACGGCGAATGTCTATTGCACAAGCGACAACGACATCGGACGTAACGAACGGCTGATCCAGAGGGCCTTGAAGTTGAGCGGGATGACGAAAGCCGTCACGGTCGCGACCAAGGGCGGAGTGGACCGGCGGCAGGGAAGAGTGGATGCCAGCCCCAACTTTCTACGCGAGTCCTGCATAAAGAGCCTACGCGCTCTCAAATGCGAGGTCCTCACCCTTTACCAACTGCATGCCCCAGACGAGGAAGTTCCTTTCGAGGATTCGGTGGGGGAATTGTTCCGATTAAAAGAGGAGGGGAAGATCCTCCACGTTGGGCTTTGCAATGTGACCATTGCGCAACTCAGACGCGCGCAGAAGATCGTTCGCATCGAGTCCGTGCAGAATGGGTGCAACCCTTTCAACGCCGAGGACTACAATGACGGCATGCTAAAGGCCTGCGAGAAACAGGGCGTGACCTTCCTCCCGCACAGCGTGGTAGGCGGGAAGCCGCTTTGCGCGAGCGTCGTACAGCATCCTCTTTTAGTCGATCTGGGAAAGAAGTACGGTTTCGGCCCTTACGCCGTCGTGGTAGCTTGGCACCTAGCCAAGAGCAAGCGAGTCATCCCGATACCCGGGGCGAGCCGCCCAGAGTCAGCTATGTCCAGCGCGTCGGCCGCGCGCCTCAAACTATCTCCAAAGGATGTCCGCCGAATCGACGCCCTCAACTGACAGCCTGGATTACGAGCGCCGCCTGACTGGGGTCTGAAAACCTCTCAGTCGCGCGCGCCGTGCTGCTAATCCAAGCTAACTAGCTCACCGCTAGGATTCGATTGCAGCTCCACCGCCACTTCCCCAAAAGTCAACGTGAGGGGAGCGCCGGAACGAAGCTTTTTTAACTCCGGCGTTGTCAGTTTCCTGGTTATTTTTTTCTTTTTGGGAGACCCAACAGGGCCATCTAGACTAACGCATAATCCCAGAGTTTCTTGGCACCGGTTGGCAGGAGCGTTTGGGTTCACCACCGTCAATGTGTATTTTTCTCCTGACGGTGACTTCAACTGCATTGTGCCTGGGAGTCCGCGCAGGACACGATACATCTGCCCCATAGATAGTGACTTGGCTGTCATTCCCCCCCCCCGTTTGGCATGATAGCTACATATACTCCATGCGTTTCCCAACAACCTTTCGCGTGCCCGCCGTTCGCTCTAGTTGGTTTATTTCGGGATCCAGGCTTGATCTTAGGAGCAGGTTCAAGATTCTGCGTTTGTAGTCTGACAACGACTGTTTCGCCGGTCAGCGTCTGACAAGAGACAATAACAGGAGCTCCTATATCCAGCATTTTTAACTGCAGCGGGGTTAGCGACTTGGCTTGTATTGTCTTTTGAATTTTCTTCATTGGACCTTCTCTAATCTGATTGTGCCCACTCTGGATGGGCGGCGATCAAGGTCAAGTACCGAACCGGCTACTCCTCAACCGAAGTGAATTCATGTGGAATCTGCCCAAGCGGGCTGGTGGCCAACAATAGCCCCAGAAAGATGATTTCAGGCATTTGCTGAACGCTTCGCTCGTTCGCCTGCGGCACCTAAACCCCGTCTCGATTGCTGCTGTTCCGTTCGCCGCTCAAAATTCCAGAATTCAAGCGGCGAACGGATCAAGAATCGGTCACAACTAAGGAGCTCTTACTTGCCGACTTTAGCGCTAAAGCTCTCAACTCCACACACGATATTCTTGATGTTCGCGGAGAGCTTCTCAACTCCACACACGGTGCCGGCTTTCGCTTGGAGCGTCCTTAAGTTCGACTTGAGATTCTCGACTCCAGCGGAGAGACTCTTAATGTCTGCGGAGAGCCTCTCAACTCCACACACGGTCTCCCTTTTCTTATTGAGGCTATTTAATTTCGCGGAGAGCCTCTCAACTCCACACACGGTAGCAACTGCTTTCTTCGACGACTTCTTGCTTTTTGTCTTTTTCGAGGTGGGCATTTCGTTCTCCTTTAAAGTGGCATGGTTACATTGCGCGAGCGGTCGCAATTTATCTCACTGATCCCTTCCTGTCAAGAAGAATCCCCCCTTCGTGTTGTGACTCGATGAAAATGTCCTCAGTTGAACTCGGTAGAAATGTGTCCTCTGTGAAAAAGGAGGGGGAAGCGCGCCCAAGATGCACGTTGGGATCGTTGACGTGTGAAGACACGGACTCCGCTTACCTAAGGCCCTTTGCCTCCCTCCTCGCTTCGGTGCTACAGTCTTTCTGGCTCTCACGGCGGCTAGCGCTTTGATTCGATAGCCAACAACCAAATCGCGCACGCAGGAATCTAACCGCCCGACGTGGTTGAAAGGAACGCAAGTTCGTAGAGCCTTGGTAACCGTCACACAAAAACCTAAGACGCGAGTCCTTCAGAGAGTACAGCCGCGACCGAGGGTGATTCGCCGCATTTTCACACCGATGCGGCTTGCCTTTCTTGGCATCCTAACCCTCCTCTTCTTTTCCGTGTTCGCGTTCTTCTATTCCAAGTATGCGAGGATGATCGACGCGCGCTTTCGCGGCGACGTGATTGTCCGAACGACCGGCATCTACGCTGCGCCACGCACCATTCGCGTCTCGCAAGGTATGACCCTCGTTTCCTTGAAGAGTTACCTCGACGGCATCGGCTACGTCGAGTCGACCAAGGAAGCCGACTCGAACCGCGGCCGGTATCTAATCAATGGCAACATAATAAAGAAAACGATTGGGGCCGGGCCTGCAATTGTGCAATTCTGTTTTCTCCTTCCACATTTCTCTAAGCCTGTCTCGAGTTGAGGGCCGCCCGAACTTGCTTCACAAGTTTTCTCAGTTCGCCCGGCTCTTTCATCCTGTTCTTAGCCGAGTCGAACCGCCTGCTCACTACCGAGCTGTCAACCCCTATCAGCTTGGAGAGTGCTGCGTTGCTCACATTCAACTCACGCCCGACCACTATAATAGCTTCCTTGGCCAGCACAATAGCCCGGGTCTTGCTACGGCTGAAGAACTCCGCCGACTTCAATCGAGTTGCATCTTCGACTGCCTTGGTTAGCGCTTGTAAATCGAGTGCCGATCGCTTTTCGATCTGAGGTCTGGCTCCTCTTGGGATTTCGCCCACGCGATTCTTTGCCTGTTCTACGAACTCTTCCGATCCAAGAATCCTTCCTTCTTCTGCTCGATAGAATTCCTCGCGATGACCAAGCTTCATGCCGGCTCGCACAAAGAGGTCGAAACGCTCTCGCGCCAGCTTTTTGGTCGCGCCGAAATGGCGGAGCACCGGGTCGACAAGGAGGGACGCAAGGAGGGGTCAGGCTTGACTTTATTGACATTCAGTTAAGACCGCCCCTTCGATCTAAGGGCCTTCCGAAGTCTTATCAGAT
>JBBPIH010000004.1:0-191855 GCA_038040455.1 Acidobacteriota bacterium
TTTTTGTTTTGCGCCGGGTATCTGTGTTGGGTTGGGGTGGTTGGCCCCCTCTCTTCTAATTATAATGACGTTTGTATTTTTTTTTTAGGAAAGAGCGGGGGCAAGCCACCCTTCCCGACCTGTGATCCTTCCCATAGTTCCTCCACCAACAGTTTCACGCATCACGTTTTACGCTTCACGCATCACTCTGTTCGCATCACGCATCACGCTTTTTTCACTCGTCACTGCCGCAATCTTCACAAGCGTATCGCCGGGTGCTACTACGTCGCCCTGTTTCACTAGCACGGCTTCGACAATGCCGTCCGTCGAGGCACGCAGGGTTTGCTCCATCTTCATCGCTTCGAGTATGACCAATGGGTCACCGGCCGAAATCTGCTGTCCGACGTCCACCAGAATTCTCAACACTTGACCGGGCATCGGAGCGAAAGCGCTCTCGTGTTCAGAGGCCGTGTGCGTTCGTGGATATCTCGCAGGGCGTATCACCACTCGCGACGACGAATGAGACTGCACAAAGAACTGATCACCTGCTTCCGCGATTCGAAACATCCGCTGAATGCCGTCAATCGAGACGCGAATGCAGCCGCGCTCGAATGATACAAGCTGCACGTTGGCTTGCCAATCTCTGCACGAAACCGCGAAGTTCCGTTCTCCGATCGGCCGCCAGGAAATGTCGAAAACGCCGCCGCCCACCTGGAGCTTTGTCGACGGGTCGCGAAAAGGATTGTTCCGATAGCTCGGCGGCACGTGTGGAAGGATCACGGCTTCGGCCTGTCGCCCCTTTCGCATGTACAAGGCGACAACGCTCGCGGCGATCAAGTCCTCAGATTCATTCTCTTGGGTGATCAGCTCATCGAGGTGCTCATCTATAAGGCCGGTGTGATAGCTGCCGGTCGCAAACGCAGGGTGATCCAGCGCCCGGATCAAGAACTCGCGATTGTTTTGCACGCCGGGCGCGAAGAGATTCCTCAAACCGTCCGACAATTTGCGCCGCGCGGTCTCGCGGTCCGATGCGTGGGCTATCATCTTCGCAAGCAGCGGGTCGTAGTGAATGCCGACTTCAGTCCCCGCATCAACGCCGGCGTCGATTCGCAAGCCGTCAATTGACGCCGGCACATCCCACTCTAAGAGCGTGCCCGTCGCTGGAAGAAAGTTGTTATCGGGATCTTCAGCATAGAGGCGAGCTTCGATCGCGTGACCGGTTTGTCTGATGTCTTTCTGCGCAACCGGCAAAGGCTTCCCTTCAGCGATCTCGATCTGAAGCTTGACCAGGTCAAGGCCAGTGATCAGCTCGGTCACCGGATGTTCGACTTGAAGTCGGGTGTTGACCTCGATGAAGTAGAACTCGCCGGACGGTGCAAGGATGAACTCGACGGTTCCCGCGTTGGTGTAGCCGATTGCGCAACCGGCTGCTACCGCCGCTTCACAGATCAGTTGCCGAAGCTCCGGGCTCACTGCCGGAGAAGGGCTTTCCTCGATTACCTTCTGATGACGTCGTTGAATCGAGCACTCGCGCTCGAACAGATGAATCGCGTAGCCGTGGTTGTCGCCAAGAATCTGCACTTCAACGTGGCGCGCGTTCTCAATGTATTTCTCGAGTAGCAGCGTGGGGTCGCCGAACGCTTTTTCGGCTTCGCGGTGCGCCGATTCTAACTCCTCTTGAAGTTCACGCGCGTCGCGAACGACTCGCATGCCCTTGCCACCGCCGCCTGCCGAGGCTTTTATCAGAACCGGCAGTCCAATGGCTTCGGCATTCTTGCTGAGCGTCTCGAGAGATTGATCTGCTCCGTCATAGCCAGGAACAATTGGGACGCCGGCCTCGGACATCAGTCTTCGCGCCGTGTTCTTCAGGCCCATCTTGCGAATCGCGTCACCCGATGGCCCGATGAACGTGATGCCGGCAACCTGGCAGGCTTCGGCGAACTCGGCGTTCTCGGAAAGAAATCCGTAGCCTGGATGAATCGCTTCGGCCCCGGTTCGGCGAGCGGCTTCGGTGATTTTTTCTATGCTGAGGTAGGAGTCTTTGCTGGGAGCCGGCCCAATGTGCACGGCTTCATCAGCGAATCGCACGTGAGGCGCTCGCGCATCGGCGTCGGAGTAGACAGCGACGGTGGAGATTCCCATCGCGCGACAGGTGCGCATTACGCGAAGCGCGATCTCTCCGCGATTGGCGATAAGGATCTTTCTGAAATGGCGCTCAGTCACTCGTGGTCATCAACGCGCGCTCTGCCACTTCGGGCAACTCGACAGGTGCGAACATGGACGCCGGGTAAAGATAGCCGTCAGGTTCAGACTTGTCCTCATCAACGACGCGGAGCATGTTGTGCGCTTCCGCGTCTGAATCTGGCCGCCTGCGATAGACTTTGCCCACGATGAGACTCGCAGGATTGCTGCTGTTGATACAGACAACAAAGTTGCTCATTTCTTTCAGCACTCTCTATCCGTCAAAGAACTTGCGCTTCATCGCTTGGGCGCTCGCGTTTTTGGCTGCTTCTATTGCATCAGCTTTTCGTTTTAGCTCTGTTTTCAACGGCTGATAAATGGCCTGTAGGTAGGAGAACAAATACTGATAATCTTCCGTGAATTCCTCATCATATACCGTTCTTTTTTCTAGAAAGACATTCATTCTAGAAATGCGAGGCTGTCGTCTCAGATACTTACCGTGAAAAAGAACGGTGCTGTTCTGCTTCACGTCCAAAACCACGAAGTAGTTGTATTCACCCCCACCCATCCATGCCTGTATCGTGCCGGTAATCACACCCATCATCTGTACCTTTGGTAAAGGTAATTGCCCCTTCGCTGCAGCTGTGAATATTACTAGGCAAGGTCCATTTCGGATCGAGTCGCTCGATTGCATCAATGGCTTTTCTAAGATCGTCGCCGATCATGTCGTGTTTCCCGTGAATCCGTTGTCATTGGTTACACTTCATCTCGCCCAACATCGGCTCAACCGGGACTACCTTTCTGTATCGAGGCATCCCTTAATGCCTGAACACTACCCCAATCCATCGTTCCTTCAACCGGCGGGTGTAAGCCGCCGAAAGCTATATCGTACGCACCGTTGGCGTCTTCACTATTTACTAATACACTTCGTCGTGCGTCCCTATTGTGATCAACAGAATGTCGTCTTCTCCCTTACTTGCGCTCTGAACAAAGTCAAACACGACGCGCAGGTCGTACCGTACACTGCATCCCCAGGAACCGGCCAACGGACCGTGCAGCTTGTGCGTCCCCAACGCAGGATCGAATGGGGTTTCTTGCAGGAGCCTAAGTGCTGCTTCGACATCGCCTCGTAGCGACGGATGCTTTTTGATTGCGCGCTTGTGTGCCCTAACAAAAGTTTTCGCCCAAAACAGTGTTCTCATCCATCGAGCTCTTTCATTAGATCATCTACCGATCCTCGAGAGACTTCTCCTCTTGCGTATTCTGCTCGGGCTTCCTTGATGTCTTGCGCAAGTTGTTCTCGCCGTCTCTCCAAGTGCCGGCGTCGAATGATATCGATAAGTTCCTCCTGCTGTTGCTGCGGCAACGACTCCACGATATCTAGAGCTTCTTGAAATGCACCTATCTGGCTACTCATCGTCGACCTCCTTAATCAGCGCGCCGGCGAATAGATCGAAACCATATGATAAGAAACTCTATCACGGTTACAGGTACGCCGCATCAACATTGCTGACAACTCATTCAATGCCTAAACACTCCCCACTCCATCGTTCCTTCAACCGACCGGTTGTAAGCCGCCGAAAGCGATATCGCCAGGATCGTTCGCGTATCTCGCGGATCGATTATCCCGTCATCCCAAAGCCTCGCCGTCGCGAAGTAAGGATCCGACTCAGCCTCGATCTGGGCTTCCAGAGCCAGTCTCGAGGCAGTGAGCTTTGCTTCGTCCACCGGCAGACCCTGCTTTGTTAGCGCTTCGCGTTTGATTATGTCCATCACCCCCGATAGCTGCTGAGGTCCCATCACCGCGATCCGGTGATTCGGCCATGTGAACAAGAATCGCGGTTCATATGCTCGACCGCACATCGCGTAGTTACCGGCGCCGTATGAACTCCCGGTCATAATCGTTATCGCCGGCACCGTCGAGTTCGATACGGCATTGATGAGCTTGGCTCCGTTGCGGATGATGCCCTGCTCTTCGTAGGTGCGGCCCACCATGAAGCCGGTGATATTCTGCAAGAAGACCAGCGGGATGTTCTGCTGATTGCAAAGGTGAATGAACTGCGCGCCTTTGCCCGCCGACTCTGACATCAGCACGCCGTTGTTCGCCAGTATCCCAACTGAGAAGCCGTGAATATAAGCGAACCCGGTGACCAGCGTCGTGCCGTATTTCGCCTTGAACTCATCGAACTTCGAACCATCGACTATGCGAGCGATGACTTCGCGAGATTCGAACGGGACTCGCACGTCCGCCGAAGCAATTCCCAACAACTCGTCCACAGGATAGACCGGCTCTTCGACGGCTCGTAGCCGTGGCTTAGGAGACGCATCGGAATAGTGGCTCACGATGTCTCGCGCGAGTCGCAGCCCGTCGAGCTCGTCTTCCGCCAAATAATCCGAGAGACCCGATATGCGCGAGTGCATCTCGGCTCCGCCGAGTGATTCTTCATCGACGACTTCACCCGTAGCCATCTTCACCAGCGGCGGGCCGCCCAGAAACACCTGCGCCTGCTTCTTGACCATTATCACGTAGTCGGACATGCCCGGCAGGTAAGCGCCGCCTGCGGTTGAATTTCCAAACACAACCGAGATGCTCGGGATGCGCATCTTCGAACGGCGGGTGATCTCGCGAAAGCCGCGCCCGCCGGGAACGAAGATCTTTGCCTGAACAGGAAGATCGGCACCGGCTGATTCCACGAGGCTGATGCTGGGCAGGTGGTTTTGCGTGGCAACGTCTGAGAGCCTGCGGTTTTTTAACTGACCGATCTCGCTGACGGCTCCGCCTTTGACGGTCGCCTCGTTGGCGATGATGAGGCACTCACGTCCAGAGACCAGACCAACGCCGCCAACGACACCGGCCCCCACAAACTCGTTCTCCATTCCGATGCCGGCAAGCGGCGCGATCTCGAGAAAGTAAGAACCTTCATCTAGCAGCATCTCGATGCGTTCGCGAGGCAGCAATCGCTTTCGAGCGAGGTGACGTTTGACGTACTGCTCGCCGCCCCCTTTGGTCGAGCGCGCGAGCTCGGCTTTTAGTCTTTCGACAGCGGACGCATTCGCGGCGTAGTTGGACTGGTAGGTGGAGTCTTGGGGATTGACGACCGATTTGATCGCTTGCATGTGTTTGCCGCCGCGTTGCGATGCTTGAAGAGAATTGATAGCCTAGCGAAGCCTTGAGACAGTAATGAACGGCATTTTGGTTGTCAACATCTGGCACTCTCAGCTTGTAACGGCGTCCCTCCGCGGGCGCCCCCTCCTTCGCAGGGACAGCGCTCCGCTTCATCGAGGGGCGCCCGCGGAGGAACGCCCTTACAAGTGAGGAGCCAAGAGGAGTCGGACGATGGGTGTGAAAGGCGATCGAGCCATCTGGGAAGCTGAAGGCCGCGGCGTTGAATTGATCGACCTAACGATCGGCGAGCTGTTCGATCGCCAATGTGACGCGATTCCCGACAAGGAAGCGCTGGTCTACAACTACCCCGAGATCGGGCTCGATCTTCGCCTTACCTATCGCCAGTACCAACAGGAGGTCGATCGATTGGCGAAGGGATTGTTGGCGCTTGGTATCGAGAAAGGCGAGCACGTTGCTGTGTGGGCGACCAATGTTCCCGAGTGGGTGATGCTGGAGATCGCGCTGGCCAAGATCGGCGCGGTGCTCGTGACCGTCAACACCAACTACCGCGCAGCCGAGATCGAGTACGTCCTCAGGCAGGGCGACATTACGACCCTTTTCATGATCGAAGAGTTTCGCGGCAACTCTTACGTTGATTCAATGTATCGCATCGCGCCCGAGTTGAAGAGCGTCGCCGATCCGGTTCGCGAGCGCGTTCACAGCTCGAGCCTGCCCGAGTTGAAACGAGTGGTCTTGATACGGAGCAACCCGCAAGCTGGCATGATGAGCTACTCTCAAGTCGCGCCGCTCGGCGAGTGCATGGCGGATGAGATGCTCAGGGCGCGACAGTCGAGCCTGGATCCTCACGACGTAATTCAGATGCAGTACACCAGCGGTACGACCGGTTTCCCCAAGGGAGTGATGCTCACTCATTACGCCATCCTGAATCAGGCTCACGTGTCGTGCGAGATCGGCAACCTCAGGCCCGATGAGCGCTACGTTACGGCGATGCCGTTCTTCCACATCGCCGGGTCGCTGGGCGCGATTCTGTTTGGAGTCTACCTTGGGTGCACCCTGGTACCGTTGATCTACTTTGATCCCCAAAAAGAGTTGGAACTGTTTCATAAAGAGAAAGCGACCCTCTCATTCAACGTCCCGACTATGTTGGTGGCAATGCTCAATCATCCGCGTTTTCTCGCAGGAGAGTTCGACCTCTCATCGCTCCGTGAAATCATCACCGGTGCAACGCCCGTCCCTGTAGTGCTGATGGAACAGGTGAAAAAGAAGATTGGCGCGGACTGCACTATCGTCTACGGGCTGACTGAATCAACCGGCACGGTGACCGAGACGATTCAGACCGATAGCTTCGATCTGAAGGCGTCGACCGTAGGCATTCCGCATCCGCACATGGAAATAAAGATCGCGGACCCGGTAACGTGCGCGCCTGTAGGCTTTGGCGAATCGGGCGAGCTGATGACGCGAGGCTTTTTGGTGATGAAGGGCTACTACAACATGCCCGACAAGACTGCCGAGGCTATCGACTCGGAAGGCTGGCTTCACACCGGCGACCTTGCGACGATGAACGCAGACGGCTACGTAAACATCGTCGGGCGTGTGAAGGACATGATTATCCGTGGCGGGGAGAACATCTATCCCGCTGAGATCGAAGCGTTCCTGATGCGTCAGCCTAAGGTCGCCGAGGCACAAGTAGTCGGCGTACCCGACAGCTTCATGGGCGAAGAAGTAGCCGCGGTCTTGCGATTGAAACCGGACGAAAGCGCTAACGAAACGGAAATACTCGAGTACTGTCGCGATGGGATCAGCAGACACAAGGTCCCGAAGTACATCAGGTTCGTGACGTCGTTCCCGCTGACCGCGAGTGGAAAAGTAAAGAAGTTCGAGTTGAAAGAGCAGCTCGTCAATGAGCTTGGACTGCAAGACGCCGCGAAGCAGAGAACAGCTTGAAAAGTAATCGCGAAGCTGCCAGCGATTACAAGCGCGCCAATGTCCGCACTCCGTAGGAGAGTGATGTTTGTAGTAACGGAGAGGTGACGGTTCCCACTCCGTAGGAGTGCAATCTTCTCACGACCTCGACTAACACATGGGCACGTAGCAAAGCGGTACATAACTCCTACCGGAGTTAGCTTGACTCCACTTCGACTATTACAAACATTCAATCCCCAACGGGATTGTGGGGCTTGATCACATGAAGACAATTAGAATCGCAAACGGGCAAGGCTTCTGGGGCGACTCGCTCGAAGCGCCCGTCCAACTCGTCGAACGCGGACCGATCGATTACCTCACGCTTGATTATCTCGCCGAGATCACGATGTCGATCATGCAGAAGCAGCGCGCGCGTGATCCGCGTTTCGGCTACGCGCACGATTTTATCGGCGTGATGGCTCGCATTCTGCCGGCCTGCGTAGAGAAGAACATCAAACTGGTCGCGAATGCAGGCGGCGTCAATCCTCAGGCTTGTGCCGCCGCGGTAGCCGACGTCGCTCGCAAGCTTGGTCTCGCTGGCAAAGTCCACATCGGAATCGTCGCTGGCGATGACATCATGGGGAAGCTTGATGATCTGATGGATGAAGGGATCTTGCTCGAGAACATGGAAGACGGCGAGCCGCTTGCGTCCATTCGAGATCGCGTGCAAAGCGCGAACGTCTACTTCGGCGCGGCTCCAATCGCCGAGGCACTAGAACGCGGCGCGCAAGTCGTCATCACTGGCCGCTGCACAGATACGGGGCTGACGCTTGGGCCAATGATCCATGAGTTCAAATGGGCGTCAGATGATTGGGATAGACTTGCTGCGGGAACCATCGCAGGTCACATTATCGAATGCGGCGCGCAGTGCACTGGAGGGAACTGCCAGGTCGATTGGAAGTCGATCCCCGATCTGTGGAACATCGGCTACCCGATCGTTGAAGCGAACGAAGGTGGCACGTTTTCAGTGACAAAGCACCCAGGCACAGGAGGGCGAGTCACGGTCGCGGGAATCATAGAGCAGTTGATGTATGAAATGGGTGACCCGCGCGGGTATATCACCCCTGATTGCATCGGCGATTTCACCACGGTTCAGCTCGAGCAGGCCGGCACAGACGTCGTGCGCGTGTCGGGAATCAAGGGAAAACCCGCGACTGATTCCTACAAAGTTTCGATCAGCTATTCGGCTGGCTACAAGGCGGTCGGCTCGCTGGTTTATTCCTGGCCTGAAGCTTACGAGAAAGCGAAAGCGGCGGACGCGATTCTTCGCCGGCGTCTCGAAGCGCTCGGATTGAAGTTCGACAAAGTGCACTCTGAGATCATCGGTGCGGGCGCCTTGCACGGGGAACTGGCTGGCCCTGCCTCGCCTGATCTGCCTGAAGTCCTTCTTCGCGTCGGCGTGCGCTCCGGCAACAAATCCGCACTCGAGCGTTTCGTGAAAGAGCTAGCGCCGCTAGGTTTGAACGGTCCGCCGACCGTGTGCGGCTTGGGAAGTGGGCGGCCGAAAGTCGAAGAAATCGTGGCTTACTGGCCCGCATTGATGCCCAAGTCCGCCGTCTCTCCGCAAGTAGACGTGTTCACAGTTTGAGTCAGGCCTTGAAGGCAGATGATACCGCTCCGCCAGGATCTGGGTGTTTGATTTGTTATCTCTTCTGGTACCATGTGGCCGCCGCATTTTTATTGCCTTAAACTCGATCCGAGTTTAACTTTGAGCCGATGATTCTACAAACGAAGGTCTCTCTGCCAAATAGAACCAGCGAGTCCCTCGGGTCTCGTCACAAGATGACACTTCGCAGCCTTCGCATCTTCTTTCTTGTCCTCATCGTGGCAGCTAGCGCGACTGCTCGGCAGGAGAAGCCCTCGGCGGCTCCCGCTCGGTTGCTCGCCGAGCTGAAGAGCAAGGACAAAGGAGATAGGCGCGACGCGGCCGATCAACTTGGCGCCACGCGTGCGCGAGGCGCAGTGCGTGCGCTGGTGGAAGCGTTGTCTGACAAGGAATCAACCGTGCGCGAAGCCGCCGCGTTCGCGCTCGGCCAGATTGCTGATCCCGCGGCGACAGGTTTGTTGATTCCGCTGCTCGCCGACCCCGACACCGAAGTGCGCGCCTCGGCCGCGTTTGCACTGGGGATGATCGGCGACCGCAAAGCGGTTCAAGCGCTCTCTTACGCGACCGGTGATCGCGAGCCTGAAGTGCGCTCGTCGGCGATTTTCGCGCTCGGGCTCATGCAAGACGAACAAGCCGTTGACGAGCTCGTCGATGCATTGGATGACTCATCATTCGACGTGCGCTACGACGCGGTGTGGGCGCTCGGGCGGATCGGCGAGCCGGATGTTGAAGGGCACCTGCGCGGCGCGCTGGTGACTCTGGACCTGATCCGCATAGACGACTCGCGGCGGGAAGCCTTTCGACAGGCTATCCAGTATTCGTTGGAGAGCCTAAGAACGGAGGCTCACGCGAAGGCCGCGCGCGGCGGGGCGGGCAGACCGCGCCGGGCCACAGGAGTTGTCAGAGACGATCGCTATGCGACCTCGACGCGGCCGCCGGGCATACATAAATCCGTTCGGCCCGCATCGACCGAAGTCGCAACGCAAGCGAGGGTGGGAGGTGCGGTGAAGCTGAGAGTGCTGGTGGGAGCGGATGGCAAGGCAGTGCGGGTTTACATCGTGCGGCGGCTTGGGTACGGGCTGGACCGGCGCGCAGTTGAAACGGCATTGCAATATAGATTCGATCCGGCGATGCAGGGGGGCTTACCTCAGACGACCTGGATTGATATGGAAGTGAAATTCTAAGTTAGTCCGTAGTCAGTGGTCCGTAGCCCGTAGCTCTGTGAACGAACAAGTGACTACGGACTACGGACTACGGACTACGGACTACGGAGTTTGCTATGTCACGAGTTGTTAAGTGTGGCTTGATTCAGGCGTCCAACGCGTGCGCGACAGACGAACCAATTGAGAAGATCAAGCACGAAAACATAGTGAAGAACTTGGGGTTCATTGAAGAAGCGGCGGTTCGCGGCGTGCAAATAGTGTGCATGCAGGAGGTCTTCACTACGCCGTACTTCTGTGCTGAGCAGGAGCCTCGCTGGTACGAATCGGTCGAGAAGATCCCTGATGGACCGACCGTGAATCTCATGCAAGAAGTGGCTAAAAAGCATGGCATGGTTGTGATAGTGCCCATCTACGAAGAAGAGATCACCGGCGTTTACTACAACACGGCCGCGGTGATTGATGCCGACGGCAAGTACCTCGGAAAATATCGCAAGAATCACATACCGCACACCAAGCCCGGGTTTTGGGAGAAGTACTACTTCAAGCCGGGCAATCTCGGCTATCCCACATTTGAGACCGCATTCGCTCGAATAGGCGTTTACATCTGCTACGATCGCCACTTTCCAGAAGGCGCGCGAGCGCTTGGACTGAACGGCGCGGAGATAGTTTTCAACCCGTCGGCGACGGTTGCGGGACTTTCAGAGTATTTGTGGGAGCTCGAGCAGCCGGCGCACGCGGTGGCCAACGGCTACTTCATCGGTGCGATCAATCGAGTAGGGCACGAGCAGCCTTGGGACATCGGCGAGTTCTACGGCAAGAGCTACTTCTGCAACCCGCGCGGTAAGATCATCGCTCAGGCGTCGCGGGATTCGGACGAGCTGGTAGTCGCCGACCTGGACCTCGATCAGATTCGCGAAGTGCGAAATGTTTGGCAATTCTTCCGCGACCGCCGGCCCGAGACTTACGATGCGTTGGTAAGTAAATAGACCGCGGATAACGCGGATCTGACTGAGCCTCACGGATCAGATCCGCGCTAATCCGTCTAATCTGTGTCATCCGCGGTCTTTCTGACAGACATCCGATAGCCTGATTCAACCGAGGAGAATGCATGCTCGAATTCGCGATAACATTCAAACCCGACATGCCTCACCAGCGCATGATTGCGCTTACCAAACAAGCCGAAGCTGCGGGGTTCGACTACGGTTGGATATTCGATTCGCACGTGTTGTGGCAGGAGGCGTATCCGCTGCTGACTTTGATGGCCACGAACACTGAGCATATGCGATTAGGCACCTGTGTGACTAACCCCGCAGTGCGTGACGCCAGTGTGACAGCGAGCTTGCTTGCAACGCTCAATCGAATTTCAGGCGGGCGCATGGACCTTGGCATCGGCCGCGGCGACAGCTCTCGTCGCGTGATGGGGAAAAAGCCTACGACTCTCGAGCGATTGGAGGAAACCGTCACCGTCATCCGCGATCTTTGCTCCGGCAAGCAGATCGAATACGAGGGCCGCGACATTCAGATGCCGTGGGCCAACCAAGGCGTGCCGCCGGCTTGGATAGCGGGCTACGGTCCGAAGGCTTTGCGGTGCGCAGGTCGAATCGGCGACGGCGTCATTCTGCAATTCGCCGACCCGCATTTGATCAAGTGGTGCCTGGGCTTCGTGCGCGAAGGCGCCGAAGAAGCCCGCCGTGACTTCTCGAAGATTCGCGTGATGAGCGCGGCCGCGGTGTCGGTATCGGACGATCTAGCGAAGGCTCGCGAACAAGTGCGCTGGTTCCCCGCGCTTGTTTCAAATCACGTTGTCGATCTGGTTTCGCGTTACAAGGCCGAGGAACTGCCAGAGGAGTTAACTTCGTATGTCCGTGACCGCAAGGGCTACAACTATCTTCATCATGCAGAGGTGGGGAGTTCGAATGCTGAGTTCGTAGCGGATGAGATTGTTGATCGCTTCTGTATAGTCGGCCCTGCGGAAGAACATGTGCGGAAGTTGAAAAAGCTTCAAGAGATCGGCGTGACCCAGTTCAACATCTATCTGATGAGCGGCGACGAAGAGCAGACGGTTGAGGCTTACGGCCGTGATGTAGTTCCGCGTTTGCGCTGAGTCAGACGCAGCTGTCCGAGCCGACTCAGTAACGCGATCTCGATCGCGCGTCTCAGATCATCGAGAAGATAAACAACGGGTCAAGCCTCTCGTTTGGCTAGAGCGCTTGCGTGACCTGCCGAGCTACAGCGTCCAGTTCCGCGCGGGCCGGTTTGTTCGAATACGTCGGCGGGAACCTGAACCCAAAGTCGCTCAGAAGCCTTTTCGATTTTGCGAGACGGTCCGAATCCTTTGGTAGGTCCAGGTCCATTTCATCAGATCATGCTTCTGATCCAGAGCACCACAAAGAAACCATAGAATATCGCCATCCCAACCAGAGCTGCGCGCCGCCACATTGAAGGCCGCAGCTCCTTCGGCAGAAGCGTCGTATTTACATAGAGAATATGCAGCGAGGCGATGATGAAGACTACCCCCGCCATGTTAGCGCCCAACTGCAGCAAGACGATGGGCTGCGCCAAACGCAATGCGATTACTCCCCAGACCACGGTCACCGAAAGCACGCTGTAGTAAACAACTCTGACATCGCCGCCACGCCAGGCTCGCAAGCGCTTGTTGCTGGTCCAAAGTATGTCCGTGATCGCGCGTGTCATTCCCTCGACGATATCGAGCTGCGTCTTCAGAAGTATCCACACGCCCATGAATGCCACGGCCCCTCCCGCCAAGGCTCCAACGCGGCTCGACATCACGTTCGCCAGTGACGCGCCGATGCCCAGCCCTCGGATATCGGTGCCGCGCGGCAGGAAAGTAACGTACAGCAAAGCCGGAAGAACCATCCCGAGCATCGCACCTACGAAAAACACGCCCCACTGGTCTGCTTTGATGATTCGCCACCAGCCGCGCCACCGAGCGAGGGAATCCTTGGTCGGTATGAATGCGGAACCCGTGTGCGCGAGATTCACCTTCTGGCCCCCGATCAGCGCTGGAATATAACCAGTGATCTGACTCATCCCGTAGCCTTTGTCACGCGCCCAGTTTGTCAGCGTGATGTTACCAACCCCGCCACAGCCCGAGTACGCAGCTAATGCCCCCAGCAAGAAATAATCAGCGCCTGAAGGGAGGAAGCTAAACCCGCCGGACTCGGTATCGTAACCAACCAAACCTGCGCCGGCTGCAAGCCACGTCTCGGGGCTTGCGAACATGAGAGCCAGCACTAAGAACGAGCCAAGGATAACAACAATCAATATCCAGTTGAGCAGTTCCAATGTTCGCTCGATGCGCCGTCCGATGAGTAGAAAAGACACGCAAAGGACGAATGTTCCGGCCCCGATCGCGTAGACGGTGTTGCCATCCGTTGACTCGGGCAATCTCTGCGTCCAAAGCAAGAATATTGCCGCGGCGGCATTCCCCGCCCATCCCGGCCAGCCCATTTGCAGAAAGTACAACGCCACGTAGAACCAGGCCCAGAAGCTGGAGTTTGGTTTCGTGCGCATGAACCCGGTGATGGCCGGCTCGCCCGTAGCCAGCGTGTACCGCATGAGCTCGAAGTTGAAAATGGTCTGGAGGAACACCGCGACTGTAGTGATCCAGAGTAGAGCGAACCCATACTTGACGAACGCTGCCGGCCCGAGAAGAAACTCTCCGCTACCGATAGACATACCGAGTACGATCACTCCCGGGCCGACGACGCCGATCCAGCCCAGTCCCTTCGGCATAGGTGGAGCCGGCAATTCGGCCAGCTTCCACGGGTCTAATCCCGATTGCGCCTCTCGATGCTCGACTGCTTGTTGCTCATGCATGGCAATTCAAATCAACTTTCATTGAAGGCTCGAGAGCGATTGCAGCGCTCAGCCATCACACTTCGCGCCATTTGCCTCGACGTTTTTCTTCGAGGGAAACCGTTGTGAAGTACTTTTCTTCTTTGAATGCGACGAAGCCGCGCTTTAGGTAATTCGGCATAGCAGCCGGATCATCCAGCGTGCAGGTGTGCAGCCACACGCGATTCGCTCCGTCACTCCACGCGCGGTCGACTGCCTCGGTCAACAAGTGCTTGCCTAAGCCTCGACCCAGGAACTCTTGAATCAATCCGAAATATGCAATCTCGGTTGAGCCGTCGTCGTGACGCTCAAGCTCGAAGTATCCCGCGGGCGCGCCTTCGCTGAACATCACCCACAGTCTTATCTCAGGACGCTCAAGGTGTGAGCGTGTTTGTTCGTCACTCCAGGGCAACCGATCGATCCAATGATAGAAGCGTCCGACCTCGCTGTAGAGGTAGCGAAAAAACGAAGCCGGGCACCCGGCGATGCGCTCCATTCGAATGCGAGGGTCGCCGACGCGAGCGGGCTTGAGGTCCTCGGGTCGCTCGATCTGAAGATATGTGCGAGTCACTTCGACGTCCATTGCAGTCGAGAATATAAACACAAAGACAGGAAGTCACAAAGTAGTAGCGTAGACTTTAGTCTGCGAACTTCGGTATTGTCAGGCTTCGGAGGCCGCAGACTAAAAAAGTCTACACTACCGGTTTCCTTTGCAGGAAACGCGGTGGTCTTCCGTTCTCATCGAGAAGGCGTTTCCAAATGGGGTTGTCTCACCAGATATTGCGAGGGTTTAATGAAAAGAGTTTTTTTCCTGCTACTGATTCTTCTGGGACTTGTCTGTGAGTCCGCTGCTGCCGATCAGTCCGCAAGCAAAATCATCGACCGCTACAAGAAGGCATCCGGAGGCAGCGCGGCGGCGCGCGTCAAGAGCACGCTGATGACCGGAAGCCTGAAAAGTACTGACGGCTCGGAAGGACGCTTCACCTATCAAACGACTTCTCCCAGCAGCATGCGGGTCGACATCGAGCTCGGCGCTGCAAAGGAGAGCGAATGCTACAACGGCAAGTCCGCATGGCGGCTTGATGGGCGCGGGCTGCGAACGCTGCTGGGCGAAGAAGCCAAACGCCTTCGACTGGAAACGCTCCTCGCCGCTGGGCGGCTCAACGAGCTGCAGCGCAATCGCATCGTGCCACAGCTTGCCGGCAAGGCGACGATAGATGGTCGCGACGTCAATGCCGTTGAGTTCAGCAGGGACAATGTCCGCATCAAGCTTTTCTTCGATGCCGCAAACAACTTGCTCGTCAAACGAGAAAGAGAGAGTGCTGAAGGAATCCAGGAAGTCTTCTACGGCGACTATCGCGCGGTTGACCAGGTGATGGAACCGTTCTCGATCAGGACAAAGAAAGGCACAACTGAGCTGCTGATCAACATAGATCGCATCGAACACAATCGTGGCGTTGAGCTGGCTGCGTTTCGCTACCCGCAGATGGAGGGGGCACGGCCACTGCCTGAGTTGGAACCGCTGATGAAGGCGATCACCGCCAATCAAGACAAGCTCGAGGAGATGCGTGAACGCTACACTTGCCGGCTGGTACAGATCGAACGAAAGCACGATGGCGACGGCCGAGTCAAAGAGACGGAGACGCACGCTTATGAGGTCACGCCCATCGGAGATGCTTTCATCGAACGGCTCATAAGCACCAACGGCAAAGAGTTGTCAGCCTCCGAGCGCGAGAAAGAAGACAAGCGCGTGCAGAAGGTAGTAGAAGAAATAATAAAACGCCAGGAAAAGAAGCAGGAAAAAAAGGAGCGCGCTCGCGCTAGCGGTGAGCAGGAAGAGAAACAAAAAGACGACCTCACCATCAAGGATTTCCTGCGGATCAGCGAAATCACTTCAGTTCGCCGCGAAATGTTTAGAGGTCACGAGGTCATCGCGTTCGACTTCGAGCCGCGCAAGGGATTCAAACCCAAGAACCGCGCCGATGAAATCGCGAACAAGCTCGCGGGCACGATCTGGGTAGACGAGCAAGCTCAGCAAGTCGCGCGATTGGAAGCTCGACTGACCGATTCATTCAAGATAGGCGGCGGTGTATTGGCGTCGATCGGGCCTTCCACGGCCTTTGTGTTCGAGCAGGACAAGATCAATGATGAAGTGTGGCTTCCCTCATTGATGGAAGCGAATGTGACGGCCAGGCTTCTGCTGTTCGCCAAATTCAACCGAAGCGTGGAGCGCCGCTACAGCGAATATAAGAAGTATCAGATTGACAGCCGCTACGAGTTGAGCAAACCCAAGGAAGGCGCCAAGCCATAGAATACTTTTTCCGGGGGCGCCGACAATACCACCCAACGCAGTTGGTGCGTTCAGACCTACAAGGAAGAGCACAGCGGCCTTTCGCGAATCCCACCAACGCAGTTGGTGGATCGTTCATACTCGGCCTACAACGGCGGCACCCAGCGTGCCAGCTTCTGAATCCCACCAACTGCGTTGGTGGGATTCCCCTTCCAAATCAACCTTGCCCTGTTGCTGGACAACCGCTCGACCGCATTGCTAGAATCTGCGGCTTACCGACGGGCGGTAAAGGCGGCCTATAACAGTTTGGCTTCTGACAACTCGCCTTCAAACGACGATGAATCGCTAGCGCTCACGGCTCCCGAAGCGGTCGAGCGCCGCGTGTGGCGGAACATCTTCGCCGTCGTCGCCATCGCCGTCGTGATCGCAGCGTTAGTGGCCGATTTGAGGTCCATGCTGGGCCTGGTTTTGGGCGGCGGGCTCGCCTTGCTAAACTACAAGTGGCTGCACTCATCGCTGCGCGCTGCCCTGGGTGCTGGCGACGAGAAAACGCCGCCCGGAACGCTGATAAAGTTCGTCGTTCGCTGGCTGGTGATCGCAGCCGTAGCGTGGGCCGCTAACAAGACGGGTTACTTCGATGCGGTCGCGATACTCGCGGGCTTGTTCGCACCGGCGGCAGCGGTGACGATTGAGGCCGCTTACGTTGCCTACAAGTCCTTTCGAACCGGGGAGAATGATAACTGATGCTGGCACCTATTCTGGCGCTACTGCAGGAAGGACCCGCAGCCGCTTCTGAGACCGCCGAGCACGCGGGCGCCGCAAGCGAGCACGCAGAGCCGTGGCTCGTCGAGCAGATCAACCATATTCTCGGCCCGCCCGTGCTCAGCGTCGAGCGAGTGGTGATGCCGAAAATCTACGGGCTGTTCGGCGCCCACTGGCACGAGCCCGCTCCCGGCGAGTTGGTTATCCCCGAGCACATCGTGTGGGTCCTCCTTCTGTTTATTATCTGCATCGCCGGCGTGCTGCTTATGCGAGGCCGGTTATCCGTCGATCGGCCGTCAAAAGGACAGCAGCTGCTCGAAGTCGTTGTGGAACAGATTCGCGGACTGCTGGATCAAGTTATAGGTCCCTATGGACGCCGGTATCTCCCGGTGATCGGTTCATTCGCCGTCTTCATTCTGGTGGGCAATCTGATGGGGCAAATACCCGGGCTTGGGGCGCCGACTGAAAGCGTAAACGTGACCGGCGCGCTTGGGGTCACGTCGTTTCTCTACTTCATCGGAAGCGGCTTTCGACAGCAGGGGCTGAAGTACTTAAAACACTTCACCGGCGGGCTGTCAGGCGCGCTGCTTATATCGTTAGGGTGGTTGATTTTCATAGTCGAGATCGTATCAAACAGCGTGCGTCCCGTTACGCTCTCGCTGCGACTCTTTGTTAATATGTACGCCGACCACAAGATCGGCGGGGCATTCATGGGGCTTATCGCGCCCATCGTTCCCATATTCACAATCGTACTCGGCGTGTTTGTGGCTTTCGTGCAGACCTTCATCTTCATAATGCTTTCGATGGTCTATTTGTCTGAGACAGTGCCGCACGAAGAACATGACGCGGAAGACCACGGTCACGCGAAAGAGGCGGTGGCCGAGGCCCATTGAAACGTAATGCGTAATTCGTGATGCGTTCCGGTCACGCATCACTACTGGCTTTATCGTACCCGAACCGGAAGGCAATGACTGTGAAGCTCTTTCATAGAAGTCGAAGGCACGCCGCTGCTGGAGCCTTGCAAAAAAGGGGAGCAAGCGTATACCGGGCGCGTGGAAATCATCTCGAGCCGAACATGTCACGCCTTCTCTCTGATAACCAGAGCTTCGGCGGCGGCCGACGGTTGAGGTTGGCAGGGAGTTTTGCATAAGCTCTCTAAACTTCTCTACCGGACAACTGGCCGTCGAAACTCGAAACCACCGAATTTGAATCGGTGTTGAGGTCGATAGCAGACCTCAGGAGAAAAGACGATGATCAAATTCAGACTGTTCGTTCTGTCTGCACTGATGATGCTGATCACGGTCGCGACGGCGATGGCCCAGGCTCCGGGCGCAACAGGCGCCACCGACCACACCACCGGAAATTCGTGGTTCTTCCCGGCGATGGGCTCGTTCGCAGTTGGAATCGCCGCGCTGGGCGGAGCGCTCGGCGACGGGCGCGCAATTGCCGCGGCCTGTGAAGGAACCGCGCGCAATCCGGGCGCCGGCGGCCGCATATTCACTATGCTGCTGCTTGGATTGGCGCTCATCGAGACTCTCGTGCTGTTCACCTTCCTGACTGTCGTCCTGAAATACTGACCTGCAGTCAGGGTACGCGCGGACCGATAGAGGGAGGCTTCACGGCCTCCCTTTTTATTCTTGGCGAGAGGCGATAGACTCGCCTTCTGAAGCCGGCGAGGTTCGACAAACTTCAAGCTGTCGCTACCTGGAAACTCGACCGAGGAACCTTCGATAAACTGAAGTTTGTCGGACATCCTTGGAGTAAACCATGGAATCATTCAGAGAGAGCCTTCTCAAACTCATCACCGAAACCTCGACCAATCTTCCGCCGGATGTTCGCAACGCGATGGCCGAAGCCGTCGCCGCTGAGAATCCAGAGACGCGTGCGGGGACCGCGCTTGCCGTCATCGCTACCAACATCGACATGGCCTGCGACACCCAGGGCCCAATCTGTCAGGACACCGGCATGCCGACCTTCGAGATCAAGACTCCAGTCGGCGCGAATCAGATCTTGATGAAGCAGGAAATTCACGAAGCCATCGCCGAGGCCACGCGGCGCGGCAAGCTGCGGCCTAACTCCGTGGATTCGATCACCGGTACAAACTCGGGAGACAATCTAGGCCCCGGCACGCCGGTCATTCACTTCCATCAGTGGGAGAACGACGGCGAAATCGAGGTGAAGCTTCTGCTCAAAGGCGGCGGGTGCGAGAACAAGAACATTCAGTACTCGGTTCCGACTGAGCTTCTACATCTCGGGCGCGCGGGCCGCGATCTGGACGGCGTGCGCAAATGCATCATGCATGCAGTCTGGCAAGCGCAAGGGCAAGGCTGCAGCGCCGGAGCGATCGGCGTGTGTATCGGGGGCGATCGCACTTCAGGTTATCAGCACGCAAAAGAGCAGCTGTTCAGAACGCTTGACGACACGAATTCGGATCCGAAGCTTGCAGCGCTTGAAGACTACGTAATGAAAGCAGCGAACACGCTTAACATCGGCACTATGGGATTCGGCGGCGGGGTTACTTTGATCGGCTGCAAGATCGGAGCGCTCAATCGCCTCCCCGCCAGCTTCTTCGTGTCGGTCGCTTATGACTGTTGGGCGTTCAGGCGGCTAGGCGTCGTGCTGGACGCGAAGACGGGAGAGATCAAACGATGGCTCTATCGCGATGAACATAAGACCGAGAAGCGAATGGCAGCCGGCGAGGGATTTCGATTGACTGGCAATGAGAAGCCGCTTGTCGCGCCGATTAACGAAGAGCAGATTCGCTCGCTCAAGGTTGGCGACGTCGTGATGATTTCAGGCGAAATGTATACCGGGCGCGACGCGGTGCATTCATACTTGATGAAGCACGAGCCGCCTGCCGACCTGCGCGGCTCGGTGCTTTATCACTGCGGCCCGGTGGTGATGAAAGACAACGGCAGCTATCGAATCACCGCCGCCGGTCCCACAACCAGTATTCGGGAAGAGCCCTATCAAGGCGACATCATCAAACGCTACGGCGTCCGGGCGGTCATGGGAAAGGGCGGAATGGGTGCGCGCACCCTCGACGCAATGAAAGAAGCGGGTGCGGTGTACCTGAACGCGATCGGCGGCGCGGCTCAGTATTATGCTCGCTGCGTCGAACAGGTGCTCGACGTGAGCCTTTTAGAGTTCGGCATACCCGAAGCGATGTGGCATCTCCAGGTGAAAGACTTTCCGGCTATCGTGACCATGGACGCGCACGGAAACTCGCTGCACGCCGACGTCGAGAAGGCATCGGCAATAATGCTCGCCAAGCTGGCCGATCCGGTATTTTGACCGCGTCAAAAGGAGAAACACATATAATGGAAGCGCTGCCCAAGAAAGACTTTCACGTATGCGAGATAAGCAAATGGAAACCTTCCCAAACCCGTCGAGAAAGATAACCGGGTGATTGGAGACTTATGAACAGCGCGGGTAATCGCCTCAAGATACTGTTTCTCGGTCAATGTCTTCAGTACGGTTACGAGGGTCTCAGCCGATACGAGACTTTTCCTAACCACGCTGCCATGATCCTCAGGGCGCAGTTTCCCAGCTTAGACCTCAAATTCGATCTCAAGTACCTCCATCACCCGACCGGTCTGAAGGCCATTCTGAAGCACAGGCTATTGTTGACCAAACCGGATATTGCGTTGATAAACTTGCCAGCGATGTTCGCCGCTACTTCTTGGCGGGTCAATCTGATCTATCAGATCGCGCCGGAGATTGTGGACACGGCTCGCTCATTCAGGATAAGCGTCGAAGCGAGAGCCAAAGGCGCCTCCGCGTCCTTCACGGCAATGGGAAAACTGTTTGACAAGGCGTTCGCCGTGCAGCCGCCACTTGGTCTGGACCACTATGAACGATTGGTTGAAGAGACGTTAGTGTACTGTAGTCAAATTGCCTCCTGCCGCTTTGTGCTAATGGGGCCGGGCCGATTCAACGAAGACACTCTCGAGGATTACGCAATTCACAGCCCGGAACTGTGGTCATCAGTGAATCAGATGATCTTGCGGCTGGGCCAGCGATTGAATATTTCTGTGGTCAATACCCAGGAGCTGCTGACGGGTCATGGCGGCGAAGTCTTCATCAACAATAATCATCGCTTCAGCCGGTTCGGCCACGAGGTAGTCGGGCGCGAGGTCGCGAATGTTCTCGCCTCTCAAATCGCAATTCTCAACCTGGGGGGAGCCAGCGCAAGAGCCTGAAAATGGAACCGAGTATTTCAACAGAGACCCGCTTCATCGATGAATTGTTGGTGATCCTCGCTGAAGAGAAGTTTCGCGATCCGGTCTTCGATGCGGTGCGTAAGGGAACCATCAACCGTGAGGCCGTAAAGCTTTGGATACTGCAAGCTTCTCTCGTTGTATGCCAGTTCACTCGCTTCATCAGTGCAATCCACGCAAATTGCCCGCATCGTGATGCCCAGCAATTGCTCGCCGAGAACTTGTGGGAAGAACACGGCCGAGGTGCGTCAGGCAGCGATCACTACTCGCTCATAACGAAGCTGGCGCGCAGCCTCGGCGCAACGGATCAGGAGATCGATGACGCCCGGCCTTTACCGGAAACCGCCGCCTACATCGATCTCTGCTTGAAGATCACGCGCGAGCAATCATTCGTCGCGTCAATGACTGCGATAGCCCTTGGTATTGAGGTCTTCATGCCGGCTTTTTTCGGGGTCCTCGCTGAGAGCCTGTGCGCGAACTACGGGCTGACACGGGACGATGTCGAGTACCTGCTGGTACACGTCTCGGAGGATGAAACGCACTCGCGACGGGCGATCGAGTTGATCGAGACCTACGCCCGTACTGACGAGGTCAAGGAGAGCGCCAGGCGAGAGCTACGAGAGATGCTTCAGGTGAAACGGCAATTCGCGGAAGCTGTTTACCGGCACTGTTGCGATGCAAGCCGACATTCGTCGAATCCCTGATTATCACCTAAAAGCATTGACAATGATCCGCGCAGCGGCAAGCAATCGCCGCGTCACATATCCCAGTGGGAGGGAGGAAAAGCAATGATTCGGCGTCTTGTTCTGGTTGCGTGTCTTTGCGTGTTAGGAGCTCTTCACTCCGCAGCTAACGCTCAAACGGCTGATGTCATAAGCACTCGCGAGATGAGCGACATCAACTGGATGGAGTTCAAAGAAGCCGTTCCGTCGAAGATCAACACGGTCATCCTTCCAACCGGTACGCTCGAGCCGCACGGCGTGATAAACAACGGCGCGGATATCACCGCGCCCATCGCCATCGCTCGAAAGATCGCGCGTGACGTAAACGCGATGATCGCGCCGATCATTCCTTACGGCATAACCGGTAGCATGGACGCTTATCCCGGCGCGTTCTCGATTTCCGAAACCGCTTATCGTGCATACGCACGCGACGTGATGTCGGGGCTGGCGAAGACCGGCTTTCGGAACATCATCATCATCAACGGGCACGGCGGACCCCAGACGGCGGTACTCAACCAGATCGCCATGGAGATAGGGCAGGAGAAGCACGTGCGAACGCTGGTGATAAACTGGTGGAGCTACGCTTCGGACGTGACGCTTTCGGTCTTCGGCGAAGACGGCGGCCACGCTGGCTGGAACGAAACGGCATTCATTCAGGCGATTGATCCGAAGCTCGTCCACAAAGAGCGTTATTGGGATGAGTTGGCCACGCCCAACGCTGCGCCGGGCAGTTATTCAGCTTATCCCGCGCCTTCATCGATCGGGTTGTACAAGGAAGGTCAAGGTTACGTGAAGTTCGATCAAGCGAAGGCGGATGAATACTTCGCGAAGGTCACGCGGAAAGTCGCCAAGCTAATCATCGACACTCGCCGCAAGTGGGATATGGCGGGGTTGTTTGAGAAGTAAGGGGTTCCGGGTTCAGGGTTCCGGGTTCAGAGTTCCGCGTTCAGAATTAATGATGCTGGACGCTAATCCTGAAACATAAACCCGGAACCCGGAACCCGGAACCGATACTCCCTGCACTTCTTTCACGCATTGCTCTTCCTTGATTGACACGGCGGCGATGACCAATTAGTCTGCAAGGACCTGTCAGGAATAGGCCCGGAGAGAACAGACTATGATCTGTGCGAAATGCGGCGCGGAGAATCGTGATGGATCAAACTTCTGTCGATATTGCTCAGCCCCGCTGACACAGGAAAGCCAAGAGCCTACCTCGGGCTACATTCCCTCGGTTCCGCCGCCGCCAGCACCAGGAGCAACTGCGCCATCGACTTATTACCCGCCTCCGAGCTATCAAACGCCGCCCCGTCCTCCTGCGCGGCAAGTTGTTCCAACAAAGCTATGCGCCCGATGCAACTCAACGAGCGTCGTCAAGGGAACCGTGCCGTTGTGGGCGATACTCGTAGCTGTCATCGGCGCTCCATTCACCTGCCTGCTTTCTCTGCTGTTCCTGCTGGTCAAAGACCCGAATAAATGCCTCAACTGCGGCCTCGAGTTTAAGTAGTTACGCGCCTGCGAGACAGTCGTCTGGACGCCTCTGCGTTTACCGTGAATTCGCGTGCAAGTCAGCGGGTTCGCCTCATTCTAAGAACAACACACAAAAACAGAATAGTAGGGTCAACCCCTCTCACAACACATTGAGTTCCGGTGCATGCCCAAACCGTGCTGAGGTAACCCGGGATCACGGAGAGAGGACATGCAAAACAACGCATCGTTCTTAGCGATGATCGAGCAGCCGTGTATCATCGAGCGGCTCACAGATGAAGTGCGGGAAGCCTTGCGCGAGTTCCGCGAGGACCCGAGGGCTTATGTCACAAGCGCGCTCAAACGAGATGTCGGGGGAAGCCGGCGCAAGATGCTGCTAAAAGTGGGGCTCGCGATTGCCATTTTGTTTTACGCAATCGCGTTTGTATCAATGCTCGTCTTCTGGTCGCTTGCTCAGCATAGAGCGCAAGCGGCTCACAGCGGGGAGTACCCGACCGTCGTGTTGAAGCTGGCTGGCTATTGGCCGAAGGTCGAGACCCTGACCGGCGAGGACAAACCTGGAGGCGGCGGGGGCGGTGGTCGTCAAACGATCACACAGCCTTCGAAAGGCGATGTGCCGATCTCTTCGCTCACTCAACTCGTCATCGCTCCAAGGCCCGAGCCTCAACTTACCCCGCTCGTCCTGCCGGTTATCGAAAAGGTGATGGTCGATCCTCGTATTCAATTCAAGCGCGATGACCTGAGCCTTACCGGACTGCCCGATGGCACGAGCTTGATACCTTCAGCCGGGCCGGGCTCAGAGGGAGGAATCGGCACCGGCGCGCACGGCGGAATGGGACGGGGTGAGGGACCCGGTGTAGGACCGGGCGATGGCGGGAACACGGGCGGCGACGGTTTAAAGTTCGGAGTAGGCAGACCACATGTCGCCGTTGATCAGGCCGGCGTCGATGAGCGTCCAGTACTCTTGAATCGACCTCAGCCTCGATACACCGAGGAAGCGCGCAAGCACAAGACTCAGGGAGTTGTGCGAGTGAGGATTCTAGTTGAAGCAAGCGGCAGGGTGACGGAAGTCGTCGTGATTCGCGGGCTGCCCGCCGGCCTCAGCGAGCAGGCTATTCGCGCCGCGCATCAAATGCCCTTCAGACCCGCGATGAAGAACGGCCGGCCGGTTTCCTACTGGCTCAGCAATGTCGAAGTCGAACTCAATTTGAGGTGAGCGGTTCATTCGATGAGAGCCGCTCGTCACGGCTCTCATCCGCCTCTTGCCTTGTCTCGTAAGCCCGCGGCGGGGTCAATTCATCCGACACGTTATAGTAAGACACATCGCCGTCCAGTCGAAGAAAGATCAGCACGATGTCTTGTTCAGGGTCGTACTCCCTGATCACGTCTGCGACATCTTCATTCGGCCAGCCGCCACGCTTCGCCAAACGCTCGGTGCCTTCGCCGACGTAATAAGTAGGGACTTGAAGGCCCTCGGGGGATTTCGATGCATTCCTAAGATCAACCACAATCGCTCCGCGACCTTCACTCACATACTTCCGCCAAGCGAAGGCGGCGAAGTCGCGCCACTGGGATCGAATGAAGGCGACCTGCGCGTCTGGCGTGTCGAGGTCTTCAATGCGGCCAGAGGGTAGTGTGAGCCCCATAAGGTTCAGTATTACTCTCGCCTCGAAGAGCGATGGAGTTGAGCCGCGATGTGCTCGATTCGATAATCAATCCTCAACGCGGCAAGGGTTCCGGCAAATTTGCGATCGCGTAAGCCAGCACCACCATCACTGCACTGTTCTCAGCAAGCTCGCGCGGAATTACTTTGTCGAGAGTGTCGACCGCAGTGTGATGATAGTTGAAGTAGGTCCGACTATCCTGAATCGGAGCAAGCGTCGGAACCCCAGCAGCATCCAGCGGAGAGATGTCGGCTCCCTCTGCGTCCTGGCTTTGCCTTATGATGCCAGCGCCTGAAGCTTGCAGCACGCCGGACACTGGCTGCAGCATTTCAAACGCTTTCGCGTTCACGTGAGCCGAGAAGCCGACGGGATGGCCAGCGCCGAGATCGCTTTCGATTGCGGCGATATGATTCGCGAAGTCTGTTTTATGTTCTTCAGCGTAGGTTCGGCCACCCATGAGTCCATTCTCTTCGTTCATCCACGCAATCAGCCGGATAGTTCGCCGAGGTCTGAGTCCTAGCCGTTTGATCAACTGAGCGACTTGCATAGCGGCTGCAACGCCGGCTCCATCATCGATCGCGCCGGTGCCCAGGTCCCACGAATCCAGATGACCGGAAACGATGATGACCTGCTCAGGATGCTCGGAGCCCTTGATGTCCGCAATGACGTTGTAGCTTTGCACATCAGGCAGCGTTTGCGGAGTGAGCGTCAGATGCATGCGCACCCGAGCCTGGCCTGTTAGATAAGCGATCAGGTCCGCGTCTTCTGACGCTACGGCAGCCGCGGGAATCTTCGGCGCGTCGCTGGCGTAGCCCAAAGCGCCTGTATGCGGCAGACGATAGTCAGCGCCGCCTACCGAGCGCACCAGCGAAGCAACGGCGCCGAGTCGAGCCGCTGCGCTTGGTCCTGCCCCTCGATACACGACCGCCTGGCCGTAAGCATCAAGCGCAAATCCTTGAGCCGACATTTGTTTGTCGAAGCGCGTGTTGAACAAAACGATTTTACCCGCGACCTTTTCACGCCCTAACGATGCGAGATGCTCGAAGCTGTCGGCGACGATCACCTCAGCGGTCAAGCCTTCGGCTACTGTCGCGACGCTTCCACCAAGCGCCGTCAACACAATCTTCTGCGTCGTTCCCGGGGCCTGCCCGGTGAACTGCACAAGCTCGGCGGTCTCGGCGCCGCGCACCCAGTGGGGGACCATGACCTTCTGAAGTTGAGCGTCGAGTCGCAGGCGGCGAAGTTCGGCGGCGACGTGCTGGACGGCTTGCTCAGCTTGCGGGGAGCCGCTCAACCGCGGACCTATGTTGTTGCAGAGATGAGCAAGCTGAACATACGCATAGTCGCTGGAAAGGGCTGCGTTGTGCAGTTGTTTCAACTCGGCGATGAGCCGCGGAGAATACGAATAGCCGGCTCTTCTATCCGGCTGTTGAGCGATCGCTGTTCCGATGAAGGAGAGTAATAGAAAGGCCGAAAGAACGCTTCGGGGAACAGAAGCTTTTTTGGTTCTCATCCGCGAGATTATACGAGAGGCGAGCCTGCTTACAACAGCCGTGATGATGTTCGTACGCTCTCCCAAAAAGTAGGGGCGGTCAATCGGACCGCCCCGGCAAAGCTTCAAACATATACTCTCCGCCTAGCGAGTCGTCAGTCCAGCGTTACTGAGACCCACTGCAACTGACTGCCCCGTTCAATCTGAAGCGTGATTTCTTTCTCGCCCTTGAGCGACGACATCGCCGTGAAGTAGTCCTGACGATTAGTGACCGGCGTTCGGTTTACGCGGTGAATAACGTCGCCAGATTGAAGTCCCGCCTCTGCTGCAGGGCCATCCGGCTGCACTTTTTGAATTGCAACTCCCGACGGGATCTTCAACCTCATCGCCCGAGCCAACTCAACCGTCACGTTCGAAACGGAAACCCCGAGCTTTCCGCTGTCTTCTTCGGGGTTATCCCGGTCCGGTTGGGCTTCCTCGCCAGATCTCGGCGGACGCTCACCGAGGTTGATCGTCGCCGTATCGAGGTGGCCTTCGCGCACGTATTTCAGGTTAGTCGCCTTGCCCACCGGCGTGTCGGCTACCATCTCGGTTAGCTGCTTCGGCGACGTGACCCGTTTACCGTCAAACTCGACGATTACGTCGCCCGTGCGCAGCCCAGCTTTGGCCGCAGGACTGTCATCTTTGGCAACATCGCCAATCACTGCGCCGTCTTTACCGTTATACCCAACCGTCTTTGCCAGCGCGGGCGAGACGGGCTGTAACAAAACGCCCAGGTACCCACGCGTGACCTTGCCGTTCTTCACAAGCTGCGCATAGACCTTCGTTGCAAGATTCGCTGGAATAGCGAATCCGATCCCCGAGCTGGTTCCTGTCTGCGAAAAGATCAAGGTGTTGATGCCTATCACTTCACCTTGCATATTGATGAGCGGTCCCCCTGAGTTGCCGGGGTTGATCGACGCATCGGTCTGAATAAAGTTCGTGAACTGACCTGCGGCTACCCCGAGGTCGCGCCCGGTCGCCGAAACTATTCCGGCAGTCATCGTTTGCTGTAGACCAAAGGGACTGCCGAGCGCGATCACCCATTCGCCTTGCTCCAGCCTGTCTGAATCGCCGAGCTTGGCAAAGGGCAGATTCTGCGCGTCTATCTTGATAACGGCAAGATCAGTCTCCGTGTCTTTGCCGACGACCTTCGCCTTTAGTTCACGTCCGTCCGCGAGCTTCACATTGATCTGCTCGGCGTCACCAGCTACGTGATTGTTGGTGAGTATGAAGCCGTCAGCGCTAACTATCACGCCGGACCCCGTCCCTCGCTGGCGCCGCTGCTGCGGGAAGCCAGGAATTTGTGGAAACCCTTCGGGCAACTGGATCGACGCCCGCTTTGTCTTCTCAACGACGTCTATGTTGACAACTGCTGGTTTGATTTGCTTCGCAACGCCGATGAAAGCGCGCGATAGATCTTGCGGCGAAGGCAACTGCGCCTGCGTCTGCACTGGATCTGCCGAGGCGCTTTCGCGTAATTCCAAACCGACTCCCGAGGCTGCGGCAACAGCCAACGCGAAGATAAGAATACGCACCCCGCTCAATTTGCTCTTGATGCTACTCACATTAATATCCATTCTGTAAACCTCCCTAACTTATTGCAAATGGCAAAAGCATAGTGGTAAAGAAACGAGTGACAAGCCCTTGCGGGCTTGTCACTTTGTCTTTTGTGTCGGCACTACCATGCCTCGCCACATTTCAACGCGCTGATCACTGGCTTGTTTCATTATCTCTGCGATGCCGGTTAGCTGTTGCTTTCAACGCGCAAATTGTTCGTCACCGAGAACACTCCCGGCACGCTTCTGGCGGCAATGTACGCAAGCCGGCTGTCCATTTGATTCGAAACAACACCTTCGAGCGTTACGTTTCCGTTCCTGACAATGATGTGTATCGACGGATTCGCTCCCATCGCGTATCGATACAAGCTCCCGCTGCCGAATATCGCCCGATACGTGCGCGCTCGAATCGAATCGTCAAAACCCGAAGCCGGTAAGACCTGGATGTTGTTGATTACGCGCTCAACACCCTCGATCCTTGCCACCCTCCGCGCGGCGTCGTGTCGCGTAACCGGGTTCAACACCTGCCCATACAGTGTGACGGTGTGGCCTTCGACTTTGTACTCAAGGTTGTCGAACACGCCGTAGTAAGGCAGCGTAACCAGCTGCTTGCGTACCTTTTCCATCGACTTCGAGTGCTCACTTCTAGCAAAAGCGGATGGTGCAGCCAACACTAACAAGGCCAACACCATCACCAGTTTTCCCTTAATTCTAGTCATTCTTGTTCACCTCCCTCAAAATCTATGTCTCTTCAATTCAATCCCATTCTATCTTCATTCTTTTCACCGGCCGGTGGGCCGACACCGGGTCAATTCTTGCCCGGTCAACTTTGGATGCGTTCGCGGGTCGAACCGCTGTCCGCCCCTTGGCTCGCTCGCGACTATGGCCCTCCTCCGGCTCGTGCCACGCCTCCTCAGGTCCTTCAATAACAGCCGTGAGCTTGCTTAAGACCTCAATAACTTGAGTCCGGTCATTCTCACTTAGACGCGAGAGAGCCTCACCGAAAACCTCGTTGCGACGCTGGCGGAACCCGTCCATTACTAGCCTGCCCTTTTCCGTCAGCTCGATGTTTACCCAGCGCCGGTCTCCCTCGGTGCTGCGACGCTCGATCAAGTGCTTGCGAACCAGGCGATTCGTCAACTGGGTAACCGCCGGAGCCGAGATGCCTAAAGCGGTGGCGAGCCTGCTCGTCGGAAGCGCAGTCGGGTGGAGCAATCTGAGCGCCTGGGCCTGCGTCAGCGTCAAATCCATTACGACGACTTGCCGTTGATGGTGTTCCAGTATCAGCCGAAATACGCCCTCAACAAACCGGTCCAGAATCGTTTCGGCTGTCCGCAATTCAGCCCCCCCTTCAACTCGCGCTCTCAAGTCATTAATTTACATTAATATTTCATCTAGCTTAAGTATCTTAGAAGGGATATCGACTTCCTGTCAAGTGCGGAATCTAAGAACTACTCTCCAGGTCCTTCTCGGTCGGTTTCTTCGGAGTTAAGGCTGGCTTTCAGCTTCTCTATTCGATTACGCTCGGTTTCGAGTTGAGCGAGACCGTCTTCCATCAGAAGCCGGTCCTGCCGGAGTTTCTCGCGTTGCAAGGGACTCACTGATTTATGTCTAATCCTTGCGAGGCCAAATAGGATGACCGCCGCGATTGAGGCATAGTACATCCAGCTTCCGAAGTACTTCTTGCCCAACATCATGAAGAGCGCACTCACCATTATGATCATCATGAATAGGCCGAAGAACGCGCAGCCCATCTGTAGTGGCGCGCTCTGCTCTCCGCTTCTCAGGGCCGCGATCTCCGACTCCGCTTCTTCTATCAACTCATCGATGTCGGCTAGCCTCCGCTCTATGACCATCCCAGTATTGGTTGCTCGCAATGGGTTTTCTTCTTCCGGCCATATCTCTGAGAGGCTTATGACACCGCCGTGTCGACGTACCCAGTAAGCCGTTGCGCAACCACGGCAGATCACATTGTCGAAGTCTGGTGGTATTTCGAGAGAACATCGACATCGAGGGCAATGGGTTAAGATGTCGTTCATATGGACTCTCCAATTAATATTGTCGCAATCTCAGAAATCATCAACTGAGATTCGTATCGGAACGTTGAAGCGACTGACCGTTCGTCCGCGGCTGAGAGAATTTTACAGCCGAGGGTCCGCGATCAAAGAGACCCCGATGCCGCTCACATCTACATATCGCGTAAGTCTACAAACGGCCGATCTTTTAAATGTCCGTCTCGATATTGTATAGTTGCTGATTCAGTAACCAGGCATTTTGTTATCTTATGTAGAACGGAAGATCGGAATGACAGATATCGAGACTATCGCCAGCCTTGCCAAGCGCCGAGGTTTCGTCTTTCAATCGAGCGACGTCTATGGAGGACTCGGCTCGGTCTGGGATTATGGCCCGCTGGGTGTCGAATTAAAGAACAACATCAAACGCGCTTGGTGGCGCTCCGTGGTATACGAGCGCGATGACATGGTGGGGCTCGACGCCGGTATCCTCATGAACCGGCTGGTGTGGAAGTATTCGGGCCATGAGGCGACCTTCGCTGACCCGCTCGTGGATTGCCGCAAGTGCAACGCGAGGCTGCGCGCAGACAAGGTCGAAGGTGACAAATGCCCCGAATGCGGCTCCACGGATCTTACCGAGCCGCGCCAATTCAATCTGATGTTCAGGACTACGGTCGGTCCGGTTGAGGACGAATCGGGTTTGACCTATCTGAGACCCGAAACTGCCCAAGGGATTTTTGTAAACTTCAAGAACCTCCTCGACTCGACAAATCGCAAACTGCCTTTCGGGGTCGCGCAGATCGGTAAGGCATTTCGCAACGAGATAACCCCGGGCAATTTCATCTTCCGCACGCGTGAGTTCGAGCAGATGGAGATCGAATACTTCGTCAAGCCTCCGCAGGCACTCAAGGCGGGCGAGATGACCGACGAAGAATGGCACGAACGGTGGGTCGAAGATCGCTACAATTGGCATACGCAGCTTGGCATCAGCGCCGAGAATCTCAGGAAGTATCGGCAGAAACCGGAAGAGCTCGCGCACTATGCAAAAGCCTGCGTTGACCTCCAGTATCGCTTCTTCCCTGGGCGCGAAGAGGGGGAGAAGCAGTGGGATGAGCTCGAAGGCGTCGCGAATCGAACCGACTTCGATTTGATGTCGCACTCTAAGAAGATGGTAAGGTCAGAAGAGCCTACTCGATATGTCTTGGTTGATCCCATCACGGGTCTGAAGACATACGCCAAAATGAAGACCGATTCCAAGAAGTCTGAAGACCGAATCAATCCGGATTCGACCGCGGATCTAACTTACTTTGATCACGAAACGAACCAGCACGTCTTTCCCTATGTGATCGAGCCCTCGGCTGGCGTAGATCGCAAACTGCTTGCCTTCATGATGGACGCGTATAAAGAAGAAGAAGTGCGCGGTGAGAAGCGCGTATTGCTCAAGCTGCACCATGATCTGGCGCCGATAAAAGTGGCCGTGCTTCCGCTCGCCAAGAATAACGAGGGTATCGTCAACCTTGCTAAAGACATCAAGTTGAGACTTCAGCGAACCGGCGCGATGCGCGCGGTCTACGACGACACAGCAGGGATCGGCAAGCTCTATCGCCGGCAGGATGAAGTGGGAACACCGCTGTGCTTAACGGTAGACCATCAATCGCTTGAGGACAATCAAGTCACCATCCGTGATCGCGACACGATGCTCCAGGAGCGCGTTCCGATTGCAGAAATCGACCGGATCATCGGCGACAAGCTCAGGTCCTAGCCGTGAATCTGACCTCTCTTTCCCGTCCGTTGCAAGAGGGTTATTCTTACTCAGATGAACGCTGAAGTCGTAAGACTTTGTGAGGCTGTGCGCGAAGCCGGTGGGCGGGCAATGCTCGTCGGTGGATCGGTACGCGACCAACTGTTGGGTATTGAATCGAAAGACTTCGACGTTGAGGTTTATGGGCTTGAGCCTGCGCACCTCCGCAGAATCCTTGCGCACATCGGTCAGGTCAACACAGTCGGCGAGCATTTTTCAGTTTACAAGGTTGTGTTTTATCCGTCGCGTACTTGCGATTCCGAGGGACTACCACTCTCCGCCGAACCTGCCCCGGAGGAAAGATTCGAGATCGACGTTTCACTTCCGAGGCGTGAGTCGAAGTCGGGCAGCGGTCATCGCGGGTTTGTGATCGACGGCGACCCCGCAATGAGCTTCGAGGAGGCAGCGCGTCGCCGCGACTTCACCATCAACGCGATTCTTTGTGACCCCCTAACGGGCGAGACTGTCGACCCATACGGTGGTAGGGAAGACTTGACGCAGCGAATCCTCAGAGCTGTTGCCGCCGATACATTCATCGAAGACAGCCTTCGCGTATTGCGCGCTGTGCAGCTCGCGGCGAGATTCGAGATGACGATCGAGCCGCAAACAATCGCGCTGTGCCGCACGATTGAGCTTTCGGACCTTCCCAGGGAACGAATTTGGGGCGAGATAGAAAAGTTGCTCACGCTGGCCGAGCGCCCATCGATCGGGCTGGATGCGGCGCTCCAACTTGGCGTGTTCGACAAATTGTTCCCCGAGCTTCAGGCGCTCATCAGCCGTCAGGATGGAGACAACCCTAAGCCGGAGAACCCTCTCACTCACACAAAGCTCGCGCTTGACGAAGCGGTAGAGCTCGTTGGTGATCTGCCGAAGCCGAAGCGGATAGCAGTCCTGCTTGCAGCTCTCTGTCACGAACTTGGAAACGCCACGCCAACCCTTGTCGCTGGTAATACCGCTTCGCCGGAACACGAGAAGGCTGGTCGAGAGGCGACACGCTCAGTGTTGAACAAGCTCGGTCTGTTCGGCATCGCGAGCTACGACGTGCGCTCGCAGGTGCTTGCGTTGGTAACCGCGCACTTGAAGCCGTGCGAATTTTATGACTCCCGCGAGAGTACCAGCGACGGCGACTTTCGCAGGCTCGCACAGCGAGTCGATTTAGACCTCCTTTATCGCGTGGCTAAGGCATGCTCGATAGGACGTGGATCGGCGCGCTCTACGGTTGCTGAGGATTGGTTTATCGAGAGGGCACGCGCTCTGGGCGTCGAGCACGGCCCACCGGCGCCGTTTCTTCAGGGCCGCCACCTGGTCGAAGCAGGATTTGAACCCGGCCCGCAGATGGGGAGACTGCTTCGCGGCGTCTACGAGTTGCAATTGGACGGCGAGGTCACCACGTTGGAAGAAGCACTTATGGTCGCCCTCCGCATCGCTCCGGCCCCTCCCAAACTTTTCCGTTGACACTCACTTGCTTTAACTGTATTCTTGCCGTGCTGGAAGAATTGAAATTCATTTTCATTTAGGCGCTCGTCTTAAAGAGGTATCATATGAGCCTGGTGGACGCGATTCAAAATAGATGGTATCGGGTGGAAGGCGTTGAGGGGCCCGATGATGAACGTCGACGCTTACTGGATCTTGGCATTACCCCGGGTGAACAACTGTCCGTTGTGCAGTCAGTCCCCCTCGGGGATCCCCTGGTTGTCATGGTGAGGGGGATGCGACTTGCCCTCAGGCGACGGGAAGCGGCATGGATAAGACTTCAGTGAGCAAACATGTCTTCAGTAGAAGCGGCTCCGCCGGAACTAAACATCGAAGCCCAACAAGGGCTTCACCCACCTATTGAGACTAAGTCTCACTCGGCAACCGTCTGCCTCGCGGGCGCTCCCAACGCAGGCAAGACCGCACTGATGAACGCGCTTACCGGCGGGAGTTTTCACACCGCAAACTATGCGGGCGTAACTGTCACGCTTTCCCGTGGCAAGAGCAAAGCCGAATTCGGGCCGCAGGTTTTGCTCGTCGACTTGCCCGGAGTGCACAGCACCTCAGCAGCCTCACCTGAAGAAGAACTCTCCTGCCGGGTTATCGAAGGTCGTCATCACTCGGTCACTCCCGAAGTGTTGGTCGTGGCCGTCGACGCTACGCAGCTCGAGCGGCACCTCAAGCTTGCTTCCTTCGTTGCGCGTCAAGACAAGCCGACAGTCATAGCACTCACAATGATGGATCTGCTCCCGCGCATGCGCCAAACAGTGAACGTGCGCAAACTGGAGTCGGCGCTTGGAGTGCCGGTAATCCAAGTAGATGGCCGCACCGGATGGGGCGCCGCGGAGTTGATGACCGCCGTTCACACCGCTTTACTAAGTTCGAGGAGTGCCGGGAGCGCTCTTGCAAATCTGCCAGTAGAACCGGTGTGTGCTTATACCGCTATCCGGGAACTGCTGACCAAGAGCGAGGCTCTAAAGAACGAGAATCTTTTCATACTCGCTGACGATTCATTCACGGCGCGAATTGACAGCGTAGTGCTGCATCGCTTCTTCGGGTTCCCTATTTTCTTTGCGGTTCTCGTCGGCCTATTCTCCTCGATCTTCTGGGCAGCGCGGCCCTTCATGGATCTGATCGACTGGTCGTTTTCGCAAACGGGTCACTTGCTATTAGCCAACTTGCCGGAGGGAGTCCTATCTCATTTCCTCGCTGAGGGGGTCGTCGGAGGGGTCGGCGCGGTGGCGGTTTTCTTTCCACAGATAGTGATTCTCTTCTTCTTGATGACGCTGCTTGAAGACTCGGGCTATCTGGCTCGCGGTGCGGCGCTTGTAGACAAGCCTCTTTCTTTTTTGGGTCTGCACGGGCGGTCTTTCGTTCCGATGCTATCGGGCTTCGCGTGTGCGATTCCAGCTGTGCTGGCCGCGCGCACGATTCCCTCGCGACGCGAGCGGCTCCTGACAATCTGGATTCTGCCGTTGATGAGCTGTAGCGCAAGGCTTCCAGTCTATGCTCTGTTATTGGGCGCGTTGCTGCCCGGCTCCGCCTGGAAGGCAGGCCTTGCGCTTGGCCTGATCTATGTATCCAGTCTCTTGACCGGAGCGTTAGTGGCCGGATTGATTAGCAGGCTCATCCTTCGGAAGCGTTCAGCCTCGCTCCTGGCTATGGAGATGCCCGTCTATCGAAAGCCCTTGTTGAAGCCGACGCTCAGAATGACCTGGTCGCGCTCGTCTTCTTACCTGCGAAGGGCTGGGATGCCGATCGTAGTAATCTCAGCGTGCCTGTGGCTGCTGTCGAACTTCGGTCTTGGCTCGCATCAACCGGCCTCGGCTGAGGGCGCGAGATCGCCGTTGGTAACGACGAGCGACCTGGATCATTCATTTGCCGCGCAGCTCGGCCAGACTCTGGAGCCCGCTCTTCGCCCGATGGGAGTCGATTGGCGAGTCGGCGTGGGGTTGATCTCAGCTTTCGCTGCGCGCGAGGTCTTCGTCAGCACAATGGCTATTGTCTTTCACGTTGCCGAAGAGCCGGACGCGCAACAGCAGGCTGGCTTGCTTGAGAACATGCGCACGGCGACCTTCTCCGGAAGCTCGCGCAGGATTTTCACAACCTCTTCGACCCTTGGCTTGATCGTCTTTTTCTTCTTTTCTTTGCAATGCCTGTCCACTGTTTCAGTCGTGAGAAGCGAGACCAATTCCTGGCGTCTGGCCGGTCTCCAACTCCTCTTTTACACCGGTATCGGGTATCTGATGTCATCAGCGCTGGTAGTAGGTTTACGTCTCCTCGGAGTGGACTAGACTCTGCCCCAACCGCGGCCAAGTCCGGCACTTGCAACGAACCTTTGTGCTTTGACACTAAACAAAGCAGAGGTCTAAGATAGCGTCAATGAAGGGCTGGGAGGGAGCGGTGCTACTTGCATTCATCAACCCGTCAGGTCCGACCCGCGAGTCGCAAAAGCTCTCGCTTCTACTAAGCGACATCGTTCTCATTTCGGCTTCAGCGCATTTTAAAGAGGAGCATTCCCGCTTGCGCGTGACATTCAGCGTCGGGCCTTCGACGTTACGAGCCAGACAACGGGAGGCTTTAATATGAAAGACCGTATCAAGTGGATTCTTATAGGAGTGGGCTTCACGTTTGGGCTCCAGGTCATCATTTCACTGCTGTTCACCGGAGTAGCATACAGCAATAAGGCCACCATAGCGGATGTGGTGTCTGACACCGCTGTGGCAGTCTCCTTTGGAGCCGCACTAGGCGCATTCTTGATTGGAGGCTTCGTGATCGGTTGGCTGACGGAAGAGCTCCGTGTGGTCGACTCGCTGATCGTCGCGGTTGCAACGCTTGGTCTGACGCTGTTGGTGTATTCGGCACTGCCGATCGGCAATAAGGGACAGTTTATCAGCGGGTTTCTGCTCAGCGATGTGAGTCGGGGCACGCTCTTCGCGATCGTCGCGCTGATCGCCGCAGCGATAGGCGCATACTGGGGCTGGCACCTGAAGGTGCCTCAGGAGGGGGTGTTCGATAGAATCGCGCTGGTGGTCGGACTGGTTGGAGCAGTCGTGGGTCCTTTCGTGTTGCTGGCGATCGGAGGCCGTGATCCCAACAACCCAAACGCGCCGTTCCTCCCGTGGTATTTTCTCGCCATAGTGTTGGTGGTGGTGCTGGTGATCGTCGGCGTTGGATTTGTTCTGTTCACGCGCGAATCGCATTACGAGGACGAAATATCGATCAGTCCTGAGCACCATAAGGAAGAGCGACCTGCCAATTGATTGCCAGGCGAGCCGACGAGCTCACTTTGCACCGTCCATCGAATTGTCTTTTAGAAGGGCCAGCAAATCGCGGGCTATTTCTGCAGCCGATTGGTATCGGTCGGCGGGGTCTTTTCTAAGCATATGCTCGATGACGGCCGCCAGCGAATCGGGCGTATCCTTGCGAAGCCTTTTGATAGGTGAAGGTGCGCGCTTCTTGATTGCGTCGATTGTTTGAAAATAAGTCTCGCCCTCGAACGGAAGCCTGCCTGTTGTCATCTCGTAGAAAACGACACCCAGCGAGAATATGTCCGCGAGATGGGTAACTTCCCCCCGCCCTGTTGCCTGCTCTGGCGACATATAGCTCACCGTCCCGAGCAGTACTCCCGACTCGGTGAGCCGCGGTTTGCTGGCAGCGCGATTCAGAACCGGCAGCGGCTTTGCGAGCCCAAAGTCGAGCACCTTCACTTTTCCTCGAGGGGTGATCATTATGTTCGAAGACTTGATGTCGCGATGGACCACACCGCGTTCGTGCGCTTCGGCCAACGCCTCGGCAGACTGGACGCCAATGTCGATGATCTCATTGAGTGCGAGCAGCCCAGCCTCAATGCGATCCGCAAGCGTCTGCCCCTCGACGTACTCCATCACGATATAGGGATTGCCTGCCGCTTCGCCGATCTCGTGAATCGTCGCGATGTTCGGGTGATTAAGCTGCGACGCCATGCGCGCTTCTCGCAGGAAGCGCTGCTTCATCGTATCGTCTTCGATGTGCTTCGATGCCAGCACCTTGATTGCTACAGTGCGTTGAAGCTCGGTGTCATATGACTCGAAGATCTCGCCCATACCGCCCGCGCCAAGCGACCGCCGAATCTCGAACCTGCCGATGTGACCTTCCGGTTCGATCAGCGGCGGCGCAGCCACCTTTTCGGTCTTGCCATCGTGGACAGCCATAACCGCGCGGTCTGTGTCGCGGAGCTCGGTCGTGATGATCCGCGGCCTCGAGATTACCGATGAAAACAGTGTCGAAAAAATGCGCGGACCGCGTTCCTCCTGGATGAAATAGCCCGCTCGCTTCAAGTCCTCGTAGATATGTTCGTGCTCTTTCTCAACGCGTCCGTTCTCGATGAACTCGCGAATCGAGCGTCGGAAGCTGTCGCTCATGTGGTCCCAGATAAAACGGAACTGACCCTTCGCCTCGTCCAAAAACGTCGCTTCGACTTCCTCGCGATCGAGCTTGCCGTCGTTTTCTTGAAGATGATCGAAGTACGCCGAGCAACCAATCTGCAGAAAGTAAGGGAAGTATCCAGCGATCTCCGTGATGCGGCGGCCATAGCCTTCCAAGGGCAGACCTGCGCCGGCCGACGGCCGAGTGATCAGCTCCAGCGCTTCATTGCGAGTGAACGCGCGCAGGAAGACATTAGTAAAGATGTTGAAGAACGGCGAGTCGGCGATGAGCTGAGTGTGGCACAGCTCCTGAAGATCGCGCGCCGAGCTTGTCACATACGCCACGTCGTAGTTATTGGCGATCGATCGAAGAAACGAATAAAACTCGAGGTCAAACGCTCGATTGGTAGTGATCGCGTCGAACTCGTCAAACAACACAACGAGCTTGCGCCCATCGCGGCGAAAAGTTTCGAGCACCCCGCGCAGAGAGTCAAACGAAGGTTGCAGCTTGGAGAGCGACTTATCGCCGGTCTCTTTCGCGAGCAGAGTGAACAGGTCTTTGAAGAACTCGATGAGTGTGAGCCGCCGCTTCTGTTGAAGATCGATAAATGCGAAAGCGTAGGACTCGGAGCGATCGAGAAAGCGCTGGCGAACCTGAGGATCATTGATGAAATTGAGCAACGACGACTTGCCGATGCGCCGTTCGCCTACGACGGAGAGGGATTGCGGCCGCGACGCGCCGATACGCGAAAAGATCTTCGACACCTCACGCGTGCGCCCGAAGAACTGCGCGGGGTCTTTGATGGCTACGCGATTCAGATAGGGATTGCGCGGCATAGTTCTCAGGCACTCTTAGGCTTGGCCAAGGAGCTTGGCTAAGAGGAATGAAGTGGTTGCAATGGGAATACACTTTTTCATCGACTGCCCTCCGAACGAATCTCGCCGGACCCTACCTGACGAGACCTGACCGATAAAAGTTCCGTAGACGTCGCCAGCTACTCGGTCGGTTCTATCCGGCCCGGCGTTTCTCGGCCGACGACGCCCGAATCACTTCAGCCAACGCGCGCGGCGCTCGATTGACCGAGTCTGCATTAGGAAACACATCGGTCAAGTCTGGCTCGATCAACACGACATTCGTCCTTCTGCGTACCGTTTCGCGTACTTGCCACGTTCAGCTTTGCTCAAAAAATCCAGAAAGCTATAGTCATCGAGCATGTCGTCTCTCAGAACGACTTTACGCTTAGCCGAGGTGCTGTTCTTCTTCGCAACGGCCTTCTTGGAAGGCCTATGTTCGCCTTCCTTATCCTCACCTCCTGCTTGCAGCTCGTGCGCTGATTATCCGAAGACTCTCACCTCGTGCACTATACACCACAAGCAGAATCCTTCGCTTCGACGTTTGGCCTATGATGATGGACCGATTCTCATCGGCTGAGTGTGTGGTGTCTTCCACGTTGGGCTGCCAGCGCATCACTGAAACTTCCGAAGCGTCCTCGAAGGAAACACCATGCTTCTTAAGATTTTGCTTTGCCTTCTCTCGGTCCCACTCAAATCTCAGGCCCATTCAACCCTCTTGCTTCTTCAACCAAGATCGCCTTCTGGCTTACCGTTAGTGACTCATCAAAGCGTCCGCACTTCCTTAACCACTTGCCAAATTGAATGAGACCGCCGGATCCACAATCGAAGCAAATCAATCTTAAATCTGAATCCATCGGCCGGGTCCTTTTCCAAAAGCTCGCGGCGGAACATCTCTTCCAGCGTCAGCCGTATCGTGTTCTCTGAAAGATTCACCGGATAATCATTCGCCTTCACCGACCCGCGCAACTGCCCGGCACTCGCATAAGCGAGTCCATCCGGGAGCACCTCTCCAAGAAGGGACAGCGCCAGTTTTTCATCATCCGACAAGGCGTCCCATGTGTAGATCATCTGCGGCAGCGGGTTATCGACGATCTCCGTGATCACGTGTCCCAGATCGGCGACGGTAACCCAGTTCTGCCGGTGCTCATTCATATAGTCCACCACGTTCTGACAGATCACCTGCGTGTAGAAGGGTTGGCCCGCCGTCAGCCTATAAACGACGTCCATCACGCCGCGCCCATAGACGACCCGGCCTACCACAGGCTCAGTGATCAATCGCACGGTGTCTTTCTCGGATAAGAAGCCGACCTTGCGGAAGAGAGATCTTCTCAACAGCTCGCGCCAATATTTCTTGTCCCTCTCTTCAAGCCTTCGAGAACCCGTGAAGATCAGCGCCAGGCGTTCCTTGTTGTCCATCAGCCCCGCCAGAAAGGTAAACAGTTCGTTGGAGAGCTTGCCTTCATCGACTTTCCCTTCGAGCAGTTCGTACTCGTCCATCAATATAAGGAGTGTGCGGTCACCTATCGATCCCAGCACGTCATCAAGGAAGTCCAGGAACATCGGGTAAGGATTTCGGCCGTCGAACACAGGAACGCTTATGATCGACGCTTGTGCGAGCGCCGTCTGCCTCACGAGACCCGCAGATCGCGCGCGGGCCACCAAAATCGCAGCGGCAGCGTCCGACTCGGTAGCCGACTCGCTCCGCGCGCGACTGTTCGATCGAGCCACTGCTTCTGCAATCAACCGGCATATGCGCTGGAAGAATTCCGAGTCAGATGCGATTACCATCTCCTGAAGATCGACGAACACCGGGATAAACCGCTCGCCAAGACGACCCCCGGCCACCTGATAAAGGATCGAGCTCTTACCGACACGGCGCTCCCCACAAAACACGATCACAACGCCCTGGCTTGTGCCTTCGAGCTTTGTGCGCACGTAGCGGAAGTCGTCCTCGCGGCCGTAGAACATTTTCTCTGTGCGAATCGGGTTGCCGACGATGAATGGGTTCGGCTCGATCGAAACATAACTGCGCAGCTCCCTCGGCAAAACGTATTCGCGGTCCCCGAACCGGCGGGCGACGAAAGCGGCTCCCAGGGCCAATCCTACGACGGCGATTGCAAGAGCGTAAAACCACCAGCTCTTCCAGAAAGGCGAGCCGACTCGTACAGACAGAGTCGCAGCAGGTGTCTTAGCGCCGTACAGGTCCCGGTTCAGCGCGATAAGCTCGAACGTGTGCCCGCCTTCGTCCAGGTCCAGGCGTGACACATTGCGTTCAGCTCCCTGCTGCACCGGCAAAACTTCCCATGGCCGCTCGCCCTCTCCGGAGTCAACCCGATAGAGGTAGCGCGGCTGCCCGCTCATGCTCGCGGCGCTAAAATGGAAAGTCAGACGGTGGCGTCCGAACGGCACATCGTAAGAGCCCGCCTCAGATAGAGGCTGAGTGCGGCCATCCACTTCAAGGTACACCTCAGCGGGGGGCGCGATCGTAACGGGCATATGCCGGACGGCGCCTTTGTTGGTGGCGATCCAAATGCGGCCTGCGGAGTCTTGTGAGATGGAATTGATCCTGCTGCCAGTCAGCGCGTGAGCTTCACCTGAATAGATTGTAGACAGTACATGACTACCGAACTCAAAGAGTTTTTTTACGCGGCCTTCATCAGTTCCCGCCCATAGATACCCGTCGCTATCGACGAACATCGTGTTGGTGGGCTCGGCATCGAAGGTAGTGAACGCGGAGCCGGTATAGGCCTGGATGCCTCCGCGCGTCGCAATAAGAAGTCTGTCATTGAATCGAATGATCCAGCGCGCGTCGTTGTCAGCCAGCCCCCGCGAGGTGTCAATCAAGTCGGCATCTCGGCCTTTGGAATCGAGGCTGACAACTCCGCGAGAGGTAGCAAACCAAAGGCGGCCATCGCTATCCTCGAACGCGTGGCGCACATCGTAGCCGGCGAGGGCTTCGATGTTGTGTAACTCACCCTTCCGGAACACAGAAGCACCGCGGGTTGTCGCGAACACAATAGCTGAGCCGTCCGCGATCGTTGTCACCCACTTAGCGTTGTTTGAAGCGAGCCCGCTGCCTTCGTTGAACTGAGTGAGAGTTTCGCCTGTCCACCTGAGCGCGCCTTGTTCGGTCGCAAACCAGGCCGAGCCCGCCCGGTCGAATGCAACTGCTTGCACGCTGATGCCGGTACGGAACCCTTCGACCGAAACGAATCGCTCGCCTTCGAGCCGCGAGACACCGCCCAGCGTCAAGAACCACAGTTTAGGCTGCCCGCGCGAGCCTGGAGCGCCGGGCGCTACTGCGACCTGCTGCACGTCATTGTCGGCAAGACCGCGGCTGGTGGTGAAGCTAACGAAGCTGTAGAAGTCCGAACTGATGACGCCGTTTTCAGTTGCAAACCAGACATTCCCTTCGCGCCCGGTGAAGATGGCGGCGACCTTGTCGTGCTCGAGAAAGTTGACTCGCAGAGACTCCTGTTGCAGCGGATCGTAGACGATTACTCCGCCTGCTTCGTGCGCGAACCACAGGCGTCCGCTGCGGTCTGCGCCTATCGCACGAAGGCTTGCGTCACGAGATCCGTTTGCATTTCGAGTCGCTTCTATCGTGATCCGGCGCAGCGCACCCTTCTCGATCAACAGAACGCCTCTCGCCGTTCCCAACCACGCGCTACCGGCGTCGTCTACGAAAATGCTCCTCGCCTCGCTAACCTGGTCTTCGTGTTCAGTCTGGTTTCTCCCTCCGCGCGTCTCACTGGATTGAGCGAATGAAATAAGCTTCCCACGTTCCAGAGTCGATACGCCGCGTGCGGTCGCAATCCACAGGTTCCCGTTCTTGTCCTGGGCGAGCGCTCTAACGTCATCGGAAGGCAATTCCCGTGAATGGTCGAAAGGAACGAGAGCTTGACCGTCGAACTGGAACAAGCCATTTGGCGCGGCGACCCAAACACTGCCCGCGTAATCGACGAAGACTTGTTTAGGGTCGTCAATGTCGACTGCGGGTCCGGCTTCCTTGCCTTTCTTTGTGATTCGCCGCAAGCTTCGCGCAGTCGCGAGCCATATCGTTCCATTGCGGTCCTCTGCTATCGAGCGAACATCTTCGCCCGCCAGTTGTTCGAATTCAGACCCCGCGCCCACCGACTTGAACTCCGCGCCGTTGAATCGCGCAATGCCTTTGTCGGTGCCGAACCACATCCAGCCTTCGCTGTCTTGAAATACCGCCCTCACATTTTTCGAAGGCAGGTTCGGGACCGTGTACCGCGTGACTGCTTTTTCGTTGATTGGAATGACCGGCGCAACCAATAGCTGAAGCGGGAACTCGGTAGTTATCCCCGAAGAGATAAATACATCGTTGCGGTATTCATCGTAGCCTCGCAGCGCGGCGCTCAGTTGATATGAGCCAGGCGCCAGCCTTCCGAAGTACGCGTCGCCGTACCGGTCGGTAATACTGCGTGCCGCGAGCGCGCCAACGGTGGCACGCTCCTTCGCGTAGAGACTGACCGTCACACCGGGGATGGGCTGGGAGCCCGCGTCCAGCACAGCAACATGCAGCGAGGAAGGAGTGAGCTTGATTGACGGTGACGCAAATGTCTCATCTGGCCGCAGCGTGATGTTCACCGCTTCTTTACGAAACCTCGCGGCTTCGACAGTGATGCGATACTGTCCTGCCCTGAGATTGTGAAACTCGAACTTGCCGTCAGCCTGAGTGCTCTTCGACGCTGAGACGTCGCCGGACGTGAGAGTCACCTTAACGTTAGCTAGCGGAGCGCCTCGATCGTCTTGAATCACTCCGGTGATGGCAGCGTTCTCGCTTTGAGCAGCGGCCAGATATCCTGTCGCACCGACCGCTATGCCAAGAAATGCTATTGATAAGACCAAAGAACTGCGCCTGCGAGCGGCGCTGTGAGAAGGAAGGCTGCTTGGAATGCGCGTAGACACTTCTAAACAGATTAAATGAGGAAGCAGGGCTACTGGCAGGTCCGAGTATACACGGGGCAGAAGAATGCTATCAAGAAACCCACATAGAAGCGGATCGAATCACCGAATCAGCTTCTCAGGGAGATAACACACGCGGCGCGAACGGCAAGCCTACGACGCCGCTTCGAAGATCCTGCGCGGGTTGCCGACCAGCATCGTGTTGATTTGCTCTTTGGTGACTCCACGCTGTGTTAAGGCAGGAATCACATCGTTGTGAATGTGCAGGTAGTGCCAGTTCGGTAGTACCACCGGCAACGCTGCTTCCGGCAGCCAATCGTTGAAACAAGCCGCATCTTGCGAGAGTACCATCTTGTCCGCGTGGCCCAGCTCGCACATTTTAGCGACAGTGTTCACTCGGTCCTCGAACGAAAGCAGTACATCTATACCGAAGCGGTCCATGCCAATGTACGAGCCGTTCGCGATCAACTTCTCGAGATAGGCGATGTCGGTCGTGTCACCCGAATGGCCTATGACTACTCGCGAGAGGTCGACGCCTTCTTCCTGAAAAATCCGCTGCTGTTCGAGCCCGCGCTCGGTGTGCGCGTGAGTGTGAGTCGAGATCGGAACGCCGGTGCGCCGATGCGCCTGAGCCACAGCGCGGAGCACTCGTTCCACTCCAGGGGTGACGCCCGGTTGATCTGTGGCGCATTTGAGGATGGCTGCTTTGACGCCGGTGCCGGCAATGCCTTCTTCGATGTCCTTCACGAACATGTCCACCATCATTTCGGCCCCCCCGAGTGTGGTTCCCGGGCCTTGGAAGTGGAAGTACATTGGGACATCGTTGTAGGTGTACACGCCCGTTGCAACAATAATGTTAATATCGGTTTGGGCGGCGACTCGCTGGATGCGAGGGATGTAGCGGCCCAGACCGATTACGGTCAGGTCGACTATAGAATCGACGCCTCGTGATTTGAGTTCATTCAGGCGTGCGACCGCATCAGCAAACCGTTTGTCTTCTTCCCCCCAAGGGCCGGGAAAGTTCTGCATGATTTCGGTCGAAAGTACGAAGACATGCTCGTGCATTAGCGTCACACCCAACTGCGCCACATCGATGGAACCTCTAACCGTGTTCAGCAAAGCCATGTTGTCCTTTGTCCTGCTTGTTTGTTCTTTGACGCTCTTGCAGACCCCAAATACTAATACGCGCTAGTAGACGCATCAAGGGAAACACCGTTCACGGCAATTGAAACGCCGCCTGGCAGTTGCAGTAAGTGCGTCTCGGGGTCCGCAATGCGTTGATAGAGCACCTTCTCGTACTCGATAATACTGTCCGGTAGACTTACATAGCTGAGTTTCACGGCAGATAATAGGTCGGGGTTAGGGAAAACTCTATAGACGGATCGCAAGGCGGTTATGGGGAAACCAACGAAGCGAATCTACGAATTCGGGACTTTCCGCTTGGATACCGCAGAGCGACTGCTGCTGTGCAATGGCGAAACGGTGCCGCTAACCCCTAAAGCTTTCGACACCCTCGTAGTGCTTGTGCAAAAAAGCGGACACGTGGTTGGAAAAGACGAGCTAATGAACGAGGTCTGGGCTGATAGTTTTGTCGAGGAATCGAACCTAACGCAAAACATCTTCGTGCTGAGAAAACTCTTGGGCGAAGACTATGGCGGCCGCTCGTACATCGAGACGGTCCCGAAGCGCGGCTACCGTTTTGTCGCGAGTGTCCGCGAGGTGCTGGATGATGACACCGGTGACCTGGCGACAGAAAAGGATACCGACCGGCGTATCATCTCGAAAGCAATCGCCAAGGATGACATGCTCAATTCTCTTGCCGTCTTGCCGCTGACCAATGTAAGCGACAACCCGGATGCGGAATATCTCTCGGACGGAATTACTGAGAGCATCATCAATAGCCTCTCCAAGTTGCCACAATTGCGAGTCATGGCGCGTAGCACTGTCTTCCGCTACAAGGGCAAAGAGGTTGACCCTCAACAGGTCGGGCAAGTTCTGGGTGTGCGAGCAGTGCTGGTGGGGAGAGTTCTTCAGCAGAGCGCTAGTCTTATCGTCAGAACCGAACTGGTTGACGTGGCCAATGGGTGGCAGCTCTGGGGCGAGCAGTACAATCGCAAGCTTGCAGACATTCTTGCGCTGCAAGAGGAGATCGCGCAGGAAATATCGGAAAAGCTAAGAATAAAGCTGACTGGTGAAGACAAAAAACGATTGGCCAAACGCTACACCGACGACAGCGAAGCATATCGGCTTTACTTGAAAGGGCGCTACTACTGGAACAAGTACACCAAAGAGGGGTTGACGAAAGCGATTGAGTACTTCAATCAATCAATCGAATTGGACCCCAGCTACGCTTTGGCATACACCGGATTAGCCGATTCTTACTACAGGCTTACGAATGCCTACTCACCTCCTAAAGAGGCGCTGCCAAAGGCAAGGACGGCAGCAATGAAAGCACTGGAGATTGACGACACACTTGCAGAGGCTCACGCCTCGCTAGGATTGATCAAATTGTACTATGATTGGGACTGGGCAGGTGCGGAACATCACTACAAGCGAGCCATTGAACTGGATCCGCGCTGCGTACTGGCTCATCAACGATACGGCTCATATCTGGCGGTGATGGGACGATTCGATGAATCTATCGCAATTCTTAAACGCGGGCAGGAACTTGATCCACTCTCGCTCCTTATCAGCTCACTCTTAGGTATATCTCTTTATTTAAGCCGGCAATACGACAAGTCTGTCGAGCAATATCCAAGAACGGTCGATATGGATGCTAACTATTTGCAGGCGCGACTCGGTCTCGGTCTGGCTTATACGCAAAAAGGGATGTACCAGGAAGCCATACCAGAATTTCAAAAAGCGAGAAACTTAGCTGAGGACCTTGCAGAAGCAGTGGCTGAACTCGGATATGTTTATGCGGTCTCGGGAAAGATAAGCGACGCCGAAGAAGTGCTTGATGAGTTAAGGGAGCGGTCAGAACGGGATTATATCTCACCGTACAATATAGCCAAGATATATGTGGGCCTCGGGGAAAAAGATCTTACTTTCGAATGGCTCGAAAGGGCTTATGAGGAACGAAGCGAATGGCTAACCTGGCTAAAGGTTGACCCAAAGCTGGATAGCGTTCGCTCAGATCCTAGATTCCGAGACCTTATGCAGCGCGTAGGGTTTGAGCCGCAATAACTATGCGAAGGTGTTCAATCACCTCGAACTTCTTGCTTCACCCCACAGATAAAGCACACCCAAAGCGGAAATCAGAGCAAAAAAGCGTGCACGCCTGCCTCACGAGAGTTTTGAAAATTCTTTGATAAAACTTTGATGTCCTTCTGAGGACTTCCCAAAGCAATTAGTTTAGTGTGACGGCAAGCAAAGAAGCAGAAGAGATTTGAAGATCGACAAGAATAGGAAAGGAGGAAACCATGGGCATTATGCTAGCAGACTAACGAGCTAAAAAGCGGAGTAGAGCGGGCGAAGAAGAGATTTAAAGATCGACAAGAATAGGAAAGGAGAAAAAAACATGGGCATTTTGGTGGGAGACTAACAAGCTAAGAAGCGGAGTAGAGCGGGCGCGGCGACGCTGATCTGACATATGCACGTTACAGTGAAAGTCGATACAGCCGTAACAAGAGGCTACCTTCAGCGGCTCCGAGCCCTCGCTACTTCAAACATTTGGTAATCGACGCGGCGCTCAGTGGGAGCCGCAGGTGATAACGAAAATCAAAAGGGAGAGCACTGGGGTGCGCCCTTAAAGTGAGACCACGAGTTAAGGTGGTATTCCGATCCAAACGAATGCTTGCTTGCACCGGCATCCGCATTCTTGCAGAGTATCCTCGGTTGGCCAAGCGGAAGCGGACTCTGCGGGAGAGCAACCCGCCAGGAATAACCAACCGGAGTCTCATCAAGTCGATGAGCGAGGGCGCGGTCACGTGATCGCGCCCGCTTCCACTCTCCGGCACCAGAGCTCATTGATGCGTGCGACTGCATCGGCGACCGCTTGTCTTCTTCGCCCAAGGCGCGGGGAAGTTCTGCCATGATCCCACCGAAAGGACCAAGACATCGTGCACGAGCGTCACTCCCGCCGCGCCATGTCGATCGGACCCCAAACCGTCCGTAGCCGTATTCTCTCCAGACCTCATACTGTTTAGTGGACGTACTACGCGCCAGTAGACATCAATCACAAACCGCTCAGGCTTTCGACCGAGCCTGTGGTTGATGGTGGCCTATGTGTGACCAATACTAGCGCCGTGGTCAATGTCACAGTTTTCGTTTGACCGCGATTCCCGGAAGTGCGATATTTGTCCGCGCAACCAGTTGGAACCCGTACGGGAGGAGGAAAGGCCCATGCCGACTACCACGGGATCAAAACAACCGAAAGATAAATACTCGAAACCCGAAAGCGAAGCAGGCTTCAAAGGTCCGGTCAGGTGGCTGCTCGGACCGCAGCTCATCGCCAGCCTCAAGTGGTCTGTTCTGTACGCTGCATTCAAAGGCAAGCTCGATCCGCGCGACTGGATGCGCGCGCAGCCGATACGCCTGAACGAGCAGACCAGATTCAACAGCGCTGAGGAAGTCCCGGATGACGAATATTGGTTTGATTACTTTGCCGACACGGGCGACGGACAGTTGGCAATGTACAGCATCGCATATCTGTGTTTCAACGACCTCTGGGTAGAAGCGAACGTTCATGTCGGTTCAGAGGTTGAGTTGAGCGATAGGTCGAAGTCTCTGAACAAGCTCGCGCGCGGTGAGTTCCTGTTCGTCGGCGGCGACACCGCTTATCACATGGCCGACTATCCGACGCTGGCTCTGCGCTTTCAAGCGCCCTTCAGGTGGGCTTATGAAAACCTCGAGGAAGAGGGCAAAATCTCTGACGACCGGCCGCGTCGGCCGATATTTGGGATTCCGGGCAATCACGACTACTACGATTTGATCGACGGGTTCGGCCGCCAATTTGTGGAGCCGACCAGCGAGGAGGACGAAGAGAACCGCGAGGGGCTGAAGCCGCAGTTGTCGATCCCCGGCTTCAAGCGGTGCCAGACCGCGAGCTACGTGGCGCTGAAACTCCCGTTCGATTGGTGGCTGTGGGGGCTCGACAATGAGATCGGCAGGCTAGACATCCGACAGCAGGAGTTTTTCAAAGCGCTCGGCTCGAAGCGGCCCGATAAGCTGATTGTCGCCACTCCCGAGCCCAGCACCGCCCTAGGCCAGCGCGCGAAGCCCGATGGAAAAGTTGCGAAGGCATTTGAGGATCTGAATCTCGAGCAGCCTTTCTTGCCGGACCATAGGTTGCCGCCGCCCGGAACGTGCAGGCTGGATCTCTCCGGCGACACACATCAGTACACAAGGTATTGGGGACCTTCCGCCAACGGCCCAGGTTCGGCGCCCTCGGCAAACAATTACGCTTCGGTGGTATCGGGTCTTGGTGGCGCTTTCCTACATTCGTCGGATACCGACGTGGACGACATAAAAGTGCAGGCGCGCTATCCTTTGAAAGAAGTCTCCCGAGTCGAGACCGCGCGACGGTTATTCAGTCCGGTGAACATCATCTCCGGCGGATACGTCGCGATATTTGGCGCTCTCGCCGCGGCGATCATTTTCTTTGGCGCAACTATTCCCGCGAGCAGCCGGGCCGTCGTGGAAAAGCTCTTCAACACACTGCACGTGTCAATCCCGCCGCTTCTACACGCACCTGGACTCTTTCCTGAGATCCAATGGCCTCAACAGAACTTTGCGCAAGCAGCGAACTTGTCGCCGTTTGAAATTACGGTGCGAGTGCTCTCACTTATCGCGTCGGTCGTGTTGATAGCAGTGAGCGTTCAGCAATCGAAGTCGATGGTCGACCTTTCTCGAACAGAAGAGGAGAGATTCCGCCGCTACCGTATCCGTATCGGAGTTCTGATCGTCGCCGGTTTGGCTTGTTTGGTATTCGGGATTTGGCGATTGGTAGAGTACCGTTGGAATCTCTCACCATTTCAATGCAGCCTGCTGATTCTGTTCTCCCTGCTCTGGAGCGCCACAGCCCTAGCCGCGAGCGTTATCTATTCGGAATGGCTGTTCAAGCGAGCTTACACAGAGATAGTCAAGTGGTGGCATTACTGGCCGGTAATCCTGCTCGTCGTTCTCGCGGCCGCGTTCCCCGTGCTCGGGCTCTCGTTCTTCGGTAGATATCCGGCAGTGTACGTCTTCGCCGATGTGTTGTTCGCATTAGTGGTATTGGGAGGGGCAGTCGCACTTATTATTGGAGCGTTCTCAGCTGGCGGCGTGCTGCATGGCCCCGCTGGCAAAGCGGGCTTCTTCGCTCTCGGAGTTTGGCATGCTTTGGTACAAGGAGCGGTTCCTTTCCTATTGGCGCGGCGTGGTGACTGGCGCTCGTGGGTCGCGGCGCTGGCAGCAGTACTGGTCTTCTGGCTCGCAGGGAACTGGTTGGTCGCGAAGCTGAAGTTCAGACAAAGTCTAGCAGTAGTGTGGCTGGTCTACGGCTTGGTTTTGCTCGCGCTGCCGTTCGTCTTTTGGGGGGAACCCGCGCGGTATCTTGATACGTGGATCGCGCGGTTCGTCGTCGCCGTTCTCCTCGGGGGCCTGATGAGCTGCGTGTCTCTTGGCTGGTACTTCGCGGTCTCACTTGCCTTCAACGGGCACAACGAGCAAGCAGGTGGCGCCGCGCGAATAGAACGCTTCAAGGAGTTCATCCGAGTTCGCCTGACCGCGCACAGCCTTACTGCCTACGTGATCGGGTTTGACGAACCCAAGATGCACGGAAAGGACCTGGACCTGAAGATCATTGATGTCTTTGAGTTGAAGGTGTGATCCGGTTGCAATCAAGGCTTCGGAGAATTGAACAATCGCAATGCTTTCGCCACGAACGCCCGAAGCCGCGTTGCTTTCTCTCCCAAACCGACTCGACCCGCCTCCTGGAAAACCATCCCAGGCGTAAACACACCGGGTTAGAAAAAACGGTTCGGTAGCCCGAGCGACAAAGCCACGCCGGTCAATCTGACCAACTTTTCTCATTCAGTCTGATTCGTTTCGCTTACCCACCCTAGTCACAATATGAAGCGAGTTGACGAAACTGAATGGCAACGCGCCGAATGTAAGTGCCTGTATATACACTGCGCCGCCGCGCCTGGACCATTCCGACTTCCCACAACTCGCTGGTCAGGCATGAGGCTTGCCCTTAGAGCGCCCACGTATGAATTCGTAATCTTTAACTGTGGCCTGACTAAGTATCCGTTAGCGACGAACACTATGATTAAGCGCCTCGATATGATCTGCTCAAGCCATAGCAGCCCCCGCCGGCTGCTCACGGTACTACTCACTCTGACTCTGCTGTGCGCGTTGCTGCCGACCGCTCGAACGCGGGCCCAGCAATCGTCGGCGACAGGCAAGCTGTCTGGGGCATTGCAACAGGCTCTCAACAGCAATGAATCGACGGTGTGGCTTGACCCAACAAGGCAAACCGTCCGCGCGTTGATTCAGACGAACGGCACGGTTTCGTCTGCGCTGACCAAAGCGATCAACCAAGCAGGCGGATCGGTAGTGCGTCATTTCGCTTCGATAAACGGGCTTCTGGCCGATCTCCCGAAAACCAAGCTCCTCGAGATTGCCGGCCGCTCGGATGTTGAGCGAATATCGGCGGACCATCTCGCGCAGCAGAGCGCAAGCCATCTCGAAGCAGCGACCGGCGCCGATCGCGTGCGAACTTCCGACAGCGGACTCGATGGAAGCGGAGTCGGCATTGCCATTCTGGACTCCGGAATAATGGCCGGCCATGGCGACTTCGGCAGCCTGGGTAATCTGCTAGGCATCTCGCGTGTCACCGCGAAAACGGACATCGTGTCGAGCAATACAAACCTGGCTCAGTACCTACTTCGCCTCGGCATTTTATCGAGCGCGCTCGACCTGTTAGGTCTTAATAACAACGATTGCTATGGACACGGCTCACACGTTGCGGGCACCGCTGCTGGTCGCTCAAGCGGCAGCGGCTCGTCGCGCGGATTCAATGGAATAGCTCCCAAGGCTAATCTGATCGATGTCAAAGTGCTCAACGGACGCGGAGTCGGACAAACCAGCGATGTTATTGCAGGCATTGACTGGGTTATCGCCAACAAGAGTCAACGAAACATCAAGGTGATGAACCTGAGCTTGGGCGCGAGCTCGACCGAATCGTACGTGACCGATCCATTGTGCCGCGCCGTGCGCCAAGCAGTCGCCGCAGGCATCACCGTAGTAGCGGCTGCGGGCAACTACGGGCAGAGCCTTGAGTGGTTGGAACGCTACGGCACCATAACCGCACCCGGCAACGACCCGACGGTGATCACGGTCGGCGCGGCAAACACTCATCAAACAGACGCGCGTGCTGACGAAACGATAACCTACTTCAGTTCGCGAGGACCGACTCGTGGCTCCTCGATTGACGCGTCTAACGTCAAGCGTTACGACAACCTGCTCAAGCCGGATATTGTTGCGCCCGGCAACCGAATCGTCTCCGCGGAATCAAGAGACTCGTTGCTGGTGAGTCAATATCCCCATCTGCACAGAAGCGGCTCGGGAACGACAGCTTTCATGGAGCTGAGCGGGACTTCAATCGCGGCTCCGACGGTTGCCGGCGCGGCCGCGCTGCTGTTGCAGAAGAACCCCGGTCTCACCCCGCCGCTTGTGAAAGCGATCCTGCAATACACTGCCGGGCAGACTGCGTCCGGCAACATCATTCAGCAGGGCGCCGGGCTGTTGAACATCGCCGGCGCGGTACAACTTGCCGGAGTGCTGCGGACGGATATCTCGACGGCGATAGCTCAGGGAACGATAAAGGTTGGTGACAATCTTCTGCAACCAAATGGGACGATGCCGGCTCCAAGCTCCAACCTCGCTGGTCAGAGTTTCTCTTGGGGCGGCTATATTTTCGCAGGCGGCTCGCACATCCTGGCAGGACCGGAGCTGTTCAGGCGTTACCAGGCTATTTACAATCCAGCTCTCGTTTGGGTGCGCGATCGAGTGACAATCAACGAAACGCCGGTGGCCAATGCCCAGCTCATAACGTCCGGAGTTATTGCCGCCGATGTTATTACCGGCTCGTCCTCCTTGTTCATAAACGGCGTAGTACTCAGCAACGGGATTGCAGCAGGTCAGGGAATTACGCTGAGCGAAGGCATAACTCTAAGCGAAGGCGTCGTCCTCGGAGAAGGAATCACGTTAAGCGAAGGCATAACGCTGAGTGAGGGTATCGCAGCAGCCGAAGGCATAACCTTGAGCGAGGGAATAACGCTCAGCGAGGGCATAACCCTCAGCGAGTCATTCAATCTGGGCGAGCCTTGAGATCACGGCGACAGTGATGCGCGTGACCAGCTCACGCGTCACCAAGCGAGACGCAGATGCGATTCATAGATATGTCGGATTACAACCGGGACGCGCGCGCTTACTGGTGGACCGCCACCTCTATAGGCGCGCTAGCGTTTGGTTACGCCGTATGCGGCGTGCTGCGGCTCGATATGAATGGACAGCTCGGCGTTGTCGCGCTGATGGTGATAGTCTTCGTCGCCGGGCTTCGGCCGATAAGGATCCCAGGGACTAACACCTCGATCACCCCGGGGGATATTTTCGTTTTTCTGACCGCGCTTTTTTGGGGAGCGCCTGCGGCGACGCTCGTAGCCGCCACCGACGCGCTCGCCGGCTCGTGCCGCACTTCGCGGCGCTGGACTAGCCGGCTGGGCGGACCAGCCTTGATGTCCGTGGCGGCGTTGACATCGGCAAGTCTGTTCCAATGGACGCTCGCCTGGCTAAGCCGATCTGAGTTGCTCACCACACCCACGCTGCTTGCGGCGCTCCTCTTTTTTTCCGCCGTCCACTTCGCGCTTAATTCGCTGCTTACGGCAGCCCACCACGCGATTAAGAAGCGCACCGGACTCTACGCGCTCTGGCGGGCCAACTATTTCTGGACCAGCCTGACTTATGCTGCCAGCGCCTCGGCAGCAGGATTGATCTACCTGGCAATCATTCAATACGGAGTGAGCTCATTGCTAGCAGCCGGGCCGCTTGTTGCAATCATCTTCGCGACCTGTCACTTCTACTTCAAGCAAGCCGACGAAAGCACCAAAGCTACCGAGCGCATCAGCCGTCTTCACCTGGCAACAGTCGAGGCATTGGCTACAGCCATTGATGCCAAAGACGCGATTACTCACGATCACGTCTATCGCGTGCAGGTTTACGCTTGCGGGCTTGCGCGGCATTTCGGGCTAAGCGAGCTTGAAATAGAGGCGCTTAAAGCCGGCGCGTTGCTGCACGATGTTGGCAAGATCGCCGTTCCAGACTACATCCTTAACAAGCCGGGCAAGCTCACCGCCGCCGAGTTCGAGAAGATGAAAATCCACACGGTGGTGGGAGCGCAGATTCTCGAGCGAGTCAACTTCCCATATCCGGTAGTTCCAATTGTCCGTCATCACCACGAACGATGGGATGGTCGGGGCTATCCTGACGGACTGAAGGCTGAGCAGATTCCCCTGACGGCTCGCATCCTCACCGTGGCTGACTGCTTCGATGCCGTTCGTGAAGACCGGCAGTATCGCAAGGCCATGAGTCGCGAAGAAGCTTGTCAGTTCCTGAGCGACAATGGTGCCACGCAGTTCGACCCTAACGTCGTCCAAGCCTTTTTGAGCAATCTGCCAGCATACGAGCAGGAAATCGCCCTCCACAAAACAAAGCAGCAACCGCTGCTTTCGCCAACGACCCAAGCGGGTCTATCGGAAAGCGCGCTAAGGGCAGTTCCGGCAGCCGGACTCGCGCAGACCGCAACCGAGACGCCCGATTACGTTAAGCACATTCATGCAGCCCACGCCGAGGTGGCTGCGCTCTATGAGATGTCGCAGACTTTCAGCGCGAGCCTCGACGTACGTGACGTCGTGACGTTGACGGTTAATCGCATTGAGCGAATGATCCCGTTTACGACCTGCGCGTTGTACCTCCGACAGCAAGATGATTCGGCAGTTGTGGCCCATGCCTTCGGTCAGAGTGCCGACCAGATTCGTGGCCGCAGCCTCGCTGCCGGGCATGGTATAGCAGGGTGGGTGGTCATCAACGGGCGACCAATGAGCAACACAGATCCTATGCTGGACCTCAACGAGTTTCTGGAGTCCAACGAGATCGGTTACCGGACGGCTGCCGTGTTCCCTTTAACCAAAGGCGACGAGACTATAGGCGCCCTCGCGCTTTACTCCAGCGAACTAGAGTCCTACAGTAGCGATCAGTTGCGTTTGCTCGAATCCGTTTCTCGGCTTGCCTCCACGGCGCTCCAGCATGCGATGTTGCATGAACAGACTAAGTCGAACGCTCAGACCGACACTCTGACCGGATTACCAAATGCCCGAGCGTTGTATGCGCGATTTGATCAGGATCTGGCAGAGGCAAAGAAGCAGGGCGCGCCGCTGACCGTTCTCTGCTTCAACATCGCCGGGCTGCGGTCAGTCAACGAGTCTTTCGGTTATCAAGCGGGAGATGGCATGCTCGCCGAAGTTGGCAGACGGCTGCGCCAAACTGTAGGGGAGGCCGGGATGTTGAGCCGAATCGCAGGCGATGAATTTGTTTGCGTGCTCAACGAGCACACCCGCAGCTTGGCAATTGAACTTGGCGAGCGTGCCCAAGATCACGTTCGCTCATTCCGCTACGAGGCGAGAACCGGGCAACACGCTCAGGTTGGATTGAGTTATGGCGTAGCGGAATTCCCAACCGACGGGCAATCGATAGACGAATTGCTCAATGCGGCCGCGCTGGCAACTCGTCAAAACAAGACTTCACTGAATGCCAGCCAGATGCCTCCGCCATCACGAGCACTGCCTCATTCGCAAACCGGAAAAAGCGGACCGCTTGCTCTGGTGAGATAATCCTACAGTTGGGCCTTCAGCTCGCTATCCAGCGCAAAGGCTAAGCTTCAGGTGCTGGCGAACTCGTCGGCCGCTGCGCCGCATCGATCTGTTGGAACATGCTCATGAAGTCAAAGTTGTTCCAGGCTTCAACAATCTTTCCGTCCTTAATTCGTGTTATGCATATCCCGGTGAACTCTACGGAGTGTTGCGTTGGGGCAAGATTAATTCCCTCTCCCAGATGGGTGCCTCGAACTCTGCAGCGGACTGCGACTTCGTCATCCTCCGCGATGGTGTCCTCGATTATTACTTCTATATCAGGGAAGGCGCGTCGAAAGTTCACAACAAACGGCTTGAAAGCCGCCGGGCCGGATAGCTCCTTGCCGTGCTCGTCTACAAGCCCGTGAGCGATGCCGTCATGAGCAAACATTTCGTCAACAGCTTCCGCCCGCCCCTCGTTCCAAACCTCTTCAAACCACCGATGCATCAACGCCTTGTTACAGTTCGACATAGCTTTCTCCATAATCAACGCGCCGGTTATGTTCGCCTTCATGACAACCGATAACCGGCCGAGATGTTCAACGTCTCGCCGGTGATGTTGCGGCCCTCCTCGGAGGCAAGGAACACCGCCATCGCGGCGATGTCCTCTTCCTCGACCATACGCTTGAGCGCCGTCGGCTCGACATATTGGCGCGCGGTTTCTTCATAGGAAAGTTTCATCTCTTCGGCGCGGTTACGTATCACTCGCTCGATTCGCGGGCCTCTCACCGGGCCGGGGGCTATTGCGTTTACAGTGATGTCATAACGTCCGCACTCCTCTGCGAGGGTCCGGGTCAACCCAATCATTCCCCACTTCGACGAGCAATACGGACTCCGGAAAGCGTAGGCCTGAAGCCCCGCAATGGATGTTATGTTGATGATGCAGCCACGGCGACGCTCGATCATGTGCGGCAGCGTGTGTTTTGCGCATAAGAACGCGCCGGTCAGGTTGACCGCAATCGTGTGGTCCCATTGTTCGCGGCTGACATTGGGAACCAACGCGGTCGGCCCAGCGATCCCCGCGTTGTTGATCAGAATATCTATCTGCCCGAACTCGCCGAGCGTTGCGGAAACCGTCCGTTCGACGCTCGCCTCATCGGCCACGTCGGTTCGCATCGCAAGCGCTCGCCCTTCCCCGCCACGTATCTCTTTCTCGACGGCCTTTATCTTCTCTTCGGTTGGACCCGCAACTACGACGGCTGCGCCCTCACGTATGAACCGCAGCGCAATGGCGCGACCGATTCCACCGCCTGCGCCTGTGACGATTGCGACTTTGCCTTCGAGTTTCATTCAACGCTCCTAGATTTCATTATTCTTGGTATTCGGAACGCTACCGATGTCCACTTTTGCTTCGCCGTTCATAATAGCCCATCGATCATTGGCAGGGTAGCGCTTGTGCGCGCTGCCGTGTGAGAACTTTCTCTGCGCAATCGCGTCTGAGTTGAAAACCACTCGTAACCCGGGCGGCCCTGCATTCACCCGGCGCGCTTCCCGGCGTATGTTAAGAGACAGCCGGGGAGGCATAGTTACTATTTAAGATCACACGGCCTGCGCTACGCAAAGCGGTGACGGAAAGCGAATGACAACACGACTTGGGGTAAATGCCCGGTGACACGAATTGTCCTTTCTCGACTGGCAGTTTCTGTGAACCATGCTCAAAAGCTGAACAGCACCCACCAGCAGCACCGCCGCTAATGCACAGACACCGGGGATGTTTGCAACCGAGTTCGTCACTAACGTTCAATCAGTTCGTGGCCCCCAGAGGCGCTGCAACTAGCACGTGAGTGAAGGCATCAAAGTTGCTGAAAGCTGAACAGCCGCAACCCGATTGGGGATGAACCGGTTTGTGGTGGTGGTCGAGAACTCGAAAGGAAAGTAATGAGTTGGCAATTGAACAAGTCAACCTGGGAATCTGAAATAAAACGAGAGAGTGAGGAACGGGCGCAGAAAGAGAGATTGAAAATGGTTAGCAACGGTCAAAAGAGAAAGCTGATTGCCCTCGATCCTAACAGTAAAAGCGCGTTGGCGGAGCACTTCGAGACAGGACTTCGTGCTCGCGTAATCGGACAGAATCGATCTGTACGCGCCATCTCTTCGCTGTATCAAGTCTTTCAGGCGGGGATGACTAATCCCGCACGTCCGCTGGGGTCGATGCTTTTTCTCGGCCCGACCGGATCAGGCAAGACCCACGTAGTCGAAGCTGCCGCGGAGATTCTGTTCGGTGACCGAAACGCAGTGATCAAGATCGACTGTGCGGAGTTTCAGCACTCCCACGAAATTGCCAAGCTAATCGGCTCGCCGCCCGGCTATCTGGGCCATCGCGAGACATCGCCGCTGCTGACACAAGAGAATCTGGAAAAGCACCGCACCGAACGCGATCCGTTCTCGCTTGTGCTGTTCGACGAAATTGAGAAAGCATCCGACGCGCTGTGGCAGTTGCTGCTGGGGGTGCTCGACAAGGGGACGCTGACTTTGGGCGACAACCGCAGGGTCGACTTCTCACAGACGATGATCTTCATGACATCGAACCTCGGCGCGAAGGAGATGAGCGAGTTGATCACGGGTTCAATAGGGTTCGCTCCGGCGAAGGGCGGAAAGCTGGCGGCTGACGACCTGGACCAGAAGATCTATCGCACCGCATCGGAAGCTGCGAAGAGAAAATTCTCTCCCGAGTTCATGAACAGAATAGACAGGGTCGTGGTCTTTCGCAGCCTCAAGCATCCGGAGCTTTGTAAGATACTGGATCTGGAGTTGGAGGGAGTTCAGCACAGGATTAACGAGGGGACCGGCGAACCTTTCAGCCTTGTGGTGGGTGTAGAAGCGAAGCAATTCCTTCTGAGCGAAGGCATCGAGTATCGTTATGGCGCTCGTCATCTGAAGCGCTCAATAGAGCGTTTCTTGGTCAATCCGCTCGCTAATCTCGCGGCAACGAAGCAGGTCCACTTGGGTGATGTGGTTGTCGTTGATATTGACCTTAGTACACAGAGGCTTGTTTTCTTCCGCGACGACGCGGAGGCGGTTAGGGCTGCGGCTGCGGTTGACGCTGTCAGAGCTTTAGAAGGACGAGGCGATCATGGTCGGATTGCAGCTTGATCCTTAAGAAGTCGTATTTCGCTTTGCGGGAAGCCAGGTCAGGACCTACGGCTAGTTCTCTAGGTGCGTGCAAAGGAAGTGCTTCCCTCGAGCGCGAACGACCCAGTACCAACTGCTGACCAGCGATAGTATTCAACCTCAACTGTATCGGTGTATACGTCAATTAGATTAAAGCCGTTTTTCTGCTCGGAGTACTCCGAGGTACTAGGACAGCAATAGAATCGTATCGAGTGCGGTAGGTTGAAGCGGGCATCTGTTCGACCCAAGACAACTTCGTACTCACGATGCTGATGACCAAACAGAACAAGGTTCATACCTGCATCAAAGCAGGCATCAATGAAGGGTTCAGAATTCTCCATTCGTGTCACGCCAGCCTTGAACTTTCTTACAGCCTTTGCGAATCGACTAACGCCGGCTTCGTCGAGTTCGCGAGGTAGAACAGGATGATGGTGAAGCAGTGCAACTCGCACCGAGGCCTCATAGTTCACCCGCACAGTATTTCCGTTGAGATCTAGCGTCTCTCCAGTGGCTCGTATCTGGGCCGCCAGCTCTCTGATTCGGCTACACTCGCCAAGCTCGATCCGACCACGCGCAACTTTGTTATAGAAGTCCCGACGACCAGGTTGGACCAACGTCGAGTCAATCACGAAGAATATAACCGCTGGTGAATCGGTCTTTGCATCTAGGGTGCCCGCTTCACACTCAGTGCCACTTCGTCGATAAGCCACCGCAAAAGGATACCTCTGACTTGATCCAAATACCTCCTCCAGCAGGATGCTACCGCTCTGCTGAGGAACTGGCTTGTACTGCCCGCCATAGCGGTCATGGTTACCAGGAACAACTATTCGGTTCGCCGTCTTAGCATTAAGTCCACCTAGAACTCTTCGCTGAGGTATATACCGGTAAATATCTTCCGCTTCGATGAATTCAAGCGCCGCTTTCAGAGCCTCGGCTGAGCCATCCGTAGTCACATCGCCAGTCACAATCACGAGATCGATCTGCCTTTTGTGAATCTCCTTGATCTCAGACACCGTGGCAGAAAAAGCCTCAAGCTTAGCATAGGAGTGGGTGTTGGGACCCTTTATCCAGAGGGGTCGTCCTTCCTCCGTCAGGTCTTGAACTAAGTGCAGATCTGAAATATGTAGGAGCGTTGCAATGTGAGACATGACGGTTTTGATTGAGTCTCGTACCTGAAATTAGCCACTAGCACTAATTGACTGCTTAGACCTGGGAACCACTGAAAGTGTTGCCACCAGGTTGATACGGTACCGCGGATATCCGAGCGACTGAATATCACCGATACCCACTATCGTCACAGTAGCTCCTCTGACAATCGCTTCTTCGCTAAGGGCGGAATCTACAATTTCTTCGATCGCACTAAGACTATATGCTGACATTTCTTCGTTGAAACCGGTTGTATCCATGATCCGATAAACTATCTCTTCGCGACTCATCCACTCGCTGGCAAAATGATCAGTGGTCTCTAGCTTAGAGACGCCCTCGCCCAGGAGACCACCGTCAAGAAGCTTCTTCGCCAACCTTAGAGCTGTCCAGCGGAGACTAGTAAACAGAGCCTGGACAGACGCATAAAGCTCTGCCTCTAAGACCGTCTCCTCCGGATATTTCGTATCCAGCCTGTAGGCTAAAGCCGCAATAAAGTCTTCGAGCTTATACTTTCGCATACACTTATTTTGACGTGATTATAAACTCATAGTTCGGTCTGTCAACTCAAATCACCACAGCGCAGATCAAATCCGTCGCAACCAAAAAGCGAGATGGTGTAGTCCATCCTTGTGAGCCGTGACAGCCGTCTTTGCAGCAAGGTCATTCTGGAACGGAAGGACTTCTATCCAACAGCGCCCAAAGGAAACATCGGGCCTTGACGCACAACCTCGATAAGCCGAGCGCTCTTACGTGAGTTGCTAGTGAGCATATGATCAGCCTCTCGCCTTGCCACTTCCAGCACGGCACAATCCCGCACAATGTTTCACTCGGAACGCAATATATTTCCGGATTACTAGACATTTCCGTGACACTCGACAGCGCTCAATTGATGTGGCTACCCAACTGCGGCCAATCCAAACTTGGGTTGCCGACGAACTATCTCAACCAGCCGCGCTGTTTCGCGTGAGTTGCGCCGGGCGGTCAGCATATGATCGGCCTCTCGCTTTGCTACTTCCAACACCGCATAGTCACGCACGATGTTGCCCACTCGGAAAGTAGGCAGGCCCGATTGCCTGGTGCCCATCACTTCGCCAGGGCCGCGTATCTCTAGATCTTTCTCCGCAACCTTAAAGCCGTCACTAGTCTCTTCCATTATCGCCAATCGCTCGCGTGCTTCCGAACTCCGCTTGTCGCCGCCGATCAATATGCAGTAGGACTGCTCGTCTCCTCGGCCGACTCGTCCGCGAAGCTGATGCAGTTGAGAGAGGCCGAATCGTTCCGCATGCTCGACTATCATAATGGTCGCGTTCGGAACGTCGACTCCCACTTCGATCACTGTGGTTGAGACCAGGAGGTGAATCGCGCCCTCGCGGAACTCGTCCATCACTGAGTCTTTCTCTTCTTGCTTCATTCTGCCGTGAATCAGCCCGACTCGGAAGTTGGGAAACACCGAGGTCTGCAGGTGCTCAGCCATCTGAGTCGCATTGAGAAGGTCCAGCTTCTCGGACTCTTCGACAAGCGGGTAGACGATGTAGACCTGGCCGCCCTCGCGGATCTTTTTGTCCAGGAATTGGTAGATTTTCCGACGAGCCTCTTCGCCTCGCACCTTTGTTATCACTGCTTTTCTTCCAGGTGGCATCTCGTCGATGATCGACAAATCAAGATCGCCGTACACGCTCATCACGAGCGAGCGAGGAATGGGCGTCGCGGTCATAACCAGGACGTCGGGGTGGTAGCCACGCTTAATAAGCTCCGCGCGCTGCAACACGCCGAAGCGGTGCTGCTCGTCGATGACCACGAAGCCGAGCTTGTGAAACTTGACGGCATCTTGAATCAGCGCGTGCGTCCCGATTACCAGATCAACCTCGCCGGCTTCAATGTCTGCATGAAGCTGTCGCTTGCGGGCGGTGGTAAGCGATCCAGTGAGAGCCTCAACTCGATAAGGCGCCTTAGCCAGCATCCGCTTTACGTTTCGCGCGTGTTGCTCCGCAAGGATCTCGGTCGGCACCATGATCGCCGCTTGATAGCCGTTCTCGACGGCGACTATAGCCGCTTGAACCGCGACGATGGTTTTACCGGATCCGACGTCGCCTTGAAGCAACCGGTTCATCGGCTTTGAGCTGGTCATATCACCGACGACTTCGCGAAGCACGCGCTTCTGCGCGTTAGTTGGTTTGAACGGCAGAACCGCACGCACGGCGTTGCGCACGCGGTCGTTGACCTCGATAATAGTTCCCTTGGGCGATTGCTCGCGTCCTTGCCGGCGAAGTCCCATCGCGAGCGCCAGCCAGAAGAACTCCTCGAAGATCAACCGCTGATGGGCAGGAGACTGGAACTTGTTGTAAAGCTCGAGCGGAGCATCGTCGGCCGGAAAGTGAACCTGACGGAGCGCTGCAGCCCTTGGTATAAGCTTGTTGCGAGTAAGCATTTCTTCAGGAACGACCTCTTCGATCTCAGAGAGGTCAACCCGCTCGAGCACATGATGCACAATCGAACGAAGCTGCTTCGTGCGCATCTCGCCGAGCTTGCGATAGACAGGAACGAGCCTCCCCGTATGAATTGGGTCAGCGTCATCGTCATCAAGTGCGAACTCGTAATCGGGATTCTCAACTTCGTAAAAACCTCGACGGCTGCGCTTCCACTGACCGTAGAGCAGCACGCGTCTGCCTTGCTTAAATGAGTTTTGAAGATAACCCTGGTTCCACCAGAACGCTCGCACCTGCCCGGTGCTGTCGGTGCCCGAGATCTCAAAGATTCGAAGCTTTCCGCCCTTCACTGGATATGTTCCGGCGATTCGCACTTCGACTTCGATAGTAGCCCAGGCGCCATTCTGCAGGTCGCGTATGACTGCGAGATTGGAGCGGTCTTCGTAACGCATCGGCAGGCAATGGATCAGGTCTTCGACCGTTACCTGACGCGCATCGCCAACTGGCGTCGACGCGGCCACGCCTTGAGCGAGTTTCTGCGCGGTCTTCATCGCTACGCGCGGAATCTCGTGCAAATGCAGTTCGTATAGTGGGGTTGCAAGCTTGAGCAAGGTGATGCCTCGGGAACAAATGCACTGCGAACAGGTTCATGGGAATAGTAGGCGAGCGTCACGCGGAGGGTCAACGTAAGGTGGGCGCCAACTTTTCTCTGACGCGCACCCGTCAATGTGAGGTAGGACTCCGTGCCATATGCTTGCATCAGCTTGCCGACCACCTACATGATTTCGATATGTGTTGGTAGAATCTCGGCCATGATTAAGAAACTGCTTATTGCACCATCGCTCATAATCCTCCTATCTGTTTTCGCGGCCGCCGCAACGTCGACGATGCGGCTTGATTACTACCACACCGGCAACGCTTCGCAGGAGATGTTCAGTGTCGATCGCGTGGTCATCGAACCTCTCCCGTGGCCGGGTAATGCGCAGAAGAACGTCGACGAGACAAACCTCGGCAAGTACTTGTTCGAAATCCGCAACCGGACAACGAATCGGCTTCTCTATTCTCGCGGGTTCGCTTCGATCTATGGCGAGTGGGAGACAACCGAAGAAGCTAAGAGCGCAAATCGCACCTTTCACGAATCGCTTCGGTTCCCATCTCCGCAGGCTCCGGTCCAGATCGTCCTGAAGAAGCGCGACTCGAACAACGCGCTCCGCGAGATATGGTCTACCATCGTGGATCCGAAAGACATGTTCGTTGACACTTCAAAGCCTGCGTCACCCGGCCGGCTGATCGAGATTCAAAAGAGCGGTGATTCGGCTGAGAAGGTCGACTTCTTGATTCTGGGGGACGGCTATACGGCTGCCGAACGAAGCAAGTTCGAAAAGGAGGCACGCCGGCTGGTCGATATTCTGTTCGCGACTTCTCCCTTTAAGGAACGTCGAAGAGATTTCAACGTGTGGGCGCTGTGCCCGGCGGCCGAAGAGTCCGGGATCTCGAGGCCATCGACTGGCATTCATCGAGCCTCGCCGCTGGGCGCAAGCTACGACGCGTTCGGCTCCGAGCGCTACGTTCTGACCTTTGAGAATCGCGCGCTTCGCAACGTTGCCGCGTTTGCCCCTTACGAGTTCATCGAGATCATCACGAACTCGCGCACATACGGCGGCGGTGGGATCTTCGGCTTGTACAGCACGGTTGCTGCCGACAGCGAGCAAGCGCCTTACGTCTTCGTTCACGAGTTCGGGCATCACTTCGCCGCGCTTGCCGACGAGTACTATACGTCACCGGTCGCATATGCGCCGGCGGCGGTTAAGATCGAACCGTGGGAGCCGAACGTGACGGCTCTGCTTGATCCGAAGAACCTCAAGTGGAAAGACCTTGTAGCGGCGGGAACGCCGATTCCCACTCCGTGGCAGAAGGACGAATACGAGAAGCACTCGCGCGAGTACGGCACCCGCCGCGCGCAGATTCGCGCCGAGAATCGACCCGAAGCAGAGATGGAAGCGCTCTTTCGAGAGAACCGTGAGTGGGAAGTCAAGTTCTTCGCCGCCGAGAAGTACGCGGGTAAGGTCGGCGCGTTCGAAGGCGCCATGTACGAAGCGAAGGGTTATTACCGCCCCGAAATTGATTGCATCATGTTCACTCGAAGTCAGGCTTTTTGTGCCGTGTGCCGGCGCGCGATTGAACGAGTGATCGATCTGTATTCACGGCCGTCATGAAAATCGTTTCGTCGCGTGAGCCAGCCCAAAGGAGATTCGCGTATGGAGCCGATGTTTTTGAAGGAGATAGCGAAACCGCGCTCAGGGCTGCCGTTGATAATTAGTTCGAGCCGACTTAGAATCGCACCGGAGATTGATCGATGTCCTCAAAGAGCCCTTTCAACCGAATCGTCCTCGTCGTCCTCGACAGCGTTGGCATTGGAGAGATGCCCGATGCTGCTGACTACGGAGACTCTGGCGCGGACACGCTCGGTCATGCGCTCGGCTCGCGAGAGGTGCGCATTCCCAATCTCCAGCAGATGGGACTGGCAAACATCAGAAGCTTGCCGGTTGAGCGAGTTGAAAACCCGAGCGGCGTTTTTGGCAAAGCGGCGACGCAGTCACGCGGCAAGGACACCACCACCGGTCACTGGGAGATGGTAGGCATCATCACCGCGACTCCGTTCCCGACGTTTCCGAATGGTTTTCCGCCGCGAGTGATCGAGCCGTTTGAGCGAGCTATCGGCCGCCGCGTCCTTGGCAACAAGGCCGCCTCGGGAACGGAAATCATCAAAGAACTTGGCGAAGAGCATGTGCGAACTGGAAGGCCGATTGTTTACACGTCAGCCGACAGCGTGTTTCAGATTGCCTCGCACGAAGAGGTGGTGGCGCTCGATCAGCTTTATGAATGGTGTAAGATCGCCCGCTCGCAACTCAACGGCGAAGATGAAGTAGGCCGAGTCATCGCGCGGCCGTTTGTCGGGGAGCCCGGAGGCTTTCGCCGCACCGAAGCGCGACAGGACTACGCGATTGATCCGCCCGAAGACACGTTGCTCGATCGTGTGAAGACGGCGGGTCTGGCGGTGGCAGCGGTTGGCAAGATCGGATCGATCTTCTGCCATCGTGGCACAACCGAAGAATTGAAGGCTGGAAACAACAACGCAAGCATAGATCAAACGCTGCGCGCGCTCCGGTCGACCGGACGAGGTTTAATCTTCACTAATCTTGTCGACTTTGACATGCTCTACGGCCATCGCAACGACGTGGAAGGCTACGCGCGCTCGCTCGAAGAGTTCGACTTGCGGATGCCGGAGATACAGGAAGAAATGCGCGAAGACGACTTGTTGATGATAAGCGCGGATCACGGCTGCGACCCGGGAGATGTTTCGACGGATCACACCCGCGAGTACGTTCCGGTGCTGGCCTGGGGGCCGCGCGCGCGGGCGGGAGTCGATCTTGGCATTCGATCATCGCTGGCGGACATCGGGCAAACGGTAGCCGAGAACTTCGGGTTGACCCTGCAAGCAGGTCGAAGCTTTCTGAGAGAAATCTTGTAGACTATCTCTAGTTCGGTTTCGTATAGTGTGCGTCTTCCGATGTGAAACTTAGTTATGAAGCTGTGCGTCATCCTCACACTCGTTCTGCCCGTTACCTCGCAAGCGCTAGCTGGCGCGCATCTGCCAAAGGGGGGACCTTCAGGGGCGCAGGATGCATCCCAAAAACAGAAGGGTGATGAGATCTCCGCGATCCTGGAGCGGATCAAGAGCCGGTTGCCCGCTGAGCGGCGTGAAGCAATCGATCAGTTAGCCGAAGCCGGCGACCCGCGAGGGGTTGAACCGCTGATCGCCGCGCTGAAGGATCAGGAAGGAGATGTCCGAGCTTCCGCTGCGAACGCGCTGGGACAACTGGCCGACAAGCGGGCAGTCGTACCGCTGATCTCGATGCTCAACGACGAGGTTTCGTTCGTACGAGCGGCGGCCGCGAGGGTGCTCGGTCAACTCGGCGACGCGCGCGGGGTCGAGCCGCTGACCGGTGCTCTCAAGGATGGCAATTCGACGGTTCGCGGGGCTGCGGCTATGGGGCTCGGGTCGTTGAAGGAAGGGCGCGCCGTGTCCGCCCTAATTTCAGCGGTCAGAGACGAAGCGCCTGACGTGAGGTCGGCGGTAGCTGCAGCGCTAGGCGACCTTCGCGACAAGCAAGCGGTGGCGCCGCTTATTCAAACGCTCAGGGATGAATATAGAATGGTAAAGCTGGCGGCTGCGCTTGCGCTGGCGGACATCGGCGACAAGAGCGCCGTAACGGCGCTCAATGAAGCAATAGCGAATGAGAAGGACGAAGAAACGCGGTCGCAGATGAAGGAAGCACTTCAGAGATTGATGGCTTCTCCAGATTAGTCCGTAGTCCGTGGTCAGTAGTCCTTAGTCCGTTTTTGGTTGTTATGATTAACCACGGACAACTGGCTACGGACTACGGACTCTCGTTTTACTCTTCGTGGGGGATGTTCCGCTTGCGAAGGCTCTTTCTCGCTCGACGCCTGGCAACCTGTGACTTCAGTCGACGGCGCTCGCCGGGCTTTAGATAGAAGGCGTGCTTCTTGGTGTCGGTGATAATCCCTTCGCGGGCTACTTGCCGCTTGAAACGACGGATTGCGCTTTCGATACTCTCGTTATCGTGAACCTTTACTTGTGCCACTCAAAACCTCCGTTTCATTTACCGAGCGAAAAGCTTACACAACCGGCATTGCGAGTGTCAATCTAGAGGAAGCGGCCTTTTTTCGTCGATTAGCCGCACGCTTGTTTTATCCATGTCCAGCCAATAAACTACACCGCGGTGATGATGACAGAACGCATCCAGCAGATCGCGCGCGAAAGCATCGAAACAAAGAAGGCCTTCTTCGACTCTCACGCTGAGACAGTGGCGCGCGCAGCAGACCTCCTGATTGCCTCGATCAAAGCAGGCGGCAAAGTGCTGATCTTCGGAAATGGCGGCTCGGCGGCTGATGCTCAACACATTGCTGCCGAGCTTGTGAATCGGCTCAACTACGACCGACCGCCTATTGCGGCGATTGCGCTGACGACGGACACCTCGATTCTGACTTCGGTTGGGAACGACTCATCGTTCGATGATCTGTTCGAGCGGCAGCTGCGCGCGTTGGGCCGCAAGGGTGATGTAGGGATCGCGATCTCTACGAGCGGCAACTCGGCGAACGTCTTGCGCGCGGTCGATGCCGCACGCGAGCTTGGCATTAAGACTGTAGCGCTCGCTGGCTACAACGGAGGCAAGCTCGCGGATGCGGTAGACATAGCTCTTGTCGTAAATGCTCGCTCAACGCAGCGGATTCAAGAGACTCACATCACAATCGGACACATCCTTTGCGAACTGGTTGAGGATGCGCTATACGGCAAGTCCACAAAGGACACCGAGAGTACGAAAGCGTAATCGAGGCGCAACTTCTTTGTGCTATCCGGGCTCTCCTGACTGGCCATTGAAAACATGTCGAAATATAAAGTCGAGCCAATCGATCTATCCCGGATTGCTACTTATCCGCTGGCTTCACGCCCCAGCAAGGTGACCACGGCAGACTTCGCGAAGCCGGCGCCGAGTGATTCATCCCTAAACGACTTCCTGTACAGCCTGCCCAATATACTGGCGGCCCGTGAACTGCGGGAGCTCGCCGGGCTTATCAGAGCAGCGAAGCAGAAGGGTCGCCCGATCATAGTCGGGCTCGGCGGTCACGTCATCAAAACGGGTCTCGCTCCGATATTGATTGACCTGATGCAGCGCGGCTACGTGACCGCGTTTGCAATGAACGGTTCGGCGATGATTCACGATTTCGAGATCGCGCTTGTTGGCGCCACCTCGGAAGACGTGGACGCGACGCTCGGTTCAGGCAGTTTTGGTATGGCTGAAGAAACCGGTCGCATAGTCAACGAGGCAGTGATCGCGGGAGAGAACGACAACATCGGTATGGGTGAAGCGGCGGGCCGCCAGCTTCACCTCCTCCGGCCGGTCTACGCAGAGAAGTCGCTGCTTCATGCAGCATATGAAGTTGGCGTTCCGGTCACAGTTCACGTCGCGATCGGAACGGACATCGTTCACATCCACCCTTCGGCGGATGGCGCAAGCATAGGCCAAACGACTCTACATGATTTCCGACTATTGTGTTCGTTGGTCAGAGAGCTTGACGGGGGCGGCGTCTACTTGAATCTTGGGTCGGCTGTTGTGTTGCCCGAAGTTTTCTTGAAGACGGTGACCGTCGTCCGCAATCTTGGATTCAAGCTGCAAGACTTCTACACCGCGAACTTCGATTTCATTCAGCAGTATCGCCCGTTGACGAATGTGGTGCGGCGTCCGGTCGCCGGAAGCGGCCGGGGATTCTCGTTTGTAGGGCACCACGAGATCATGATTCCGCTGCTAGCCGCGTGCATCATTGCGGAGCCGTGACACCCAGGCTTGCCGCCCGCGAGGTTATAGGCCTCAGCCTTGACGGCGACCGAGCATATCGAAGCCAACAGCGGTAACAAGCACCATACCCTTGACGATATATTGCACGAAGGGCTCGACGTTCTTCAGCGACATTCCGTTGTCCAAGCTCGCCATGATCAGGGCGCCAAGACAGGCGCCCAAAACAGTTCCGCGTCCGCCCATCAAACTTGTCCCGCCAATTACGCACGCCGCGATGGCATCGAGTTCCAAGAGATTTCCAGCGTCCGGAGAGGCGCTGGCCACCCTGGCCGTATAGATTACGGACGCTACGCCCGCCAAAGTTCCCATGAGGCAGAAAACTGCGAGAATGTGTTTTCGCAAACTGATACCTGAGAGCCGCGCTGCATCCGGGTTGCCGCCTATGGCATAAAGGTAACGCCCGAACGTCGAGTTCTGTGTGAGAACCGCGCCGCACAACGCCACAACAAGAAAGATGATGGCCGGTATGGGTATGCCCGCGTAAGAGTTCATCACGAGAACGAAGGCGACGATAAAGACTGAGGGGAGACCGATCTGCCATGCCAGTTTCCCTGCGCCGGAGCTTGCAAGCCCGTGATGAGCTCGCGTACGGTTGCGTCGAAGGGCAAACCACGTAACGGCGGCAATGGCAACGGCTGCCAGCGAGAGCCCGGCGTAAGGATGAACGAAGCATTGGCCGATAGATCTGTACAGCGGGTTTGAAATGGGAATGGTTTGGCCTTCGCTCAGGCCCAGAATCACGCCGCGCCACGTCAATAACCCACCGAGCGTGACGATGAAGGCGGGGATGTTTATATAAGCTACCAAGGCTCCCTGTAGCGCACCGATGATGAGACCGAGGAGAACTGCCGCCGCGAGCGACGGCACGAAACCCCAGTTAAGCCACGTTAGTACGATTGCCGAAACGCCGCCGGTGAGCCCCACCAGCGAACCCACGGACAGGTCTATCTGTCCGGCCACGATTACCATCAACATCCCGACGGCCAGAACGCCAGTTACTGCCGTTTGAAGTATAAGGTTGGAGAAATTACGTGGGCTCATGAATATCCCGCCCGTCGAATAATGAAAATAAAGCCAGATGGCGGCAAGAACGAAGAGCATAGTGAAAGCGCGCCAGTCGGCAGCCATTAGCTTCACTCGTCCGATTCGTGACCCAGGGGCGAAGTCCGCCGTGACGGGTGGCCGATCGGTCGGTAGCTCGTTAGGTGTTTGACTCATCGATATCCTCGCTTCAAAATGTTGATCTTCAGATGTTGCCGGGCCGGGTTCGAGTCGTGTGATTCCAGGCGCCTGGTAAACGTCACTCCCTAGAGTACCCGCCGTGCGGATTCATACCGCATGTCTCGCTTGCCCGGTGGCGCATGACATCACGCCCTCAGGAGTGACTTCAGCGCGCCCGAATACCCCTGTCAGTTTGCCGTCATGTAGGACCAGCACCCGGTCGGAGAGCCCGAGCACTTCCGGCAGCTCCGATGAGACCAGAACGATGGCCAGTCCGTTTTGCGCTAATTTGTTGATCTGGGCATATATCTCCTGCTTGGCTCCGACGTCGATGCCGCGCGTAGGTTCGTCCAAGAAGAGCACGCGCGGCTTAGTCAAGAGCCACTTCGACAGCACGACCTTCTGTTGATTGCCGCCGGATAGCGAACTGGCGGTGGCGAAGACATTGGGGGCCTTGATGCGCAGGTCGCGCATTGAACGTTCCCCCACCGCAGCTTCGATGTCCTCATTCGTCATGAACCGGCCGGATATCTGCCCCAGGCTGGCCAGGGTCATGTTCTTCAGTATTGTCTGGTCTAATACCAGCCCGAACCTTTTCCGATCTTCGGTGACAAAACCGATGCCATACCGGATAGCTTCGGCGGGGCTCCTGATCTTCACGCGGCGGCCTTCAACTAACAGTTCTCCGGTAACACGCCCGGAGTGCGCCCCGAAGATCGACATCAGAAGGTCGCTCCGGCCCGCGCCCATCAGCCCTGCGATCCCCAGGACTTCACCACGGCGAACGCTGAAGCTCACGTGATTAACCAGCAGTTTGCCGGGGACGCTCGGGTCCTCAACCGTGATGTCTCGGGCCTCGAAGACGGCGGCGCCCAGTTCGTGCTCCTCTTTGGGAAAAATATCCTTAACTTCGCGCCCGACCATCAGCGCAATCACGCGCGCCTGGTCCAAGGCACCGGTTGCTTCGGTGACTACCGAGCGTCCGTCACGCAGCACCGTGATACGATCACTCAGGCGAAAGACCTCATCGAGCTTGTGGGATATGTAGACCATCCCGACGCCGCGGGCGCGCAGTCGGTCGAGGATTTTGACGAGCGTGTCAACCTCAGCGTCCATGAGCGCGGCCGTTGGCTCGTCGAGGACGAGAATGCGCGCGTCATGCGAGAGCGCCTTGGCAATCTCGACCAACTGTTGCTGGCCAATTCCCAGGTTACGTACTGGCGTGCGTGGATCAATCGAAAGGTGCAGATCGTCGAGCAATCGCTGGGCTCGGCGGTAGAGATCTTCCCAGCGTACGAAACCGAGACGTCGGGGCTCACGACCGAGAAAAATATTCTCGCCGACGGTCATGTCTTTGACCAACGACAACTCCTGGTAAACTAAGGCAATCCCGACCGCTTCCGCCTCGCGGACACTTCCGAAACGCTGCACCTCGCCCTCGATGCGGATTTCGCCACCATATTCCGGGTGCGGATAGACGCCACCGAGAATCTTCATCAAGGTCGACTTGCCCGCTCCGTTCTCGCCGACCAATGCATGTATCTCCCCGGCGCGAAGGTCGAACGTTACTTCGTCGAGCGCCCGGACGCCTTGAAAAGCCTTCGTGATCTGGCGCATCTCTAATAGCGGAACGTCCTCTTTATTTGTCATAACTTTCAATCGGTCCTGCCGCTCCTCGCGCGACGGATGCAAGAATAGGAATGACTCATGTCATGATAGTTCGTTTCCGGTCGTAAGAAACTGGCATCATGTCTACGCGCGACGAGTTTGTCGGCCCTTGAGGCCAGCGATCCCGTGGCACATTCCGATAAACGTCTTCAACTTTGTGATAGCCATCCTTAATGACCGTATCGACCACGTTCGATTTGTCGACGACCACTGGCTCAAGCAGGATCGAGGGCACGTTCTTCATTCCGTTGTTCACGCTACCGTTGGCCTTGGGTTGCTCGTTACGCGCCAAAGCTATTGCCGCCTCGGCAGCCTGGGTGGCGAGCGGCTTGATCGGTTTGTAAATAGTCATTGATTGTGTGCCCTCAACGATGCGCTGCACACCCGCGAGTTCAGCGTCCTGGCCCGAGACCAAAACCCTCCCAGCCAAACCTTGCGCTGCAAGCGCCTGTATGGCGCCACCCGCCGTCCCATCGTTTGAGGCGACGACCGCCGCGACCTTGTTGGCGGCCTGCGTCAGCGCGTTCTCTGTGTGCTTCAGTGCCTCGCTCGCTTGCCAGTCCTTCGCCCATTGGTCGGCGACGATACGAACATCGCCTCGATCGACGGCCGGCTGGAGGACATTCATCTGCCCTTGGCGAAAGAGCTTTGCGTTGTTATCGGTGGGAGCACCCCCGATTAGCACGTAGTTCCCCCGAGGCGCGCGATCCAGTAGATACTTCGCTTGTAGCTCACCGACCTTGACGTTGTCGAAAGAGATATAGACGTCAACATCACTGTTGCGGATTAGGCGGTCGTAGCTGACTACCGGAACGCACTGCCGTTTGGCGGCATCGACGATAGAAGCAGCGATCTCGCTATTGTGCGGCACAACGACCAGCACATCCACGCCCTGCGTCAGAAGGTTTTCGGCCTGTTGCGTCTGCACGCGGTCGTCGCCATTGGCCGCCTGCACGTCTACGTCGGCGCCTAATTCCTTAGCCCGCGCCACAAAGAGGTCGCGATCTCGCTGCCAGCGCTCCTCCTTCAAGGTGTCCATTGAAAATCCTATGCGGATGCGCTTGCCCGGCATTGCCTCCTTCTGGCATTTCTCTCCAGGTCCGCACACGCACCCGATGGTAAGAAATGACGTAGCGAGAAGAATTATTAAGATTGCTCTAGCTAAGCGCATCATTTAGCGATCCTCCATCGGGATACCTTGACGCAAGAAATACGTGCCTGTGCTTTTGAAAGCTACGGCGCCAGACCGCGCCAACCGTCATAAGACTTTGACCGCACTATGACTGAGCCTATTGACCGCATAGAATCTCCGCGGGTGCGCGGCTCCTTGCGCCCATCTATGTTGAGTCCGACCAATCTCATCGCGCGCGGAATCTCTTTGTTGCGCATAAAGTGGCGCCACACGAACCCTGTCCGCAGGTTCTCGGCGCTGAGAAGCGTGATGCCCACGTCAATCCCGATCACGTCGGCGTTGACCCACCCGGTCGTTGGGTTAAAGGCGTCAACAAACCCATACCGTCCGTAGATCGAAGCTCCAAACTTCTCCCGCATCGCGCGGAGCGCAGCCAGGGAGATGTGTGGCGTGAACATGAGCGAGCCGCCGGCAGCGCAAGGGACGACGGTGCCGTCAATCGCAGGGTCGCGCGGTGGCCCGCCCCACGCCACATATCCCTTGGCGCTGTCTGAGGCCGTGATGCCCCACACGTTTGGCCCATACCCGGGAAAGTCTCCCGCTAGGTTCACACAAAACGCACGATGTGCCAGCGTGGCATTGATTGAGTTCTCAAAGTAATCGATGTGGTCGCCTCTTATCTCTCGGCGATTTCGAAAGTCGATCCACGCGTGGGAGTACTGATGCATGAAGAGAGGCACGCCTATCGTCGTGAAGTAAGTATATCCTTCGTACCTGTACCGGTCCCGCCAAAAGGCATACCAGGAACGCGGTGAGATGGGATGTGTGGGCGACCCGATCGCCAACATATAAAGAATCGTGTCTTCGCTGTAGGTGTCCCAGCGTGGTTTTAGAAAGCCTGTCTCCGGTTTCCAGCCATGGGATAATAACGTTGCGTGCCCATTAAGCATCCAGCGAAAATCGATGCGCTCGTAGATCTTCGTGGCCAGGCGGACTATCTCGGCATCATTTCGATAGTACTGCCGCGCGGTCAGGATCCCGCCGAGCAACAAAGCTGTGTCGATAGAAGAAACCTCGCTCTTCCAGCGCCCCTCACCCGTTTTCGCATCCAGCCAATGATAAAACCAGCCGTGCTCGTGAAAGGCTCTATCGGCAAAGAAACGCAGCGTATTGCGAACACGTTCGCTCGCTGCGGCAGGATCGACCCAGCGATATTCTGCAGCGATGCACAACGCTGTCAGACCAAAGCCGGTCGCTCCGACACTGGCAATGTTATGGCTTGGGTGTGATGGCGAGTGTGGTGTGCCATCTGTACGGGCGCGGTCAAGCGTCAATCCTGTTTGCGGGTCTGATTGCTCCCAGAAGTATTGAAAAGACCGGCGCGAAAGGTCTTCAAGAAAAGCTTCATCGCTTTGCTTAATGCGCGCAGCCTGGATAGGTTTCTTACTGTAACCTTCTGAGTGACGCGCCTGCGCTAAGTCGTATTGAGCGAGGAAGTTCAGCAGCAAACAAACTGCCAGCAACCTGGGAAGAAGTTTGCTAAATGCTGCGTTTTGATTCAATGTTCTTTTGAAGATCTTCACCGCGATCCTCGTTTACAGATTCGTTTCACTTGACATATCGCGCCGCCACTATGTCGGGCGTGTCCAGGTTTTTTCTCTTGCGCAGATTCACAACGAGACGTATGAACTGAGCCATTGACCAGGTACAGATCACGCGCCCAAACGAGATGATAACCCCCGACGTGAGGTTCGTTCGCGGCTGCCCCAGTAATCCAAGGAGCAGGTAGTGAAGCGACGTTTGCGCCGCGAAATGTTTTGCCTTCGTGCGCTTTCAAAACAAGTGCTGCAAGGTTGAAATGCGCTTGGTATTTCGGCTCGACTTTCGGCAACCTGCGAACCACCCTGCGCCAATTCTCTTCGTATTCCTTTCGGCAAACTTGAAAGCCTTTCGTCAAAGAATTTCGCGCAGCATTCAGAGCCTCTCCCGCCCTTTTACCAAAGCCAAGCGCAAGCGTGAATCGGCCGGGCTGTTTGAATTTAGCCAACTGCGCGACATTGCCGTTTTTCGCGCGAGTATAAGCGGTCACGATTCGCCCATTCTGTTTCAGTTGGTCCAGCCCGTCACTGATTTGATAGAAGCCGTTGGTAATTTCAGTAAAGCCCCCTGAGACGAGCAGAGCCGAAGATTTGTCAGCTTCATTCGCCAGCAGAGCATTGCCTTGAGTCCAAGCTGTATCGTGCATTCCGCTGTTGTTTAAGGAAGGATCGAAATAGACGTACAACGCTAGGGCTTTGTCTTTCGTCTCGAACTTCACATCAATCAAAACTGTGCTGCGCCCCGGGTCTGTCGTGTAAGTCTTAATAACTTTCCATGCGCCATTCGTTGCCGTGTTGATTTGCCGAAATGAAAGAGAATGATGGTTCAAGACTTGGACTTCATGCGTCGCGTCTTCCCGTTCTGTTTCAACTTTTCTACTAGACGGATTGACTACTACAAACTCCAGAACATGCACATTCGGCATATCGGCCGTTGGGGAAAATACTTCTGTGAGCGCGCCGCCTTGCAACGTAAACCAAACTTTCGACTCCAATGTGTTCGATGTGCCAACAGCTTGCTTGCCCGCGCTCGCCCACCGCGCGTCCTTGCCGGGTGCGCCAGGCGCTACAGGGATTTCAGATCGCGCCATTCTGTTGCCGCCAAAAAGCAACAGCACAACGAGCAGCGCGCTTTTGCCTAACCGAAAGCCTCTCATCGCTCTTCTGCGCCGGATAGTTTGTGAGGCCTATCTTTCAACAACCGTAAAGCCGGACTCTAAACCGCGCTCTGAACTTGTGCCGGCAAAAACTTTGAAGTCGCCGGGTTCGACTACGAACCGCATCTCGCGGTTGTAAAAACCAAGCTGTTCCGAGCTAAGCGTGAACTCAACCTTCTGCTTCTCACCAGACTGTACAGTTATCCGCTTGAATCCCTTCAACTCTCTGACGGGCCGCGTGACGCTGGCAGCAACATCACGGATGTAGAGCTGGACCACCTCATCGCCCGCGCGCGCTCCCGTGTTTTCCACGTCAACGCTGACTTTGACTTGGCCGTTAGGCTTGATGCGTCGCGCGCTCAGTTGCAAGTTGCTCAATCGAAATTGGGAGTAGCTCAAACCGTAGCCGAATGGATAAAGCGGCGTGTTTGGAATATCAAGATACTTCGATGTGTATTTGTTATTCGCCTCAAAAGGTCTGCCGGTGTTTTTGTGGTTGTAGTAAAGCGGAATCTGTCCCACCGAACGCGGAAAGGTCACAGGCAATTTCCCGCCCGGATTGACATCGCCAAAGAGAACGTCGGCAATCGCATTGCCTGCTTGTGTGCCTGCAAACCACGTTTCAAGAAGCGCGGGCGAGTTTTCAGCTACCCAGTTGATTGTGAGCGGACGGCCGTTCATCAAAACAATTGCGTAAGGCTTGCCCGTCGCGTGAATAGCTTTGATCAACTCCATTTGGTTACCGGGTAAATCAAGCGAACTGCGCGAAGCGGCTTCGCCGCTCATGCCTGCGTCCTCGCCAACCGCCACAATTACGAAATCCGATTCATTGGCAGCACGCACAGCATCGGTGACGTCGTCTGTCTTTTCTGAGTTGATGTCGCAGCCTTTCGCGTAGTTGATTTTTGTGGATGGTCCGACTTTCGCTTTTAGCCCTTCGAGCAGCGTCACCGCGTCTTCTGTCTTGCCGTCGCCCGACCAAGAACCAAGCATGTTGCGTTTGTCGTCTGCTAGTGGGCCAACCAAAGCGATTGATTTGACGTTCTTGTTGACGGGCAAAGTTTCGTTATCGTTCTTGAGCAAGACAAATGAACGCGCAGCAGTCCTGCGTGCTGCTGCGAGATATTCAGACTTCATTATTGTTGTGGACTCGCGCGCTTCGTCGGCGTAAGGGTTATCAAATAGGCCCAATCGAAACTTGATTCGTAAAACGCGCCGCACTGCTTCGTCCAAAGTCGCCCGTGAGATTTTCCCCTCCCGAATAAGCTGCACCCCATTTTTGTTATAAAGGCGGCTGACCATCTCCATATCAGTTCCGGCGTTGAGTGCGTACCTTGCGGCGTCCGCTTCATCACCCGCCCGACCGTGATTCATCAACTCCATAACCGCCGTGTAATCGCTCACGACAAATCCATCAAACTTCCATTCGTTTCGTAAAACCTGTTTGAGAGTGAAAGGATTGGCGGTAGCGGGAACGCCGTTGATATCATTGAACGAGGTCATAAAAGTTCCGACGCCTTCCTCAACGGCGGCTTTAAATGGCGGGAAATAGATTTCGCGCAAAGTCGTTTCGGACAAATCCGTAGTGTTGTAGTCGCGGCCCGCTTCTGCTGCTCCATAGGCGACCCAGTGCTTGGCGCAGGCAACCACTTTATCGGGCGCGCTGTAATCCTTGCCTTGAAATCCCCGCACGCGCGCTCGCGCCATCACCGAGCCAAGATATGGATCCTCGCCCGAGCCTTCGGCAATTCTTCCCCAGCGTGCGTCTCTGGCGATATCGACCATCGGTGCGAATGTCCAGTGAACTCCTGCCGCTCTCGCCTCCTTCGCGGCAACGCTGGCAGCGAGCTCGACAGCGGCCGGATCCCAGCTTGCTGCTTCGCCAAGCGGGATGGGAAAGATCGTGCGGTAGCCGTGAATCACGTCGAACCCGAATAAGATCGGTATTTTCAATCGCGACTCTTCGACTGCGATTCGCTGGAGCTGGTTGGTTCTTAGAACACCGCGCACATTTAGAGTCGAACCCAGCAGACCTTTGCGGACTAGCTCGAGATGTTCGGGTCGAAAGTTTCCATTGGCCTCGCCATCGAGCTGCTGCAGCTGTCCCAGCTTCTCTTCGAGCGTCATGCGCACCAGCAAGTCATCGATTCTTCTCTCAACGTCCGCTAGCGCGAGCCTTCGGTCGCGCGCCTGTTGCGGCCTGGGCGTCTGCTGCTGTGATGCCGTGGGAATCGCGGCGACCGTGGCGGCGAGCAACAATGTCAGCAGCAGACCCGTTAACTTAGTAGGCTTCATGGCAGGATTTCATTCAGAGTTGTCAGCTCAACAGTCTTTGCGGCGACAGCGCAGGAGCTTACAGCATTTTGCGGGCGATTGTAGATCGTGAAATGGGACAACATGATTGTCAGATCGCCCGCTTTGGAAGCAGAAAGCTTCTTAAAAAACGACGTAGCCCCGACAGGGGCTATCCTACACCGCTGGCATTCCTTAGACGCTAAACAACGCGCTAACGGAGAGGTAAATAACTATCTCTCCGTTAGCGCGCGATGCGGTTGTCTAGAATCTGAACCGCGCTTGCAATTCGACGACGCGCCCGGAAAGGCCGCGGAAGGAACGCCCGAAGTTCGGGTCAGTGATGATCGAGCCGGGTTCGAAGAAGCGAATCGGCGCGAGGTTAAGCATGTTGAAAGCGTTGAAGAAATTGGCGCGCAGTTCGAGGTTGGTGCCTTCATTGATGAACGGCATCGCAATCTGTTTCGCCACGCTCATATCAATATTGAAGTAACGCGGCCCGCGAAACGAATTGCGCTCGATGCCCGGCGGGGCGTTCGGCGTCAGGGTAAAGAAATTTGCTCCGCCGCCCGGAAAATTGCCGCCCGGTCGGATGAAGGCGTTGTCTGATGTGTCTTCGAGCGCGCCCCCGCGATAGGCCGACGGGCGAATAGGCCCGAAGAAGCGTCCGCCTGGTTGACGCAAATCCGAGAAGAACTTCGGCGTGTACGGAAAGCCGGTGCTCCCCGTCACGATGCCGTTGATCTGGAAGCCATCGAAAATGGCGCGCATCACGGGACTTCGATTACGGAAGAAGCTGGTCTCATATGTTCCCGAAGCGGTGAAGAAGTGGCGCACATCGAAATCCGAAAATCCGTACTCCGAATCAAGGTCGCCCGGATTGGTTTGATTCGTCTCCCCGCCGGGGCCTTCGTAGGAAAGATGGTCGCGGCTCTTGCTGAAGCGGTAATTAGCTTCAAATTGAAAGTTGTTGGCGAAGCGTTTGCTAAGCCGCGCATTGAGTCCGTTGTAATTTGACTCGGCATCGGGCTGCGGAAAGCGGACGGCATCGAAGTTGGTGAAGGTCGGGTCAATCGGGAAGAGCAACGTCAGGTCAACAAGCCGAATCAGCTTGCGACCGGTGCTGCCTTGATAGCCGAGCGAACCGACGAGCTTGAACGGCAATTCATATTGAGCCTCCAACGAATAGGTATAAACATAAGAGTTCGGAGTGTTCTCGTAAGCGCCCCAAACTTCTACCGGGCCGCCGATGGGCGTTCCCGTCGCCGGATTGATGCCTCGGCCTAAAACCGGGTTAGCGGGGTAGCTGGATGGCGAATTGCTTGTGCCGGTGACGAAGCGAATGCGTCCGCCGAAAAACGGGTCGAAATCGCCGGCGCAGCAAAAACCGAAGCGCGCGAAGAACGGCGGATTGCCGCGCGTGTTGGTGAACAAGACGTTGGGAATGCGGTTATAGTTGACGCCTAAGCCGCCGCGTAGGACGAGCCGCTCATTGAACCGGCCCGGGCTGTATGCAAAGCCGAACCGCGGAGCGAAGTTGTTACGGTCGGTCTTAAATAGTCGATCGGTGAGGACGACATGTCCGTTCGCCGGGTTTGCCGGATCGAAAACGAAATTGGTAAGGCGGTCTCCGGTCTCGGTCGGGGGTGTGAAAAGCTCATAACGCAGGCCGAGATTCAAGGTCAGATTGGGGCGCACTTTCCAATCGTCTTGTACGAAGGCGGCATAGTCGCCGGTGCGGAAGAAGCGTTGCGCGTTGGCCGGGCCGCCCGTTACAGGATCGGCGGCGATGGCCTCGAAGATCGGCGTCTCGTTGGCGAGATTGAAAAGACCGATGAACGAGTAAACGGGGCGCGACGCACCGCTCAAATCGTTGTTGTCGTGTTCGAGGCGAATCTGCCCGCCAAACGAAAGCGCGTGATTGCCGATGACGGTGCGTAAGTTATCGCGGAACTCGTAAGTGTTCTGCGCGAAAATCGCCGGAGTGGTTTCAGCCCGGTCCGCGCCGAAACGAATGCGATCGAAGGGCAAGCCCTCGACTTCGATACGCGGAATGCCGAAGTTAGTATTTGACGAAGCCTCGACTTGATTGCTCGCAAAGCGCGTGAAACTGAAGCGCGCCTCATTAACAACGGTAGCCGAGAACGGTTGAATGTAAGCCACCGTAATCGCTGTGTTGCGTGGACGATTTCTGAGGTCGGACGACGGGCGACCGCGCGATCCGAAATCGGCGGCGAGATCGTCGCGACCCGTAAAGAAGGAGCTGACCGTAAACCGCGCGCCGCCTTGAGCATTATAGTCAAAGCGGAAGTTGTATTGCTGGCCGCGCTCGCTGCGCGGAATGGCGATCAACGCTTGCTGAACATCGGGAATGCCGTCGAGGCCGCCGCCAACCGGATTGCCGTAACTGACATACTGACCGGTCGCGCCCGTCAGCGAGCCGATGTCTAAACCGGTTCCAACCACGCGGCAGCGATTCGGGTCGTTGCCGAACCGCGCGCAGCTCGGCGGCAACGAGCCGATGATGCGCGGTGCGATGCCCTCAGAGCTGAAGATTCGAGCGATCTGGCTGCCCGGTCGTTGAGCGATGACGAGTTCCCGAAACTCCGGCGTTTCGACGAATTCGGATTGCGTCTCAACCGCGTTGTTGCGTAAAGCTTCGGTCGAGAAGAAAAAGAACAACCGATTGCGGCCATTGTAAACCGCCGGGCCGCCTGCGCCGAAGCGGGGCAAAATGACGGGGCCGCCGAGTGAGCCGCCGAATTGCCGAAAGCGACTGGCGACGCGCTGCCGCGGAAGGTCAATGCCGCCGTAAGGGTTGAACGCATTCAACTTCGGGTCGTTATATTTGAAGAACGCGCTGCCGTGAAAATCGTTCGAGCCGTTCTGCGAAACAACTTCGATTTGCGCGCCGGAGTTGCGACCCAACTCCGCTGAATAGTTCGAGGACGTGACGCGCACCTCTCTGACGGATTCTTGATTTGGCGTGACGACGGCCGCGCCGCCGAATTGAAGGCTATTGACGCTCACGCCATCAATCTGGAAATTATTGTTCGAGACGCGCTGACCGTTGGCCGAGATCGGGACTTGATTCTCGCTTTGAAAGATCGCCGAGTTCGAGCCGCCCGGCCCCGTCGTGTTCGGAAGTCCGACCGACAGGCCGCCACCGCTACGTGCGCCGAGACCGATGATGCCGGGCGTCAGTCGCACCAACTCGTAGGGGTCGCGCCCGGCCTGCGGCAGGCGCAATACCTCCTGCGTGCTGATTGAGCGGTCAACATTGGCGTTCTCTGTCTGGAGTGGTTGCTCGGTTGCGCCCGTGACCGTCACCGTCTCCGTGACCTCGCCCGTCGTGAGCGTCAGGTCAAACCCCTGCACCTCTTCGGCCTTGACCGTGATTTCCTGAATGCTTTTCTTGAAGCCAGCGTTCTCAGCGCTCAGGCTATAGCTGCCGGGTGACAGGTTGGAGAAGCGATAAAAACCTCCATCGCTCGTCTGAACCTGCTGCGTGCGACCGGTCTCTTTACTGGCGAGCGTGACAGTTGCGCCCGTGATGACGGCACCTGCAACGTCCGTTACCGTGCCTTGCACGCTGGCCCTAAATTGGGCTTTGGAAGTTGCCGCAAGACCCAGCATTAGCAGTGCAAAAAATGCGACAGTAAACATCCGAAGAACCGCGCGGTGCATGGGGAACCCTCCTTAGAGATAAAGCGTTGTTGGTTCGCAACTAAATCGATTTACCACAGGGCGGCTTATAGCACAGAGTTGAAACTGCGGTCAAGCACATTTTTGAAGAGCGGTGATTTGCGCTCGACCAGCGCTCAAAACGCCATTCGAATTATGATGTTGATTTGAGAATATCGATGTGAGAGACTTACGGGCCATGTCACGGAAGAAAACTAGTAGAAATGGGAGAAGATCCAAGACCCTGCCGAACCGCCCAGTCAGCCTCAAAGAGTTAGCCGGCCATCTGGATCTCTCGCCAACGTCTCTTTCCCTGGTGCTGAACGATTCACCCGCAGCTAGCTCAATTCCACAAGAGACGAAGGATCGCATTCTCACAGCAGCAAGAGAGTTCGGTTACCGGCCCAATTTCCTGGCGCGATCCCTCCGAGCCCAACGCAGCTACACGCTGGGTGTGTTGGTGCCCGAACTCAGCGACGGGTATTCGGCAATGGTCTTGAGCGGGATCGAAGACCACCTTCTCGAAAAAGGATACTTCTATCTCGTTGCTAGTCACAGGCATGACGCCGACCTAATCGAGCAGTACCGGAGGCTTCTCTTCGAACGTCGTGTAGAGGGACTCATCGCGGTCGACACTCCGTGCGAGGAAGGTTGGTCGCTACCTGTCGTTGCGATCTCCCGGCACGAGGAAAGGGAAGGGGTAACGAATATCGCGCTCGATCACGACCGAGCTGCGACGCTTGCCCTCGAGCACCTCGTCGAGCTGGGCCACAGGCGAATCGCCTTCATCAAAGGGCAGGTCTTTAGTTCCGACACCGAAGTGCGGTGGCAGGCGGTCCGCGACGCGGCTCTCCGTCTGGATCTATTAGTGCGCCCGAGGCTCGTGGCACAACTGGAGGGTAATTCTCCGTCGCCCGAGTTAGGCTATGTAGCTGCGCGGGAATTGTTGGCGGCAGGCGAGCCGTTCACGGCGCTCTTCGCCTTTAATGACGTTTCCGCCGTCGGGGCAATTCGCGCTTTCAACGAGGCGAGTTACCGGGTCCCCGAGGACATCTCCGTCGTCGGCTTTGACGACGTGTACAGCGCTGCCTACCAGAACCCACCTCTTACGACCGTCAAACAGCCCCTCAGGCAGATGGGCAAACTGGCTGCCGAGACCTTGTTGCGTCGCCTCGCCGCTGGCACGGGCGAATCGTATCCGAAGCTGTTGACGGTCATGCCTGATCTAATCGTCCGCCAGTCGACAAGTCCGGCAAGGACCGACGTTATTTGCAACTCCAGTATCAGTCAAGCTGGTCTGCCACCAGAACTCAGCAAACAAAAGATGATTCACTCTTCAACTCGCCGCGCGTCACTTGAGTCGGCGGACTAGACATCGAGATCTCCTAAGCCAGAATCATCGCGAACCAAGCCGCATACGATGCGGCAGGTGCTTCGAAGTCATGAAAAAACTTCAATAGTAGCGTCTCGACGACCATCTGAGCTGGCCACCTCGTGCTCTGCAAAATCTTGACGTTCGAGGTCATCGTCGACACGCAGATGAAAGCGCTCTTCAGCAGCACGATCGTCTTTTCTCCGACTCCTTGAAGAAAGACAAAAGGAGCTGTCTGAAACATCAGTCCCAGACCTCGACTCATAAACGCCGGCGGAGTGTTAACGCGTCATTTGCGCGACTGCAATGACGCCATGATCGCCGTTTGTAAAACGATCATCACCAACCCACCGACCAGGGGCACGACCAGCCCAGCGCGTAACGCGCCGTAGTGAGACGATGCAAGTCCGACGAACCACGGAAACACTGCGGCGCCCAAGCCGGCCAGGATGAACAAGGTACCAGTCAGACGCGACGCATCGTGCCCGAATCGCTCAGTGAAGAGCGCGATGGTAGTGGGAAAGACGGGAGCTAGACCGAGTCCCGTAAGACCTACTCCAATCAGGACAGGCACTATTGTGGTACCCAGAAGAATAACGACCAAGCCGCTCACGGCGACAAACATACCGAGGAGCACCATGCGGGTTTCGCGTACACGTCGAAGGACAAACGGGGCTGCTCCCCTGCCCGCCAACAAACCCGCCCAGAAGAGTGACGGTGCCACCGCCCAGGAAAGTTGGGACGAGGGGCCGAGGCGTTGGACGTATGAGGCGATCCAACCTCCTGTCGCCGACTCCGTCCCGATGTTCACAAAAACCAGCGCGGCTGTGAGTAGCGCGTACGGAGTCATCCAGAGGCGCATAGCTCCAGAAATCGTTGCCTCTCCGGCTTTCACAGCGACGGGGAGAAGGACGGTGCTGCGCCCGATCAAGATGCCGATTACGATCAAGGGGGCAGCCACACAGAGTAGCGCGAATGTGAGCCCGACGGAGCGCGACAGCGTGGGGACCAGCACGGGGCCGCTGACCGCCCCGACTCCCCAGGCGAGGTTTAAGAGGTTAAGCGCCGCCGCGCGTCGCCCGATATTAAGTTCCGAGATCAGGAGGTTAATCGTGGGGATGGTGAGTCCGAGTGACAGGCCCGTCCCGGAAATTGACAACACGCCCACCACCCACGGCTCGAAGCCGAGACAAGCTGTACTGGCCGCCATCGAGCCGAAGCCCGCTACCAACAGCGGCAAAAACCCAAACCGCTTGATGAGCAGGCCGGACAGCGCGGAACCCACGATTGCCCCAGCGGACTGAACGAAAAAAAGAGCGCCCGCACCAGCGTCGTCGAGCCGCCAGCGGGCCGACAGCAGGGGGAGAATCGGGCCTAGCAACGTGTTGACGATGCCTATTAGCACGAACCCGATGTGAAGCAGCGGGACTACCGGGCTTGCGCGTGGAGACCCTCCCATTAATTCGTCGCTCTGTTGCATACCATTCGCGCCAGCGAGTTTTGGGTGGTCCACCCTGTCAGCCGCAGATGTGACATGCGGTGGTCGGGAGCGGCCGCGCCTTCGGTGAGCCGCCGCAACAGGAATTCGAAAGTCCAATCTTTCCAAGTGAAGCGGTGCGCTCCAATAAAGCCGAGGAAGCGTGATGTCTTTTGGCCTCTGTTAGACTGATACTGCTAGCTACAAACAGGAACTCAGTGAGAAGCATGAGCAAAGTGGCTGCATTCGATTCCCAAGTTGCCAAGCATCGAGAATTTCGCTCCGAAGAGGCTGTTTATTAAGAGCAGTCGTCAAGCGGATCACAGAGCGTCTCTGCCCAAGTCTGACTCCAAAATAGTACCGCGCGGCAGTCCGCTGAAGTGACTGGAAACCTACTCCACGTTTACTTCGCTTGCACGTGACGTAATCTCCAGGAAAACTTTGAAAGTCTTAACTTACCCCTGAATGAAGGACGTCGATTGAGCATTGACGATTACAAACGCCGCTGCTTTGGTGCATCCGATACAGTTAACCGCACTACATATCTATAGCTCTCAACACTGTTAATTGGGTTCGGTGCGGCCAAGCGTGCCGTGCTTACGCTGCTTATACAAGCGCACCGGTAATCGTACCTTTACTTCTGTCGCTCCCATCGCGAAACATCATACGCTACTCCGGCATGCCTCACCATTGCAATGCCTCTGGAGAACAGAAGTTCGAACAATTTCTCGCTCACTGTTCCAATTTCGCACTCGTCGCACGCTTGCATGGTCGCAAGCCTTGCGTTATTTTCCGCGCCTATGGCAAAGCCAAGAATCGCCATCTTAATATCGGGCCGCGGATCAAACATGGAAGCCCTGCTCGACGCAATTCGCGGAGGCCGCCTCGATGCCGAAGCAGCCTTGGTAATCAGCAACGTCGAGACGGCTCAAGGGCTGGCGAAGGCTCAGGATCGCGGAGTGGAGACGCTGGTGATCAGCCACAGTAAAAGGACCCGCGAAGAGCACGACCGGGAGATCATTGCCGAGCTGAAGCGTCGAGACGTTTCCCTGGTGTGTCTCGCCGGGTACATGAGACTACTCAGCCCTCTTTTTGTGCGCGAGTTTGAGAATCGAATCCTGAACATCCATCCTTCGCTGTTGCCCGCTTTTCCCGGCATTGACGCGCAGCGGCAAGCGCTCGAATACGGCGTCAAGTTCACCGGCTGCACCGTGCACATAGTCGATGAGCAACTTGACCATGGTCCGATCGTGCTGCAACGAGCCGTCGAAGTCTTCGATGATGATACCGTCGAGACACTGTCAGCAAGAATTCTCGAACAGGAGCATCGTATCTATCCCCAAGCAGCCGCGCGTGTGCTCAGCAAAGGCTTCCGGGTCGAAGGCCAGCGAACGTTTTTCTCAGGATAAGACTTGACTTGGAGTTGATCTGGAAAGGATTATGGCAACGACCCGCGTGTCGGACTGCCTCGAAAGGACGATTCTACCAGCGTTATATTAGTCGGGTCGTTGCCTGTCGATTAGATTCACTAAGCCCCCCGTACGGGTTGCCTTGACAATTAGTCGTTGTGGCAAAAGAAAGCCGCGCTCTTCGACTGACAGAGCGCGGCATCATTTTTTTGGCAAGTCAGTGACGAGATCTTTTCTCCTAATCGATTATCGAACTGACCGAACTGAGAAGATAATCGGCCGGGTTGTGACCATCCCTATCTCGGTCCCACTTCTGAGCTCGGCTTCGTTCCCTTTTGTGAGCATAACTCCGGCTACGCCTGCCCCCGCGCCAATAATTGCTCCGATACCGGCGCCTTTGCCGCCGCCAATCGCGCCGCCGAGCACCGCGCCTCCGACAGTGCCTCCACCGACATACGCGACGCTGCGCTTATCGGATGAATTGCCGCTCACTTCGTTTTCAGCATCGACCTTACCCGCCCGGGCGTCCTGAAGCTCGGTCAACGCGCCGTCAAGCTGATACTTGGTTCCATCAGGCAGGACCACCGAGTCTAGCTGTATTCCAAGCTGTCCTTCGCGGCCTCTCGTACGGGCAGGAGTGACTGAGGTCACGCGGCCTTCGACGATCGAGCCCGCAGGTACGACTTCAACTCCGCCAGCGTAAACGGGAGTAACGACGGTGGACTGGAAGCGATCTCCGACACGCGACGTCCCAGAGTTGAGCGTCTGGTTCATCCTTAGGCGGAAATACTGGTTCTGGGGCAAGGTGTAGGTAGCGTAAACGGGCCCAACAAGAGCAGCGTTGGCTCCGCCATTTTGCGAAGCTAGGGTGTTCGCCGTTTGCGCGCGCGCCTTACTCCGAGTTTTTCGACTCAGTGTCGGTTTGCAATTGCAGGCACGCTTTTTCTGCGCTGCTAGGGCCGCGGACTCCGACAGCGGCGCGACGATGGCAATCAACATAGCGGCCACTAAAGCGGTAATGATGCGTCTGTTCATACTCCCTCCTGGGCGTGGTTCGTGTTCAAGAGTGGAAAGATGATTTTTCGGCGGTGTTGGGATGATACGACCCAGCCCTCGTGTTGCCTTTGGACAGGCTGGCGAAGGATTTCGGCTCAGGAGAGGAGGAAGAGGCGAATTGCAGATTTCAGCTTGCAGATTTCAGATTTCAATCCCGCCGGGTAAGCGTGGCAAGAACTTCTTCTGACGCCTAAACATCGCGATCGTAGGCCACCTTGAGCCAGCGCTTCACCTCATCGTCGATTTCATCGACCGAAGTGATTGGAATCCGGTGAGTAATGCGGTCCTTTTTGGCAAATCCGCCGGTATCTATGAGCCGTCCTGCGCCTTTCATATTTCCCAGTGCGAAGCCGATATCGATTCGCGTCTGAGTCGTCGGTTTGATCTGCGCGAACACGTGCTTGCGATAAAGAGGGACGATGGTCTGGCATGGACAGGCTTTGACATCCTTGCCAATCCCGAGCCCAAGCTTGAGCAGCGCATCGTAGATCGGACGCAACGACTCCTTTTTGCCCGAGAACATTTTCTCAACGTACCCTTCGGCCGCTTGCAAGTAAGCTTCGGGATCGCCGTCTTCGCCGCCCTTGCCTTCTGCTCTCTCGGCAAGCCACCACGCCGAGTTTGTCCCCAGCCCGTGTTCTGTCTTGAGCCACTCACGCCGCTCCTGCTCGGTCTTGGGGCCGGACTTCTTGATGAACTTGAGCCACTCATCCAGGCTTCTGCCGGTCTTTGCTGGCAGATCGTCGATCCACTTCATCACCATCGCGACGCCCGGATGGACGCCGTAGATGGATTTCCTTTTAGTTTTAGCCGCTTCGCGCGCCATAGGTTGCCCTCCATCTGATCTCGTTAATTCATAGGGATCAACACAAGGGTGATCAAGTATTTTGTTTTCATTTCGTCCTCCTGCGTTGAATTGATAGATACTTTCTAAGCGTATCAATCGCCTTTGTGCTGCGTCAGACTGAACCAGTTACCGGAGTTGTCTTTGAAGATCGCCTCGATTCCGTAAGGCCGTTCCGCGGGAGGCGAGAGAAACTCGACGCCTCGCGAGGAAAGCTCGTCATAAGTAGCCTGGCAGTTCGGAGTGTTGAATACACCCGCGCCGAGCTTGCCGTTCGCGATCAGCCCTCTCAACTGACTGGCGGCTTCCTCCTCGAACATGAAACCGGCTTGGGTGCCCATCAGAACGATCTCAAAATCCGACTGGTCTTTGGGCGCGACGGTCACCCAGCGAAAGCCGCCGTCCATCGAGACATCGTTGATGATTCTAAAGCCCAGCTTATCTCGGTAGAACTCGATCGCCTGGTCCTGATCAATGACGTAGATAGTAGCGTGCGACATCCTTGAAATCATGACTGGTCTCCTTTCTGAGATGACAAGAGAATAAACTAAGCGAGGGAAATCTGGCTTCTCGAAAATTGCTAACTTTTAGCCGGGGCGAAATTCTCGACGCGGTACATCATGAGGAAGCAGGCAGGTACTTTTCGCTGACGCGCAAGCCGGCGTTCGAAGACTATAGCGCGGTAGGTGATCGGAGGGTGCCCGACGTGTTTATGAAACAGGCTGCTGAATGAACCCAAGCTCTCGAAGCCGACTTCGAAGCAGACATCGGTCACGGTCAAGCCGCTGGACGACAGCAGCTCCTTCGCTTTCTCGATGCGCCGCTGCGTCAGGTATTGGTGAGGAGTCTTGTTGAAGGCTTGCCGGAAGAGTCTCAAGAAGTGAAAGCGAGACAGGCATGCTTCGCTGGAGATTTGCTGTAGATCAAGCGGAAGGTGATAGCACTGATCGATGAATTTCCGCGCGCGGACGAGCCGCTGATACGTTTCGACAGCAAGCGGTCCATCGGGCTTTATCTGGCTCTCGTTCTCCATCTCAATTACCCGACCTCCATCTTCGAACTGGCAGCCCATGCGAGTATACAACACAAACAGAAGGGAGGTTCAAACAAAGAAGCGGGTCTCAACCCTCAACTTGAGTACCATCCACCGAGAGCAGTTCAGAAGCATGCAGATGAGCGAAGTGCTCGATGATCCGCCGTGCCTCGCGAGCGCCGACGAACGGTTCTAACTCCGCGACGCTCGCTTCTGAAACTCGCTTCAAGCTTCCGAAGTTTCGAAGCAGGCGCGCCTTCAACTTGTCTCCCACGCCCGGTATCGACGTAAGCTCGCTCTCGAAGTCGCGCATCGTTCTCCGCTTTCTGTGATAGGTCACTGCGAAGCGATGCGTCTCGTCGCGGACCATCTGGATCAGATGCAGCACCGGCGAATGATGATCGATGCGAACCGGCTCTTCTCTGCCTTTGACGAACAGCAATTCTTCACGCTTTGCAATCGCAGCCGCCGGCAAGGCTTCGAGTCCAAGTTCGTGCAAAGCGCGCGCGGCGGCCGCAAGCTGGCCTTTGCCTCCATCGATCAGAACAAGATCCGGAAGCGGCTTGTTCTCGCGCAGCAAGCGCGAATAGCGGCGGCCGACCACTTCGTACATCGATTGAAAATCGTCGGCTCTGCCTTCGACAGAGCGTATCTTGAATTTACGATAGTCGGACTTCTTCATCGCGCCGTGCTCACACACGACCATCGACGCGACGTTTTCAGCGCCCTGTATGTTCGAAATGTCGAACGATTCGATGCGATCGGGAACCGACGGCAATTCCAGCGTCTCGCGAAGCTCATCGAGCACCTTCCGCATATCCGGGCGTTGCATTCGGAAGCGCTGATCGAAGTTCAATCGAGCATTCTTCTCGACCAGGTCGATCAGGTCTCTCTTCACACCTCGTTGAGGCATAACGATGTGTACGCGGCGTCCGCGTTGACTGGTCAAATACTCTTCGAGCAATTCGCGGTCTTCGAAATCGACCGGCACGTAGATCTCGCCCGGCGCGTAGTCTCCTGCCATGTAGTATTGCTTGAGCGCCTGCCCGATGAACGCAGCAGGGTCGAAAGGGTCGGCGATGTCTTCCCAATAGAATTCTCGTTTGCCCATTACTTTTCCTTCGCGCATCGTGAACAGCGACAACGCCAGCAGCGGGCCCTCTCGATAGTAGCCGAAGATGTCGATGTCATCGCGCGAGATGACCATCATCTTTTGCTGTTCGCCAAGCTTCTGGATCGTCTTGATCTGATCGCGAGAGCGGGCGGCTGCTTCGAACATAAGTTCATCCGAATCTTGTTGCATACGGCGCTTCAACTCGGCTTCAAGATCCGCGGTCTTGCCTTGCAGCAACAAGTCGACGTCCCGCACAGCCTCGTTGTACTGCTCGATCGAGCACAGCCGGCTCACGCAAGGGCCGAGACAGCGCTTGATATGGTACTCGAGACACGGCCGGTCAGCTTTGCCGTCTATCTCCATCGTGCAGGTGCGAAGCTGAAAATTCTTGTTGATCAGATCGAGCGTGTTCCACGCGAGCGAGATCGGCAGGAACGGGCCGTAATAATGAGCGCCGTCCTTCAAGATCTTTCGCGCGATCATCGCGCGCGGCGCGCGTTCATTGGTTACTTTGATGTGCGGGTACTGCTTGTCGTCTTTGAGAAGCACGTTGAAGATCGGCTTGTGTTTTTTGATTAGATTGCATTCGAGCGCGAGCGCTTCGATTTCATTGTCGGTGACGATCAGGTCGACGTCGGTTATGCGAGCGATGAGATCGCTAGTCTTGAACTCGTATGCGCGGTCGGAATGAAAGTACTGGCGGACGCGATTGCGAAGATTCTTCGCCTTACCGACGTAGATTATCTTGGCCTTCCTGTCGCGGAAGATGTAGCAGCCGGGCTGCGTCGGTAGGTTTGAAAGCTTTTCCTCAAGAGACATTATCTTGAAACGTGATCTTCTCGATCCCTTTGGAGTAAATTCCAGCAGGGTGCTGCTGAAAAAGCGATAAGACTTCTATCAGAGGAGTCCCGATAAATCCCACCAACGCAGTCGGCGGATCGTTCACACTCAGCCTACGACGCAACGGCGGAGCGACGACGCTTTGAATCCCACCAACGCAGTCGGTGGGTCGTTCATATCCAGCCTAACCACGACCCTTGGACCACTTTTCCAGACTGCTTGTGGGCTAGGTTGGATAGGTTGGATATGAACAATCCACCAACTGCGTTGGTGGGATTCGGGAGCGGTGCCTCGCGTCCATGTAGGCTGGGTATGAACGGACCACCAACTGCGTTGGTGGGATTGCATGTGAACACCTCTACATTATCGGCTTTTCAGCAACCTGCGGTTTCGCTACTTCTGCAACCTTTGAACTACTCAAGCTTGAACAGCGGCACGTATTTGCCTTCTTCAAATTTGAATTTGAAATTACCTTCGAAGCGGCGAATCCCTGACACCCCGGCGCCGCTCGCGAGCGTTGGCATTCTCAGTGTGCCTTCAAACTGATTGTAGTCGATCGTCGCGTTGAACGACTTCATCTTGCTTGCTTCCTTGTCGACTGTCTCGAGGTTGTGAAGTCCCTCGATCTTGATCGTCAACACCTCGCCGGTCTGGGCATCGAGCTGGGCGATTCCCGATGCCAGGGCTACGTTGGTCACGTCGGCCCTGGGCACAAATCGGAACCATCGCTCGTTCTTGCGGTCAGCGACAACCTCTTGAAAGTTATAGTTCTTCACACGTTCAGGCAGCAGAGGGAAGAACGCGAGGTCCCAGACTGCCCCGAACGATAGCAATGTCTGCTCGCCCTCTTTGACGCTTTGCTTCGGATTCCCCTTCTTGTCGGTGTCGGCGATGACGCGAACAACGACAGGGGTCTCGCCGGACTTGTCGGGTTTCTTCCCCGGCTCGACGGTGACGGTTGTGTCGCGCAGTTCCTCTGTAGCCTGTTTGTCGCCCTTGACCTTATAACGATCGATGTGAATTCTCTGCTCGTAGCGGCAGTGATCGCGGAAGTAGAGCGATCGGTCTTGATTGGCGGCGGCTTTGCAAACCAGCTCCGGCGCGTTACAAGTTTGGGCGCTTGCACGACCGGCGGCGAGCGCCACCAGGGCGAGTGAAACAACGGCAAGGTGTCTCATCAACTTCTTGACTCCCAAAGGGTTTTTCGTGTATTAACTCTAACGTCGTTCTCAGAAAGTATAGGTTAGTCGGAGATATCACGGCAAACGTCATCATCCTCTAGCGCAGCGAACCTCAGCCCGTGCTGATCGCGCTACTTTGCCCCGGCCATAGACTGGCATATCAAACGAGTATGGAGGCCCTTATGAAGCTTAAGGCGATGGCTGCGGCAGGCATCGCAGTTGCAGTTCTGCTTGGCAGCGCTTGTGCGACAAAGAAGTATGTTCGTAACCGCGTCAACGAGCGTGCGACCCCCCTGGAAAGCAGGACTGGCGAATTGGAAGAGACGTCGCGGCGCAGCACTCAAGACATAGGCCGGCTCGGTCGCGACGTTGAAGAAGTGCGTCAGAAAACCGACCGCGCTCAACAACAAGCCGATCGCGCAGCCTCATCGGCCGAGCAGGCTAATACGCGGGTCACCGGCGTCGAGCAAACAGTCTCGGATCTGCGGACCAACCTCGACAAGTACACCGTTCAGAAGACGGTGACCGTTCAGTTCAAAGCCGGCAAATCGGAGCTGCTTCCCGAGGCCATGGCCGCGCTGGATGAGCTTGCAAGTCAGATCAAGGATCGCAACGGCTTCTTGCTCGAGATCGAAGGCTTCGCTTCAGCAGAAGGCAAGGCTGAGCTGAACGAACGCTTAAGCCAGGCGCGTTCGGAGGCCGTTAAAAGATACCTGGGCGAACGCCATAACGTCCCACTGTTCCGAATGGCGATGCTCGGCTTCGGCACAAGCCGCCCGGTCGCTCCTAACGAAACCAAGGAAGGCCGCGAGCAAAACCGCCGCGTCGAAGTCCGCTTGCTAACCAACAACGCGGTCAGCCAGCAGACGCGCTAGGTCCAAAGTCCAACGTCCAAGGTCCAAAGTCTTAATTGCAGAATCGGGACCGCAACGTTGGGCTTCGGACCTTGGACCTTGGACCTTGGACCTTGGACTTTGGACTTTGGACTTGAAATACCGAGAGGCAAGCCCTTCGACGCTGTAGCTCTAGGACTCAATGCCGTTGATCACCTGATCGTCGTTCCACATTACCCTGGATTCAACAGCAAGGTACCGTTTATCTCACACACGCTTGCGGCGGGTGGCCAGTGTGCAACCGCAATGGTGACGCTCGCACGCCTGGGCATGCGAGCGCGTTACATCGGCAAAATAGGCTCCGATGACCTGGGCGGTTTTCAAATTCGGTCGCTTGAGTCTGAAGGCGTCGAATCAACCAGCGTAACCGTGGTCGAGGGAGCCCAAAGTCAAATCGCTTTCATCGTCATAGATGAAACGAGCGGTGAGCGGACTGTTATTTGGCATCGCGATGAGCGATTGATGATCGATGAAGACGAAGTTGATGCGGCGGCGGTTACCTCGGGCCGAGTCCTTCACCTCGATGGCCACAACGTTGCTGCTTCGATCGCCGCCGCCAGATACGCCCGCGCGGCCGGCATCCCAACTGTACTCGACATAGATAACATCTACACGGGGTCGGAAGGCCTTCTGCCGCTGATCGATTTTCTGATTTCATCCACGAGCTTTCCTTTGAGGATGACACAAGAAACTGACCTGCGCGCTGCGCTGAAGAAGTTGTCGGAAATGACAGGTTCGTTGTTTGTCGCGGCTACGTTGGGTCGGGACGGCGTGCTTGCGTACTTTCAAGGAGAATACATCTACTCACCTGCCTTCACCGTTGATTGCCGGGACACGACTGGCGCTGGAGATGCCTTTCACGGCGGATTCATTTACGGCTTGCTGGCTGGCTTCTCAGTTGAGGAGACTCTAAGGGTCGCAAACGCGGTTGCCGGTCTGAAGTGCCGCGCGATTGGCGCGCGAACAGCGCTGCCTACGCTTGAGGAAGTAAACGCATTGCTCGGCGCACCCGTCTCAACCTGAAATAACGTCAGTAGTCAGTAGTCCGTTCTTCCAGAGTATCGCTTATTGAAAACCCCTAAAGCCCGATCGCCTCTCTCAGATATCGTCGACTGCGGACTGCGCTTTCAAAAGGCTGCACACCGGGTTGGTCGGTGTCCACGTCCTGTTCGACGACGGCCCAACCGTCGTAACCGTAATTCATTAGCTCCTGGTTGATTCTGGGAAAGTCCACTGCGCCTTCACCCAGCTCACAGAAGACATCGCGCCGAACAGCTTCTAAAAACCCGACGCCTTCACGCCGAACTGACTCGAGCACTGGCAATCGAACATCTTTCAAATGAAGGTGCCATATTCGGGGGCCGTACTTCCGAACTGCTTCCACCGGATCGCCGCCGCCATAGAAAAAATGGCCTGTGTCCAGGCAGAGACCGATCAAGGCCGGGTCAGTGTTCTCGCAAAGCCGTTCAATTTCGTTGGGTGTCTCGACCAAGGTCCCGGCGTGATGATGAAACGCGGTGGAGAGACCCAACTCGCGGCAGGCTTTGGCTATCCCAGAAACGATTTCAACAGCGTCATGCCACTGATGCTCACTCATCCCGTCACGCTCTTCAATCACGCGTCCGGCCACGGCCATTCGCGCCTCATTCATATCACCCGCCAGAACGATCAACCGCGCGTCCGCTCTTGCCAACAGCTCGGCAACTTTCATCGCCTCCTGGAAGCTTGCTTCATGGCGTTCTGGCTCAGCGAGAGTAAGCGGCACAAAAGCGGAAACCAGGCGAAGCCCACGCGATGACAATTCCGCAATCAGACGCTCTGACTCAGAGGGCAGGTAGCCATAAGGCCCCAGCTCGGTGCCTTCGTAGCCGGCTTCGGCCATCTCGTCCAGCATCTTCCCGTAGGCTGCTTGTCCGTTCCAACCTTCGACTTCCATGATGCCCCAACTCACAGGGGCGGTTCCGATCTTAATTCTCACCGTTGCTCCTGGTTTAGAGTACAAGCTTTAGCTTGCCTGGTTTAAAGTACAAGCTTTAGCTTGCCTGGTTTAGAGTACAAGCTTTAGCTTGCCTGTCTTCGACACATCAAACTGAGTTTAGAGCACAAGCGTTCGCTTGCCTGCCTGTCACCAAAGCAACCTGAAGGTTGTACTCTGAACGTAGAGATCATTTCAGAAACTCATCGGCATTTTCTTTCGTGACAAGCGCAGTGCCGGTATCTATTACCTTGGCGACCGGCTCCCCCTGAATCGCTTTGATCGCGGCCTCGACGGCCTGCTTGCCCATGTTCGCAGGATACTGAGCGATGACAGCGCTAATCGCTCCGGACTTCACGGCGCGCACGGCTTCTTTGCCCGCGTCGAACCCGACGACAAAAACCTTTCCGCTCAAGTGCTGCGCCGCAACTCCCTCCATTGCCCCGAGGGCCATTTGATCACTCGTGGCAAACACGGCGTTCAAATCCGGATTTGAAGTAAGAATGTTTTCCATAACGGTGAGCGCTGACGCGCGCTCGCTGTTGGCAGGCTGTATTGTGACGACCTGAATTCCCGGCGCCTGCGCGATAGCTTCTTGAAAGCCCGCGACGCGGTCGTCGTGTGACGACACTCCAAGAATGCCGCGGATGATGGCTACTTTACCGCGGCCTCCAAGAACCTTCACTATGTAATCGCCCGCGAGCTTTCCGCCTACTCGGTTATCAGTGCCGATATAGCTCAGCTTACCGGGCCAAGGCGTGTCGTTGTCCACGATCAGCACTGGAATGCCCGCAGCTCTTGCTTTGTCGAGCACCGGGGTTACTTCGGCGATACCACCTGGAACAACCGCGAGGGCCGAAACCTTTTTCAGAATCTGATCCTCGAGGATCGAAACCTGTTGATCGATGTTGATCTCGCGCTCAGGAGCCAGCACCGATAGTTCTATGTCCGGATGCTGGCGCGCCGCTTCCTCCGCGCCACTCTTCAGCGTCTGCCAAAACTCGCTGTCGAGCGCTTTCGTCACTATCACGATCCGGTGCTTGCGAGTCGCATCTGCCCGATTGCATCCGCCGACCGAGAGAAGCAACACGGCGACAATTGTGACGCATAGAATCCAGGCTTTGTTTCTCATTTCATCCTCCCGTCATTTTCTGACTAGCCGGCGCCGGGTCGTTGTGCGCTGGCGCAGCACATCGATCCAGACCGCAGCTACGATGACCACGCCGATCACAACCTTTTGCCAGTTCGGCGACACATTCAGCAAAGTCAAACCGTTTCGCAACACCCCCATGATGAGTGCGCCAATGAGCGTTCCCCAAACTGTGCCCATGCCGCCGAAAAAGCTCGCTCCGCCGATGATCACCGCGGCAATCGCGTCGAGCTCGGCGCCATCGCCGGCCAAAGGAAACCCCGAGTTCAGCCGGCCCGCGAGAACGATCGCGCCCACAGCGGCGAGTGCTCCGCTCAACGCATAAACCATCGTCAGCCGCCGGTCTACCGGGATGCCTGAGAAAATCGCCGCTTGTTTGTTTCCGCCGATTGCGTACACATCGCGCCCCAGCGTCGTGCGCGTCAGAAAAACGTGAAAGAGCGCGTAGACGGCGACGACCAGAATGACTGGAACAGGAATGTAAGCAATCGTGCCTGCGCCCCAGAAACGAAATCCGTCGGGCAGCTCCGAGATGGGAAAGCCGCCCGAGATAACAAACGCCAGCCCGCGCGCGACATTCATCATCCCGAGGGTCGGAATGAAGGGATGAGGCAACCGCAGCTTCGTAAGCAACAACCCGTTGGTCATCCCGAGTGCTGCTCCGATGGCAATCGCCGCCGCGATACACACCGGCCAGGGCACGCCCGCCTTTAGCATCATCGCCACCAACACGCACGACAATCCCAGGATTGAACCTACCGAAAGATCGATGCCCGCGGTGATGATCACGAGTAGTTGTCCGAGCGCTAGCAGCGCGTTCACCGATGACTGCCGAAAAACATTTATCAGATTGTCGAAGGTCAGAAAATACGGCGATAGGAAGCTGAGGATAGCCGACGTAACAAGCAGTCCCAGCAGCGGTCCAAATCGCCGCATCAGGTTGCCTGGTGCGCGACGCCACCCCTGCGGCGTGGTGCGCCCATCAAGCGGCGGCCTTTCTTCCCGAGCGCTGGCTGTGCCCTGGTTCGTGTTCAGTGGACAGCTCCTCCGGTCGCAAGCTGCATAATGAGTTCTTCGGTCGCCTCTTCGCGGGCCAACTCACCCCTGATGCGCCCGCGATGCATCACCAGAATTCGATCGGCAAGATGCAGGATCTCTTCGAGCTCTGAAGAGACCAAAAGAACCGCCATGCCGCGTTCGGCGAGCCGCCGAATCAAGTCATAAATCTCCGCCTTCGAGCCGACATCTATGCCGCGTGTCGGTTCATCGAGGATGAAGACCTTCGAGTCGGCAGACAGCCATTTAGCAAGCACCACTTTCTGCTGACCGCCGCCGCTCAGGTACATTACCTGTTGTTCCACGTTGGGCGTCTTGAGGTGAAGCTCGCGCGACAGGTCTTTGGCCACTTGCTTTTCTCGCGCCGCGTTCAAAAACAGTCCGTAGCGAGCAAACCTCTTGGGAGCGGCGAGCGCGACGTTGAACCGAACGCTTCCCCCGAGCACGAGTCCCTTCGCTTTTCGATCATCGGCGACAAGCGCAAGCCGATGGCGTACCGCATCCATCGGCGTATTGATGGTAACCAGTTGACCCTCGAGATAAACCTCTCCCGACTCAGCTTCGCCTGCGCCGAACAGAGTTTCTACGAGCTCCGTTCGGCCGGCGCCTACGAGTCCGGCGAGGCCGACAATCTCCCCTTGACGAACTCTGAAGCTGATATCGGAGAATTTTCCGCTCGCCGTCAATCCTTCGACGCGAAGCGCCTCCTCACCATCTTCTCGCGACTTTTTCTCGGAAAACTGTTCGCTGATTTCACGGCCAACCATGTACCGCACAAGGTTGTCAGTCGTGACCTCCTGAATCGGTCTGGTCACAATATGCCGGCCATCGCGCAGGACAGTCACGCGATCAGCGACCTGGTGAATCTCTTTCAGCCGATGCGAAATGTAAACTACGCTGACGCCGCGCTCCTTGAGTTGCAAGATCGTTTGAAAGAGTCGCTTCGTTTCATGTTCGGAGAGCGGCGAGGTTGGCTCATCCATGATGATGAGCTCGGCGCTGAACGCGAGCGCCCGCGCGATTTCAACCAGTTGTTGCTCGGCTATGCTCAGCTCACCGACCGGGCGCTTTGGATCTAAAGGATGGCCCAGTCCCTTGAGCAAGCTGCTCGCTTGTTCGTTAATATCGCCCCACCTCACCCATCGTGAACCCCCGCGCCCCACTGGATGCCGGCCGAGAAAAACGTTTTCGCCGATGCTCAATTGCGGAACGAGCATGAGTTCTTGATGAACGATGTTGATGCCGAGCTCGTGAGCCTGGTGTGGGGTTTTGATCTCGACTGGCCGGCCCTTCCAAAACACCTGCCCGCGATCAGCGTGATAAGTCCCGGTGACGATCTTCATGAGCGTGGACTTGCCGGCGCCGTTTTCACCGATCAGCGCATGCACTTCACCCGGCCGCACCTCGAAGGACACGTCGTCGAGTACGGTGACGCCGCTGAAGGACTTTGTGATTTTCTCCATCCTGAGGAGCGGTTCAGGGTCTTTGGTCGACAAGTGCTATGCCCTCGGCCAATGGGATTTTCCATTTTCCATTTTCCATTTTCCATTTTCCATTTGTCATTTGTAATCGATTGATCAGCTTCCGAGCGCAATGACAAATGGAAAATGACAAATGGAAAATAAGTTACGGTTCAACTACCGCCTTTATCGCTGTGCCGACGCGCATTGCTTCCAACGCCTCGCCTACTTCGTTGAGCCTCAAACGGTGCGTGATCAACTTCTCCACAGGCAATAGGCCGGCCTCCAAAATTCGCACGACTTTCGGAAACGCCGTTCGCTGGATGTATGAGCCAAGTATGGAAGTTTCATAGCGTGTGATTGCGTACTGGTTTAACCGGCGCTCGGCATGCTGATTGACGCCGAAGAGAATCACGCGGCCGCCTCTTCTCACAAGCTCGAGGGATTCCGGAAGCAGACTTCCGGCCGCGTCCACAGCAACGTCTACACCAATTCGCGTGATGGCTTTCACCTCGGCGGGGCAGTCTTCGGTCTTTGGGTTTAACACTGCGTCCGCGCCGAGCCGTTCGGCCATTTGCCGCCGAAACTCTGTCGGTTCTATTACGAAAACTTTTCCGGCCCCGGCACTTTTGAAAAGCATGAGAAACAACAGTCCAATCGGGCCGGCGCCGAGGATCGCGACGCTTTCACCGGGCACGACAGCGGTCTTTTCAAAAGCATGCAACACGCAGGCGAGCGGTTCGGCCAGGCAGGCGCGTTCGGTCGCAACATCCTGGCTGATTTTGTGCAGCGCTTTGGCCGGCGCAGTATTGAACTCGGCCAGTCCGCCGTGGCGAAAGATTCCAAGCGAGGTCATGTTCTCGCAAACGTTCGTAAGCCCTAATCGGCAGTACTCGCACAGCCCGCAGGTGATGTTGGGATCAATCACCACCCGATCGCCGGGCTTCACGTTGACCACGCTCTCTCCGATATCGGTGACCGTAGCTACGTATTCGTGGCCCAGGATGCTTCCCGGCGTCGCGGGGTGGCCGGGGGGATCGGAGAGAATGTGGATGTCAGTACCACAGATACTCACGCGATCGACGCGGAGCAGCACATCGTCGGCGGCTTGAATTCGAGGGCGCGGGAATTCCTCCAAAGCCCAGTGACCCGGCCCGTGAAAAACTATCGCTTGCATCGCTTCGGTCATAAGTTCGGATCTCCACGGAGGGCCGCCACCTCGGAAGGTTGGCAGCCGGTCAAAGATTTGAATGTTGAAAAACCCGTTCCGCCACGAAGACTCCAAGACACAAAGCCGCACCAAGTCGCGATATCAACTGGCTTCGTGCTGCTTAGTGCCTTGGTGTCTTAGCGGCAGAAGCATTTTTTCCGCAGCCTGTTACTGAGCACCGCGCTGTTCGTAAAATTCGATTGTCTCTCCCAATCGCAGCTTAAGCGGCTTGACGTGAAGAGGCAGCGAGGGCCCGGGTTGGAAACTTGCATCGAGCATGAACGCCTTATTCACTGCGCTCAAACCGCACTCCGCCGCGGAGAGCATTTTGATCTCTTCGCCGGATTTCGGATTACCCGCGGCGTCGCAGCGAACTGCAATCCGCTCGATTTGATCGAGCCTGGTTCCCGCCGGCAGGCGCACCGTTGTCCGGAAATAGCCGTTGCGGTCGATCTTGTAATAATTGATCCCGAGATCCGACGCGTACCATTTCGCATTCTCTTTAAGCTTGACGGCAAAACTGAGCGAGGTGCCGCTCAGCTCAGAGGCTGCGTCGAGGTAAAGATAGTGACGCGGGTCGGCCATTTGATTTCCGCCCCGGCTCGTCTCTGAGATCTTGCCTTCGCGCTCCAACTCAGCAGCCATTAGCTGATAGATCCACGGATGTCGATCCATGATCTCTTCGCGCGAGCAGCGACTCAGATCAAACGGGATTGGCCGCGATGCAAACCGCATCTCTGACTCTCCGCGATCAGAGAGGTTATTATTGTCCGAGACCACGTAAAGAACGGGATGTCCATTCTGTTCCTTACCCCCAAAATGCTGAGTCTTATGTTCGACGCCTTGAAACGTCGCCGACACTTTCTTCCCCTGGGCGTCGACCTTCACTTCGTAGATCCATTCGATGTCAGTAGTCCGTCCCCAGCGAGCCATTAACGCGCTCGTCTGCGTGCCGCCGTCCTCATTGGTAAAAATGACGCTGTAGCGGAACGAGATTAGCGGACCGGCCCGCTCCGTCTCGTACCACATAAGGAGCGCAATATCGCTGAACCGGCCGATGGTGTTTGGTCGAGCATAGACGACAGGCGCTAAGGAGAGAGCCTGATACTCGCGGTTCGCTCGGTCAACGAATGAAATCTTCGCGTCATGAATCTCGATCGTTGTTGCTTTTGAAGCCGATCGTTTGCGATTGAAGGCGACTCGCAGCGCGTGCTCTCCGGGTTGAAGATGACCGAGCATCACTTGATAAGTGAAGGGGCGCGCCCCGGCAAAAAGAAAGATATCCTGATTGTAGCGGCCATCGACGAAGACGGTTGCAACCGCAGCTTCACTTCCCGCTTCGCCCCACGAGGTATGAGGTCCAGCCGCCGTCAGATCGAGCAGCACCTCGGCCTCGGTCTCTACCCGGAACCTTTTCTCGAGCAGCGATTGAGCCGGGACGGAGCCACAAAAAAACCCCACAGCCAGGACCGCCGTCAAGAGCACCTTAAACCGTAGCGGTTTGTATTCCGCAAGCTTCCGGGCCATTTGTCCGATGACGGGTGTTGACCGACAAATGATAAAAGAGAGATCGGTTACCGGCCTGCCTTCAATCATCCAAAAATCTCCAGCGGTGCCTTTGCCGCCTGTTCATCAGGGCCGAGCGCGGAAAATTCCATGCCGATGAATCCTTCATACTTCGCTTGCCTGAGCAAAGTATTCACTGCTTGATAATCAATCTTTCCCGTGCCCGGTTGATGTCGTCCGGGCAGGTCGGCGACGTGAAGGTAACCGATCCACTCCAGGTTTCTGTCAATCTCCGTCAATACGTCTTCACCCATCATGCTCATGTGGTAGACGTCGTAGAGCAGCTTCACCTGCGGACTATCAACGCGCCTGACGATCTCAACTCCAAGTCCGGAGTGATTGAGAAAACAACCGCGATGATCGAGCGCCGTGTTCAGCGGCTCAAGGAGCAATGTGACGCTTGCCGCTTTCGCACGGCCGGCCAGCGCCCGCAAATTCTCCGCCATGCTTTCGATCTTTTCTTCCGCTGGCCGCGGTGGCGTAGGCGCGGCGCTGCCATCGTCTTTGAGAACATCGCTGAGCATCATGATGCGGCGGCAATTCAACTGCCCGGCCGCCGCGAAGACTTGGTCCATCTCTTCGATCAGCCCCGCGCGTGCCTCCGGGTCAATGAGCGCGTGCTGGCGATTCCCGCTCATAGCTGCGACGGTGAGACCGAGGCGTGCCGCCGCGTCAGCGAGCGCCGGCAGGTCTTTGTCTCGCCAGTCCCAAAACTCGATGGCGCGATAGCCGAGCCGCGATGCGATGGCCAGGCGCTCGATGAACGGGCGATCGGTGAAGAGCATTTCCAGGCAGAGAGAGAGTTTCATTTCAACGCCGCTTGTCGGCTTCGTCTTTGGGCGTGAGTACGACCACCCCGATGCGGAAAGTGTTCCGGTCGCCCGCCTGCGCCGGAAAGATGAAATCGTGCAGGGTGAATGTTGATTTGAGCGAGGCAATGCCGCCGACCTCGCGCTGATCCCAGTCCTCGAAGCGGACCGTCTCCCCGCGAATCTTGCCCGTCATAACCAATTCGAGTCCGAGCGGGTCATGAACCAGTTCGACCAGATTGCCTTTCAATTCGCGGTATTCTCCCGTGCGCCCGCAGATCGGGCAAATCTCGACATCAGCGTGATTGGGGTTCGTGTGTTCGACTTCGTAATGGGCGCTGGCCGCGAGCCGGAAAAAATCGCGTTCGCCGCTCGGCCCGCTGATTTTCACCCGATCCAATTTCTGGCGAGCGAGCGAGGTATAGTAGTACCGCATGTGAAAAGCGTGCGAATGTTGCAACGCGCGATGCTCACGCTCCTCCCAAGGCTGCAGGTGCTCCAGCCGCACCTCGAAATCGCACCCTTCAGCGTTGTCAAACGGGCCGTAGAATTCCCGCAAGCGCATCGCGTGGCGGAGATGCTCCGTCACCAGCTTGACCGCCGCCTCATAGGATGGCGCCAAAGACGCGTCGACGTAGAACCAAACGTTCGGGTAGCGCGGCATGGCCTTGTCGAACGCGGACTTCGGCGGAAGCTGAAAATCTGTTAGAGAGAGTGCGCCGCGAGTGGGCATCGCAGGCTTCACATTTGAAATCTGCGATTTGAAATCCTCGACGGGCCACTCCGTCTTAGGGCGGAAATTGTATCGGAGGAAATGCTGATTGATAGTGGCGCTATTCCAACGCGAGGCCGCGGCCAGCTTGTTCTTCTCAAGCCAGTCGAGCGGCTCGATGATCCGTGAGAAATTGATGAAGTCGTTCCACGTGCCTGAGAATTTCTTCGGCCAGCCCGCGCGTCTGCCGAGCGGATGATTCGCCAGGCGCCGGCCCTCTTCCGACAGCTTGCGAAAGGTACCTTCGTTGTAAAGCTTCAACGAGATCGGTTGATCGACGGGATAGTATTTATTCTCCGCATCGCCGCGGTCAGCGATGATCTTTAGCTCCTCCCAGCCCGCCGGCATCGACCCATGCTTCCCCCACTGCACATTCACACGCGGCCGCATACGGTTGCGGCGGGCGTCGCTTAAGGCCGCCTCACCTCCGGCCAGCATACGCCCGTGAAAGTACGTCCAGATCTTCTCAATCGACATCCGGTCCGGCGAGTACCGCACCCACATCAATTCGTGATCGCACGGGTCGTTGTCTTCAGGAAAGTCGATGTCGTCCTCCCAGAAGAAGTGATAGGCGATCAGGCGCTCCGCTGGATGGAGGATGACGGCAAAATCTTTGAGCGGGAAAAACTCTGACGCCGTAACGTAAACACGGGGCGCAAATCGCCGCGCGAGCTGCCACTCTTCGTCAGTGAGATCGCGAGGTGGATCCAACTCCAGCGCACGCGTGTATTCCCGACTGGCGTCCTCCAGGCAGCGACGGAGATGGTAGGCCACGCCCAACTGATGGTGAAACTCCGCGGTCTCTTCGACTCGCTGAGCTTCCTTGAGCGCGAGGTTTTGTGCCGCACCTGGCTTGGGCGCCCCAACAAAAACCGCAATGAGGAAGCCTATGAGCCAAACTCGTGCGCTTGCAAGAGGGGATGAAGTGAAAGTTAACATTGGTCGAAAGCGAAAAGATCTCGCGTACCGTCTTAGGAGCCTGTCGGAACAGTGAACTGGCTAGTAGTCTGTCAGAGTGATTATGATGAACAGCAGTAGCTTCGGAATCCCACCAACGCAGTTGGTGGATTGTTCATACCCAGCCTACAAGGGAGGCGGGGCGGGCCGCTAAATCCCACCAACGCAGTTGGTGGATCGTTCACACCCAGCCTAAATCGGCAGTTCCCGGTGCGTAGGCAGGATATGAACAATCCACCAACTGCGTTGGTGGGATTCGGCAGCGGAGCCGCAGCGCTCGTGTAGGCTGGGTATGAACAATCCACCAACTGCGTTGGTGGGATTCCGAAAGTCACGCTGTTCATCACAATCACTGTAACTGACACTAGTCCGACTTCAGTTTAGAAATAGAGCTTCAATCCAAACTGAATGATTCGAGCATTACTCGCCCCGAGAATTTGGCCGAATCCGCTGCTGTCGCGGGCAATATTCGGCGGTCCGAAATTGGCGCGATTGAAAGCATTGAAGAGCCTCCGTACGGAATTGGAAGCGAATCCTCTCAGTGACGTTGAAGTTCTTTGCAAGCGTGAAATCGAAGTTCACATACCCAGGCCCGCGCATAATCCCCACGCCGGCGTTGCCGAAGGCTTGGGGCGAGGGGCTGAACGCCGGTTGGAACGCATCGATATTGAACCAGCGTTGCAGAGTTCTTTGCGAGTCAGGCAAGACCGGGTTGCCGATCAGGTTCGGACGCGCGCGTCGTTCACCGCCGATATTGAGCACGCTGCTCCCGCCTAACGTAGCCGTCAAGCCGAGGCCACCCTGAAAAACGTGGATGCCGGTCAGTTGCCAGCCGCCGAGCAGCATATCCGCCGCCTTGTGCCAATCCTTGCCGAACCTCCGACCGTGGCCGAAGGGCAGTTCGTAGATGTAGCTCGCCACCAGGCGTTGCTTGATATCGAACTCGGCCAGCCCGCGGTCAGCAGCCAGATTCAACCCGTTCTGCGGCTCGCGGAACGTTCCGGTATCAATGCCTGCGCCGCCGCCGCTCGTCGAGATGTGATCGGGCGAGCCGGTCAACGCTTTGCCCCACGTGTAACTCACCATTCCCGTCAACCCGCCGGAGAAGCGTTTCTCCAGCCGCGCCTGCAACGAGTTGTAACTCGCCCCGACGCGGTTCTCCATCCATTGAATGTCGCCGACCAGCGGGAAAGGACGCGCGCCCGCAGATTGCGAGCCGTTCGCGTTGGTGATCACCGCTCGTTGATTCAGGTTGCGGAAACCGTTCAGCTTCGTACCCTTGTTGCCGACGTATGCGACATCCAGCAGCAGGTCGTTCATCAATTCGTATTGAATGCCGAAGTTGTACTGCTGGATGTAAGGCGTGCGTTGAAAGGCGTCCTGCGCACGCCGTCCGATAGTGGGCGCGAGCGACTTCGGATCCAGCAACCCTGACGGGTAGCCGTTCACCAGACGGAACGGCGCCGCCGAAGCCACCGCGGCCCCGCCCGTGACGCTCGTCGACAACAGGTTGTCCACGAGGAAAGGCGGGTTGAATCCCAGCAGTCCTTCGCGCCCCTGACGGACAGTGTGGGTGAAGAAGACGCCGTAAGCGCTGCGGATCACCAGGCGCGAAGTCGGCGACCAGGCGAAGCCGAAGCGCGGCGCGAAGTTGTTGCGGTCGGGATGAATCAACGAGCGTTCGAAGAGGTCGCCGTCTGTGGCGAAGGCGTCTATCCCGGTCGCCGGGTCGAAGTTGGCGAAGCGGTTCTCCTTCTCGACCGGCGGCGTCGCGAATTCGTAGCGCAGACCGATGTTCAGCGTCAGTTTGGGCGAGATCTTGTAATCGTCCTGGATGAAGTAGAACTGCATGTTCTGCCCCTGATCCATGACCGTGAAGCTGGTGAGCGCCAATTGCGACGGAAGCCCCAGCAGCAGATCACCCACGGCACGGTTGGTGAAGCGACCTTCAAAGTTCATGCGCCCGATGGTCGCGTTCAAGTCGTTGATCTTGGTCTCGACGTGCAGGAACTCCGTGCCGAACTTGATGAAGTGCAATCCGTGGTTCCAACTGAAAGTGGCGCGCGGATTCCACGAACGCGGCGTTTGAAATTGCGGCGTCGAGGTGTGACGGCCCACGGCGTCGAAGCCCGTGATGTTGACCTTGGGCACGCCGCCGACAATCGCAGGATCGTTCGGCACGTTCTTCAAACCAACTGCCTCCGCGCCATCGATGCCGACGTTCGGCGGGTTGGTGAAGTAGTTGCCACGCGCGAAGCCGAAGCGGAAGTCGCCGATCAGCGCAGGCGAAAACGTCCACGTCAAGCCGAACGCAAGCCCTTGCGAGCGATTGAGGTTCGAGCCGAACGCGTCGTTGAACGAGCCTTCAGCCAATCCGGGCAGCGGCGGCGGGCGGAACAAGTTGGTGTCCACGAAGCTGTAGCGCCCGAAGAAAGTGATGTTGCTTGCGAACTGATGATCAACGCGCACATCGAATTGGTCCTGGCGCGTGATGGTCACCGGCGTCGAGGCGAAGATCGTCGTGCCGGGCACGTTCGGATCGGGAATGAGCTTGACGATGGCGGCGCCCACCGGGTCCCAACGGCTCGAAGGGATAACGAACTGCCCTGCCGCGTTTTGGCTGAATGCCGGCCGGCCCGCCGCAAATGGGTCAACGACTGATGTACTGAACAGCCCGGCTTTTTCGGTCGCTGTGGGAACCTGGCGCACGCGCGGGACCCCTTCACGTTCACGCAATCCCTCGTAATCGGCGAACCAGAAGGTCTTGTTTTTGACGATCGGGCCGCCGACCGCCGCGCCGTACTGATTGCGCTGGCGCACAGGTTTCGGAGCGCCAAGCGCGTTGGAGAAGAAGTTGTTGGCGTCGAGCACGTCGTTGCGCAGGAATTCGTAGAGGCTCCCGTGGACGCTGTTGGTCCCCGACTTGATCGTGGCGTTGATCACCGCGCCAGAGCTGCGCCCGAACTCCGCCGAGTAAGCGTTGGTCTGAATCTTGAACTCCTGCAACGCTTCGATTGAGGGCTGGAGGAGTTGCACATTCTCGCCGCGGAACGAATTGGAGTAGGAGATGTTGTCCACGCCGTCCAGGAGGAAGACGTTGTTGAAGGTGCGATTGCCGTTGACGTTGAGCACGCCTTTGAAATTGACCGAGGCCAGACGCGGCGTCCCGGGCAAGACGCCGGGCGAGAGCAACGCGAGCTGGTTGTAATCGCGGCCGTTCAGGGGCAAATCGACGATCTTCCTCTGGTCGATGACCGAACCGCGCGAAGAGGTCTCGGTCTCCAGCAGCGGCGCTCCGCCCGTCACTTCCACGACTTCGCTCACCTGGCCGGTCTGCAAGGTGATGTCGATGCGCGCGAACTGATTGACTTGCAGCGTGACCCCGCTGTGCAAAGTTTTATTGAACCCGCTCTTCTCCACCGTTACCGTGTAATCACCCGGCCTGAGACTGGAGACAGTGTATGAGCCCTGGTCGTTAGTTTCGATCTTGACGCTGATGTTCGTCCCGACATTGGTTACGGTGACCATTGCCTGGGGCACCACCGCGCCCGAGGCGTCTTTCACTTCGCCCGTGATCGTCGCCGTCTCCTGCTGCGCGAGCACAGTTAGCGGGCAAGCGAACAACAGTACGAAACAGATAATGCTGCTGATGCAACGTGAGAATGGCCTGAACATATCCTTCCTCCTTTGGGTTCGCTGGAACGTACACGCAGCCTCAGGGAGGTTGAGTGCACATTCTACCTGCCCAACGTTAAGAGTGAGTTGAATCGGCTGCCAACCGCCCGACACGGCCACGGCTAGTAACCGGTGAAATTGCCTTGAATCAAAACTTGCGCGACCACTCCTTCGGCCAGCGTTCGATGACAACCTTCTTTTCCGTATAAAACTCGATTCCGTCGCGCCCCTGGGCGTGCTCTACGCCGAAGAAGCTGTCCTTCCAGCCGCTGAATGGGAAATAAGCCATTGGCGCCGCCACACCGATGTTTATTCCGATGTTGCCTGCTGACGCTTCGTAGCGGAACTTGCGCGCCGCCGCTCCGCTCGTCGTAAAAATGGAAGCTGCGTTGCCGTACGGGCTTTGAGCGATCAGTTTTATCGCCTCCTCGACACTCTCGGCGTGAGTGACGCTGAGCACCGGCCCGAAAATTTCGGTGTTGGAAATCTCACTGCCGGGAACTACGTTGTCGAGAATCGTCGGCTTCACAAAATTGCCGCTTTCGTATTTCGAGATTCTCGCGCTACGTCCATCGAGAACGACCGTTGCGCCTTCGCTAGCGCCCTTGGCAATCAATCCTTCAATGCGCGCTTTGCTCTCTCGCGTAATAACTGGCCCCATCTGCGCGCCTTCCTCGAGGCCGTAGTTTGTGTTGATTGAACGCGCGAGGCCGGTAATGGCTTCGGTGAACGTCTGCCGTGCTTCGCCGACGGTAATCGCCGTTGATACGGCCAGACACCGTTGCCCGGCGCAACCAAATGCGCTGTCGTTGATTATCTGAGCCGTCATTTCCATGTCGGCATCCGGCAAAACGACTACGTGGTTCTTCGCCCCGCCCTGAGCTTGCACCCGCTTTCCGTTCGACGATCCACGAGAGTAGACATATCTTGCCGTCGGGGTTGAGCCGACAAAACTGATGGCTCGAACCGCCGGGTGATCGAGCAACGCGTCGACCGCGGCCTTGCCTCCATTGACCATGTTGAGCACTCCGGGCGGCAACCCGAGTTGATCGAATAGCTCAAACATTCGCTGCATGGATACGGGCACTCTTTCCGATGGCTTCAAGACGAACGTGTTTCCGCAGGCAATCGCGTACGGCAGGAACCAGAACGGAACCATCAGCGGAAAATTGAACGGGCATATGGCTGCAACCACGCCAAGCGGCTGGCGGATCATGGTCTCATCAATTCCGCGCGCCACATCTTCCAGGTTGTAGCCTTGCATCAGCGTGGGAATGCCGCACGCCACCTCGACGTTTTCTATGCCGCGACGCACCTCGGCCTTCGATTCGGTGAGCGTCTTGCCGTTTTCCATCGTTATCAGCCTGCCGATTTCATCAAAGTGCTCCTCCATCAACTGCTTCAGCTTGAAGAGAAACTGAATGCGTTCCTCCGGTGGCGTCGTGCGCCATCCAGCGAAGGCAGCGGAAGCTGCTTCGACGGCCTCGCCGACATCGTTGTCTCCTCCAAGCGGCACCTGCGCAAGCGGCTCATTCGTCGCCGGGTTAATCACTTGCAAGTACTCGCTCGCATTTGAGCGGCGCCATTCGCCGTTGATGTAATTCTGCAATTGTCCGTTTGTTGGCATCGTGCTTCCCCTCCTGATGTAGCGTAGACGGTCCAGTCTCCGCGCTGTTCCAAATTCCGCTCGATCCGCGCAGACTGAACTGTCTACGCTACACTTCGTCTACGCTACACTTCGTCTCCTCCTCCTAAAAGAAATATCGTTCTTTTTTTGAAGCCTTTTCATATTGCTCTCGAGCGGTCCGCACGGTCTCAAGTTCTGAAACTTCTGCTACAGGCACATCCCACCAGGACTCGTAGCCGGGCACGCGCATTTCCTTGTCGACTTCAACAACGATCACCGTAGTGCGATCTTTTCGGCGAGCTTCTTCGAGCGCGCGCTGCAAATCGTCGCAGGTAACGGCTCGGATGGCGTGTGCTCCGAGGCTTTCGGCATTCGCCGCAAAGTCGACTTGCAACTGCTCGCCATCCAGTTGCCCGGTCTCCGAGTTGCGAAACCGGTAATCAGTTCCAAAGCCGCCTGACCCGATCGACTGCGAAAGCCCGCCGATGCTCGAAAAACCGTGATTGTCCACCAGGACTATGTTCAGTTTGTAGCCCTCCTGAATCGACGTGACGATCTCCGAGGACATCATCAAGTAAGAGCCGTCACCCACCATCACGTATACTTCGCGGGACGGGTCCGCCATCTTCACACCGAGCCCGCCGGCGATTTCGTAGCCCATACAGGAATAGCCGTACTCCAGGTGATAGCCTTTAGGATTGCGCGCTTGCCAGAGCTTGTGCAGATCGCCGGGCAAACTCCCCGCTGCGCAAACCACTACGTCCTCTGGCCGCGAGAATTTGTTGACCGTGCCGATCACTTCGCCCTGGCTGATTGGAGGCCCGTGCCGGAGGGCAAACAAGCGTTCGACTTCAGTTTCCCACTCCTGCTTCAAGCTAGCTACGCGTGCTGTGTACTCATCGCTCACGCGGTAGCCTTCAAGAGCTTCGGTCAACTCTTCGAGCGTCACCCGCGCGTCCGCGACTACAGGGAGCCCTGCGTGTTTGTGCGCATCAAACGTGGCTACGTTGATGTTTATGAAACGAACATCTGGATTTTGAAACGCGGTCTTGGAAGCGGTAGAGAAGTCGCTCAAGCGAGTACCGATCGCAATCACCACATCCGCCTCGCGGGCGATGACGTTTGCGCCTGGCGTGCCCGTCACGCCGATGGCATCGAGATTCTGCGGATGATCGAAAGAAAGCGCACCCTTGCCCGCTTGCGTCTCCCCGACCGGAATGCCCGTTCGCTCGACGAAGCGAGCTAGAGCCGCAGAAGCTTCGCTATAGATCACTCCGCCGCCAGCGATAATCAGCGGTCTCTCAGCGGCGACAATTAGCTGCACCGCTCGCTCAAGCAACGCGCGATCAGCCGGTGGGCGCGCGATGTGCCAGACACGCTTCTCAAAAAGTTCCTCGGGATAATCCCACGCTTCGGCTTGCACGTCCTGAGGCAGAGCCAACGTCACAGCACCGGCATCGGCAGGAGAGGTCAGAACGCGCATTGCTTCCATCAAAGCAAATGGAAGTTGATCAGACCGATTGATGCGATCCCAGTAGCGCGAAACGGGCTTGAAGGCGTCGTTGACCGAGATATCTTGAGTGTGTTCGGACTCGAGTTGCTGGAGCACCGGAGCCACGTTCCGTCGCGCAAAAACATCGCCGGGCAGGAGCAGCACTGGAATTCGATTGATCGTGGCAGTAGCCGCGCCGGTGATCATGTTTGTAGCTCCCGGCCCGATTGAAGATGTGCACGCAAAGGCGCGCAGTCGGTTGTTCATCTTTGCGAAGGCTGTCGAAATGTGGACCATCGCCTGTTCGTTGCGGGCCAGATAATAGCGAAACGCCGGCTGTTGCTGCAGCGCCTGACCGACTCCGGCGATGTTGCCGTGACCGAAGATGCCCCAGACGCCGGCGAAGAAGGCAGTCTCGCGGCCGTCGCGCTCGACATACTGTTGAGCGAGAAAGCGCGTGAGAGCCTGCGCCGTTGTTATTCGTCGCGTCCTCACGCGTGCCTCCGCCGGAGTTTCGAGTCCACCGCTTGTTCGAGGGTCCAGCCCTGATGAACGATCCCGCCCACGGCTTCGGCTACGGCCAGCGGATCGTCATCTCCGGGATACAGCACGTTGCGCCCGACCAAAGCGCCGCGCACATTTGCGCCGGCTGCCATTCCTCTCGCGACTTCGCGCAAAAACGCGGTAGGGTCGCCCGCGGATTCACCGCCGAGCAGCAAAATCGGCAAGGTCGTCGCGCGCGCAACAACATCGTAGTTCTCGCAATATGGTAGCTTCAGCCACAAGTAACGGCTGCTGTCGCCCAGCGCCGAGGCTACCCCTACGATCTTTGCCAACGCCTCAGCAGTCTTGACGACTTTGTATCCCTTATCGGTTCTGACTACAGGCAAGGGCTCCAGAAACGTTGGAATGCCCAGCGCATTGAGCTCGGTGATCGCCACGCCGCTGGCCACTATCGTCTTGAGCGAGTCCGCTTCCTCATCGCAGATGCGCATCAATATCTTTGCACCGTCCAGTTTCCAGGCCGCGCAGGCCGCCGGAGACGCGCCGGTAATCGGATCGTTCATCTCCCAACTGCTCCCCGCAAGTCCCCCTCGATTCAAACTGGCGATCAGGAGCTTGTCTTTGAGGCTATCGTGCCCCGATAGATCGTTGAGGATGAGCAGATCCTCGATGATGTCCATGGTCGCCATGACGCCATCGACCGCGCCTCCCATCAACACGCGGACGATGCGAGCCAGGTAATCGTGACGATTAGCCATCCCTAGCGGATTGCCGCCGACACCTGTCACCCGACGAGCTGGATGATCGGCGGCGAGGATATTGAGCTTGCCATCGAGAGTCAGCGCAGTTCGGCGTACGCGCGACGTCGCCGCCCGCAAGGCGTAGTCTGGGTCCTGCACACGAATGTCGGTGAGCCGCGTCAACAACTTCTCTGGAAGAAAATCGTCTGCTCGAAAGGCCAACTAAAATCCTCCTCGGTGCTCGATGAAGGAAAGCGCTTCTTGTTCGAAAGGCATGAAGTTGGCGCAGCCGTGGCGTGTTACGACAATCGCCCCGCATGCATTGCCCATTCGCGCCGCGCGATGCCAGTCCCAGCCTTTCAGATAGCCGTAGAGCAACCCGCTCGCAAAAGCATCGCCGGCTCCGAGCACGTTGCAAACCTCAACTGGAAAGGGCGCGGCTTCGATCACCTCGCCCCCGCGCGAATAAACCGTCGTGGCTTCGCCGCCGCGCTTCATCACGAGCGTCGCGGGACCTGCCGCGAGCACCGCTTCGAGGGCTTTCATAGTATCGCCGCCGACTCGCGCGGCGGAGACTTGCGAATGCTCAACCGACACGTTCGACTCGGCTTTGAGCGCACCCGCCTTCACTTCGTCAGCCGTACCGATCACCACGTCCGCAAGACGCATCGCCGCGCGAATCGTAACCCCGTAAGCCCGCGCGTCGTGCCACTGGTCCGGGCGAAAATCTAAGTCGAGAAAGACGGTCGCTCCGTGAGTCTTAGCCTGCTCGGCGGCAAAAATCGTCGCGCTGCGCGAAGGCTCCCGGCTAAGACCCGTGCCTGAAATTAGAAGCGCGCGGCTCTGGGCGATCGGGGCGGCCAGCACGTCATCTATCGTCAGCTCAATGTCAGCGCAGTTGTCGCGGTAATAGACCAATGGAAACTTGTCCGGTGGCTCGATGCCCAAAATCACCGCGCTTGTACGGCGGCCAGGCTTGCGCGGGATGAAGCTCGTGGCAACGCCTTCTTTCTCTAAAAAGTTTAGAATGAAATCGCCTACCGGGTCCTCGCCCACCGCCGTTAGCACAGCCGAGCGTAAACCCAATCGCCGCGTGCCAACGCTGATGTTAGTCGGGCATCCGCCGACGTAAGCGGCGAAGCTCTTGATTTCGGTGAAGGGCGCGCCGATCTCGTTTGCGTAGAGATCAATAGAGCTGCGGCCCATCGCCAGAATGTCGTAACTGCGGTCGGGCATTGTTCTCTCGGTGATAAAGTCCTCGTGCAACAATATCTTGGCATCCGGATGTGAGATTCTGGCTATTTCTGTCTTAACTTTACCTTAATACTTTTGCACGAGAACTTAGTTGGGCTTGCATCTCTGTGAAACAAGCGATTTGCGATGCTCACCGTACCACTGGCACGCGCGGATCTTTCTCCTTCCACGTCTGTCGCACCCAGGCATAAGCTGGATCATCGGACGCCGCCATCGAGCGCGCGCTACCCGCAAGCGCATTCAGGTAGTAAACGCTATATCCGTGCGCTGCCACGACCGGATGGTAGCCTTCGGGAATCAGCACAAGCTCGCCATCGCGCACCGTCAGCGTCGCGTCAATGCGCCGATCCGGGGTGTAGACCTTCTGAATCGCGTATCCGTCCGGGTGGTCAACTTTGTAGTAATAAATCTCCTCCAGATCCACTTCCTCCGGCGGGTTGTGCACGTCGTGCTTGTGAGGGGGATAGCTGGACCAGTTGCCGCTTGGCGTGTAGACCTCGACGATGAGCAGTCGCTGCGCCGGGAATTCTGGCTTCAATATGTGATTGATCTGCCGCGTTGCATTCGCGCCGCCCCGAACCTCGACTTCAACGTCATCAGGCGTAACCAGGCGGGCCGGATACTTTAGTTCGGCGCGGCAAAAACAAAAGGCGAGATCGCAGTCAGACTCGGCCTGCACGGTGAAGGCGGTTTCAATCGGCAAATAGAGGGCGTGTGGTAATCCGCTGAACACGTGTGCACGACCGCCAAAATTCAACCACGAGCCGGCGGACGATTCGACCGAGCAGCGCCCGCCCAGCACCACCAGACCCAATTCATTGTTGCCCGTTTCGTCGGCGAAGCTTTCGCCACTGACTAAGCGGCGCGCGCGAAAACTCAGGTACTCAAACCCGGACGATTTCGGTGTCACGAGCATCGTCTCTCCCGAGGCACCGGTCAGGGCCTTCTTGGGGACAAGTAACTCTCTACCAGGTTGCAGCATTAGCCGCCTCGCTTAATGAACTGGTCTCGGCGGGGCCGTGGACTCCCGCGTTATCAACTGACCTTGGACCTTGATATTAGTTTTGGAGTTCAAGCCGGAGAAGAGCTTGATCAGAATCTCCATCGCCATGCGCCCCATCTGTCGCATGGGCTGGCTAATCGTCGTAAGCGCCGGACTGGTGTAGGAGGCAATGAACAGATCGTCGAAGCCCACAACTGAAATATCCTCGGGGACGCGCCATCCATGCGCGTGGATTGCGCGCAAGCCGCCCAGCGCTGACATGTCGTTGTAGCAAAATACCGCCGTTGGTGGTTCGGCCAGCGCCAAAAGCTTTTCCATCGCATGCATGCCGCCTTCGGCGTTGCCATCGCCGTGAGCTATCAATTCGGGCAAGAAAGGAACATCTGCTACTTCAAGGGCCCTTCGATATCCGGCAAACCTTTCGGTGTCCGACTGAAACCCAAATTGATCGCCGATGTAGGCGATCCGCCTGTGTCCAAGGCCAATCAGATGTTCGGTGGCCTGGCGGCTGGCCGCGGGATTGTCGATCATCACCGAGTGCACGAATTCTCCCGGATGTTGATTGTTGATGAGCACCGTCGGAACTCTCATTTCAGCAAGCAGCGGCATATAGAGTGCGCCGACCCGCGACGCCGTAACCAAAATGCCATCCACGCGCCTTTCGTGGAATGAATGCACGACTTTTACTTCGCGGTCGGGATGGGCATTCGAGTTAGCCAGAAACACCGAGTAGTCGTGATCATTGGCCACTTCCTCGATGCCGCTAACAACCTCCGCGATGAACGGGTCGGCAATTCTGGTCACGACGACGCCGATGGTTTTCGTCCTTCTGGTGACCAGGCTTCGGGCGACCGCGCTGGGCCTGTAGCCCTTCTCGCGAGCGATCTGTTGAATGCGCTCGGCGGTGTCGTGACTGACGAGCGGACTGTTCTGAAGAGCCCGTGAGACGGTTGAATGCGACACCTTAGCGACCCGGGCAATGTCTTTGATTGAGATCAAAGCCGCTCCCTGCACACGTTTGCAATAAGACGTTAAAAGAAAAGCAGCGAAACGCTGCTGGCACACTGAACCGCTTGAAGAGACCAGATGGTTTATTCCTAACCCGCCTCCAAGCGAACTCTTCCGGCTAGTTCGGCTAGCTTATATTGAAATCGGTTTTGTTTGTCAATAGCACGGTGCTGGCAAGTGGCTCAGGTTGACGCGAGAAATTGGAGTCGGCTAACATCGAGGAGCAATCACGCGGATACGGGCCGTTAGCTCAGGTGGTAGAGCAGCTGGCTTTTAACCAGCGGGTCGCAGGTTCGAGTCCTGCACGGCTCACTTTACATCAACAGAATACAGCCGCTGTCAGAGCGGCTTTCTTATGTCTACACTCTCATCTCCACCAATTTAGTCTCCCGCGATTGCGTTCTGCGTCCAAAATGCATGGCGCAAATGGCGGGAATCTCTTCGATCAGACGCGGGTATTTGGCGAGCAGATCGAGATAACGCTCTGTATCAGATATCTCAATCATCAAGCGAACCCGTTTCCGCTGGCTGCGGGAAGGGGGTAACATAAAGTTCCGCACGGAGTCCTTCAATGCCTTTAACACTCCTCAGTTCGATGATCCAGTAACCGATGTCTTATCTCCCGCGTTCGGCATAATTTCTGGGACGTCGGTGGGCCCGAGGATCATACAGTTCGGGTTGAGGCTAAACTTTTAGGCGATACGCAGGTTCTGCGAGTTCAGCAGAATGGTTCTACCGGCAGTTCGCCTGGGATTCAACAGCCTTGATAAGGACAATTGAACTCCAGGCGGCTTTGACTAAGCTTGACGTTTCGAGTATTAACTTCCTCGGTGAGGCTTCGTGATTACATCTCGCAGCTTCTCATTCATTCCAACCGTTCGGGAGAAATCATGTTACGAACCGTCTTCAGAAGGAAGGCGACCCCTTTGAAAGAAACATCTTTACGGACAGCGGCTGGCTGACGCGGCAGTTTGCGAAATCGAACCGGCTGCCGCTGCGTTTCTTCCTGGAAGTGGGAAGGTTGGAGCAAGGGATTCCGATAAACATGGTATTGGAGAACCGCCGCCTACACGATGTCCTGGCAGCCAAGGGCTATCCGGTCACCTACGCCGAATACAATGGCGGTCACGATCTGCTCTGGCGCGGCCCGCTGGCCGACGGAGTGATCGCGCTCGTCGAGAAGCAAAAAGAGAAATAGCGACATCCGGGAGGCGTGATCTAATACTGAGGCTCTTTTCTCACGAATCCTGAAGGAGCTTTCATGAAGAACAAGTGCGACAATCACTCTCATCGCCTGCTTCTCCTCGCCGCTGTAATCAACCTGGCCTTCGGCGCCGCTTCGACCGCCCTCGCGCAATCAACCGCTGCCCCCTCTGCCCGACCCGCGCCGAAGTACAAGTTCGAGGTCCGCAAGAACGTGATGGTTCCCATGCGCGACGGGGTTCGGCTAGCGACCGACATCTACACCCCGACCGGCGCGGGCGAGCGGCTCCCCGTGATCCTCATCCGCCTTCCGTACAATAAGGACACCTACCGGGGCGCGACAAATCCGGCGGAGTTCTTCGCCGGTCAGGGATATGTCGTGGTGGTTCAGGATGTGCGCGGCAAAGACGCTTCCGAGGGAGAATACGCCGTCCAGATGGCCGACGCCCAGGACGGCTACGACGCCGTCGACTGGGCGGCGAAACAGACCTGGTCAACCGGGAAGGTCGGGACCTACGGCTGCTCCTACCTGGGCGAGGTGCAGTTTCTGCTCGCCAAGATGCGCCACCCGAACCACACCGCGATGATCCCGCAATCGGCGAGCGGCGCAGTCGGCCCGGCAGGTGGGCACTACACCAACTTCGGGCTTAATTTCGGCGGCGCAACGCTGTTGAGCAGCGCCTTCGGGTGGTTCGGCATCGCCGGCAGCAAGGTGAGAGGAGCAAAGGGGCCGGACTCAGTTGATTTCCAGGCGATGCTGCGCTCGCTGCCGACCGCTGAGATGGACAAGCGCGCCGGGTACCCACACACAGACTTCCGGGACTTCTTGACGCACCCGCCTGCCGATCCCTACTGGAAGCAGATGCGCTACCTGCGCGACGACGACCGCTTCGACACTCCCGCGCTACACGTCAACTCCTGGCTCGACGTGACTCCCGAACAGACGCTCTACGCCTTCAACCTGATGCGCCGCAACGCGGCGAGCTCCCGCGCCCGCGATAACCAGTTTGTGATCATCTCACCGACCGTGCACTGCGCTTCGGAAGCGGCCAGCGAACACACCAAGGTCGGCGACCGCGACGTCGGCGACGCGCGCCTCGCTTACTGGAGGCTCTATCTCGACTGGTTCGACTATTGGCTCAGGGGCGTCGAGAACGGCGTGACGAATCGGCCCAAGGTCCAGTACTACCTGATGGGCAAGAATGAGTGGCGCATATCTCCGGTGTGGCCGCTGGCGGAGATGCGCGCCGTCCCGTATTACCTTTCGAGCCAGAAAGGCGCGGTGACCGGCGCCGGCGATGGTCGTCTGGCGGCTACGAAGCCAGTTCGCTCCGGTCGGGATGCGTTCACCTATGACCCGGCTGATCCGTTGCCGTCGCGCGGCGGCGGCATCTGTTGCACCGGAAACCCTAAGGACGTTCCGGGCGTGTTCGATCAGAGCGTCCTCGAATCGCGCCGCGACTTGCTGGTCTATTCGACTCCGGCGCTCGACCGGGGCGTCACGGTCGCGGGACCGGTCAGGCTCGTGCTCTATGTCTCCTCCGACGTCAGGGATACTGATTTCGCCGCGAAGCTCACCGATGTGGACGAGCAGGGACGCGCGTGGAACGTGTCGAACGGCATCCTGCGCGCGCGCTACCGCGACGGGATGAAGAAGACGGTCTGGATGGAGCGTGATCGCGTGTACCGCGTGGAGGTCAGCCTCAACAGCACGGCACACTACTTCGGTCCGGGGCATCGTATCCGTCTTCACGTCTCGAGCAGCGATTTTCCGATGTACGACCGCAACCTGAACACCGGCGGGGACAACGTCACCGAGACCGCGTGGGTCAAGGCGAACAACATGGTTCACTTCGGGGGGCGGCATCCGTCACAACTGCTGTTGCCCGTGGTGCCCAGATAAGAATGAGCGCGCAAGGAAATTCATCACGTGACAAGGAGGCCATCATGTCAAGTTCTCGCAGAGTCGGTTTGAAGCAGCAGGTATTGGTTTGTGTGTCCGCGGTCTTCTTTCTACTGCTCGGCGTCGTCGGACTTGCCCGTGGCTCAGGCGCACAAACGATCTCTTACGATCTGGTGCTAGCCGGCGGGCGCGTAATAGACCCGGCGACGGGTCTGGACGCGGTGCGCAACCTGGCGATCAGCGACGGCAAAGTGGCTGCGATCTCAAAGACCGCATTGCGGGGCAAAGAGGTGGTTGACGTTAAGGGTCTGGTCGTCGCGCCCGGTTTCATTGACCTCCACGCGCACGGGCAGAACGCGCCTTCGCAGACGTATCAGGTGCGGGATGGCGTGACGACGGCATTGGAGCTGGAAGGCGGCGCTTATCCGCTCGATAACCTGCGCAAACGCGAAGGCAAATCGTTGATCAACTACGGTTACTCGGCGGGCCACGGAGATGCTAGAGAGATAGTCAAGAAAGGCAACCGCGCCGCGACATTTCATGAGCCGCTCGACGACGCTGAGTTGAAGGGGCTGCTTGGCTATCTCAGGAAAGCCCTGGATGACGGCGCGCTCGGCATCGGCATCGGACTCGATTACGTTTCGCGAGGGGTGAAGGAGGCGGAGCTGGAGGCGCTCTTTAAACTGGCGGCAAACAGAGGCGTGCCGCTCTTCATCCACATACGCATGCCTGACGACCGCCAGGACGTGAACGGTCTGAAAGAACTGCTCGATTTGACCGAGAGAACGAAGGCGTCATTTCATATGGTGCACATCTGTAGCACGGGACTGGGCCGCGTGCCGGCCTTTCTGAAGATGATCGAGGAGGCTCGTAAAAAGGGGCTCGATGTGACTACAGAAGCTTACCCCTACACGGCAGGCTCAACCGGCATCAACTCCGGCATTTTTGATCATGACTGGCAGAAGAAGTTCGGGATCAGCTACCCGGACATCGAATGGCCGCCGACCGGCGAGCGCTTCACCGGTAAGGAGATGTGGGACGAGTACCGCGCAAAATACAGAGAGGGCACAGTCATCGTTCACGTCATGAAGGAGGAGTGGGTAGAATACGCGATCAGGCACCCGCTGGTGATGATCGCTTCCGATGGGATGCCGATCAAGAGCCTGGACGAGCGCGCGCACCCGCGCGGGATGGGCTGTTTCGCGCGGGTGCTGGGGCGCTACGCGCGCGAGAAGAAACTGATCGGGCTGCCCGAAGCCATCCGCAAGATGACCCTGCAGCCGGCGCAGAGGCTGGAGAAAATTTCGCCCGCGATGATGAAGAAAGGGCGATTGACCGTCGGCGCCGACGCCGACATTACGATCTTCAGCGCGGAACAGGTGATTGACCGCGCGACTTTCTCAAACCCCAATCAGTTTTCCAAAGGGATCGTTCACGTGCTGGTCGGGGGGACTTTCGTCGTCCGCAACGAACAACTTGTAGATGGCGTCTTTGTCGGCAAACCCGAGCGCGCTCAGACCTGGCATTAGTCTCAGGAATATAAGAACCATACAAGCGCTTTGTGGGGGACGCAGTGAGGCTAGGATTGACCCTATCGCTGCTTGATGAAGGCGGGGCGGCTCTACTACGACGATACTCTCAACGAGATGTGGCCCGAACAACGCAAGTACGGCCCGATCCCATGGAGGTAGAACGATGGAGAGTAAGGCTTGACGGATGAATTGAAACGGGTAGGAATCATCGGAGCGGGCGTGATGGGGCGGCGCATCGCGTGGGGCTGCGTCATTGCGGGTAAACAGACGCGACTGTATGACGTTCAGCCGGCCGCCGTACAGCAGGCGCTCGGAGCCGTCCGCGAGATGGTCGAGAAATACTCAGTCGGAGGCGAATCGCCGGTGAGCATCGAGCAGATGCAACCGGAGGCGGCTTTTCATCTGCTCTCAGCCGCCTCATCGCTCGAAGAGTGCGTCGAGGACGTTGATCTGGTGATCGAAACCGTCCCGGAGATTGTCGAGCTGAAGCGGGAGGTCTTCGCGCAGATCGCGCGTTGCATTCATCCATGTGCATTGATCGGAACCAACACTTCTTCGATTCCGGGTTCCTGGCTGGCAGACGCCACCGGACGCCCGGAGAAGTTTTTCAACTTTAACTTCGGCACGCCCGAAGACCTGAAGGTGGAGGTGATGGGACACCCGGGCACGGCGCCGGAGACGATTGAGGCGGCGCTCGGGTTCGTCCGGTCGCTGGGCCTGATCCCGCTGCTGGTGCGGAAGGAGATCAACGGCTATGCGTGCAACCGGGTGTGGCGCGCAGTGAAGAAGGAGGTGCTGTTCCTGCTGGACCGTGGGTATTCGACTCCTGAAGATCTTGATCGCGGCTGGATGCTCGACTGGGGGGTGGCGTTCGGGCCGTGCGCGCTTATGGATATGGTCGGGCTGGACGTGGTGCGCGACATTGAGATGATCTACTACCGCGCGAGCGGCGATTCTTCCGACAAGCCGCCGCCGATGCTTGAAGAGTTGATCGCGCGGGGGAGGCTTGGCGTGAAATCGGGCGAGGGCTTTTTTCGGTATCCGAACCCGGCGTATCAACGCCCAGGCTTTTTGAAGGGCGAATGATCGAGAAAAGCGATGCCGGGAATTGAAGTAAGGGGAGTCCACTCCCAGGGAGGGGTTATTTTCGCATGTCCTCCGAACAACAGCTGAAAAAGGCATTAGGAGCCAGCCAGTATTTCACACTGGCTTTCGGTACTATCATCGGAGTCGCCTGGGTGGTGGTGATGGGCGACTGGCTCAATCAGGCCGGCCCGATGGGCGCGATCCTGGCATTCGCCCTCGGCGGGCTGGTGATGATAATGATCGGGCAGTGCTATGCCGAAATCTCTGTGATGGTTCCGTCGCCGGGCGGCTTGCTGGCCTGGGGCTACCAAAACTTCGGCCAGAAGACGGGGTTCGTGCTGGGCTGGCTGATATCGATGTCCTGCATCGCCGTGACCTCGTTTGAAGCGGTCTCGCTCGGCTGGATTGCCAGCGCGCTGTTTCCGAGCATCGAAGGCCCGGTCTTATACACAGCCTTCGGCCACCCGGTGCGGCTGGGAGGCTTGTTGCTGGGACTCGGGATGATGGCGCTGATCACGCTCTTCAACTATCGCGGGGCGAAATCATCGGGAATCTTTCAGGACCTTCTGACTTACAGCAAGACCGGGCTGGCGTTGATCTTTATGATCGTCGGTCTGCTGTGGGGCAGCGCGGCGCATCTGGAGCCGTTGTTTCGCCGCAGCGGCACGGGCTCAATCTGGCCGGGCGTGCTGGCAGTATTCCTGACCGCGCCGTTCTGGTTCGGCGGGTTCGACGTGATCCCGCAGGTGATTGGGGAGAAATCATCAGGAACCAATCTTAAAGTAGTCGGGCGCATGATCGTGTTGTCGCTGGCCATCGGCGCGGCTTTCTACATCCTCGCAATTCTGGCCACATCCATGACCATGCCGTGGGAGCAATTGATCGGGCTGAACCTGCCGGTCGCGACCGCGTTCGAAAAGGCATTCAATGCCTCCTGGCTGGCGAAACTGATTCTCGTTGCGGGAGGCCTGGGCACGATCACGGCTTGGAACGGGGTGTTCGTCTCGGGCTCTCGGCTGCTGTTCAATATGGGTAAGGGGCACATAATCACGCCCGCTCTGGCCAGAGTTCATCCGGTCTTCGGCTCACCTTCAACAGCAGTCCTCTTCGTCGGCGCGCTCGGCGCGTGTGGAGTCCTGGTCGGTCGCAGTGCCATTCTTCCAATCGTCAATGCCACTTCGGCCTGTTTTGCGTTTTCATACCTGATCGTCTGCCTCTGCGTCATCAAGATGAGGCGAACGCATCCCGAACGTCCGCGTCCATACCGCGTGCCGGGCGGGCTGGTCACGGCAACTGCGGCGGCCCTCGCAGCTCTCTTCATCGTCGTGCTGTCGCTATACCAACCTTATGCGGGCGCCAACGGGCAAATCCCACTGGAATGGATCATCCTTGCGATCATGATCGTTCTCGGGGCTGTCTTCTGGGCGCTGGCCGGAAAGGTGCGCAACGCGATCAGCGAGAAGGAGCGGCGCAGCCTTATCATCGGGCTTGAGGAACAGGCGGTGGGTTATGACTGAGCCAACCATCAAAAACGTCGCGGTAGTCGGGACCGGCGTCATCGGCCGAAGCTGGATCCAGGTCTTCGCGCGCGCGGGCTGCCGGACTCGGGTCTATGACCGCGATCCGGCGCAGGTCGAAAAGGCGATGGCGTGGCTTGAAGCCGATCTCGAAGGATGCCGCGCCGCCGGACTCAACAGCGTCGGTGAAGTGACGAGGCGACGCTCGCTGATTACAGTCCACAAGGATCTGAACCAGGCGCTCGAAGGCGTGGGTTACGTGCAGGAGAGCGCGCCTGAGCCGATTGATATCAAGCGCGCTGTTTATGCGGAGCTTGATCGCGCGGCCGGCGCGACGGTGATTCTTGGCAGCAGCACTTCGGCTCTCGATATGACCGAGATCGCCGAAGGATTAACCGGAGCCGACCGATGCCTCGTTGCCCATCCGGTCAATCCGCCGCACGTGATTCCGGTGGTCGAAGTACTCCCCGGCAAGCAGACCGATTCCGGAGTCGTCGAGCGCGCGTGCGAATTTCTAACGAGCGTGGGACAGACGCCGGTGCTGATGAACTCCTATGTGCCGGGTTTTCTGCTCAATCGGATGCAGGCGGCGCTCGTCCGTGAAGCCATCCACCTGGTCGAAAGCGGCGTGGCTGATGTCAACGCGGTTGACGCGGTGATCCGTGACGGTCTTGGATTACGCTGGGCTTTGATGGGGCCGTTCGGCGTGGCCAATACGAATGCCGACGGCGGCGTGCGCGAATACTTCACGCGCTACGGCCGATCCTACATCGAGATGATGAACGATCTCGGCCCGACGCCCTCTTTCAGCCCTCAGCAGATCGCACGGCTGGGACAAGGAACCGATGCAATGATTGGCGGCGTCCCGCATTCTGATCTACTGAGATGGCGGGACCGCCTGGTCATGAAGATTTGTGAGTTGAAGAAGCAGAATTCGCCCGCAAAGAACAACAGTTGAATCCTGACTTAACTATTCACCTTTCGGAGGAAACTATGAGCAGCAAATACGACTACCTCTGGCGATATTCCGACGCCTACGAGTTCATGGACAAGGTCCGCGACGGCATGCCGCCGGTCATCATTTGTCTAGCCAGCAACGGCGGCGTCCAGGGTAAGGAAGCGAATGAAAACCTGCCCGAAACCGCCGACGAACTTGCCGATTCGATCTACGAAGCTTACAAGGCCGGGGCCTCGATGGTTCACATTCACTCGCGCAACCCCGAAAACCTGTCGATGTGCGCCACGACCACCGACGCGTGGCTTGAAGTCAACCGCAAGGTGCGCGAGCGTTGCCCCGACATCATCATCAACAATACTACCGGCGGCGGCCCCGGGATGACGATGGAGGAGCGGCTTTCATGCCTCGACGCCGGACCCGAGGTGGCCTCGCTCAACCTGACGCCGGACATGAGCAAATTCGTGATAAAGGAACGCAAAGCGCCGCTGCCGCATCCGCATCCGGCTACGGAGTATGACGACTGCGTTCCGTTCACGTATGGCCTGGTCACGCAGTTCGCCGCCGCGATGAAGAAGCGCGGGATCAAGCCGGAGCTGGAAACTTATCATCCGGGCGGGGCCTGGGTGATGCGCCATCTGATTGACGAAGGACTGCTAGACGAACCTTACTGGATTCAGACGGTGATGGGCTACCAGACTTCGAGCTATCCGACGGTGGATAACGTGATGCAAATCCTGCGCGAGCTGCCGGAAGACAGCCTGTGGCTGTGCTCGGGGATTGGGCCGTTTCAACTGCCGCTGACGACGCTGGCGACGCTGATGGGCGGGCACGTGCGCGTGGGGCTGGAAGATAACGTCTACTACCGGCGCGGCGAGAAGGCGAGGAGCAACGCGCAACTGGTCGAACGGACCGCACGCATCACGCACGAATTGAATCGCGAAGTGGCCACGCCCGCGCAAGCGCGCCAGATGCTCGGCCTGTCCGCGACACCACAACAGCATTGAGGTCTTGTAGCGCTTCGCCACCTGCGCGAACGTCTGCGACCCAGATTCTCGACTTGTAGGAGGCCCTATGATGACGAAACGTCGAAGGATTCTTTTATCGATCGTGCTGCTTCTGATGAGCGGACATCCTGCTCAAGCGCAGCAAGCGCCCTTGCAAGGATTTGACGATTACGTCAACCGGGCGCTCAGCGATTGGGAGGTGCCGGGCGTCGCCATCGCGATTGTGAAGGATGATCAGATCGTTCTGGCGAAAGGCTATGGCGTTCGTAAGCTCGGCGACCCGGCCCCAGTCACTGAGCGGACGCTGTTTGCCATCGGCTCGTCATCGAAGGCGTTTACCGCCGCGGCGCTGGCGCTGCTAGTGGATGAGGGGAAAATCAAATGGGATGATCCAGTGGTGAAGCACCTGCCGGGATTTCAACTCTACGATCCTTACGTCACGCGCGAACTGACGGTGCGTGATCTGCTGTGTCATCGAACCGGGCTGGAGCGCGGGGATGCGCTCTGGTATGGCACCAGCTACGACCGTGGCGAAGTCTTGCGGCGCATTCGCTATCTCAAGCCGAGTTGGAGTTTCCGCTCGACCTACGGCTACCAGAATATTATGTTCCTGACCGCAGGTCAGATCATTCCAGCAGTGACCGGCCTCAGCTGGGATGACTTCATAAAGCAGCGGATCTTCACACCCCTCGGAATGAGTTCGACTGTCACGAGCACCCTTCCACTGCGCAACGCCGACAATGTCGCGACGCCGCACGCAAAGCTGGACGGCAAAGTGGTGCCGATCCCGTGGCGCAACCTCGACAATATGGCGCCGGCTGGATCGATCAACTCAAGTGCCATTGAAATGGCACAGTGGGTGCGGTTGCACCTGAAAGAAGGGAAGCACACCGATCAGCAGTTGATCAGTTCCCGCGCGATGCATGAGATGCATACGGCACAAACGGTGATGCGGCTGGAAAAGTGGCTGGAGTCGCCGAGCCCCGTGAATCATACGATGGTACCCGGCACTCATCTAATGGCCTACGGGCTGGGGTGGTTCCTGCAAGATTATCGTGGCCGTAAGGTCAGCCATCACGGCGGCTCGATTGACGGGATGCGGGCGATGGTGGGAATGATCCCGGAAGAACGTCTCGGCGTGGTCATTCTTACCAACCTGCACAACTCATCGCTGATGGTCCCCCTCATGTTCAAGGTCTTCGACAGCTATCTGGGCGCGCAGCCGCGGGATTGGGGCGCAGAGATCCTGGCCGGGGTCAGGTCGCTTGAGGAAAAGGCCCGGGCAGCACAGAAGAAGATCGAGGAGGGGCGAGTGAAAGGGACAACGCCAACTCTGACGCTGGAGAAATATGTGGGCGTCTATCAGAACGAAATGTACGGCGAGGCAAGAGTCAGTCTGGATAACAGCAATCTGAGCCTGCGAATGCTCGGCGACACGATTGCTCTAGACCACTGGAATTACGACTCGTTTCTGGCCACGTCGCAGGAGCGCATCCGGGGGAAGAACTTCGTAGTGTTTGTGCTTGACGCTCAGGGTAAAGTGGATGAGCTGAAGGTCCAGAGCTTTGTGAGTTTCAAGCGAGTGCCTGAGAAGGGGGACTCTGCAGGCAAGCCATGAATTCATGTTTGTGCCTAGGTTCATTCAACAGCAGTTCTGAGACAAGGAGAGAAACAATGACACAGTTGCTGATTCGACTGCTCGCTCCTTTGCTGGTGCTTTGTTTGCTCGCGCCAGCGCCATTACAGGCGCAGAACAGAGATCTCAATGGCCTCGACGGCTTCGTTGAGCAGGTGATGAAGGACTGGCACGTGCCGGGCCTCGCCGTGGCCGTCGTCAAAGACGGTCAGGTGGTTTATGCGAAAGGGTTCGGTTACCGAGATGTAAAAAAAGAGTTGAAGGTCACGCCCGATACGCTCTTCGCCATCGGGTCGTGCTCGAAGGCGTTCACCGCCACGGCGTTGGCGATCCTCGCCGACGAAAAGAAGCTCGATTGGGACAAATCGGTCAGAGATTACCTGCCGGACTTCAGGCTCCAAGACGCCTACGCGACCGCGCATCTCCGCCCGCGCGATCTGGTGACGCATCAATCTGGGCTGCCGCGCCATGACCTGGTCTGGTATGGCTCGCCGCTTTCGCGTAAGGAACTCTTCGACCGATTGCGTCACCTTGAACCCAGCAAACCGCTGCACGCGAAGTTTCAATACAACAACCTGATGTTTATGACCGCCGGGGTGCTGATCGAACGCATCTCCGGCAGCACGTGGGAAGAGTTCGTGCGCCGCCGCATCCTCGATCCGCTCGGCATGAAGACCAGCAACTTCTCGGTCAACGATTTGCAAAAGCCGTCCGACTTTTCGCTGCCCTACCAGGAAGAGAAGGGCGCGGTCAAAGAGATCCCCTTCCGCCACATTGACGCCATCGGCCCGGCGGGTTCGATCAATTCGAGCGTCAACGAGATGACGCGCTGGCTGCTTGTGCAGTTGGGCAAAGGCAAATTCGAGGGCCGGCAGGTCATCTCGGAAAAGAGTCTGGGCGAAGTCCACACACCGCAGATTGTGGCGGGCGGCGACCTGAAGTACGACGAGTCGTTTTACTCGAGCTATGCGATGGGCTGGGGCGTGACTTCCTATCGCGGGCATCCCGCGCTCTCGCACGGGGGCGGCATCGACGGGTTCACTTCAGCGGTTCGCTTTCTGCCGAAAGATCAATTGGGCGTGGTCGTGTTGACCAATTCGTCCTCGCCGGCGAGCGGCCTCATCGCCTCCAACGCCATAGACCGTATGCTCGGTTTGAGTGAAGCGCCGTTTGCGCGGCGCGCCAAAGACGATGCGGCCAAAGCAAAAGAGGCTCAGGCCAAAGTGAAAACCGAGGACGAAGCGAAACGTAAAAAGGACGCACCGCCAACGCACGCGCTGAAGGATTACGCCGGACAATTTGAGCACCCGGCCTATCAGAGCTTGACGATCACGCAGGAAGGCGAGCAGTTGAAGTTCGATCTGCACGGCCTGACCGGCGGGCTGAAGCATTACCACTATGACATCTTTCAGGGAGAAGAGGGTGCCGCCGGGCTTGATGGAACGAAGCTGACTTTCCTGATGAACCGGGCTGGAGAGATTGCCGGCGTTTCCATCGCGCTTGAGCCGAACGTGAAGGAGATCGTCTTCACGCGCAAAGCGAAACCGCAAGAGAAGGCGTCCGCGCAAAACTGAGCGGGCGCAAGCAAAGGAGGAGCGCGCAAATGAACTGCCGCTCCAACACGAAGCCGTGCGGTTTCTCGCAAATCGGCCATGACTTGAAATCTTATGCGAATATATGAAGCCCAAATCCTGCTGAGGATGAAAAATTGCAATGGCAGAAAACAGGCATGCAGTAACTAAGGCGCGCGTCGAAGCCGAATACCGCCGACGGACTCCCGGATCCGCCGCGCTGCACGAGGCCGCAAAGCGTGTCATCCCCGGCGGCGAAAGTCGCACGGCCGCTTACTTCTCGCCTTACCCTCTCTTCATGGAGCAGGGCGAAGGCTGCCGCCTGACCGATGTTGACGGCAACCGCTACGTCGATTTTCTAAACAACTACACCTCGCAGATTCACGGACACGCCAATCCGCTAATTACCGAGGCAGTCTCCCGCCAGATCGCAAAGGGGACGGCATACGCCTCTTCGGTCGAAAGCCAGTTGCGGCTGGCGGAAGAGATATGCCGGCGCGTCCCGTCAGTGGAGCTCGTGCGGTTCGCAAACTCTGGCACGGAAGCAACCATGTACGCCATACGAGCGGCTAAAGGTTTTACAGGGCGGAACAAAATCCTCAAGATGGAAGGCGGCTACCACGGCACGCACGACGCGGCTCTTGTCAGCTTCGCGCCCTCGCTCGACCTGGCAGGCGAGGCCGAATCCCCTAACAGCGTTCCGTCCAGCGGCGGGCTTTTCAAGGGCGTCGTAGACGACATAGTCGTCGCGCCTTTTAACAACATCGAAGCCACGGCCCGGATTATCGAGCGACACAAAAAAGATCTGGCGGGCGTGATCGTCGAGCCGGTCATGGGCGGCGCCGGGACGGTGCCGGCGCGGCCCGAATATCTGCGCTTTTTGAGAGAAGCTACCGAAGCCTGCGGCGCGATGCTCATCTTCGACGAGGTTATAACTTTCCGGCTGGCTTATGGCGGCGCTCAAGAGGCCTACGATGTGAAGCCTGATTTGACCGCGCTCGGCAAGATCATTGGCGGAGGATTGCCTGTGGGGGCGCTTGGTGGCAGGGCAGATCTAATGGACCTTTTCGATTCCCGCCGCCCTCAGTTGTATCAAACGGGCACCTTCAGCGGTAATCCTGCGACTATGGTCGCGGGGCTTGCGTCGTTGGAGTTGTTGACCACTGAAAAGATTGCGCGCCTCAACGAATTGGGCGAGCATATGCGTCGAGGACTCGGCGACGCTCTGGCCGAGGTCGGAATCGAAGGGCAAGTGACGGGCATGGGTTCTTTGATGGCCGTGCATTTCATACAAGAGCCTGTGACCGATTACCGCAGCGCAGCCAGGGCTGACAAAGAGTTGGCGTCATTGTTGCACCTGTCTCTGCTGAACCGAGGTATCTTCACTTCCCCACGCGGGTTTATATGCCTCTCAACTCCGATGGAGAAGAAAGAAGTTGACGAAGCTATAAGAACGTTTACGGAAGCCTTGACCGGCATGCAATGACTTTAACTCGATCTGAAATCTGAGGGTGTGCGGAAGAAATCAATATGGAAGCAGAAACCTATGATCTGGTTCGTCCTCGTGGCCTAGAAAGCGAAAGCAATGCGCTGTTTGCTTACAGTCGACGAATCTGAACTTCCCCCATGAAATCGACGGGAGGTCATATACCCAATGGGCACATGGCCACCGATGGTTGATGCGCTCCGACAAAACGCCTGATACACTCAGCGTGGAGGCAGCGATTCAGTGGGCACACAAGAAGACGGCGTGATTGAAACCAGGGAGCTCAGGCTCGTGGATGCGACGGGCAAGATCCGTTGCAAACTGTTCATCGAGGAAGGCGAACCCAAGCTTGTGATGCTCGACGCTCGCGGAACCAAGCGGCTGGGCGTCGGTTTGCTCTCGACAGGCGAAGTGGGCTTATCGCTTTATGACGATCGCGAGCGCGTTCACATGGCGCTTATTGTCTCCGGCGCCGGCAGTCCCGTCGTTAGCGTCATTGACCGTAGCGGCAGAGAACTCAACGTTATAGATCAGCCGCCAGCACCGAAGCGCACCGATGACGACTTTGACTTGATGCCTCACGTTAAGAACAAAGGCCTCAAGTGGCTGCTGAAGAAGTGACCACGCCAGTCTAACAACGATTGTTGTCTCGGTTGCTAGCGCGCATCGCCTCGAGGCAAAGCAGGTTCGAAAAGCGAACCAGCCACCCGCTTGCCTAACTCGTCGCCAGTCCACTAATATCAACCGTCTTTAGCCGATTGTTGTTTTGAGTATAACCCCTGCTACGTGAGTTCGACTCGTTCGTCTAGGGGCCTAGGACACCGCCCTTTCACGGCGGTAACACGGGTTCAAATCCCGTACGAGTCATCACTTCTTCTTAATTCTTTTCGAAGTCTAACGGAGGCCAGGGGCCTCGATTTTCCTTGTGATCTAACACCCACATGAGTATCTTTCCTTAAGTCTTCTGCCTCGGATAAGGAGGAATGATCATGAGTATCCGCCACCTCTCGAGAAAATCAGCAGTAACAATCGCCGCTATACTTTTATTACTGTCTGCCGCTCCTCGCATCACGCCTCAGACTTCTGGCGCCGCGAAAAAGTACCTGAAGAAGCTAAGGCAATCGACGTTTCGGAGCATAGAAAGGCTCGTAGATCCAGTAACGGGCCTGCCCCATGACAGGATGGACGCTATACTTCTGGACATCGCTCCTCAGCTCGCTTTCACTCGGGTCTGCGTTCCCACAACAGCGAAATCGCAAGGCGCAACCATCGAGGCCACAAGCTGCCCCGATGCTGGATGTCATCGTGCGGGAGAGTTAGGTCTGAAGATAAGCTACTCGACTCCGCCTGGCAATTTCGCCAGCTACAACATCGAAGCCACCTCTAGCTTTGACGTCACCCGAGCAACCTACCTGGAGCTCTGGGCAAAGGGCGAAAAGGGAGGGGAGCGATTCGAGGTTGTGTTGTGGAGCGACCGCCTGGGTGGTTTCCCGGGCCGGCCCTCGAGCGCTCTCCTGTCTGTCGGTCGTAAGTGGACGCGAGTCCGCATCCCGGTACAGGACTTCAGTTCGTCGAATGTCGCTCTATCCAGGTTGTTCCGTCTTTCATTTGCCTTTAACGATGCAATTCATCCGGGGGGCGTGGTTCTGATCGACCAGGTTAATTTTGTCGATGCCGATGGCAACCCGGTTTATATTGCGCTGGATGAAGACACCAACGTAACAAACATCGGACTATACATGGCGTGCCTGGTTGGCGCTGTTGACTCGGGCATCGCGGATCCTGGAGATGCGGTTTCCAAGCTCGCCAGGACGCTGAGCAGCATCGAGAGATTCGAGAAGTTTCATGGCTTCCCGCAAACTCACAACCACGTCTCCTCGCTAAGGCCCGGTTCCGGCGATCGATGCATTTCTTTCGTCGATCAGGGTTATCTTGCAGTCGGGCTTATGTTGGTGCGGCAGCGTTTCTCCCAGCTCGCATCCCGTGCGAGTGCGCTGCTGGGCGCTATGGAATGGAGCTGGTTCTACGATAGTGCGGTTGGATTGCCTTATGGTTGCAGGTTTCCAGATGGCTCGGCGTCGGAATTCCACTACGACTTCTATGCCGCCGACTCGATGCTCGCGCACTTCATAGCGATAGGAGCCGACCAGATGCCGGCCGGCTCCTGGAACAACCTCAATAGAGGGGCTGACGCACCGCGCTGCGGAAACGAGAGCTTCTTCACGCCGGGCTGGCAAGGAGGAGGGCTCTTCATGCAGTTCTTCCCTGCCATTTTCATCGACGACGAGGGAACTTTGCTGCGCCATTCGGCCTGCGCTTTCGTTAACGATCAAGTCTGCTACTACAAACAACTCGGCTCTTCAGCCTGGGGTTCGTCGGCGGTGGGCATCCCTCCATTCGCGTGTACGTACTGCGGCTTTGGATGCGACCGCGACGATGTGCTGACGGCGCACGCCTCGGTCCTGGCGCTGGATTGCGTTGAGCGAAGCTCCCTGGTGCAGAACCTGAGGGCGCTAGAAGGCCTTGGGGGGCGCGAGTCGGTCGCCGAGGGGAATGAGACCTTTGATTTCGGGTTCCGAACTTCGGTTAACTGGCGAACCCGCGAAGTGGGTACGGCATACTTTGTACTGGAACAAGCGATGGTCTTCCTAAGCCTTTGCAACAATCTGAACGGCAACAGCATCCGACAGCTCGTTTGCCAGGACCCAATCGCTCGCAGAGCTAGAGCGTTGATACCAGAGTTCAGGTCAACATGCGCATTATGACGCCTACATATCCTGCCAGAAACCTTGAGGCTCTCAGCGATTTTTCGTAGAACATCTCCCTTAGCACTCGCTCCAACCCTCACCGGACCCGCCTGCCCAAACCGATCTTGCAGAAGATTGCTCCGCGAGAGTTTTGGAACTAAGCTTGAGACAGCGGATTTGAATCAATCACCAAGACGGCAACTAAAAGGGGGCCCTTCATTGAAACGAGAAATATTCAACGTCTCTGTAGCGATCATCGCCGCTATTGGATTCGCTACGTCGAGCTTAGGTCAGGCGCCGGCTAAACAAGGGTCACCCGCAAGGCCTCGTCCAGCACCGGCGCAGCAAGTGTCGAGCGATAAACGCTACATCGTGCTACTTGGATCCTCTTTCGAAACCGCCGAGAAGGCGAATGAGCTTACGTTGCAATTGCGGCGCAAGTATCCGAGCGCTCACACTCAGGGCCCAAGCGGTTCCGAGGTGGTCTATCGCGTTCGCATCGGTCCCTACGCCAGCCGGGACGAGGCTCGGCAGGTGGCCAACGACCTTACGGGTCAGGGATTCGCCGGAGTGATGATCCTTCCGTGGAGCAGCACGTCACGAAAGCCGGCTTCCGACCAGGATGAAAAGATAGAACCCGCACAGACACAAGAGCCAGACGAGGCGATGCGGCGCGCCCTAACCAATCTTTCAAATCAGATTGGCCTGCTGGCCGACGAGCTGCGAATGATGAGGCGCGAGACCGAGCGCAACTCGGCGATGTTGGAGTTGCTGCTCAACGAAGAGCGGCTGGCGAAATTGGAAGACAAAATCCAGGGCGCCATTGATAATAAAGCGCAGCTCGACGCTCGTGAACAGGAGATCGGGCGGCGCACGCGAAACATTCAAGGTGAGCTGGTGTTGCGCGGCGGCCTGCGGCGCGATGAGGCCGAGGCTGCGATACGAGCCGATCTTCAGCGCGCGCTTGATGACGTGCGCAGTCAGCAGACTGTTTATCAGCAGCGCGTAGGTGAACTGAACGCACAGGCTGCGGGGCTCCGCGCGCGTGTTGAGACACTCCGCAAAAAGCTCGAGCTATTAGACGTAAAGAGTGAGAAGGAAGAAAAGTGATTGGCGAGGGAAAAAACATAAGCCGCCGACGACTCTCGTCATCGGCGGCTTATCAGTTTCGACGTAGAGTCACGCCCCCGTGTGCCTCTACATCTCGAACTTTGTACTGTCTGTCGCTTCTCTCAGTGTTGCTTAAAGCTTCGGTGCTGGTCACAGTGGCCTGCTCGCCGTTGTGACTTTGCTTTGAATGGAAGGCAGGGCCCCCATCCTCCCTTCCATTCTCCGCATCAGTTCCGCATCCCGCAGTTGCTCTGAGCAGAAGAGGTTTCTATCAAACTGTCGAACTGCTAGAACCGGGTGCTCCTTGTGCAATGGTTGTGCCAGCATGGAGGGCGAATCTTCGGAAAGACGCTACCTGCCTTTGAATTTTCGATTAGCGCCCGCGCCTTGAGAAACAACTTTTAGTAAAGGTCATATCACTCACATCACAACTGCCAAATTTCGGCAGGCATCGCTCACAAAATGTGTCAGTGGCGGTCGCGAGACATGCCCCAAAGCAGGGCTAGCTCGGTGCGCAATTTCAAAAACGATCGCCGCGATTCGCTACCGGTCTCGCGATTTGGCACGACGTCACTGACAATGCGCGTAGCATGACTTCAATCAGGTTGCCCGGACCTCCTAAGCCGCCCGGACCAATTCAGGCTACCGGCTTTCAGTTGCGGCTCGCGTTGCTTAACCGGATAATGGCGGCTCAGTCTTTGATCCCGAGAACCGAGAGGAGCGAGCAATGAGCAGTCCTGATACGCAGCGTTTTGTCAGTAACTGGAACCGCATACACAAGGATACGTCCCGCGTACTAAGGGCGGCACCCGACGAGAAGCTTGATTGGCGGCCGAAGGAAAGCATGTTCACGTTGCGCGAGTTGATTGGCCACATACCTCAGGCTGAACTCGTCCTGGTGCGGTCCGCGCTGGCGGGCTCTACTCAGAAAGTCACTTTTGACTTTTCAAATCTCAGCGCGAATGATATCGCGGGTATGTTCGACAGCCAGCACGACGAACTTGTCAGCGAAGTGTCAAAGCTGACGGCGGAGCAGTTGAAGGAACAAGTCGAGTTCCACGGCAGAACTCTGCGTCGCGGCGTGCTGTTGTGGTTCGTGACTGAGCATGAGATTCATCACCGCGGCCAGTTGTTTACGTATTACCGGCTTGCGGACATCGAGCCGCCCAACCTGCATGAGTGAAGCCGCAAAGAAAGCTGGCCGGCGTGACCAAGACGCGCGGCGACGAGGCGAGACGGGGGGCGCCGCGTCTGCCGGGCTATCGGGCACGCGATTCGAGCAGGCGTTTGAAAAGATCTACCGGCTGGTGCTGCGCATACCGCGCGGCCGGGTGATGACCTACGGCCAGATCGCGCGCTTGCTTGAAGAGCGCTACAGTCCGAGGCTTGTGGGCTGGGCAATGCACGCGACGCCACGCGATGAGCGCAACATCCCCTGGCATCGCGTGATTAATTCGCGCGGCGGAATATCGACCGGTCGCGTCATCTTAACTGAGCCCGACGTTCAACGCTTGATGCTCGAAGCGGAAGGCGTCGTGTTCAACGCGGTCGGCCATTGCGATTTGAGCGTTTATCAGTGGTCTCCAAGGCAAAGGGCAGCGCGAGCCAAGCTCAACGCCCTGCGAGGGAACAGGATCGGCGCGCCCTCAACAAAAGCGGTTAAAGCGAGCGAGGTTGAGAAGTCCAGCAGGGCGAATAAAAAGAGGAAGAATCGAAAAGAAAGATAGGACGAATGGAAATCACTCCAGAAAGACTACGGTTGATACGTGAAAAGTTTGAAGCCAATCAATTCCCGCGATCGCTCGGCATCGAACTCGATTCGATCGAGCCGGGACGAGCAAGGTTGAGCCTCGAGGTCAAGCAGCAGCACTTGCAACTCGCGGGCATCATGCACGGGGGCGCGATCGCGACGTTGATCGACACTGCGGTCGCATTCGCGATAGTTGGCGCCTCCGAGCCGGATGCGCGTTTCACGACGATCGAGATGAAAGTGAACTACCTGAGCGCAATTCGCGAAGGCCGAATCATCGCCGACGCGAGGCTGATTCGCGATGGCCGCCGAATCGTTGTAGCCGAATGCGACCTCTTCGATTCGAAGAGGCGGCTCGCAGCAAAAGGCCTCCTGACCTACATGCGGCTCAACGAAGTAGCATAGACTTCAGTCTGTGGCTTGCTGCTCAGACTAAGGCCACACTAAAGTCTATGCTACTTTCTTTTGAAGACGACTCTGAGTCGCTACAATAACCGAGTGGCGGGTGCGCTGCGGCCCGCCAGTATTTTATTAACAGCAACTTCTTAGAGCGCCGCATGTTGTTATGACTCCGCTTCGAAAGCTCCTAAGCTACTTCGCGCCATACAAGCGCACCATGATCTTCGGCATATCGTGCGTGTTCATGACAAATGTCTTCAGGCTCATAACGCCCGATTTCGTGGGAAGCGCGATGGACGCCTTGAGCAGGGCGATCGCTGCTCTGAATAATGCGGATCCGTCGAACACGGCGGTGCGTGCGCTCATCACGGAAGGCGCACGCTCGAACCTGCTGAAATACAGCGGTTTCATCTTACTGGCCACCCTCGCACAGGGCGTTTTCCTTTTCACGCAGCGCCGCTTGCTGATCAACATGTCGCGAGACATCGAGTACGATTTGCGAAAAGATTTCTACGCGCACCTTCAGAAACTCCCGTTCGAGTTCTATCAAACGCACCGGACCGGCGATTTGATGGCGCGCGCGACGAACGACCTTTCAGCGGTGAGGATGATCGTCGGCCCCGCGTTGATGTATTCGATGAACACGGTATTCGCGATGGCGCTGCTCGTGCCGCTGATGGCTTCAATAAGCTGGCGGCTTACGCTGCTCGCTTTTCTCTCGATGCCTCTAGTTGCGGCGGCCACCAATTACTTTTCGAAGCGAATACACGACCGCTTCGAGCAAGTGCAAGAGTATTTCGGCACCGTGTCGAACCGCGCGCAGGAATCGCTCGCGGGTGTGCGTGTGATTCGTGCCTACACGCAAGAGCGAGCCGAGATTGAGAGCTTCAAGCAGGTAAACCGTGAGTTCGTCAATCGCAATCTGAAGCTCATACGGCTGTCGGGGATCTTTCATCCCATCCTCCAGTTCTTCATCGGCCTCGGTTTCATCGCCGTGCTGTGGTTCGGCGGGGGACTCGTCATCGGCGGCAAGATATCAATCGGCCAGTTCGTTCAGTTCACCTTGTATCTCGGTTATCTCGTCTGGCCCATGATCGCGCTCGGGTGGGTGATAAACATCTTTCAGCGCGGCATGGCTTCGATGGGACGCATGCACCACATAATGTCGATTGAGCCGTCGATCCGCGACGCTGTCGACAGGCTCGACATCGACGCAATCGAGGGAGAGATAGAGTTTCGCGGCCTGACATTCACATACGGCGAAGTGCGTGATCCTGCATTGAAAGAGATCAATCTTCATATCGAGGCGGGGCAAACGGTCGCTTTCGTCGGGGCGGTTGGATCAGGCAAATCGACCTTGATGAATCTGGTCACGCGGCTGCTGGATGCCGAGCCGGGACAGGTGTTGATTGACGGGCGGCCGATCCGCGAGATACCGCTTGGCGTGTTGCGCGCTTCGATAGGCTATGTGCCGCAGGAAACGTTCCTGTTCAGCGAAACCATAGCTGAGAACATCGCCTTCGGAGTCGAGCGCGCAACAGCGTATGAGATCGAGCGCGTGGCAACCGAAGCCGGGATCGCAGAGGACATACTCGAGTTCTCCGACGGATTCGACACACTTGTGGGTGAGCGCGGTATCACGCTTTCAGGCGGACAGAAGCAACGTACGGCAATTGCTCGCGCGTTGATAAGACGTCCAAAGATCCTGATCCTGGATGATGCGTTGTCGTCGGTGGACACTTACACGGAGGAGAAGATCCTCGAGCACCTTCGCCGGATCATGCGCGGACGCACGAGCCTGATCGTGTCGCACCGGGTATCGACGGTGAAAGAGGCTGATTTGATCGTTGTGCTGGAAGACGGACGAATCGCCGAACGTGGCACTCACGATTCGTTGATTGCGCGCGGCGGGCTCTATGCGGAGTTGTACGAGAAGCAGTTGTTAGAAGAAGAGCTGGCAGCGAGTTAATCCGCCGTTATTGTGAACAGACCATGCACAAGAGAACGCACACTGATGCGAGGCCGGATCGCTAGAGCGATGACGACGCTCGAAAAGGTAGAACGTATTGGGAAGGGGAGAAGATATGGGGACATTCTATACGCGATGCAAAGTTGAGAACATTGTTGATCGCACGAAATCTGCGATTATTCCCAAGCTGTTGGTAGACACCGGCAGCGATTACACCTGGATTCCGGCGGCTGCTCTTGCAAAGCTCGATATCGACAGAGAGAAAAAAGACGTGCCGTTTGTGATGGCCAACGGTCAGCAAATTACTCGCAGCGTCGGCTTTGCAATCATTCGACTGGACAAGGCCTTCACAGTTGACGAAGTTGTATTCGCCGAAAAAGGCGATCTGGCGATCCTGGGAGCTAGGACGCTCGAGGGGCTTAATCTCGCTGTGGACTCAAAACGTAAAAAACTCGTCGCAGCGGGACCTTATCTTGCCGCGACATCAACTGACCGAGTGCCGATTTAGATGTCAGACCATCACGAAGAAGAAGTATTAGGCAAGGCCTACGACGCGCGGTTGATGCGCCGGCTGCTCACTTATCTGTGGCCGTACAAGTGGCACGCGCTCACGTCGCTTGTGCTCACCATCCTGAGCGCGCCGCTGGTGCTCGCGGGGCCGCCGTTGACCAAGGCGGCTATTGATCTGTTCCTGGCGCCCGATCCGTCAAAGCCGCCTTCAGGGTTCGCGCTCTTCCTGAAGCACCTCGCGGATCGGTGCGGCTTTGGCGCAAGCGCGTATCAGGGAATAGCATTTATCGCCATCATCTTTCTGCTCGCAAATGTTGCCGCGTTCGCAGTCCAGTACATTCAGGCCATCGTGATGCAGACGATGGGGCAGTACATCATGTACGACCTGCGCAAACAGATATTCGCGCACCTGCAGAAGCTCTCGGTTCAGTTCTACGATCGCAACCCTGTGGGCCGGCTGATGACCCGGCTCACTACGGACGTCGACGCGCTCAACGAGATGTTCACGGCCGGAGTTATCGCGATCTTCGGCGATGTCGCGATGATCTTCTACATTGTCATTTGGATGTTCGACGTCAACTGGCAATTGGCTCTCGTGTCGTTCGCGATTCTTCCGCTGCTTGCGGTTTTGACGACCTGGTTCCGTCTCGGCGCGCGCTCGTCGTTCCGCGAGGTCCGAGTGCGGATCGCGCGTATCAACGCGTTTCTGCAAGAGCACATCACCGGAATGCCCGTGGTTCAGTTGTTCAATCGCGAACAAAAGGAGCTGCGAAAGTTCGACAACATCAATCAAGCGCATCGCAAAGCGAACATCGATACGATCTTCTACTACGCGGTCTTCTACCCGGCTGTAGAGATCATCGGAGCGATCGGCATTGGACTGATCATATGGTACGGCGGCGGCCAGGTGATTCGCGGTGTTGCGACGCTCGGTACGCTTGTAGCTTTCATCCAGCTCGCGCGGTCGTTCTACGAGCCGATCTCCGACATCAGCGAGAAGTACAACATCCTGCAATCGGCGATGGCTTCATCGGAGCGAATCTTCAAGCTGCTCGACGAGCCGGTGACGATTGCATCGCCCGCAAAGCCAGTTCCCATCGGGCGCGCGCGGGGTCAGATAGAATTCCGCAACGTGTGGTTCGCTTATAAAGACGAAGATTGGATCTTGAAGGACGTGTCCTTCACAGTCGAACCCGGAGAGCGCGTGGCGTTCGTCGGTCACACCGGAGCGGGAAAGACTACAATCACCAACCTGCTGTTGAGGTTCTACGACATCCAACGCGGGCAGATTCTGCTTGATGGCGTGGATGTGCGCGAGTTAGACCTTGAAGAGTTGCGCTCGAATTTCAGCATCGTTCTCCAGGACGTGTTTCTTTTCTCGGGGGACATCGCCACGAATATTCGTTTGGGCAACCGCGCAATCAGCGACGACGGGTTACACGACGCCGCTCTACAGGTTCACGCGGACACATTCATCCAAAAACTGCCTGAAACATATAGCGCTGAACTGCGCGAGCGAGGCGCAGGGCTTTCGGTTGGACAGAAGCAGCTCATCAGCTTCGCGCGCGCGCTTGCGTTCGATCCTCGCGTGCTGATCCTGGACGAGGCGACAAGCTCAATCGACACCGAGACTGAACTGTTGATCCGGGACGCGGTCGGGCGATTGATGGAAGGCCGGACATCGCTTGTGGTCGCGCATCGCCTCTCTACGATTCAATCGGTGGACAAGATCATAGTGATGCACAAGGGTGAGATACGCGAGACAGGCACGCATCAGGATTTGCTTGCCGAGCGCGGTCTCTACTGGCGCCTTTATCAGTTGCAATTCTATAAGGATTACAAGCGCACGTTTGCCGAAAGCGTGGCGGATGATTGAGATTGGTTCCAGAGCATTGTCACAGGCCGCCCAGTCACAGAGCCTCCGTTCTTGGGAGCAGAATGACACAGAGAATTGTCTCAGGTCGCACTTTGAAATTAATGGCTCCTTGTTATTAACATAATTCGCCGGTCGTTTAATTGACCAGAAAGTTTGCTCCGTTCCGACAACGCGCTTTTGGATTCAGGAGCACATCCAGGCCATACCGCCTTTTATCCACAGTTTCGAACCTTGTTCTTCACGTGGAATACGACCTGTTTCTCTGTCTTTTCTATCTCGATTATGTCGAACGGTCTAGTGACGATGCCTGTTACTACACACCGTTTTCCGGGTGCAATCGCCTTGACGGCAACCTCAAGTGAGTTTTCAGTTTCTACAATTTCTTGGACCGAGATTTCGTAGCCACTCGTAGCTTGAGTCCCCTGGAAGACTGCTACGATTGTCCGGCGGGTAAATTCTATTTCAGGCAGAGGCGGTTTCTCACTTCTGTTAGAAACCACCTTCTCCCAGAGGCTTCGCCAATCCGCGTTGTGGTTAATCACGTAGTTCTGCGCCTCTGCGTGACCGCTACTACTAGTTTTCAACACAGTGAGAAAACAGATGGTGTCCGCTTCTGCCAGAGTAGGAGTAAGTGAGAGGGCCAGGCAAAGCAGTATTGTCAGAGCGCGGAACAATGAGTCGAGTGATTTCAAACCAGCTCCCGCCTTCGCGCAGTATGAACCGGTTGAGATCGCCTGAGCTGCGGCCATGTTTGCAAAGTGCTTCATGATTTTACCTCCGAACTCTTGATTCTCTCAGTAACGGGTCGCGTCTTACTTAGGAGTTAATGTAACGCACACACTATCTATGAAGTATTCGCGGTGTGTTTGCTTTGTGCCCATTACGCCGATCACAACGTACACAGTGCTGCTCCTTTTAGACTTGATGGAGAATTGGTAACTCCTGTGTATCCAGCGCGGCAGTTCTTTAGGTATGTCGTCCTGGAAAGTAGAAGACAAGTCATCAGCGGTCATTGGAGGCGATCTGAATACGCCCGCTATGATTCGGTATTCCCTAAATCTGCCGGAGAAAGAGTAGTCCAAGCTTAGGCGATATTTGCTACCCGGCTCCACCGCAAACGCCCTGGCGATCCAGACCATTCCTTTGCCGCTCATGTTATTGAGATCGAGCTTGAGTGACATCGCGCCATCGTCCCGTAGCTCAGGACTGGGTGAGATGGACCAATCCGCTGGCCCTACGTCTGTCGTATTGGCAGTCCATCCTTCCGCATCGTTCTCGAAGGAGTAGAACTGACTCCCTTCCGGTTTTGGTGTAATCTCAACACGCACGGAGTCAACGTAATATATATTTCTAATCTCAAAGGTTCCCCATATCCCGATGACAACCCACAAACTGGTGTCTTGGCCTGAAGAGACTGCGAATTCGTAGTGCTTGTCGAGCCATCTGTATCCCGGCTTGGATTTAAGTTTGTCTGTGCTTTCCCTGAAAGCGGGGATTAGATCATTAAAGGTGCCGGGTCGTTGCTTCAAGACTCCCGTTATAATAGCGAAAGTGCCCAACTCACCATCAGCCGACGCAAATGAATAGCTCACATTTACTTCATAGAGGCGATTGGGTTCGACCAGAAAAGGCTTTTCGATCCAGATTTTTCCCTGGTCGTTGTTATTTGTCAGATCGAACTTGACCGCGCTGAGTCCGTCGGCGGCCATGTCCTGGCTGCGCGTGATCGCCCACTCATCAGCCGTGGGTTCATTTAGACTTAAGTCCGCGCCGTTTATACTCCATCCTTCCATGTCATTCTCAAAGGAGTAGAGTTCGCTTATGTCCTGTTGGGGACTCGCAGGATAGGCCGCAGCACTGATAAGCGATGGAAGAAGCGACGCAACTAGTAAGCAAGCGATGCATTTCATGGCGGACCTCCCCACACCGACTATTCTTGGAGCGTAGCCCGTTGGCGAGTATCGCGAAAACGGGACGACACTATTTCGAGATCTTGGTTAAGGTAACGCACACACTATCAATATGGTATCTACGGTGTGGGTTTTGTTGTCTCACGACCTCAGTTCCCCGGATGCCGATAACTACATACAGCACATCGCTTTTCTTTGATTTCACTTTGAAGTTGTAGTTCTTGTGCAGCCATCCCCAATAGCCGCTTGTCGCGTCTTCTTGATAGGCGGGAGTTAGATCGTCCGCTGTTTCGGGGCGTCTTCTCAATACACCGGTTATGATCGTGAATCTGGGATTGCTGCCTCTATCCCCGGAGTTAAGACCGTACTCAATGTTTAGCTTATACTTGCTTCCGCGCTCTACTAAGAACGGCCGCTCAATCCAGATTTTTCCTTTCTGATTGACGTTGTTTATATCGAACTCTATTGCTGAAGCTCCGTCTTCTGCGCCGAGCGCGTAGGGCTGGATACGTGCAATGGACCAATCAATGGAGGAGCTACCGAAATCCAGGTCGGTTGCATTCGGCGTCCAACCCTCCATGTCATTTTCAAAGGAGTAGAACTGAGTTCCTTCCGGTTTCTTGGTTAAGGCAATGTGCACGTCATCAACATAGTATGTCTTGCGCACTTCCCATGTTCCCCAGATGCCAATGACTACATATAATACTCCCTGGTCATCTGACCTCACGGCGAACTCATACTTCCGATTAAACCATTCATATCCTGACTCCGAACTCGGTTTTCGCGTCGAATTTTTGAAAGCGGGAGTCAAATCAACTGTTGTCTTAGGACTCTGTTTCAAAACTCCGGTTATCACCGTGAACGGTGACACTACGTCAGTCGATGGCTCGTTAGAGGCAAGCGCATATTCCACATCAACATGATAAATCTGGTTGGGCTCTACCGCGAAAGCCTTCTCAATCCAGATTTTTCCTGCGTCATTGAAGTTTTCCAAATAAAACTTCATTGAAGTGCGTCCTTCCTTGGCCATGTCCTGGCTTCGGGTAAGGGACCAGTCTATCGGAGCATTTCCCCCTACGTCAGTCGCGCTTACGGACCACCCTTCTAGATCATTTTCAAAAGAAGATGACTCGACTATTTCCTGCGGGGCAGGGCTGCCACCGGTAGCAAATACGCTAGGCGAAAACAGCACAGCAATTAACACGTAAACTATTCGCTTCATGATTAACCTCCGTTACTCTCATCAGTAGGATGACCGGCGCTGCTGTGGAATGTCAGCAGCGCCGGTTGAAAGTACTAACCAAACGGCTGCTCCTTTACGCATCAAGGCACAGTAGTTGAGAAGCTAGCTTCTCCAACAAGACTGCCATTATGGATATCCGCGCAGTCCTTCGCATTCCGCCGGTCGAATCTCCACAGCCCCTTGGTGTCCAGAACACCCGTCAATTTGTGCTGAGCAGTGAAATTCGCCGTGTAGATAGCTCTGGCCGTTACCCTCGCCTCATCTATCAACCCGTTGAGAAAATACGTCCCTTCGGGTGACACACCAATCTTAAGATTGCTGGTGCCTGCTTGAGGGGGATATGTAGCTGAAACAGGAGTAGCATCAGACATGCCCTGAACATAGATCTTTAGCTGGGTACCATCGAATACGCCTGCCACGTGGTACCACGTGCCGGTTGAGAGAACTGTGCTGCTCGTGATGAAGCTATATTCAACGGCGTTCTTGAAGGTGAAAAAGCGCACCTTGCCGCTCGGCATTAGCCGAAGTCCATACCCGCCGTTATTCGTGCCTGCGCCAGCCGAGGGATTGTACTTCTCGACTATGGCTTGCCGGACGGTGTTGCTGTTCAGCTTGACCCAGGCTTCAACGGTGACCGGCCCCGTAAAATCGAGCGACACTCCTAGCCCGGCGTTGGGCACGTCGACGTAGGCACTCGTTCCGTTGAGCGACAAAGAATAGTAGGTTGGAGCGGGCCAGGACAGCGGCGTGAACAACAACTTGTTTGGTGATCCCGCACCGGGGTCCGTCACTACGCCAGAGGTTGCAACACTTGTAATCACTTCGCTGACAGTTGAAGGGCACGCCGTTGGATCGGTCTGTAAGTACCGAGCTACGGCACCTGCAACGTGAGGAGAGGAGGCAGATGTACCACCGAAGTCGACCGCAAGATTGTCGTCGGATGGCGATGCAGAAGGGATTCTTACGCCAGGGGCGAAGAGGTCCAGAACGGAACCGAAGTTGGAAAAGGAGGCCCGCTGGTCTGAGACGGGATCGGCATTGGGATCGTTGGGCTGATGATTACCAGTCGCGCCGACAGTTATTGCCTGTGTGACCCTCGCTGGCGAGACAGGGAACAGATCTAGATTAACGTTATCATTCTGGGCGCAAACCACATGTGTCACACCGCCGGCGATAGACCTCCTAACTGCCTTGTCGATGGCTGAAGAGGGACCACCGTCCTGTGTGGTTCCGAGGCTTTGGTTGGCTACCGCGGGGCCGGTGTGGGTATTTGTATGGGCATTGGTCACCCAATCGATCCCCGCGATCCAGTCTGAATGGACACAAGCTGCATTATCACCACACACTCGAACATTGTAGATTGTCACACTTTTGGCGACGCCGTACGTGTTCGCGCCCACTATGCTTGCCACCTGTGTGCCGTGCCCGACAACGTCAGTTCCATTTCCTATACAGTTTCCGTTGCCGTCTCTGACGGTACAATCGGCGCCCAAGGAAGCGCGGCCACCAAAATCGTTGTGGCTAGTTCGAACGCCGGTATCAATGACGTAGGCATTCACGCCCATGCCCGTTTCGTTGTAGGTGTATGAGAGGTCAAGCGGCAAGTTTGGTTGGTCGATACGATCATGGCCCCACGGCGGTGCAACTGCGACCGAGGCCGTACCATCCTCTTCAACAAACTCAACTCGCGGATCGAGGCTTAGGGCACGGGCTGCCGCCTCAGACATCCGCGCCGAGAATCCCCTAAGGGCGTAGCGATAGATATGTCCGATGCTTCCGCCGATGGTACGAGCCATTTCACCTGCTCGCGAAGCGACTTCCGACCCAGGAATATCGTCGTTAAGGACGACAATGTATTGATTGGGAATCGGTCGGCCGACCCTGCGGAACTTACCGGCTGCCGATTGGCCTTGCGCGCGAACGTTGGTCGTTGATATGGCCGACATCATCAGCAATGCACCACACAACAGAAGAATAACGACGCATCGCACAGCCAGGACTCCATTGCGAGACCACTTTGCATTTTGTAGACTAAGCATACAGCACACTCCTTTTATCGGGTCTGTGTTGAGGGCAAGACAGACTTCGGCCGCCTAAGCTTGGAGCTGTCTTGCCTGTTAATTTTTGGGCAATCCGAAAACCTCATTGCCCTGCCTTCGTCAATTGTTCTAAGACACGTGAGGTGTAATCGGGTGCTCCTGGTTTAACGTTCTGCTATTGATCTTTTCACGGGCCGGGAGACCCAGGACGTGGAAACGGGCTTTTTAACGGTTAAGAGTTTTTGCTTAAGTTCGTTGCTCGTTCCGCGGCACCCAACAGACGTGTATATAATATCACGCAACCACTCTCAGTCAACAGCCGTAAAGGAAAAAGAACAAAGGGTCCGCGTTTTTGTCCTTGTCAGGCGCGGGCCGGCAATACGCTGAATTGCTAAGAGGTCTTAAGCGTGATTCATTTTCTGTGCGTCCGGATATCGAGAGTCGAGCCATCAGTCTCCAGTGTCACCATTCCGTCATGACCGGTTTGATATAGTTTTACATTACGAGTGAGGTAACGGTTAACAACTGCCCGGTGCGGATGGTCGAAGCGGCTCCGCTCGCCAACCGAGATCACGGCGTATCGAGGATTCACGGCATTGATGAACGCTTCAGTTGAAGAGGTCCGTGAGCCGTGATGCGGGACCTTCAAAAGATCGGCTCGCAGGTCCGCGCCTGATGCCACCAGTGAGTCTTCGGCGGCTTGCTCGATGTCGCCAGCAAGTAGTATCGAAACCGACCCGCACACGAAACGCAACACTACTGAGTCGTTGTTGCCCGAAGCCACTTGCGAGCCGTACGCGGGCGGCGGCGGCCACAATACTTCAATCGACACGCCATCAATCTGAAAGTGTTCGCCCGCACTAACCGCCGACAATCGAATGCCACGCCTGTCGACCGCCTTCGCAAACTGATCGTATTCCTGATCGGTCGCCGGCGCGTGACCCACTATGGCTTGACCAACGTCGAGATTCCTAACCACGTCCGAGAGCCCGCCGATGTGATCGGCGTGGGCGTGCGTCGCAAGCACGTAATCGACTCGCGTGCGGCCAAGCGACCAGATGAACCGAGAGACAACCGCTTCACCGATTGAAAAAGCGCTATCGCGGAATATCGATTCGCTTTCTTCAGCTTCCGTCCAGGCGCCGCGCTGGTTGAAATAAAGCTCGCCCCCGCCGTCCACCAACATTGTCTTGCCCTTAGGAAACACTACGAGCGCGGCATCACCCTGACCTACGTCGAGGAAGTGAATCGTGAACTTGCCACTCGGCTGATCGCTCGGCGGCCTTATTACCGCAGCCAGCGCCGAGGTCATGGCAAGCGCGCACAAGAGCGAAGCGGCGATACGCAGACGGGGCGACGCGGCGACGTTACTCCTTGAAAGTCTTCTTCGCGCTTTGGGATTTTTTCTGGTCCGATCGACGGTCGCTACTCGATCGACTGGCTGCCATCGATCTATTAGCACAACGAGCATCGCCAGCGGCACGAAGTACAGCGCGTAGATGATCGCATGCCAGCTTTCGTAGTGGGCGACGCGAAACGTCGCCAGGGGAATCTCGGCGAAGGGCGCAATCGCGTTGACCAGCAAATAGTGCGCAGCATTCACCACTCGTTCGAGTTGCGCCGCAATCAACTCGCTGACCGTGCCGACGGCGATTGCGCCAAGCGCTGTCAGCATCAGCACCCCCGTCAGTAGCCCAGCCACGACGTTCAGCAACACACCGATCGGCGCGACGCGATTGAAGTAGAGCGCCATCAGCGGTAGCGTCGAAAGCTGGATGGCTGCAGATGTGATCAAGAGCAACGCCGCGCCCCTGAGTACCCCTTGCACCCGCAACCGGCTGAGCTCGCGTGCTGCGCCCGCCTTATTGAGGCGGTATCGAATAGGCGACCGCCGCATCTCTTCATCGAACGCGCGGTCATCCCAGAAGAGACTCTCCGCTAAATACCGAACTACTCGGTGACAGGAAGGCGGATGCGGCGTATGCGAAGTGGGGCGCCACTCACCAACTCGCCGGAGTTTCTCCGCCAACGGCAACGCGAGTGCGGCTATGGCGGCGACCGCGATGAAACTTAGCTGAAATCCAGGATCGGCTACGAGAGCTGGTTTCAAGGCGAGCATAATGAAAGCCGCCAGCGCAACAGTGTTGATTGAGGCTGAGCGCCGGAACAGCATCGGCCCCATAAGACCGATTGTTATCATCGCCGTCGCTCGAGTGACCGGCGGCGCCAGCCCGACCATGATCGCATACGCCCACAGGACACCGAGACAGACGATCACTCGTGCTGCTTTCCGCCGTTTGAGCGTTGAGTGCCCACCCAACAGCGCCCACGCGATGATACTGATGTGCATGCCTGAGATCGACAGAGTGTGAAAGGTCGAGGCTTCGCGAAGGCGCTCCGAGGCTGCTGGCTCCAGAAAATACCGATTGCCGACGAGCATGGCCTTCAGCGTCCCGGCTACTCGACGGTTGAACCTCGAATCCAGTGCGTCCATTGTTCGCAGGCGCAGGTGGTAGAGGATTGCAAGCGGCCGGCTGGCCCGGTCGTCGCCAATGCGCTCGATTAGAAGGGGGCTTTTGATCACTCCTTTGAGGTCGTAACCTTGACGCTCGAGGAAATCGTTGAAGTCGGGCGACCCCGGATTGGCGTACTGGCGCGCCCGCTCCAAGCGAACGAGCACGCGAATGCGCGAACCGTAGTCGAGAGCGAGTCGCGCGAACTCGCTTTGCGCTTCATCGTCCGCGGGCGAGAGCATCAGCCGGGAGCGGCCGGTGGCGAGCACGACTTCATCACCCACGCGCAGGCTCTCGGCGTCTACGTCCAGATAGTAAGCTCCCACCGCGGGCTCGGGTGGCGCAGCCAGAGTGCCGGTCAATTCAACGGGATCGTCTGCGCTGATGACCTTTGACTCGTAGAGAGTTTCCAGCCTGGAGGCTGTGGTGCTTGTTCGTTCGGCAGACGAGAGCAGAGCGCCGATGAAGACGAAGCTGAGCAGCAAGGCAACCGTAGCAGTGGCTTCTTTTTTGCCGAGCATGAGTTTGATCGACGCGATGACAGCAACCACTGCGAACGCCGCAACGATCAAAGGCGTGGGCTCGCTACATCGGTCAACAAGAATACCTGCGACTAGCGCAGCCGTCAGGTAGAGGAAAGGTTGGCGCTGGGGAGAGAAGGTCGATGGCGACCGGGCGTGGGACATAACCGTCCGTGAAGAGTGATTCGTGACGCGTCAATCTTGCCCAGGTCGATTTCCGATCACGAATCACCCTGCACGAATCACGGATCACGCGTCACCGATCAGTTGACAATGGCAAGCGCGAGGCTCGATGATTCGGTTATGAGCGCCGGACCGGATGACCTTCAAACGAAGGTCTTTGAATTAGCTAGAGCTACTGAGGCCCCTGAAGAATCGTTTTTGATGAGGCGTTTGTCCCTCGACGACCCGGATCAAGTGCAGTCAGTCATCGATGGGCTCATGCTCTCGCTTATAAGCTTTTGCTATCACCGGCATCCGCGCGGCGAGAACGTTCATGAAGTCATGGAAATGCTCGAGCGAGTCCGGCCCGGCTCATCCGAGGCCGCCGAGCTCGAACGGCGAGCCGACGACGCTGCGGCCCTTCAGATACCATTCATCGTCACGCTAAATAAGCTTGTCGAGGATTACTACCACCTGAGACGGCGTCTGGAAGCAAGGCTGCGAGCTGAAGAATAGCAGCAACTGCCGTGCTCACTTCTAACCGTTCGGCTAACCTTCGTTGAACCAACGCGGCTTCACGGCAACGTGAACGATAGCCCGCAATCGAATTGCGCTGTGCGGCAGAAAACTTAAAGGTGGCGTTGACGAATTACAACGAGTCTCCGCGAGGCATCGGCGGTTAATCGTCCGCGTCATCGCCTTCGTCTGCCGCACCGTTGGTGGGCGACAGCCCCTTAATCTCGGTAGAGATTTCCGCTCGTCTAGACTTCGCGAGCTTCATTATCTGTGACAGGTGCTTACGCGCGCGGCGCGCCGCCGCCTTGTTTCCCTTTTGACGAAAGACCATGTTCTCGGCGGCAAACCGTCCAACCTCCACCAGAAGCTGCCCAGTGGTCGAGCCTTGAATGCGCCGATCAAACAAGCGGCGTTCGCGCCCAGTGCGGCGCTCGGGTTCGCCGTTCGGAGGACCGAGTTCCTGTTTGCGCCGATCTTCTTTTCGACGGTCCTCGTTCCTTCGTTCCTCTGCGGTCATGTTGAAATCGTCGTCTGCCATCTCATTCTCCACAGCGAGCAATGCTTAACCCTGGTTCGGGTTGGTCATTCGATAACCACTTGACCTCGGGGACCGGGAACGTCCCGCAGCACGGGCTAGTCTACCATAGAGCGCGGCGGTTGCAAGCGTTTACCTGTCATTGGTCATTGGTCATTGGTCATTTGTCCTCTGCGCTAACAACATAAGGACTATGGACTAATGACTAATGACAAATGACCAATGACCACTAGGTTTTGAGCATCTCCCTGGCGTGGCGGCGTGCGTTTTCGGTTATCTCAGCACCGGTGAGCATGCGGGCAATCTCTTCGACACGGCCGCGGCGGTCGAGTCTATCGGCGCTGATCTCGGTCCGGTCTGCGATCGCTTCCTTGCGCACCAGAAGATGTGAGTCGGCGAAGCGGGCGATCTGGGGTTGGTGAGTAACGCAAAAGACCTGGTTGGTTTCGGATAGCTTCTTGAGCTTGATCCCTACCGCTTCGCTCACGCGCCCGCCGATGCCGCTGTCGATTTCGTCGAACACGATCGTACGAGGGAACTCGGAAGCGCCCGCGACCGTCTTAAGCACAAGCATCAGACGGGACGCTTCTCCACCCGACGCGACTCTCGCCAGAGGGCGGACGGCTTCGCTGACGTTGGCTGAGAAACAAAACTCGACTCGATCAATCCCGCTTGCGGTAAACCAGGCGACAGCGTCAACGCCGTTCAGCTCGGAGTCGGCAGGCGCTGTTATCCGAGCCCGAAACCTGGCGCGCTCCATCGCTACTTCAGCGAGATCGTGCTCGACGGCACGCTCAAATTTCTTAGCCGCGCGTATGCGCTCCTGGTGAAGCTTTCGAGCGCGTTCGGCGTAAGCCGCCCTTGCCGCGCCGAGGTCGGCAGTTAGCTGCGACTCTCGTTCGTCAGATTGCTCGATCTTGCGCAGCCGGTCTTGAGAACGTGACAGGTGCTCGAGCGCGCTTTCGATTGAGCCCGCGTACTTTCGCTTCAAACGAGAGAGCTCGGCAAGCCGGTTCTCGATCTCTGCGAGGCGAGCCGGCGAAAACTCCAACTTGTCTGCGAAGTCGCGAAGCGAAAAAGCGAGGTCTTCCAGCAGCGCGCGCGATGTTTCGAGTCCTTCGAGATACTCGCGAAAGCTCGCTTCGTAACCTGCAAGCTCTTCGACTCGCCGGGCCGTCTGGTGTAGGCGCGTTAGCGCCGAGTCGCCGTCTTCATAGGTGAGGCCAAAGCTCTCGGCGCAAAGAGTCGTCAGCTTCTCGACGTTGTTGAGCCGCCGCCGTTCTTCTTCGAGCTGTTCTTCTTCGCCGGCCACCAACCGCGCGCGCTCGAGCTCATCGATCTGGAATCGAAGGATGTCGATTAGCTGAAACTTCTCGGCCTCTTCCTTGTTGTGCGCGTCAAGCTCACGTTTGAGCGAAGACCAGCGTTTGTAGCACGCAGCCACTTCGTCCTTCAACGCCCCAGCACCTGCGAATGCGTCGAGCAGTTCGAGGTGCGTTTTCGGGTCGAACAACGTTTGCTGATCGCCCTGACCATGTATGTCGACAAGAAAGGGCCGCAGCTTACGGAGAAGCGTTTGAGTTGCGAGTTGATGATTGATGAATATTTTGTTTCTGCCGTTAGCCGCAAGCTCACGCCTGATAACGATCTCGGTGCCGTCGGCGCTGTCGGCTTCGATACCCGCGTCAAGCCGCAGTTGTTCGAACTCGCGGTTGCGCTCGACTGAAAACAATCCCTCGATGAATCCGGAGTCGCGGCCCGCTTTGAGGAGATCTGAAGTGAATCGTCCGCCCACCAGAACGCCGAGGGCATCGACTATGATGGACTTGCCTGACCCGGTCTCGCCGGTGAGCAGATTGAGGCCTCGGTCGAACTCGACAGTTAACTCATCGATCAACGCTATGTTCGAGATGTTGAGGAATGTGAGCATTGAAGAAGTTGTATGGGTGGCCCGCCGTGGCCACCCCTCGGCTATACACAAGAGCGTTCGCTTTATCAATGAGGGGTGGCCACTGAGGCCACCATACATGCGCTTGAGCCGGATGGCGCGTCCGCAAACTTAGCTTTGCATCACTTCACTGTCAAGGATCTGGTTTACCGCTTCCAGCAAGTTCTCGGCGACAATCTCAGGCTTACACGGCCAGCGGTCGGGATGCGCGAGAGTCTCGCGACCGTAGCCTGTCATGACGAGCGCTCCGCGCGATCCAGCGTTCTCTGCAAGTTTGATATCGGTGGCTTTGTCTCCGATGACGAAAGAACGCTCGAGGTCAATATTGTGCTCGCGCGATGCTGCATCGAGCATTCCGGTTCGCGGCTTTCGGCATTCACACGCGATCCGGTACCGAGCGTCTCCAACTTCCGGATGATGGGGACAATAGTAGATCGCATCTATTCGCGCCCCTTCGCGAGCAAGCTCTTCGATCATTCGCGAGTGAATCTTGCCCAAGGCGGGTTCGGTATACATCCCGCGCGCGATGCCGGATTGGTTGGTTATTACGATGGCTTTGAGCCCTGACTTGTTGATCAACCTCACGGCTTCAGCAGCCCACGGGTAGAGCACCAACTGATCGAGACTCGACACGTAGGCGATGTCTTCGTTGAGCGTGCCGTCGCGGTCGATAAATATGGCCCGGCAGGATTGCGAATCATTCGTTTGCGGATTGCGGTTTGCGGATTGCGGATTTAAGGATGTCGGATCACCGGGCATCGCGCGAATCTTAATTCCGCGATCCGCAATCCGCAATCGCATTCAGTAGAGCGCTTCGGCGATGCCTAGCAACGACGAGATATTGTGCTGCACAAAATCGATGCGGATCTTCATCGACGTCAGTCCTTCAGGAAATCCGCCTGCCGCGCGCCTGGGGTTTGGCAGAGACGCGCTGTTCCGGCCGGTAAACTGTTGCGCGAGCTGAAACGATGCGCAGGCTTTGAGCGCGGCTGCTATCTTCGACGCGCGAGCATCGCCAGTCGAACGCGCAAGGCGGTATGCCGATACGAGCCCTTCAGCTCTGGCTGCGGCCGGTGTCGATCGCGGCGGTCCCGGGCCAAACCCGCCTGAGTAGCCTGGGGGGTCGCTGTCAGTGTATTGCTCAGCGATCATCGCCTCCGCGAGCGCAATCGTGTGGCCGGCGTACTTCCTCTCATGGCCGATGTTGTATAGCGCCTCAAGCGCCTGCATAAGCCACGCGTCGGGTGGCAACACGGCCATAGTACGCTGCGACTCAATCAGAAAGTCAGCTCCGCGCCGCGCTGAGTCAAGCAGCCGCTTCTCGCCATTCAATTTGAACAAACGAACCAACCCGAGTATCGCCTCACCCGGGTAGTATAGCGAAGTAATCCCTTCGGGCTCGCTGCTTCCAATCCGATAGCGCATATCGAATGAACCGTCCTTGCGCTGCATCGCGAGGATAAGATTGGCCAGACGTGTCGCGCTCTGACGGCTTGATGCTATCGGGTCAAGCTCGATCTGCTTTGCAAGTGCGGCCAGTGCGAGCCCATTGGCTCCCAGCTTCGCCTTGCCGTCATAGTCCAACACGTAAACGGCATTTCTCAGGCGCGCGGGATGAAAGCGAGTCCTAAGAAACTTCACGGCGAGCCGGGCAGATTCGCGATAACGAACGTCGCGCGTTGCCCCATAGAGGTCAAGCAGCGAGAACGCGGTGCCGGCGTGTCTGACGATGTTGTACCTTCGCGTCTCGAAACGATCCTCAGCCGCGTCATAGTAGTAATGAAAGCTTCCGTCGGGTTTCTGCATGCGGACGAGGTAATCACCCCCTGCTCGAGCCGCAGTCATCAATTGCGGGCGATTCGGTTCTCGCGGGTTCGCGTGCGTGCCGAGCGAAGTGATGTCACATCGAACACAGTTCGCGAGCAACATAACCGCGATGAGGGTCGATTTTGTGAGCGGGCTTCGCACTGACTATCAGATTTAACACAATGGCACGAAACCAAAAAGTCAGATCGAGTGTGGGCCTCTTCACCTAATTTGCCAATAGCTTTGCTAGCAGAGAGCGGCGGTGTAACGTAGAAAGGCTGCCGACTCATTTGAGCGGGCAGCCTTCGCGTCTGATTTCGACTTTCTTGCTTGTTCACGCCGCTTTCGCGCGCTGCAAAAGTAGCCGGCGCAGCTTCAACCTGGCTTTGTGCAACTGCGACTTCGATGTGCCGGCGCTGCATCCGAGCAGCCTGGCTATCTCCTCGTGCTCGTAGCCCTCAACATCGTGCAACACAAATACGGTGCGATAGCCGTTAGGGAGTTGTGCGATCGCGCTCTCCAGCCCTATCCGATCAATGATCGGCATCGCTTCAGGGTTAATTGTCTCCGGGTCGATTGAGTCTGGCATCTCGCCGTCATCGGTAGTTAGTTCGGACCGAACCGACCGCTTGCGAAAATGCATAAGGACCTGGTTTACGGTCAGCCGATGCAGCCAAGTCGTAAATGCCGCCTCTCCGCGAAACGACCCGATCTTCCGATGGAGTTGAATAAATACCTCTTGAGTCAGGTCCTCTGCCTCGGCTACGTTGCCCGTCATCCTCAGGCATATCGAATAGACTCGTCTGTAATGTTTGCGGTACAGGTCCTCGAACCCGCTCATAGCATCGCCGGCCAATGCGGCGTTAAGCCCGGCGTCCGATTGAATCGATATTGCATTGCTTGCCATCAGTCGTTCCTCCGAGTGTCCTCTCAACTTCTTTGTTCGAAAAAGCTGGTCGGTAAAGGTAGAGCGACTGACGTGCCATCTTAGTACGCCAGCAGCGCACCCGATAAACCAACCGTCTACTGGGTTTATCTAAACCGAAGCTTCCTCGAACCATCGGCTGGCCCGGGATTTAGCGGTGGTTATCGTGTGGGGGGCACCCCAAATAGTGTGCAAGGGATATGAGTAGAAAAGAGGCTCGATTCAGCGGCGGCTAGAATCGACGGGCAAGCAGGTCTGCGATGCTCGCCAGCAATGATTCGTCTTCTTGGTTGAACGCGTTTTCGAGGTCGCTGTCGATATCGATCTGACCGAGGATATCGAGTCCGCGCCGAATGAGCACGACGATTTCGGAGCGCGTCTCCACGCTGCACGCGAGATAGTTATCAAGCCTGCTGACGTCGCCGATAATCTGATTAGTGCCCTCGGCTACTGCCATGCCACAGACCCCTTTGCCGATCGGTATGCGCGTATGCTCGGTGGGCTTGCCAATGTAGTTGTGGAGGACAAGCGTGTCGCCTTCGACCAGGTATATGCCAACCCAGTTGTAATGCTCGCGCTCTTGTTTGAGGATCTGTACTGCACGTCGAAGGACTTCATCGAGCGATGCCGGGGAATCAGTTACATGTTTAACCAGACTCGCGATCTCGTCAGCGGTCTTCATCTATTCGCAGAACTCCGTTTCTTTGCCATTTACTGAAGATTCAGAATATGGTGCGTTGACTATTGAAAGCAAGACAGGCTGCAAGTTGAACCAGGTTCGCAAACAGTGCCTGCGTGTTCGTTGAGTTAAGGCAGTCATCTTGATAGACTGCCTCCTAAACGCTCAAGAGAACAGAATGCAGGCGGCCCTGGCTGGCAATCGGTTCTTGTAACACTGCCTGAGCCGCAGCACGGTGATGATCGAAACAATAGCCACAGCCGAGAGCAACCGCGAGCTTGCGCCCGGCTATCGACTTCTTACGCTTGATCTCAAAGAGGACGTCCAGGTGCGCGCCGGGCAATTCGCGATGCTGAAACCGATTGCTTCGCTAGAGCCGCTGCTAAGACGCGCTCTCGCTGTCTACCGTGTTCACGGCCCTCGGCGCCTCAGCTTTTTGTATCAGGTTCTAGGGCGCGGGACCGAGGCGCTGGCTCGTGTAGAAAAGGGAGGCGCCGTTGAAGCGCTTCTGCCGCTCGGCAACAGCTGGCCAGACGCAATCCGAGATAATCAGCGCCTGACAGTGGTCGCCGGAGGCATCGGCTCTGCCTCGGTGTTCATGGTGTGCGAAGAACTCGCGCGCTCCCGAGCCAACGCGCAATTGTTATTCGGCACCAGAAGCGAACCCACGGCCGTTGGGTGTGGACTTGAAGACTTCCGCGCTCTGGGGCTTCCTCTCACGCTGACCACTGACGACGGCAGCCTCGGTGAAAAAGGCTTTGTTACCGGACCGCTTGAACGCCAGCTTCGCCAGGGCGGCCGCCCGGGCCTGACGATCTACGCCTGCGGGCCATGGGTGATGATGAGGCAAGTCGCGAAGATAGCCGCACAGTTTGAAGTACCTTGCCTTGTCTCCCTGGAAGCTCCTATGGGCTGCGGCTTCGGCGTGTGCGTGGGCTGCGTAGTCGCCGTCAAAACAAGTGGACCGCCCGAGTACGGCTCATATAAGCGCGTTTGCACGGACGGCTCAATATTCCCGGCTGAAACGATCCGATGGGAAGTTAATCCGATGGCCCACTGAACAGGACCGCGGATGCGGATTCAGGATTCGATCTCATTCGACTACACATCAGCATGGCAGACCCCACTAATCACGATCCGAGGCTCGCAGTCGAGATAGCTGGCGTTCGTTTTAACAATCCGGTGATAGGGGCATCCGGCACCTTCGGATACGGGCTTGAGTTCGCAGACCTCATAGACCTGAACAGACTCGGCGGCTTCGCTACCAAGGGTCTGTCAGCTCGACCCCTGCCTGGCAACCCTCCTCCTCGAATAGTTGAAACGCACGGGGGTATGTTGAACGCGATCGGCCTTCAGAACATCGGCGCGCGCGCGTTCATCCACGAAAAGCTTCCACTCCTAGCGCTCTGGGACACGCGAGTCATCGCAAACGTGTTCGGCTACTCGGACGACGACTACATCGAAGCCATTACGATCCTGAACGACGGCGAGGGCATCGCCGCTTATGAGCTGAACATATCGTGCCCTAACGTAAAGGAAGGAGGCATCGTAATAGGGAATTCGCCGGACGCCGCTGCGCGACTCACAGAGAAGGCAAAGCGGGCATCCATCCGGCCGCTCATTGTCAAACTCTCTCCAAACGTTACTGATATCGCGCAGCTTGCCCGTGCGATCGTCGAAGCCGGAGCAGACTGTCTTTCGTTGATTAACACAATAGTGGGGATGTCGATTGATGTAAACACACGACAACCGCGGTTGAGCTACGGAACCGGAGGTCTCTCAGGCCCAGCAATTCGTCCCATCGCAGTTCGCATGGTTCACGAAGTAGCCCGCGCCGTCGACGTGCCGCTAATCGGTATCGGCGGAATAGCCTCAGCCCCTGACGCGCTTGAATTCATAATCGCGGGGGCAACAGCGATTCAGATCGGAACCGCCAACTACTATGACCCTACAGTCTCAATGAAGGTGATTGACGGCCTTTCAGCACACTGCGAGAGTCACCGCATCGCAACGATTAAATCACTGATAGGCTCGCTTAAATAGCCACCGACAACTCGGCGCTTATTCGCCGACCCCGGCACCGCCTACCGCCAATTCCGACATAAACGTGTACCGATCTCAACTCCGATTTACGTATGATGAACACAGCGGCGGACTGGACAAATTCTTGACTTCACATCCCGTTCGGCGTATAACCTGTCTGCCCCGGCTTCTAAAACAAGCGAGCAGGTGGACTCGAGAGCAGAGCGGTTTCTTTCACGGTGGCTACCTCATGCGCCAGGCGAATCATGGCAGTAGTAAGCTTCTTAAGAGCTAACAAAACGGGGATAGATAGAATGAAACTAGTTAAGGGTGAACCCAACGATTCTGATCTCGGATTTATAAGTCGCGGGATCGAAGTCAAAGGCGATATAACGTTTGCTGATCGGCTCCAGGTTGATGGCAAGGTTTCCGGCAAACTGACATCAGACAGCGGAACTTTAATAGTAGGCGAGTCGGGCCGGCTCGATACGCAAATCGACGTAGGCGTGTGCGTCATTCATGGAGAAATTCATGGCAACCTCATCGCGCGATCCAAGCTCGAGATTCGCAAGACAGGTCGTGTGCATGGTGACGTGATTACGCCTGTGCTGCTAGTCGAAGAGGGTGCTGTGTTCAATGGGGCAATCAGGATGACGCAGGAAGCTGGCGGCCGGTTGCTGGAAGAAGTCCGGCTGACCGGCATTGATGCCGAGGGCCGCCGACAAGCAAGCGGCGCGTAATCATCTTTTGCAACTACGGGCCCCTCCTCCGCCTTTAACTCCGAAACCACAGAACCTTTGTGCAGGCGCGCGGAGCTTGCTCGGCCCGGTCGATCGCGCTGGGATCACTGTGGCGCTTCCGCGATGCGATTGTGCTACCCACGCTTGAATCGAGTTCCTACCAACGCTATATTCGAAACTGGCGATGATGAGTTTTAGGAATCAAAAGAGAGCGTAGACCTCAGCCTGCCTCTCTTCAAGGAAGCGATGCTACCCGCAACGACCACCAACCCAATCCCTTCAAGCGTCAAGGACCGGCTCATAGTCGCACTCGATGTTCCGGATCGCGACGGCGCGCTCCGGCTGGTCGAGCAACTAAGCGGCGCCGCCGGGATGTTCAAGATCGGGAGCCAGCTCTTCACCGCCGAAGGCCCGCAGCTCGTGCGCGAGATTGTCACTGCCGGAGAGCGCGTATTTCTTGATCTCAAGTTTCATGACATCCCCAACACTGTGGCTGGCGCGGTTGAATCGGCGGCTCGACTCGGGGTGTCGATACTGAACGTACACACGCTGGGGGGGTCGGAGATGATGCGCGCGGCCGCTCACGCGGTCGGCGATCGCGGCTTGCTGTGGATCACACGGCCCGCAGTGCTCGGCGTAACAGTGCTCACAAGCATGGACAAATCCGATCTCGCCGATGTCGGCATCCCCTCGGACTTGAGCTCGGAAGTTGTTCGCCTGGCTGCACTCGCGCAGGATTCAGGACTGGACGGCATAGTCGCGTCGCCCCATGAGATTCGCTTGATCCGCGAGTGCATCACGGCGGAGCGATTCATCATCCTGACACCAGGCATTCGTCCAGCATGGTCGGAAAAACGTGACCAGAAGCGAATTGCCACGCCCGCTCATGCGATACGCGACGGCGCCGACTACTTAGTCGTTGGCCGGGCCATAACCGAAAGCCCGGACCCGCGCGCCGCAGCCGAGCGCATCCTTGAAGAAATCAACGCCGAGTAGCCCTACTCTTGGGGTGACTTGTAGTCCGTGAAGCGCTGCCATGTTGAGCCGTCTTCATACACGACTCACATGATTCGCACAGTGTCCAGGTTGAAACCGGTTACAAACTTATCCGTGTAATGGTGGACCTGCTGAGTTAGCTTAGTTCGTTCGTCTGGAAGCAACTTCAACTTGGGGTTGCGGAATGTACCGTTAACTCGCTTGTCATATCCGGCAACATCGCGAGAGGAATTATATTCCCATTCGATGGCGGTTGTCGTCTTCGCTCCCGTGTTCCCGACTTCAATTGTGAAATTAGAATCGCCGTTCTTGTCTGGGCCAAACGCCGACGCGCTGTACATAAATACGTCGGGCGCATTTCGCGCTCTTAGCTTTTCGTCCGTATTATTCTCGGCTCTTTGCGCTAGTGCGATAATGGCCAGCGCTGCGATGAGCGTGAGTGCGCTGAGAGTTTTCATATGTGGCCTCCCCGTTTGCGATGCTAACGAGCGCCACACTAAATTTATAAACGATCTGCGCTAATGCTGCCAGACCTTGCAGGCGCGTTCGACGGAGATCGACCGACCGGCTGTAAGCAGCACACAAACCTCAAGGCTGTTTTGGCGGGTTGCGCAAGAGGTATTTCTTTCTAAGTTCTTTTCTAACGTATATCAAAAACCGGCCGGTTGCTCCGATCGCTTTGTACTCGCTCATTACCCCTTCCAGCTCGGAGTACTTGAGAATAGCGAGGTCCCCGTTGAAGAAGCCGATCTCGTCCACGATGTACTTGGGCTGAGTCTCTTCAAGGTCGCGAGCAAGCTCTGCGCGTGCTTCGGCGGTAACGGCTCCATCAAGTAATGAACGGTAGTCATCGCCGAAGTAGTGAACATCAGCCGGGACTCCAGTTAGCGGCTGCGTGCTCAAGTATCGAGAAGCCGGAAGAAGTCCCGCCCAGTAGTAAACCTCGGGCCGGTAGCCCCAGACGAAAACATAATCCGACGGTCCGCCGGCTGTGCGCATACGAGGGCCACCCGCGCGAATGGCTTCGAGCCCGAGGTGGTCCGCAGCGCCATCGGGTAGATCTCTAACTACCGCGGCCACCATTCGCTCTTCCCGGTTGCGTACACTGTGGTACGACCGGGCATTTGACTCGCTCACGGTTCCTCGAACGAAATCAACGGCTAGCAAAACGCCGCGCCCGTGAAACCGGACCATCGTAAACGCGAACCCAATGGCGATAATCGCAATCACGCCTCGGCGAAAGGCCGGGCTTCGCGTCCCAAGCGACGTGAGAATTGCGGTCAGACCGCGCGCGCCGATCAGGGAGAGGCTCGGCAAGATCTGAATAAAGTAGTGAGCGAAGAACCGCCCTCCAACCATAACGCCTGCGTATGAGACCGCAAACCAGATCAGCAGGGTAGCGTCCTGCTGAAAGTTGGAACGCTCCGCCAAAGTCGCTCGCGCAGCGAACCCAGCAGGTTGATGTTCGGCGTCATACGCCGTGTCGGCTGTACTGGCGAACCCTCTGCGGCGAATTGTTGCGGCGGCGAGGAAGAGGAGCGCGACGAGTAGCGTGTTGTTAAGCGTGAAATAATCCGCGCTCCGATTCACCGCAGACAAAACGATCTTGCTGGCGTCGTAGTAGCTGCCGTAGCGAGCGCCCCAGTCCCAAACGTACAACCAATATGCTCGCAACGATCGAGTCGCCGCGATGTAGACCAGAAAAGGCAGCGAGCCGGCTATGAATCCTGCAGTCGCCAATGCGAACAGTCGTAACCCGAACTGGCTTTCGCGTTTGGAGCCGGGCCCGGCCACCGGGCCTGACTCTGTCCCGCCCTCAGCGTTGCCACGCTGTGTTGTACTCTCGACCGGCCGTTTTCGCGACGCGATCAAAAAGAGCGCGAAAAAGATCAGATCAAATATTCCTTTCGGGTTTATTTGAAAAGCGACGCCCACCAAAACACCGCCTGCCATCGCCAGCCACGCCTGGTGTGTTTTGTCGCTCCCTACACGCCACCGATGCCATCGCGATCTAATTAGCAGAAATGCGCCGGCTGTGTAAGGCATCGCCATCAGTAGGTCCGTGCCGAGGCCGTGCACGTGACCGGTCGCGTAAGTCGTGCTGAAGACAGCAAACATCGCCGCAGCCAAGAGCCCAACACGCTTGTCGTACAACCGCGAGCCAAACAGATAGAGCACCGCTGAGATCGCTACCGTGTACGCAATCGTGAACAACCTGACGGTGATGATGTGCGCGCCGAAGATCCAAAACAGCAGTGCGTAGACAAGCGCCAACCCGGGCGGCTTGTCAAAGTATATCTCGCGATAAAGCGCCTTACCGCGCACGATCTCTTCGGCTGCGGTGAACCACAGACCGTCGTCCTCGTAGAGATGCCATGCGTAAAAGATTCGCAAGATGAAGCTGACGGCAGCAATGATCGCAAACACCTTCAGCACCGTTGCGCGCGTGATATGGCCCTGCTCGTCGCGGAATTGATTCTGCTCATCGGCGAGTCCAGCGTTTATCATCAGGAGGTCGGATACAGTGGATGGTGTCAGAGGGCGCTGTTTAGAGTCACCGGCACAAGCTTCGCAACGGTCAGGTCGCTGTGCGCGCTGAGCACGCCGTCAAGCTCCTCGGCGAGATTAGCTCTGACGGCTGACAACGAGCCGAAATCAAACAGACGCCTGTCCAGCAACTGTGAAGGTGAGACATTCGCAACCGCCTTCAGCATCGAGTGCCGAACCTCAGGTATTTCGCTCTGAAGCTCATCGATCAGCCGCTTCACTCGTTTGCGCCTAAGGTTCTCCTGCGAGCCGCACAGGTCGCAAGGTATGATGGGGTAGTGTTGGGTTTCGGCGAACGCGGCCACATCAGACTCCCAGCAATAGGCCAGTGGACGTATCACCATGTTTCGGCCGTCATCGCTTCGAAGCGCCGGCGGCATTGCTTTGAGTGAGCCGCTGAAGAACAGATTGAGCAGGAATGTTTCGAGTATGTCGTCCGCGTGATGACCCAACGCGATTTTCGTGCAGCGTTCTTCAACTGCAACGTTGTAGAGAATCCCGCGCCGCAGCCGCGAGCACACCGAACAAGTGGTCTTGCCTTCAGGAACAATAGCCTTGACGACAGAGTATGTGTCACGCTCGATAACTCGAAACGGCACGCCGAACGCGCTCAAGTAGTCAGGCAAGACGTGTTCGGGGAAACCAGGTTGCTTCTGATCGAGATTCACGGCAAGCAGCTCGAACGTGACCGGCGCACGGGACTGAAGGTCCGATAGCAATGTGAGTAGAGTGTAGCTATCCTTCCCCCCGCTAAGGCAGACCATCACACGGTCGCCGTCTTCGATCATGTTGAAGTCAGCGATGGCGCGCCCAACTCCACGGAGCAGCTTCTGCTTGAGCGTCTCAGTTTTGTTTTGAACGTTGGTCTTTGACATCAAGGAAGGTTGATACTAGCATAACGACGCGAGCGCCTGCCAAGAACGGCCCGGCTTATCACAATTAGGACAACTGTTATGACACCTCTTCCGATTAGAGTTGAATGTTACGCCGGCACGCGCGCCGACGAATCGCCAAGGCGAATCCATCTCAACCGACGCGAGCACGTCGTGGCTCGCGTGCTAGCCGAGTCCGTCGAGGAACCGCTCTCGTCGCGTCAACAAACGCGGCGCTACAAGCTCCTGACTGACGAGGGATTGGTGCTTGAAGTTGTTCGCGCGAGTGACGGTTCCTGGTACCTTGTGTAGTAGCGGGATGCTTGCGGACTCTTATTGCCCGTCATCGGCGGCTGGGGCGGCTGGGGTTGTCAGTTCTCCGACGCTATGGATCTTCATCGACAGCGAGATTACCGCGTCGCTCAACCGGCCCGCCATTACGATGACTGTCTCGCCGCGCTCGGCGAGCTCGAGATCAAGTAGCGCGCGGTCTGCGAGCGGCAGCAAGCCATTCACTACTGAGTTGCCGGCGTCGAGCAGATAAGGCTCGACTCCCCAGCTGACCGCGAGTTGGCGGCGGATAGGCTCGTTGGGCGCAAACGCGATTATTCGTTCACTCGGTCGAAGCGCCGCGATGTGCCGGCCCATATTCCCGCTCTGAGTGATTACGACGATCAAACGGCAGGCCACTTCGTCGGCAGCGCGGACCGCGGCTTCGGCGATCGCGCGTCCGTAAGAACCGGTTTGCTGGCCGAACACAGCCTGCCTCATAACCTCTCTTGCAGGAACGCCCATCTCTTCGGTTGAGCGAATGATCCGGTCCATCATCCTTACCGCTTCAACAGGGAACCGGCCAACCGCTGTTTCGCCCGAAAGCATCACGGCATCCGAGCCATCCAGTATCGCGTTTGAGACGTCTGAAGCTTCGGCGCGAGTGGGCCTTGGGTTATCGATCATCGACTGAAGCATCTGCGTCGCAGTTATGATGAACTTTTGAGCGATCAAACAATCGTGACTAATTTTCTTCTGCAGCACCGGCACTCGTTCGGGCGAAGTCTCGACCGCGAGATCTCCGCGAGCGACCATCACGCCGTCCACGACGTCCAGAATGTTTGCAAAGTCGTCGATCGCTTCCGGCTTTTCGATCTTGGCGATCAGCCGCGCATTTCCGCCGAATTGTCCGATCAAGTCTCGGGCGCGGCGGCAGTCATCCGCGCTGCGCACAAAGGACTGCGCTACGAGATCAACGCCTCGCTCGATTCCGAATCGCAGATCGGCAACGTCCTTTTCGGTGATCGAAGGTATCGAAACGCGAGCGCCGGGCAGGTTGATTCCTTTGTGCTCGCCGAGAACTCCGCCGTGAATCACGCGCGCGATCACTTCGGTTGATGTCGTGTCGATTACCTGAAGCTCGATCTGGCCGTCGTCGATCAAAATGCGGCCGCCTGGATGGACCTCGCGCGCCAGGAGCGGATAGTTCGACGAGAACCTGCTGGCATCGCCCTCTGCCGGTTCAGACATGATGCGCAGCTCGGCGCCATCCTCGAGAAGAGCTTTGCCGTCGCGCAGCCTGCCGGTGCGAATCTTTGGCCCTGACAGGTCAAGCATTACCGCGACTGGCTTGTTCAACGCATCCGCAACGCGTCGAATGCGAGCGATAATCTCGCCGTGATGCTCTCGCTCGCCATGGGACATGTTGATGCGAGCGACATCCATCCCGGCAAGCATCAACTCGTTCAGCTTGTCTTCTGACTCGGAAGCCGGTCCGATCGTTGCGACTATTTTTGCTCTGCGCATTTGTCCAAAGGTAGAAGGATTCGCTCACGCCGGGAATCTACTTCAGCAGATCTTAAGGCAGTTCGGTATTAGGCTTTGGTCTTCAAGAGTCTTGATCTACCGGCACGTTCGCGCTTCAGGAGCCAGCCAGCGCCTGATTCACAGCTTCGTCAAGTAGTTTGCCGTGCGACTCGGTATAGCCAATCAGGTGCTTGATCACTCGACCGTCACGGCCGAAGACCAACGTCTGAGGGATCGTATCATCTTCGGTGCCCAGGTAAGCGGTGAACATATCCTCAGTTGCCATTCCGACGGTGTACGTGATGCCGTAGTTGTCGATGAATTTGTGAATGTCTTGAAGCGATGACCTGCCTCGATCATCTATGTGCAAGCCGATGACTTCGAGCCCGCGGTCACGATTCTCCCTCGCAAGCCGCGCGAGCTGAGGGGTTTCTTGGCGGCAAGGCGCACACCACGTCGCCCAGAAGTCGATTACCACCACCCTGCCGCGGTAATCTGAAAGCTTGATCATTCGGCCATCCACCGTGCGGACGTCGACGTCGGGAGGCACCCGGGTCGACATTGGATTTGAGATTGTTGTACCGGGAAGCACTACCTTCGAGTCGATTTTCTCATCGGGATTTGCTGACAGTAGCGTGTAGCCGACGGTCGCAATCAGAGCGGCCACTACGACCGTTGCAATGATACGGCCGGGTGTCCAGAGAGTTGGTTCCGTTTTGCTCTCAGCCATCGCTGCCCCTAAACCTCGCCGGCGGCCTCAATCCTGTCTTGTTGCTCGGTATCTTCGGAAACGTCGCTGAGCGGAATCGAGACGCTATACTCTTCGGAAGCCCACTTGCCCAGGTCAATGATGCGGCACCGTTCGGAACAAAACGGGCGGGTTGGATTGTCCTCCCATTTCGTACGCTTTCTGCATATCGGGCACTTCATCATCAGCTCCACTAACGACGGGTATTGCCGAGACCATGATACTACCCGTTGGGAACTAGCGACAAAGTCTCAAGGTCCGCCCTGGGAGCGCAGGCATCCCTGCCTGCTTGGCGTTGCGATAGAAAAGGCAGGCAGGGATGCCTGCGCTCCCAGGGCGAACTTTGAGGCTTTGTGACTGACGGTCTTCGGTTAGTTACCCGATGCGCCGGCCGGAGTCCGCTCGTTCATCACAAGGTTCTCGATAAAGAATTCCATCATCCGATCTGATTTGATACCCGAGTGCCCTTGATCCGGGCCAATCTGCACCTCGAAACTCTTTCCGGCCTTTTGCAGCGCCTGGATGAGCTGCATCGAGTTGTTCGGGTGCACGTTGTTGTCAGCCGTACCGTAGTAAATCATGAGCCGGCCTTTTAGCTTGTCTGCGAAGTTCATCGCGTTACCCGCTTCGTAGCCTTGCTTGTTCTCCTGAGGTATCCACATATAACGCTCGGTATAGATCGTGTCGTAGTGATACCACGACGTCGGAGGCGATGAGGCGGACGCAGCTTGAAACACATCCGGATAGCGCAACAGGCATAGCGCTGAGGCGTAGCCGCCGTACGAAGTGCCGTAGATCCCGACGCGATTCTTGTCAACGTATGGCCTCTCGCCGAGCGATTTCACGCCCGCCGCCTGGTCGTCGATCTCGGGCACGCCCAGCTTTAAGTAGATCGCATCGAGAAACCGCTTACCGCGTCCGCCCGCGCTGCGCGAATCCAGAGTAGCCACGAGGAAGCCATATTCCGTAAGCGCGTTGGGCATAGTGAATGTCTCGCGCGCGCCGTTTGTCGCAGGGCCCGCGTAGACGCTGACGAGCAGGGGATACTTTTTCTTGGAATCGAAGGTCGACGGGAAGTGCAGCAATCCGTTAAGCTCGGTCACGCCGTCGGCCGCTTTGTACTTGATCAACTCCACCCGCTTCAGACCAAGCTGTTCAAACTTCGTCGTATCGCTCTTCGCGAGCTCTGCTACCAGTTTGCCGTCCGCATCCAACAGGCGCGTCGACGGCGGTATGTCATGCGTCTGAGCTACGTCGATGAAGTGTTCTGCGTCGGGAGCAGCGTCCACCGTGTGATTGAAAGCTGGATCCGTGAGGCGCCTGTCACCCTTGCCGTCCAGGCCAACGCGGTGAAGCTGGAGCTTCATGTGATTGTCCCCGTCGCGAGCCATGTAATAGAGCAGCCCGGCGTTTTCGTCTACGCCGACGATGCTGGCGACTTCGAAGGAGTGATTGGTAAGCGTCGCGAGCAGCTTGCTGCTCAGGTCGTACAGGTAGAGATTCCTCCAGCCAGTGCGCTCAGAAGTCCAGATAAAGCGTTTGCCGTCTTTCAGAAACTTCATGGCCGGAGAGTTCTCGGTCCAGCTCGCCGGCCATTCTTCTCGAACGATGATCCGGCACTTGCCGGTCTCAGGACTTGCAGCAGTGAACGCCATTATGTTCTGACGGCGATTGGTGCGATTGAAGAGCAACTCGCTACCGTCAGGCGACCATGCGACTGTGTACGCGTAATGCCCGACCACCGAGTTTTCAAATGGCTTTCCATCGCGCACGTCGAGCTTCACGGTCTTCTTTGTGTCTATATCGTAGATCAGAAGGTCTGCGATCGGATTCGCGACGCCTGCCTTCGGATATGCCTCGACATCCATCTTGCTCTGGACTTTCGTCTGATCGAGTTGCAGGTAGTAATCCGGCACCGGGCTCTCATCGAAGCGATAGAAGGCGATCTTCTTGCTGTTGGGCGACCACCACATCGCCGTAGTCTGGTCGAGCTCCTCGCCGTAGACCCAGCTCGCGGTGGCGTACTTGATGCGAGTCTTCTCATTGCCATCGGTTGTGATGGCCACTTCACTGGCGCCGCTCGCATCGCTGAGGAAGAGATTGCGATCGCGGTGGAAGGCCTTGAGCTTACCGTCCGGCGAGGTCGCCGAGGCGAACTGCCGGCCGCGCTCAGGTCCGCCCGTGCGTCTGCGACCTCCAGGTCTCTCGGCATCGGGAGGCGCGACTCCGACGTCGGTAGTGACTCGGGTAGCGATGTCATAACGGTAGGTCCTGCCGTCTTTGTAATACTCGAAAGCCTTTCCGCCATCCTGCCACTTCACCGCCAGCGATCCCAACTTGACGGAGCCGGGAATCTCCTTGGACATCTTCTGGTACTGCTCGTACCCGGGCATCGTCTTGAGGCGATCCTGCCCGCGGGAGGTTATGGGCAAGATGCCAAGCGCAAGGAGTAGAGCGACAACGATGCTCTTGTTTAGTGCAAATACTGTTCTGTTCTTCATTGTCTAAGTCTCCTTATCAAGTTAGGCCTTTCGAGTCCGCCTAACGTTGAGGAATCAGGCGAATCTCGATTTTGCACCCTACAGCCTCGGCATACTTCTTGAGCGAGTTAAGTGATGGCGCGTGTTTGCCTGCCGACTCGAGACGTGATACCGCGCTCTTGGACGTGCCCATGCGGGTAGCGACTGCTTCCTGCGTGAGCCCGGCTCGGGCGCGGGCAGCTAGCATCTCGCCAGCAACTTCGTATTCAACCGCGAGCGCTTGATAAGCCTCTTGAAAGCCGTTGCGCCTCTTTGCTTTTCTGAGAAAGGCTTTGTGATTATGGCGGACGGGTTTGTATTTGGTTTCAGCCATGAATCACCTTCCTGCATATTCGGCGTTCGCTTCTTTGATCTGGTCGCGTGAATACTCCGGCTCATCATCACCGTAAGCCCGCGCTAAACTCTCTAAAGCGAGCCGCGTCCACGCTTCACGTTCTTCGTCGGAAGCGCGTGGCGCCACAGTGACAATCAGTTCCGTGTTTGGTTCAAGCTCAAACGGCTCGTCCAGCAGGATCTGCTTGCCGTCAAAATGAGCGCGCAAAGTCACGGTTTCCATTTCCCAATCCTCCAATCTCAAGGCTGATTGCGTATACGAATCATTCCTCGCGACAGTACGCTGAACGCCCCAGGTAACTCATCAGAGTGATCGCGCACAGCGACTGCGACTAATTCGGCTTTGCTCTGGGGGGGAAGCCCGGCCAGCCGGATCAGCAAGACACCAGAGTTGACTTGTTGACGGCGGAACACAAGTTCGCCAAAATCCTTATCCGCAGTCACGAGCAGCGCGCGCATGCTGTTGGCGGTGCTCAGGACCACGTCATCTGAAATGCCTGGGTCCAGATCGGAGACGTAGACAACTTTGTGACCGTCCTGGCGGAGCTTCTCCACGATCTGCCGGTCAACGCTTTCGTCGATCAGAAGGTTCATGCAACTTGCTGCGGCAGCGGGTAAACAATGTCCGCGCGCAAGGCCTTGGCGGCAAAATCCAGAGCCGCTAGCACGCCTTCTCTCGTGAGCCTGTCGTGGGCCTCCAGTATTTGATCGATGGTTTCCCCAGCCGCAAGCTTCTCAAGGATGAGTTCGACCGTGATTCGCGTACCGGCCACAACGGGTTTACCCATCATGATCGACGGATCGGATTGGATTAGTGTCTCGTTCATTCCATCACCTCGGTTGCATTATACAAGCGAGTTTCCGCGCAAGCCTACCGCGAAGCAGCCAGCCGCGCTTTTTGCGAACTTGATCGAGCGCAGAGGGTGCTCAATGCCAGATCACCTGGCACGCGAGATATTCACTCAGCACCAACCGAACAGAGTCGCCATCCGACTGGCCGACCAGATACCGATATCGACCTGGCTGTACAACGGTCCATTCAGTTAGATCCGGGTTCGGCGTATTCTTTGCAGCGCGGATGAACGCCCGGCTACCGATCTCTGGCCAAGGTTCAAGAGATCTGCTTCCTGGTGATTCGAACTGTGATCTTTGTTCGACAGACATCAGGATGAGCGGGGCAAACCTCACGACATCAGGTTCCTCGATCTTTGGGAGACCGATCTCATACGCGATGTGACCCCGAGCGAGCTTCAGCACGACCCGTATCACGGCGTCTAGATCCACGTCCCAAACAAGACTACCGGACTCGTCGAGTTGCCTTCCGTTTTGGAGCGAACGAGCTAGCCTCGGCGTATCCGTTAGGATTCGCTTGATCTTTGGTCGAGAAACGTCATCTGGGTTCGCCGACCCACAGATTACGGTCTCAATTAGGCAGGCAACGTACTGCTCGTCCAATGAGAGGTGGTTATTGCAGTCGGCGCACGCGTCTACTACCGGCAGATTGGGCGGAAACGGCTCGTCGAGAAGAACCTTTGAAGGACAGTGATCTCCCGATTCGGGCGCCGCGCCACAGTAAGCGCAAAACCCAGTGAGTCGCTCATCGACAAACAGTTGTCGAGGGTCCATGGATACCTCCCAACTATTAACTTCAGCGATGCGAACCACCCTGTGTGCGAGTTGTGCTATCGAAGTAACTGCCGACTCCCCACTCCAAAGCCACCCGTCACTTTGTAGATCGGATGAACCTTAGTCTCCCCAAGATACGCATCTAGGAAGTTCCAACTCGTCAAGCCGTCATCACTCTCGGGTTCAAGCAAGTAAGCCGCTAGCGTGCCCAGCGGTTGAGCCGCGCGAACGATGATCGAGCCCGCTGGCAACGTGATCGCCTCTTTCTTGTATCTACCGGCCAGCGTGACCGCGAGGTGTCCCTGGAATGGGCGGGCGGCCTTCTTCACGCTATCAATCACGAAGCCCTCAACTTCTGTTGTCAACGGCGCGGTCAACTCCTCTACCGCGATGCCGTGCTGAAGCAGCTTCTCGATCACGGCGCGCGTCCCCTCTTCGCGGCGGAACAGATAAGCTCGCGCCGTTGGAACAGTCCGCTTCGCAGCGAAGAGTCCGAAGTCCTGCATCACAACCTTCGTGAACTTGTCTTCGACCATCACTGTCATATCTCGCCCCGAGCGCGGATTCTTAACCTTGGTCACTTCACCGACCAGAATCTCGACCGGCTTGGGCAGCGGCTTTAGTTCGTACTCGACGCCCATTTGCAGAGGTGGGCCGTTCAAGCCGCGCCTGATGGTATCCAGATCGACTTGATTCGCAAGCTGCGACATTTCAGCGCCGTGCGCGGCCGAGTACTTGAGAATCTCCTCGACAAACGCTTCGGTCACTTCGACGCGGCGCCGAAAATCGAGATAGCTGTAAGCTTCAGATAAGATCGTCAGCCGATTCCGGAACCCTACGTAGTTCTGCCCGATGCGCGGCTGATGCGTGAACGCTTCCCATCGGCGCTCATCAGGCTTATCAGGTTCGCCGGGCTTGGGCGCCGCGCCTTCGAAGTTGCCGTAGTAGTAAGTTCGAAAGTTGTGGTGCGCGAGCATGGCTTTGCCGATCGCCGGCATCAACTTCTCGCGATGATAAGCGATGATTCGCGGATCAACACTCGGGTTGAGCGGGATCGAATAAGTCAGATGGTAACCGTGATACGAGCCGTTGGTCGTGTGCAGATCGACGGTCAGATGCGGGTCCCAGCGATTAAACAGCCGAACCATCGATTGAGCTTCGGGAGATTCGAGTTTCATGTAGTCGCGATTCAGGTCCAAGCCCTTCGCGTTCTCGCGCACGCCGACGCCTCCAAGCGGGCCGTTCTGCGCCGTGCGATTCATCACGTTGATCTTCTCGTTGCCGTCCGCGTTGTAGATCGGCGCTATCAGGATAATCAGCTTGTCGAGCAGCGAGCGCATATCGCCGAGCACGATTCGCCGCGCAAGGTGTTGCATCGCTTCTTTGCCCTCGACTTCACCCGCGTGAATGTTCGCGAAGACGAAGACGACCGGCTTGCCTGAAGCTCTCGCGTCGCGCGGCTGGGAAATTGGCGGGTCAGCCAAGATTACTAACGGCAATGCACGCCCTTCGACTGAATGGCCGAAGGTCTCGACGCGAACTAGCGGACTCCGCTTTTGAAGTTCGTCAAAGAAGCGGAGAACATCGTCGTAGCGGCTAGTCTCTTCGAAGTTGGTGAGTTCGGCGCGGGATTTCAATTGATTCTCCTCAGCTAGAACGGGCACCCGGGCCGCCACATTCAGCAGCAAAAGGGTGGTCAAAGCAACGGCGATCCTCATAACAACACTCAACCAAACTCCCAGGGCGAGCGGCCCGCGTAGCAGGCTACCTGTTGGTAGACCTCTCAAGACCCCTACGCGGCCAAACAACCACGTAGTGGTTGCATGTTTATAGCCATCGGGCCCGCGCAGATGCTCACTCCTTTAGGAGTGAAATGTGGTTGGCCGCTAACTGGCACATTGAACTCCTGACGGAGTTCGGGCCGTCTGCAATCTCGCTAATATAAACATTGCCCTCCTAGCGGAGTTCCGGCCGCAGAATTCCGAATGTCCAAACTCTAGCCTCCAACTTCCGTTGGTACTCAGCATCTACTTTCGCGCTGCCGGTTTCGATTCCGGCTGCAAATTATCCTGAAACAACTTGAAGATCCGCTTGTACTCATCGGCCCAGCTTGTCGGCTCGACGAAGCCGTGATCTTCAACCGGAAACACGGCAAGCTCCCAGTTTGTCTTGCGGAGTTCTATCAGCCTTTGCACCAACCGCACCGTATCTTGAAAGTGCACGTTTACATCCACCATCCCGTGACAGATCAACAACGCGCCTTTCAAACCTTGAGCGAAGTAGATCGGCGACGAATGCTTGTAAGCTTCTACATCTTTCTGCGGCACATTCAAAATGTTCGACGTATAGCCGTGGTTGTAGTGCGCCCAGTCGGTAACCGGCCTGAGCGCTGCGCCCGCCGCGAACACATCAGGCTGCGTGAACAGCGCCATCAGCGTGATGAACCCCCCGTAGCTTCCGCCATAAATCCCTATTCGCTTCGCATCAACGCCTTGCTCGCTGACGAGCCACTTTGCTGCGTCGACCTGATCGTCCAGGTCTTTCCCACCCATGTGCCGATAGATCGCCGTGCGCCAATCGCGGCCGTAGCCCGACGATGCGCGGTAGTCTACGTCCATCACCGTGAAGCCGTTCTCCATCAGAAGGTGATGGAACATGTATTCGCGATAGTAGCTCGACCAGTAGCGATGCACGTTCTGCGCGTAGCCGGCGCCGTGCACGAATATCACCGCCGGGCCGCCTTTCTTGAAGGCCTTCGGCTTGTACAATCGCGCGAGGACCTCGGCGCCGTCGCGAGCTTTGAAAGTGACGATTGGCGGCTCGATCCAGCCGTAGTTCCAGAACTCAGGCGCGGGTGATGACGTGACCTTGGTAGCCGTTGCGCCGGGCCGATTCTCTTGAATGTAAAGCTCAGGCGGCTTGTTGCTGTACGAATAGATCAACGCCAGCATCTTCTCATCCGGCGAAACAAATGATTGATTGCTGCCAGGCATTGAAGTGACCTTCGTTCGCCCGCTCCCATCCATCGGCATCATGTAGAAATGACGCTCGCCCGGATGCACTTCGCTCGTCGTCAGGAAGAACCGGCTCTTGTCATCGGACATCTGGACGCCGGTCACTTCCCACTTACCTGAGGTGAGCTGCTTAGGCTCGCCGCCTTCATAAGGGACCGTGTACAGGTGCGCGTAGCCGGTGCGCTCGGATTGAAAGTAGATGTTCTGGTTATCCTTCATCCATCCAAGCGTGAATGCCCCCGGACCACCGATCCACGCGTCCTCGTGCTCGGTAACGACCACACGCGTCTTGCCGGTTGCGTGATCGAGCGCGAGTACCCAGCGGTCTTTGTTGTCAGCGGCGCGCGCCATCAGCACAGCTTTCGTTCCGTCTTCGGACCAGATGGGCTGGGAGAGTTGAACGCCTCGTTCGGGAGGCTCGTTTGAGCGCCGTTCGTCTTGACCGCTGCGCGCGCCGCCTTGCTGCGCGCGCGCGTCACCCTCGCGCTGGTCAGTTCCTGTTCTCTCGGTTCGAGTCTCGGTGTTCGCGGCCAACGCCTGCTTTTGTCCGTGATCAACCCATTTCACTTCTCCGGTATCGGCGGCGACGATCGCGATTCGCGAACGATTCTGGGTATCGCCGACTTTCAATCGACTGCCGATGTCTTCAGTGTAAGAAGTCTCGGTGACGTAGTTGGGAACAATTGTGTTCTTCGCCCCCTCGCCCGCGTCGACCACAGTTGCGATGACGGATTTCTCATTTGGCGCGAGCTGGAGGTTCACCGCTGTCTGTCGCGCGGCAAGCTGAAAGGGTTTGCGCGGGCGGTCACGTTTACGCTTCTCTTCGTCTCGTTCGCGCTTCTCGGCGCGGCGCTTGATCACGTCCAGCAGGTCGCGCTCTTCTTTCTTGAGATACTCCTGACTATCGGTGCCCTTTTGTTGGGCTGCCGAGTCGCGCTGGGCGCGCTGGCCGCCGCCCTGTCCTTGACCCTGGCCAAAACCGAAGCCGCCTCCTGCGACCGGCGGAGCGGGCGCAGCGCCACCAGTGGTGATGTCGGTCATTTGCACGAGCGAGCCTGTTTCAAGCGACATCACGTACAAATTGTTCGCCCGCGTAAAGTAGATGTGCTTCTGGTCGCGCGTGAAGTGAACGTTCGTTTCGGCGTCGTTGGTGCTGGTTATTCGCCTTCGCTGATTCGCGGTGTTGTCATAGATGAACACATCGCTGTCATCAACAAAGACAGTGAGCCTCTTGTCCTTTGAGGTCTCGCCGCCGAGCGGAGGCGCATTCCTGGCTTCTTCTTCAGTGAGTTTTCTCAATCCGCTGCCGTCGCGATTGACGACGTAGGTGTCGAACTCCTTTTCACGCGGCTCGCTGGCTTGCTTCCACTGAAAATAGATCCGCTGGCTATCGGGCGACCAGTGCACCGCACGGGGCTCATTGCCGACAAGCCCGGGCCCTCGCATGATGTTGTCGATGGTCAGCTCGAACTTGCCGTTGGCAGAGCCGTTCGCGGACGCTGAGATTGCGCCTTTTTGCTGGGCAAAACCAGGAGCGACCTGCGCTGCAATGAGGAGAGGAATTAGGCAGAGAATCGCAATCCGCTTCCAGCATACTTCAGAATTATCCATGAGCCCTCCAAGATCTTGAGCAGTCTGAATCGTTCAGCCCCGAACGGGGTTTGTATCATAGCCCAGCAGCTTCAGCGGCGGGAAGAGGGGCGCTGCAACGGCGCGAGTCCATAGACGATTGAGTCTTTGTTTCAGAGGTCCTACGGGCTCACTGTCATTTTATTGCATGAATCCGGTCCGGGTTGCATCGCGGAAATACGCGATGAGACGGGAAGGTGAAAATTCAAGTTGCCGTGCGAAGGATCACAGGTCGGGAAGGGTGGCTTGCCCCCGCTCGCATTCGTTTGAAAGGCAATTCCAAGGCTAAACAGGAACAGCGGGGGCAAGCCACCCTTCCCGACCTGTGATCCTTCGCATAGACCTTCCCCGAACAGTTTCACGCATCACCGGACCGCTGTCGTCTGTCCCGGAGCGGCGTGATCAAACTCCCGGCATAGCTTTCTTAAGCGGTTTCAAAAGCAGCGTCAAGACAACCGCCATCACCAGCGCCATAGTGCCGAGGATGATGAAGAACGACGACTGGTTCCAGATGGACCAATAGACGCCTATCGCCGTCAGCTTGTTGCCAATTGCCGTAGCGACAAACCAGCCGCCCATCATCACGCCACGGAACCGGAGCGGCGCGACCTTTGATACAAGCGACAGCCCCATCGGCGAGAGCATCAGCTCGCCAAGCGTGAGCACCCCATAGGCGAGAAACAGCCAGAATGGCGAAACCACGAAGAGGTATCCTCGGTTCAGAAATGCCGCCTCGTGTTGCCTGACCTGATCAGACGAGAGCACCTTTTCGAGCGCCACAGCGAGGTTCTGCCCTCCGGTGCCTTTTTCGTCCTTCGCGAATTTTCTGTTTAGGACGATGAATTTGCCTTCAGGGTCGACTGCGGTCTTGATCGTGTTGATGAGGTCCTGCGGCAGGCCGTCGGTGCGCAATGACTCAAGCGCGCGCTCACTAAGTCGGAACTCGCCGTTGGCGAACAAGTCGGGGCGAACCTCCTTGGCTTCACCCATCTTCGCCACGCCGAAGAGGATGAAGAACGACATCCCTGTCAAAGTCATCCCGATGGCCATCTTCGTCGGGGTGGAGGGCTCCTTGCCTTTGTTGTCCAGCCATTTCCAGAACCATACGAGTGGAAAGGTGAGAGTTACAACCCATGCCGGGTTGATGGAGTTTGAAATCGTTCCGGTCACGTCCCAGTCCGTGTTATCGTCAGCCCAGTACGTTAGCGTCGAGCCATTCTGGTGAAAGACCATCCAGAAGACGATGACGATGAGGAAGATAACGATAAGCGCGCCGATGCGCCTGGCGTCGGAGACCTTCTCCATCTCGCCCCCGCGCCCGACCGTGGGCAGTGACTTGCCGCTCTTCTTCGCTTCGATGACTGCCGGGTCCTCGACTATTTTCTTGAAGCGCCACAAGATCGTCACGGAGATCACCATCCCAAAAGCAGCGACGGCGAACGCCGGGTGAAATCCCCACCGCGCTTTTACGATTTCCATTACGATGGGAGCGAGCGCCGCGCCGACGTTAATACCCATGTAAAAAATATTGTAGGCGCGGTCTTTCAGGTGGCTGCCTTCGGGGTAGAGGTTGCCGACCATCGTCGAGACGTTCGGCTTGAAGAATCCATTGCCGATGACCAGACAGGTAAGCGCCGCGTAGACAGCCCAAAGCGCTGGAACCGAGAGCAGCCCGTGCCCTGCCATAAAGAAGAAGCCGCCAATCATAACCGCTTTTCGATAGCCCAGGACTTTGTCGGCGAGCCAGCCGCCGATCAGCGGGCTGGCGTAAACGAACATCAGATAGTTCGCATACAGGCTCGTCGCTTGCGCCGGAGTCCAGCTAAAGCCGTCCTTGGAATCCATCAAGTAGAGAGTGAAGAGCGCGAGCATCGAGTAGAAACTGAACCGTTCCCACATCTCGGTCGCGAATAGCGCGTAAAGCCCTTTGGGGTGTTTGTCGAGGTCACCAGTCGGAGCAGTGATGACATCCGGTCCGTGAGTTCTGACAGCCATGGTTGAGAAGGCTCCTTATTCAGAGTTCATCAGCAGGATCGCGAAACACTCATCCGCAAGTGAGAGCCTTGAAGCAGCTCTCCGAAAAATCAAAGGCAGTTCGAGAACTTTATCTTATATGAGCACTTCCTGTACAGTTTCAATCGCCACTCGCTTCGGGCTGGGCTTCCCGAGTCGTCGATCGAACAACCCGTCGTATCCAAGCTTCTCCCAGCCAGCTCGCCATCGCCTCAATTGACGGGGGCTCACCCTGATTATCTCGGCCGCATTCAGCCACGTGATCTGTTTATCGATTGCCTCAGAATCACCTCGTGAATCTTCATCGCTTTCTCCATCGCAGCTTCTAGATAGATCTTCATCCAGCCACTCTAGCTGAAGCCCTACCTTACGCCGCTGAAAGCGGACATATCGTGTGCTACTCAGGCGGACATATCATGTGCTAGTGACACTTCGCGCTTCGTCACCTTGGCAACCAGCGGGGCTCGGGCTAGACTGGCGACGTTATTGTTCACAAAAGGCTATCTGCGGATGCGGCAGCTTCAAGCATGGACGATAGGCGAGCGGCTATGTTCGAATGGGATGTTCACGGTAAACACTTCTACATTCGCGAGGTCGAGGGAGAGGCGGAGCATCACGCCATCGAAGATCTTCAGAAGGAGGCGTGGGGGTTCAATGACCTCGACACTGTGCCCGCGGCGACGCTCATCGCAACACAGCACGCCGGGGGCATCGTGCTTGGCTCGTTCGAAGGCGCTTGCATGATAGGATTCGCTTACGCGTTTCCTGCCTTCGAGGAAGGTCGCGTGTCGATGCATTCGCACATGCTTGCGGTTAGACCGGAGTATCGGAACTTTCAGGCGGGCTTTTACTTGAAGCTTGTGCAGCGTGAGCGAGCGCTCGCAAAGGGACTCGACGAAATTACGTGGACATTTGACCCTCTTCAAAGCCTGAACGCCCATTTGAACTTCGCGAAGCTCGGCGTTGTGTCGCGGCGCTACATGGTGAACTTCTACGGCGAAGCGACATCGAGCCCGTTGCATAAGGGTTTCAGTACGGACCGGTTGTGGGTGAGCTGGCTTTTGAACAGCCCCCGCGTCAAGCAGTGCCTCTCGCGCACGGCATCGTACCGAGCGTCACAGATTGCCGCCGCCTCGAGCGAGGGCGTTGCCACCATTCAATCAGCGCTGATCTACACCGACGGCTTGCGCCCACTGCTAGGCGATTTCAGCGGCGGTCTCTCCGCCGCCCGATGCACGATCGAGATACCTCACAACATCAACGCGCTCAAAGAGCGTGAACCGAAGCTGGGGACTGAATGGCGAGAAGCGACTCGCGCGGCTTTCCTGGCTGCCATCGAAGCGGGCTTTCTGGTCGAAGACTTCGTGCGGATTGAAGGCGTGCCCGGCCCCAGATGGTTTTATTCGCTGAGCAGGTAGCATAGGCTTTAGTCTGTGTCCGCATCGTTGAGACTGTTTGGGTCTCAGCAAAGGCCAACAGACTAAAGCCCATGCAACCTTGGCGGTTCAGTTCACGCGCAGATAGAATCCTTTCAGATGCGGCGGAGACTCAATGATCGTTCAGCGCTGACAATCCTCGCAATCATCATCCTCGTCCACTCTGTTACGCTGGCGCAGTCCGCTCCTGAATCGACCGGCACATCTCAAACCAGGCAAGAAAGAAAAGCTGAATCCAAACAGAAGAGCGGCCGATCGTCCGAGCGGGACACGCGCCCCGAGGCGGGGGCGACTTCGACCTCACACCTGGCGCTACCGTTCAAGCGCGCCTGGCAGTATTTGACCGACAGCGCATCGACGCTTGCGCCTTCGGTCGACAACGAGCGCATCTATCTGCCACTCGCAGGTGGACGCGTCATTTGCCTGGATCGCGAGAGCGGATCTTTGCTTTGGACGAGTGAACCTGGGGGAATCGTCAGCGCGCCGGTTGCCGTTGGCGAGAACTCAGTCTACATAGCCACACACAAGGTTGCAGACGACGGATCAGAAGCCGGCGGCTCGCTGCACGCCGTGGACAAAGCTACCGGGCTAACGGTCTGGTTGAAAGATTACCCGCGGCCGTTCGTCTCGCCTCTCGAGCCGGGTGGCAAGCGAATCTACGGCGGGAGTGCGGATGGATCGTTCTATGCGCTCGCGTCAAGCAGTGGCGATGTGGTCTGGAAAGTTGAGACCCAAGACGTGGTTCACGGCCGGGCTCTTATCACCGATCGCGCGATCTATTTCGGAAGCGATGATGGCGCGCTGCGAGCCGTCGAGCCCGAGCGCGGACAGATAATGTGGAAGTATCAAGCGGTCGGCAAGATCATCGGTCAGCCCGCACTCGATGAGCGCGCGGTCTACTTTGGTTCTGGCGATGGCTACCTTTCTTCGGCCGATAGTCTGACCGGAAAGCTTAGATGGCGTTCGCGCACCGGGGCCGCAGTCGAAGCGTCACCAGTGCTCGTGGGCGACCGCGTGCTTGTCGCGTCGTTCGACAACTTCGTTTATGCGCTCTCTCGTTCAACCGGTGACCGAATCTGGAAACGGCGGCTCGAAAACCGAATCGCTTCTGCTCCGATAGTCGAAGGAGACGCGAGCCTGATTGCTCCGCTTCGGGGCGATTACGTTGCCGTGTTTCTGAATTCCGACGGCCGCCGTGTGAACTTCTACCAACTTGATAAGGAGTTTGAGATTGTGGCGGATCCTGTTTTCTCAGGCGACATCCTGGTGCTTGCGACGAATAAGGGCCTTGTCGTCGCAAGGACTACTCGATCGGCCGGAAACCCGACGAGCGCTGTGCAAGAAATGAAGGCTGAAAAGAAATCGCCGCCGCGCTTATGAAAAGGGTGGATAACTCCTCGATCATCGGCGCAGCGGCGACGGGCCGGAACTACCGCAGGGGCTTCCGGAAGGGGCTGAGGGCGACAGAACAACTCGGCTTCGTGCTTTATGATTTGTGTGAAAATGGCGGGGGCAGCCTGTCCGTTACAATTGGCGTTCCAGAATCAGCGGAATTATCAACTCGGCGGAACACTGTTGTGTATACAGGAGAAATCAGCAATTAGGCTGGCACGGTCAGGTATGACTGGATGGCGGGTTCAGCCAGAATGAAAGAGGAAATGAACTGCCAATGCTCGATTGTGACCGAGTGATGACAACGATTGTCATTCTTAGAATAACAGCACCTGTCACTGGAATGTGATCAAGCTTTCGCTTGCGCCTTTGCGTTCTGAAAGACACGGCACATCCGCTCGACTCCATCCGCGATCGCTGTTGGTGTCTCCCTCGAATATGCGAGCCGCAACGTGTTCGCGCCGCTCCCATCGACGAAGAAAGGTTGGCCGGGCACGTAGGCGACGCCGCTATCGATCGCATCTGATAGCATTGCCGTCGCGTCGGTTCCCGCAGCAAGTTCCATCAGAATGAAGAACCCGCCGGCCGGTTTGGTCCAGCGCGATCCGTTGGGGGCGAAACGATCGAGCGCGTCGAGCATCGCAGCGCAACGGACCTGGTAAAACTTGCGAAGCTCAGGCAACCGCCGCTCGATCAACCCCTCGCGTATTGCTTCGATGACTATCGCCTGGTCGAGAACGCTTGAAGAAAGGTCGGCGCCTTCTTTGGCCAATTCGACCTTGGCGGCGAGTTCTTCAGGCGCGCGCAGCCACGCGGTTCGCAAGCCCGGCGCCAGCACTTTTGAGTAAGTGCCCAGATAAACGACGCGGTCGGGGCACAGCGCGGCCAGCGGAACGAGCCGGAAAGCGTCTTCCGTGAAATAGAGATCGAAGTAAGCGTCGTCTTCGATGATCAACAAGTCGTGCTCGTCGGCGATCGCGACCAGTTCGGTGCGGCGCTCGGCTGCCAGCGTGACGCCCGAGGGGTTTTGAAAATTCGGAATCGTGTATATGCACTTGATGCGGCGGCCTTCGGAACGCACGCGGTCGATCTGCTCTCGCAGGTCGCTGATAACGATGCCGCCGTCATCCTGGCGCACGCCTACCATCTGGGCCGCCGCGTTGTGCAGCGCGATGATTCCGCCGATGTAGCTGGGAAGCTCGATCAGCGCGACATCGCCCGGATCTAAAATCACCCGAGCGATCAAATCGAGCCCCTGCTGTGAGCCTGTTGTCATCACGATCTGGGACGGGTTCGCGCTTTCGATGCCGCGTGAATGAAGGTTGGCGACTACAGCTTCGACGAGAGCGCTCTGGCCTCTCGTGGGTCCGTATTGCAGCGCGAACCGGCCGCGCGTGCGTATGACGCGCGCGGAGATTTCAGCGAGCTCTTCGAGCGGGAAGGTTTCGAAGCTTGGCGCGCCCGCCGCAAGCGAGATCACTTCACGGTTGCCGAGGAGCGTGGTGAGCTTGCGGATGGCGTTAGGTTGCAAACTCCGGCCAAGCGCTGACAGCATCTCGTCGTACTGGATTTCTGTTTTCAGCATGCAGAAACCGTCGCTCAGCCCTTTACGTCAAACTCAAACGACACGATTCGAGAGGGGTCATTTGGATCGTTTGATTTTATTGTGATCGACTTTGTGTGCGGGCCGGGCGATTTGCCCGTCTCGACTTTCACCTTGATCTTGCCGACCTGACCAGGCCGGAGGACTCTCGGGTAGTCCACGGTGTCGCATCCTCAGCTTGGCACCACCGCTTCGATATTGAGATCGGCCCGTCCGCCGTTTCTGATGGCAATCGCGCGAATGAGAGTCTTGTTCTGTGGCTGCTCGCCGAAATTTACTTTCTTGTCTGGCGCGACCAGTTTCGGTAAGCGCACGCGGCCCGCGCTTGCTGCGTTCGCGGTGTTGGCGTTTAAGTCCGCGCCAGGCTTCTCAGCCGGCTTCACGGTATCGCCGACAGCCGTAGGCGGTTGCGGTATCGTTTGCACAGTGAGCGCTGCGCCCGACGGAGCGTTGCTTTGAGCGACATCAGGCTGCCCGGAAGAGTTGCTGTTAGCTTGCTGAGGAGTGTTGGTGTTCGAGGAGCCGGCGTTCTCGGTTGGTCCCGAGCACGCCGAGAATAGCGCTATCAACACCAGCAGGCCGACGTAAGGTTTTACATTCAAGCGTTTCATCGCGTCATAATTTAGCACAAGCAAGCCGGAGGTGTGCAATGCGCAATCAGTGCGGCTCTAATCGAGCAGCATCCCTGGTTGTGCTCAAAAGGGGCTGTGCTTAAACCCGGAAACTGGAACGGATCACAGGTCTGGAAGGGTGGTTTACCCCCGCCCGCTGTCTTCAACGGTGATGCCTGGCCGAGTCCGATCCGAAAGCAGCGGGGGTAAACCACCCTTCCAGACCTGTGATCCGGAGTGATTGGCTGGCTCCTTGAACGAAATTGCCATGAGATACCGCTGAGCAGTCGAGAGAAGTCACCTTCGCCTGAACAGTCGTCAGTTTAGTAACTTGTCATTTGCTTTCGCGGTTCGGATCATCGACGGACAGCGTAACCACTGTAGCTCCCCAACCTCCCGACTCCGCAGGCGCGTCTCGATAATCCACGACGTAGCTGGCGCGCGAGAGGATCGAGCGAACCATCTCGCGCTGGACGCCGCTTCCCTTGCCGTGAATGATGCGCACCCAGCGCGCGCCACGGCGATGTGCTTCGTCAATATAATTCTCAACCACCGCGCGAACCTGACGGGGCGGGATCGCGTGAAGGTCGATCACATCACGGAACTCGATTACGATAGGGTCGGGAAAAGGACTGGCTGGTTTGAGCGAATCCTCATCATCGTTACGTTCGTTTGAAGGGTGACGTGGTACTTCATTCTGATGTGCTCCGCGAATCCATTTCAACACCAAGTCGAAACGCATAAGGCATAATACCCGAGGGATTTATCCTTTCAGAGGCCCGCTGGTAGGCCGGACAGCTTCTGTTGCGGTACACAATACACGAGCAACTGTAACACCGCGGCCATCTTTTGCATCAGACAATTGCCACCAAACAATAGGGCCTTTCCTTGCCCGGTGATTTGAAATCATGAATAATCCTTTATTGAACTTCTCCGCGCGCGCCCCAATGAGCACCGAGACGCGCGTCAGCTTCTGCGTTCGTATGACCTTATTGACTGTCACTTCTCTGATTGCAGCTCTATTGCTAACCGGGTGCGATCTCTCACCGCAAGTTCCCATCGCGGCCCAACAGAACTACCCGGCGGTTATTAAGGACTCGGCCGATCGGCGGGCGAAAGCCGAACGAGAGTGGAGGCGGATGCTCGACTCCTACGGCGTACCGCCAACGCCGCCGGACCTTTATCCCATCACCGGCACTCCGCGCTCACTGCTGGGCGTCTCCGGCGGTATAAAGCTTTTGAACGCCAACCCCGAACCCGGCACTGAAGCATTCGCTCTTCGCGCGGCGATGAAGGCATTCGTCGATCGGTGGCGCGAACTGCTCGGAGCCGATCCGGCGACTGTTTCGCTGGTCAGCAGTGATGAGTCAGGTGACACTGAGCGGCTGACCTATCGGCAAGGGAACTATGCTTATCCCGTAGCGGGCAACTTCGGCGAGATGGTCGCGGTTATCACCAAAGACGGAAGGCTGTTGCAGCTCGACGACAGGTTTGTCCCCGTCGTTGATCTACCTTTGAAGCCTTCTATTGAAAGAGGCCTCGCCGCTAAGAAGGTCGTCGGCCGAACTTTCAGCTATACGGACATTGCCGGCCGAGAGCAGCGAACCCCGATCGGCGATCCAACCGAAGTGAGCGTCAAGCGGCTGGTTGTCCTTCCCATCGAGAAGGGCGATGCGGTTGAAGCCCACCTGGCCTGGGAAGTAGTGGCTGGAAAGTCGCTCTCATGGACGGTGTACATAGACGCGGTGACCGGCGAGGAGTTGAGAGTAGTTCAGAATTTTCAAACATGAGAGATAGAGGTTGGGGGTTAGGGGTGAGGGGGTTGGCGCGGAGAAACGTTCTCAAACCCCGGCCCGCGATCTCCTACCCCTGACCCCCAACTATGGAAACAGTCATAACGCGTGATACCGACGTTCTTCGCGAATACCTGGCGGCTCTCGACGAGAGCGAGCGAGTGTTGTCTCCTTTTGCAAAGCTTGCCGCCAATATCAAGCTTGCTCGTTTGCGTCGCGAGCTGGACAACGCACAACTTGAAACCACGGACGAAGATTTCCGAGCGTTGCGCCACGAAATAGACGAGCGCCTCAACCGCTCGCTTTTGCGCCGCTTTCAAGCCAGCCCCTGGGGCTCGCGAATCTCTGTCTTCCTCATACTCGTGGCCGGCCAGCAGCTTGCGCTCGGGCTCATATGGTTGGTGACGCTGCTGTTTGTTCGCTTCGCTCCGGTTCCAAAGCAGTGGAACCCCGTGCTGCCGCACGAGCAACCGGTCTTCCTATGGGTGTTCATCTTTGTCTTTTTCTTTGCGACGCCGATGCTCGCGCTGTTGGTAATGTGCGGGGGGAGGTACCTTCGCGCGTGGCGGACGACGCTCTCCCTTACGCTGCTGATCCTCGTGTTGTCCGGGGTCCTCACCTTCCTGGTAGTGCGCGCCAAAGAGACGAAAAATCCAGTGCGTCACACAGGTTCGCTCGGACAGTTCGCGAAAGAACGAGAAGTGAACGTGGTGAGCTACGGCGAGTGGGTCAAGGCGAGCTGGTTGATGAACGACGCGAAGTTCCGGCTCGACTACGAGCGTTACTTTCGGAACGGGCCCGGGCGGTGGATAACCTCGCGCCTGGTTTCCAGTGACGACGCAGCATGGCAACCGCGCGTTGATGAAAAGGATTCGCTGCGCATAATGAACGAGTACCTGGATGGCGGACAAGATCAGGACGGCTTCCGTGAGTGGTTAACGTATTATCTCGATCGCAATCGAATCTACGCCGAAGACCGAATTGACCAGGAAGTGGCTGCCTTGACCGGCCCCGCAAACCAGCAATTCCTGGGCATCTGGCAGCTCGAGCCTTATCTGAAAGAGCGCGATCAGCGATTGTACCGCGCGTATCTCGGGTCGATTAACACGTCGATGAAGACGTGGGGGCTGGCGTGGCTCGGACTTCTCGCGCTCGTCTTCCTGGTGACCTACGCGGCTACGCCCGTGTTCTCGTTGTTGAAGCGCACGCCGAGGAGTAGTCGCGTTCGCCGCGAATCCGTCGCGCTAGACTCAGATGAGCGAATAGCTTCGAACTCCACTGAGGAGCGTCACAGCTCGTTTCCCGAACGGGGCCAGATCACGACGCTCCCGTTCTTCGAGGCGCCGTTCAAACTTTTATCGCGAGTGCACCGAGCGTTTTTTCGGGTGGCGATTTTCGCTTCACTCTTCGTGTTCGCATTCTGGGGTGTAGTCTATGCGCTGGAATTAACCAGCGAGCGCGCGAACCCGCCGTCGCAGGTCGCGGTGATGCGCACCAATCTGCTTTTCGGGGGATCACCTGATCGCGATCTGAGCGAAAGCGGAGATACCCTCTCTCGCGCAGGCTCCACAGACGCACGCCGTCCGGGCCTGGATGCCGAAGCCTCACGAGAAACTCTGTTAGCCACGCGAGTGCGCGAGCTTGAACAGACGCTCGATGAGGACGATTACCAGAGCGACAAGAAGTTCAAAGAGCAATACAAGATCATCGCGAGTCAGCGCAGCGAACTGAACTCGATCAGGAGCACTACAGGGCAGCTTCAGCAGGTTCAGCAGACACTGCCGGAGCAAATCTCAAGTGTCGGCTCGCGGGTGGGCGCCGCAGAAGCACGCGCGGGCGAAGTGATGGGACAGGCCGAGGCCGCCAGGCAAGCGGCCGAAAACGTTCAGAAGCAGCTCGGCACAAAGCTGAGCGAGGTCGAAACTCGCGCGACCCGCGCGGCCGAGCAAGTCGGCAAAGTCGAAGACCAGGCTTCGCTGCTCGCGACTCGCACCGAAGCGCTCGAAAAGGAACTCGACCGTCGTGCGCGGCAGATCGAAGCTCGCACTGAAGAACTCGGCGAGCGAACTGCAGGACTGAAAGAACGCGAGGAACGAGTCGATCGGTTGCAGCGCGTCGCGTTCGCGGCGATACTCGCGGAGCTTAAGTCTGGCGCCGATGAACTTGAGCGCCGCATCGCTTCATCGTTCTACCGCTCCTTCACCAAGGGCGAAGCGCGGCGCGACGCCGACTCGCTTCGCCAGCGCATCACGGCGCTAACGACTGAACTTCGAGGGATGAACACCGATCAAGCGAAGCAGTTTATCGAGCAGCTTGATGCGCTCGGGAAACGTGTCGATCAAATCGCCGAACGTGTCAAGTAGGGAGCAGGAGAGCAGGAGAAGGGGAGAAGGGGAGAAAGGGAGCAGAGAGATGGGGAGAAGCGGAGAGGTGACGAGTGATTGACACAGTTCCTCCGGTCCCCATCTCCCCATCTCCCCTTCTCCCCTTCTCCCCTTCTGCTCTTTCTCTTCGTTCCGCTTTTGAGATCGCCGCCGGACTCGCTGTGATACTCGCCGTGATGGGTTGGATCGAATTCGGCGGCCCTGCGATCCTCGACAACGACGGCTACTATCACATCCGCTGGGCTACGATGCTGCGTGAGAATTGGCCGCACCTTCCAGCCTTCAAAGCGCTGCCGCTCACTACCCTCAACGAGCCGAACTACGTCGATCATCATTACCTGTTCCACGTGCTGCTGATGCCTTTTACCCTGGGTGATCTGAGAGTAGGCGCCAAGCTCGCGGCGGTTGTCTTTTCAAGCCTCGGAATTGTTTCGCTGTTCGCGCTGCTGGTCTCTTATCGAGTTCGATATCGATGGCTATGGCTTGCGCCGCTGGTCGCCGGCTCCGAGCATTTCCTTTACCGCATGTCGATGACCCGAGCGCCTGCGTTGTCGCTTGCGTTGCTGGGCCTCGGGACTTATCTGATCCTCAAGCGCAAGCATCTCTGGTTGGCGCTGCTCTCCTTCGTCTTTGTCTGGTCCTACAGCCTGTTCCCGCTGATGCTTGCCTTTACGGTGGCCTACTCGATCACGGTCTATTTGTCCGAGCGCCGAATAGATTTATGGGGCGCGCTCGCTTCGGCAATCGGGATAGCCGCCGGGCTGGTGATCAATCCTTACTTCCCAAAGAACCTCACGTTGCTCCGCCAACACTTGTTGATGAAGTACACCGGTACCTACTCGGTAGACGTAGGCGTTGAGTGGTATCCGTACGAAACCTGGGTGATGCTCGGCATCAGCGCCGTAGCGTTCGCGATCTACTTGGTTGCGTTGTTAGCGTTTGAGTATCGAGAGCGTGTGCGCGACCCGAAGCCGCTGTTCTTTTTGATCGTGTCGGTGATGTTTTTGTTATTGGTGTTCAAGTCGCGGCGCTTCATCGAGTACTGGCCGCCGTTCGCAGTCGTGTTCGCTGCGTTCACGATTACTCCGAGGCTTGAAGCCGTGAAGCTCGCGTGGTTGGCTCGAACGCGCGATCGAGCTATTGCGGCGGTCGCGGCGGCGGTTGTCACGGTAGCCGCGATCCTCTGGATGGGCGGGTGTATCTGGCAAGCGCGCGAAGACGTTAAGAGCGAGACGGACCCGTTCGCTTATCGAGGCGCGGCGGAATGGATCGCTGCAAACACGCCACCGGGCTCGATGATCTTCAACACGGACTGGGATGACTTTCCGATGCTGTTCTATTACAGCTGGAACAACACCTACATTGTAGGGCTCGATCCGACTTACCTGTACGATCGCGATCCCGAGTTGTGGAAGCTGTACGCGAAGATCACTCTCGGCGAGGAAGACAACCCCGCGCCGCTGATCCGCGACCGGTTTGGAGCCGAGTACGTGTTCACCGACAACGAGCACCCGGACTTCGTGCAGATAGCTGAGGACAGCGGCGACTTCGAGAAGGTGTATTCGGATACGTTCACTACCGTGCTGAGGGTGCGCAAGCCTGATGAGTCGCGACCGGACAAGGAAGAAGACAGCGATCTGTAGGAATGGTGGTTATTCATATTGCGGGGCTTACTTCCGCTCGCGAAATCCGGTGTGTGACTGATTTTTGTCAACGCGCCTAAGATGACTTATGGAATTCGCTGCTATCATTGCAACTATACTTGGCGGTGTTGCGGCGCTTGGCTACTTCTACGAAAAATGGCGAAGATGGCGCCGTAGAAGGCTTGCTTCATTCAAGCCACGAGAATCGGCAAAGAATCCAAGTAGCACCGTTCAAGAGTTTCCTTCTGACAAGGCGCAGGCCATAGACGCGCTGCTTAGTTATCTGAGAAACGACCAAGACCATTCAGGCCTGCATCACTGCCAGTTTGGTCGCGGGCAACGCACATCGGAAGAAGAGAGATATCAAACCACTAAGGAAAAACTCGATACCAAGCCCAGACTCTACCTGACTGGATGGCCGGTATTCGTATTCGTAAAGCACAGGGAGAAACTGCCAGTCGCAGAGATGCTAGACCTAACGAAGACTGGAATACTGGGTCTATTCAACGATGGCTGGATTCATATCAGCATGGGAGCACATCGGTTTACTAATCCCGTAACTTCCGCCCGTAGAGAATCGGTCATAAGTTACAGGCATACAATTCGAGCAGTCCAAATACTTCTGGCCATTGATAACTCTTTGAGCATGCCAAAGGTTATTCTGGGCAAGATGCTAGACCCTGGTTCAGACATGCAAACGAAGGAGGGTGGTTGGAGACAGTGCAATGTCGATTTCCCTGATGAGGATCTATGGGGTTCAGCATACGCCGCCGGCTTTCTTTCCACTTGCATCAAGGAAGGAACACATCTTAGCTTGGATTCCAATGCCATGGACAACGCGCGCAAGCGTTTGGCGCGCACGCTGATTTGGTTACACAAGAAGTGGAATTCGGGTGCGTGGGTGTATGATGAAGTGCCAACTGAGGAGAACGCGCCGATTCTACTTCCGGAGATCGTCGACCCTGCGATTGAGCATCGACCCAAACTTGCCATTTCTGTCTTGAATCGCTTTGAAGGCTATCTTGACCCGACACATCAACCCTCGTCGTCGTATCTGAACAAGACTTGTATTGTAGGCCCCTGCGCGGCAACGATAAGGTTGGCCTACAACTTTTTCGTATCGAGACGTTTTCGAGCCCATGGCGGTGCCAGATGGAATGCCTTAGTGGACTACGCCTTGCAGCACATGCGCAGTGGGCACAATTGCGTTGAAGCGGCGATGCTTCTAGACATGTTGTTAACCGATACCAAGGACAGCGAGTAGACAAACGTGGATGCCGGGAAGAACACGCCTCGATAGGTCATTCCAGCAAGTTGCGAGTGGTACTTGTGGTTATTTGAGTGCCCCACTCCGAGCGAGCTCAGCCGTCATGCGGTGACTGGCCCTCTCGCAGGCTGAACAGTTCGATTGTGAAATGAGCAAGCAAAACATTCCAGCCGCAAGAAGATTCGCGCTATGGCGAGCTCACAAGGAGCGATGTCTCTACTGTGGAGAACCTCTAGCTTTTGGTGACTTGTGGGTGGACCACATTGTTCCAGAAGCCCTCCTCACCAGGTCGGAAGAACTTGAGAGAGTATTACGCGAGTACGACCTGGGCTTAGACTTCGATATTCAAGACTACTGCAATTGGCTTCCTTCGCACTCCCGTTGCAACCTCAAAAAGGGTGAGACGCTCTTTGAGCGCGGGGCAGTCCTCTACTTCGTAAGCATCGCCAGGAGTAAGGCAACGACGGCAAGGGAAGAAGAGGAACGCTTCGTCAAGAATCAAAAAAAGGATAGGTTGCTCGGTAGGCTGCAAGTAGCACTAGAAGAGGGTTTGGTCTCAAGGGATGAGGTAATAGCTGCTCTACAGGCAGTTCCAGCGTCAGACCGGGAGGGATACGAGCCGATCGTTATTACCTTTGGATTGGGTATCGATCGTGTACTGAGGAGTCGAGTCATACCAGAGACCGTTGAAGGCGATTACAGTGCGCTCTGTGATTGGCTTGAGGCAGACTTGGTCCGGCAACTCGAATCCCTGCTCTCCTCGTCATTCTATTTTCCTGAAGCCTCCGAAAGGACCGGTGAAACACTTTCAGTTCGACTTGCTTTTTTGGATTTAGATTTGGCACAGCTAACCAACTTCCAGAGTCAGTTGTGGGAGATCCTAGAGATAGCCTATTACTATGAAGTGTATGGTGTTCTTCCCAGTTGAGGTGTTCTTCGAAAGAGATGCGAGATCATGAGCAGGCGAATAATGTGTCGCTGGACCCAAACCGGGCTGTGGTGCCGAGGATGCATTGGAACAAGTTGCGGCTCGCTTTCCCGTGGCGAGAGTGCGGCTGAGAGAGTTAGTGGCTTAGAACCTCTCTTGGATATGACACAGTGACTGTTCCTGGTAACCCAAAGATGATTTGCCGATTGGCACTCTAAACAGCGTTTTGCGACAAGCTGGTTTGAAGAAACAAGGAGAGTAAGATATGAGATATGCGATCGTGATCGAAAAAGCCGAGAATAACTACGGAGCCTATGTTCCTGATTTACCCGGTTGCGTGGCGACTGGAAAAACAATAGAAGCAACTGAAAGGGAAATCCGTGAAGCCATCGAGTTTCATTTGCGCGGACTTCGCGAAGATGGATTGCCTATTCCAGAGCCGTCAAGCCGTGTTGATTATGTGGAAGTTGCCGCTTAGAGTTCTTCAAATCCAAGGAGCTTCATGCCTAACGAAAGGCAAGCACCGCAGCCGCGGGCAATCCCACCAACGCAGTTGGTGGATCGTTCATACTCGACCTACGATGGCGCCGCTTGCTGCCCGGTTTTTTCCTGAATCCCACCAACTCAGTTGGTGGATTGTTCATACCTGACCTACTTTGGCGCTCGCTCGCTTTTGAATCCCGGCCAACGCAGTCACTGTAGGCAGAGTGTGAACGATCCACCAACTGCGTTGGTGGGATTCGGGAGGCCGTGCAGCAATCTGTTTTGTAGGCTAAGTCTGAACGATCCACCAACTGCGTTGGTGGGATTATCGGTAGCCGACGTGAGATGTGTCGGCATTCCTTTTTCAGCAACCTGTTAGAGCGTCTTCAGGAACGCAACCAGCGCGCGCTTATCGTCAGGCGACAACTCAAGGCCGAACTCGTGACCCTTCACCGCGCGAGTCTTCACACCAGGGCCTTTCCATCCGCTCGGCACGTAGTCGTCGCTCAATCGCTTTCGATCAAACCATTCCTCGAGCGAAGCTATCGACCCCGAGTGCTCAACCAACCCACGATACCAAAGCCCTCTCAGCGAAGGCACCTTGTAGTATCCAGTTCCCTTTCGGGTCTTCAACGCAAGAGACGTGTCAACTCCGACGCGCATTCCTTTCATCACCTGAAGCTTCGCCGTGCGCGGATCATCCTTCGGCGGAGTGAACCCGTCAGCCGGGATCAGCATGTTGTTAGTGTATAGCGGAGGAGTGTGGCACATCGCGCAGCCTTCGCTCTTGAAGACTTCCTGCCCGCGCCGCGCAACATCATCGAACTTGTTCGGGCTCGGCGGCGGCTCTAGCGAGTAGATGAACTTGCCGATCGCATACATAGCTTCGTCGGGAAACCGATATTTGAGCTTCCGCTGCTCATCGTTGAAGAACTTGTGAGGCCCTATCGAACCGTCGTCAGCGGTGCTCACCAGAATCCCGTATCTAGCGATGTCTTCGGGTCCGCGATTCACATGCGTCCCTGTGTGGTCGATGTAACGAAGGTCTTTTATCCCGTTTAGGTCCAGAATCTTGGTGATGTAGTACGGGCTGCCGTTGAACCTGGCGAAGGTTCCGCTCATCGGGAACCCGTCCACCTCAAAAATCTCTCCCGGGTTCATCGTCTTGAACCGCGCGTGTATATCGTCCTTGACCCAAGGCGTCGCGTAATTGGCGTACTCCAGCTCGTTGATGGTCATCTTGCGTGCTTCGAGATCCCGGCCAAACCCTTCCACAAGTATGCCGATGCCCTCGGGCGCGAAATTCTTGGTGGGCGCTCCCAACAGAACGCTGCCGTCAGGCATGAGCCGCGAGTGACAGCCGGCGCAATCGGCGAGGCCGACTTTCAGTTTGCCTTCCTTGTCGACAACGTAGCGCATCCCGAGGATCACACCGTCCTTCGTTACTTCCGCCTGGTCTTTCTTGATGGCCTCGCGGTCGCCGAGATACTTGAAGATGCGCGGATCGTCGGTTCGAGTGACTGGAAAATCGAGCCCTTCGAAGACGCGGCGGCCCGCTTCGACCCAGTCGCGATCGGTCTTGAGCTTTGCCGGTTCAATCATCGGCTGCGGCCCCTGTTTCTTGAGCGACTCGCGATAACCCTTTGGCTCGAAGTCGGGATGATAGACCGGGTACGTGCGCAGGTTGTCCACAGGCGCAGCATAGTACTCTTCTTCACTGTAGAAGTTTGGCGTGGCGTTCACACCGGCGACCGGAGTGGCCCATGTAGCCAGTTGCTTTGCGTCCCAGATCTTTGGAACAACAATCTTCCCGGAAGTTGAAGCAGACTTTGTTTGAGCAGTCGGGCGTCCTTCAGTAGACATCATCAGAAAGACGGTCGCCACGGCCCACAGCAAAACGAGAATGAAACGATTAGGTCTTCGCATTTTACACCTCGCGATCAAATCGAACGCCGGGGTTAGCATAGACTTTTTTGGTCTGTGTTTGGGGCTCAGGTCTAGCTCGCAAAAACGGACTATACCGGTGTGCACGGACTAAACTCTATGCTACGGCATTGCTTGATAGCCCCAAGGGCGTCCGTTATACTCCCTCAAGTCTTTGAGGGAGAAGTCGCCTAGTGGCTGAGGGCGGCGGTTTGCTAAACCGCTATAGGCTGTAAAGGCCTATCGAGGGTTCGAATCCCTCCTTCTCCGCCAATTTTCTATCACCCTTCCGCGATTCAGGTCCAGCTTACTTCGGTTTATTCTCCTTAGTTCATCGAAAGAAAACAAGCAAGCGGCACGGACTACTAAATACTGTCTGGATTAACAAACGTCACGCTTGAACACGATGGCTCCTCGCGCCTAACTCTTGAGTGTAGTCATCGATCCAATCTGAAATCCGCGACGACCGGCGCGTGGTCGGAAGGCTTCTCCCAGCGGCGCGGTTCTTTGTCTATCAAGACAGAAGTCGACTCTTTGGCAAGCGGCTCGGTCACCCACACGTGATCGATTCGCAGTCCGAGGTTCCGGCGAAAGGCTCCCGCTCGATAGTCCCACCACGAATACTGATTCGCTTCCTGGTTGTGCATTCGGAACGCATCCACGAACCCCCATTGCTTCACGCGGCCCACTGCGTCTTTCTCAGGTTCGCTGAAGAGGATGCGGCCCCGCCACAACTCCGGATTGTGCACGTCGCGGTCTTCAGTTGCGACATTGAAATCACCGCACAGCAGAACGCTCTCGCCAGGCTGATAGCACGAATCGAAGAACGCTCGCAGCCGGCGCAGCCATTCGAGCTTGAAGTAATACTTGTCCGCGCCGACGGCCTGCCCGTTGGGAACGTAGACGTTGACTATGCGGATGCCCCCTATGGTCGCCGCAAGAACACGAGATTGAGCGCCTGGCTCGTCGTCTGGCAAGCCGCGGCTGACCCGTTCGCACTTCACACGTGAGAGGATCGCGACTCCATTGTAGGCAGCTTGGCCGAACGATTCAGAAAGGTATCCGAGCCGGGCGAACTCTTCGGCGGGAAACCTTTCGTCGACACACTTGGTCTCTTGCATGCACAAGACGTCAGGACTAGCGGCTTCAAGCCATCTCACCGCTTGCGGCAAACGCGCCAGCACCGAGTTCACGTTCCACGTAGCGATCTTCAAGAGTTTCCGTCTCCAAACAACGATGCCCGAAAGAAACGGGCCGCGCTAAGCGACCCTTTACTGAATTTAGTACCCGCGGCAGGAGTCGAACCTGCGACTTCTTGCTCCGGAGGCAAGCGCTCTATCCACTGAGCTACGCGGGCAAGTGTTTATGCGAACTCAGACAGCATAACGAGGAACTGTGACCAGTGTCAATTTTCGGCCAATCCGGCAGATGAACCGAAGGGTGCAAATACAAGTTCCCCATTAACGCCACCTTCAAAGGCCGTGTCAAAACCTGAACGACACCGACGGCAGTTTTTCCCGGATACCGAACGGAGGTAAGGGACCTAATGACCGAGTGTCAAAACCTGAACGACACCGACGGCAGTTTTTCCATTAGCCCAGGCGTTCAGAGACCGTGTCAAAACCTGAAC
>JBBPIH010000110.1:0-5853 GCA_038040455.1 Acidobacteriota bacterium
TTGGACCTTGGACCTTGGACCTTGGACTTTGGACCTTGGACCTTGGACCTTGGACTTTGGACTTTGGACTTTGAACTTTTCCCATGGACAAGATCCGCTCAGACATAAAAATAATCCGCCAGGTTCAAAGAGGAGATGTGACCTACGTAGTTAAGGACCCGGTGGCCTTCAAGTATTATCGATTTGGACCGCTCGAACACACGGTCATTAAGTACCTGGACGGCTCGCACGACCACGATCAAATAGCGGAATCTCTGGCGATTGAAACCGGCGTTCGATTGACCGGCTCGATGATTGGCGAGTTCCTCGAGTCGCTAAAACAGAAGGACCTGTTGGACCGCTCCGCCGGGGAGAAGAGCCTGGTATTGCTCGAGCGGCTGCGCAAGGAACGCAAGCTGAAAGTTGAGACAGAGAGCCGCGACGTGCTGTACATGCGTTTTCCCGCTTTTGATCCCGACCAGTTCTACAATCGACTGATCAAGCGAATCGGGTTCATCTGGAGCCGCCCGTTCGTCATCTCCTGTTTTGTGTTGTTCAGCCTGGCGGCGATCATCATCATTTCGAACTGGGGAGTTATCAGCACGGGGCTTTCGGAGCTCTATTCATTTCAAGATAAGGGCGTGAGCGACATTGTCATGTTCGTCGCCGTCCTGTTCACCGTTATCGTGTTCCACGAGAACGGACACGGATTGACGTGCAAGCGCTACGGCGGCGAGGTGCACGAGCTAGGCTTCATGTTTATCTATTTCATGCCGGCTTTCTACGCGAACGTCACCGACGCCTGGACGTTCGAGACCAAGGCGGCGAAGTTGTGGGTGACTTTCGCCGGAGCCTTTGTCGAGCTGATCATCTGTTCGATTGCATCGTTCGTCTGGTACTTCTCAACCCCTGGCTACTTCCTACACGATCTTGCGTTTACGTTCATGCTTGTCGCGGGGCTGTCGTCGATCATCATCAACATGAATCCGCTGATCAAGCTGGATGGATACTTCGCGCTGGTCGATTACCTCGAGATTCCCAACCTTAGCGACGACGCATCGAAATATGTCGGCGCGCTCGCGCGCAAATACATCTTTCGCGCACCGGCAGCGCTTCCCGACTACACGCCTCGTCGCAAACACATCCTGTTCACCTATGGCGTTCTGGCCATGTGTTATCGCATCTTGATCCTGGTGCTCGTGCTGCTTTTTTTCAATCGGCACATCAACCTGATGTTCCCAGAGGTGGGCGTGTTCATCTTTCTGCTGCTGGCTTACCGTCTTCTGCGGAAAAAACTGAAGTCGCTGTGGAAGGGCGTCCGCTTTCTTTTCGTCGACAAACGGGAGGTCCTTATGAAACCGAAGTCGCTTGCCATCGCCGGAGCTTCGCTGGCCGTAGCGCTTGCGCTTTTTGTCTTGTTGCCACTGCCGTATTCTCATCGAACGACATTTGTGATCGAGCCTTCGGATCGGATCCCGATTCGCGCCGCCACCGAAGGATTTATCGGCAGCGTTGCGGTCAACGAAGGGGACGCGGTTCGGCGAGGCGCTCTGCTTGCCGTGATGCGAGATCTGGACCTCGAACAGAAGCGGGATTCGCTACGGGCTGAAATGGCTTTGCTCGATCGACAAATAATGCAACAGCAGGCGCAGGGGGCCACTGCCGAATCGCTTAAAGCTCGACGGCATCGTGACCAAATCACGGGCGCGCTTGCTGAGACCCAGGCCCGGCTTGAGCAGCTTCGAATCATATCTCCCGCCGACGGCGTGGTCGTCACACACAAGGTCAGGGAAAAGGTCGGCGAGATGCTCAAGCGGGGAGAGGAGTTTTGCCAGATCGCAGGCACCGGCGCTGCCCGAGTACGCGTAGTTATTGACGATTGGGACCTCGAGGACGTTCGGGTGGGCGCTTCAGCTTCGTTGCGGCTCAATGCAGCGCCCGAACTCGACGTTAGCGGACACGTCGTTACTCTTGCGCCTGCCTCCGAGCTACACCAGCGTCTTTCTCCAGTGGCTGTCTATGAAAAGGCGAACGAGCAAACGATGTTTGCAGCCAAAACCAGTCCCGTGAAATCAGGCGCCGCGAAGAAACTGCCGGAGAAAGAACAAGCTGAGGCGGCAGCGGCAGCTACGTCGCGGTTCGAAGCACCGCTGACCCGCTTCGTGGCAGTGATCGCAATTGAAGAGGCTACGGCTGCAATAAAGCCGGGTATGAGCGGCCAGGTCAAGATCTACGGCAACAAACGTCCGCTCGCTGCTAGCGTGTGGCGCGGCATGCGCAATTGGTTCAGGTCGAAGATATGGTGGTGAGATGGGTCTGACTTGATTGAGGTCCTCTGCAGTCCGGGGGAGGCTCGCTGTAAACCATCTCGATCAACAAAACGCTTCCGATGTTTTTGCCCGTAGCCTTTCTGATTTGCTCGCGCTGCTCTTCAGTAAGCTTAACGACGACTTCTTGATTGCCTTTCATTGGTTAACCTGCTGCTAAAACAGAATCAATCAAAGCCCGCACGACCCGCCTCGCGCAGCATGGACTCAAGTATGGGGATGGTACATCACCCAGCCTTGAAGTCTACGGCTACCGTGGCGGCCATACGGGCCTGGATCGAGCCCATGTCGCGTGAGGTCAGTGAAGCTGCCGTGTAGCGACTCGTTACTGCTCGTCGGACGTGAGCGACATCGGGTTGGCTCGCTCGGCGTCGACACCGATGTTGAGCGGGTTGGCGCGCTCGGCCTCAACTCCCACGTTGAGCGGGTTGGCGCGCTCGGCCTCAACTCCCACGTTGAGCGGGTTGGCGCGGGCATCGAACTTCGCGGCCGCCAGCGGGTTGGCGCGGTCATCGAACTTTTCAGCCGCCAGTGGGTTGGCACGCTCGGCCTCAACTTCCATGCTAAGCGGGTTGGCGCGCTCGGTCGCAGCGAAAAACCTGAGCGGGTTCGCGCGGTCTTCCACCGCTTCAAACTTGAGCTCGCTGATTTCCTGACCGGTGGTTCCCTTGATCTGTTTGCGCTGTTCGTCCGTAAGCTTGATCGTGACTTCTTTCTTTTCTGCCATTGCGGTTCTCTCCTTTTATGTTTGAATGAACTGAGATCAACCTGCGATCTCAGGGATGTGTAGAGCAACTGCGATGCCATGGCCAATGCGGGGTTTTCTTGCGCTGAACGAAGGCGGTTCGGGTTGTGGGGTAGTATTTGCCCCTTCGCAGGGGGAATCATTACCCCCGGGGGCAAATTCTTCCCGCCGTTCAGAGTTCAAGCTTCAGCTTGCGAACTTCGGACGCGCGCAACCTGAGGGGTGAACTCTGAACATTTAGTCACAGGTTATACTTCTTGCACAGGTACTTCATCTTGTCCTTGTTCAAACCCAGCATCTCAGCCGCCTTGATCTTTACGCCGCCCGCCCGCTCGAGCGCCTCGCGGAGCAACTCGTACTCGTAGCGCGCAACCTCCTGGTCAAGATTGAGCCCGGTTTCAGGAATGATTGGATCGGAGCGCGGGCGATCGACGGTGCTCGTCGACTTGAACCTGGGCGCTTCGTTCAGGATGTGAGGCGGCAAGTGCGAGGTCATGATCGTGTCTTCGTCAGTCATTAGCACAAGCCGCTGGATCAAGTTTTCCAACTCGCGCACGTTTCCCTTCCAACTGTAGTCGGTCAAATAAAGAATTACTTCACGGTCCACGTGCTTCTCCTTCACGCCGTGCTCCTGACAGTAGCGATGTACGAAGTGCCCGACGAGCAGCGGTACGTCTTCCCGCCGCTCACGAAGCGGAGGGAGAAAGATGGGCACGACGTTGATGCGATAATACAGGTCTTCGCGGAATCGGCCTTGCGCGACGGCCTCTTCGAGGTTTTCGTTGGTTGCAGTGATCAATCGTATATCGACTTTGATGGTCCTTTTGCCACCGAGCCTCGTGACTTCGCGCTCCTCGATCACCCGCAGCAGCTTTGATTGAAGCGGCACGCCAAGCGCCCCGATCTCATCCAGAAACAGCGTGCCGCCATCCGCGCGCTCGAAGCGGCCCTCGACTGTGCCGAGCGCTCCGGTGAACGCCCCTCTCTCGTGTCCGAACAGCTCGGCTTCGATCAGCGTCTCCGGCAGCGCCGCGCAGTTGACGCTTATGAAGGGACCGGCGTTGCGCGACGAGTTGTAGTGAATTGCTTTGGCGACAAGCTCCTTGCCGGTGCCCGACTCGCCGCGCACGATGACCGTCGCGCTGCTGTCGGCGACTCGGCGGATCGCGCCGAACACTTCGGTCATCGCCTCGCTGTAGCCGATGATCTGAGAGAAAGAATAGCGCCCTTCGATCTCGCGTCTTAGGCGAGCGTTTTCGCGTTCGATTCGCTGACGCTCGATCGCGCGGTTGATGATGACCCGCAGCTCGCGAAGATCGATTGGCTTGCGGAAGTAGTCGTAAGCGCCGGCTTCAATTGCGTGCAGTGGAGTGTCAGTCTTCTCGTCGCCAGTCATTACGATGATCACCGAGTCGGGATTTGCCCGCCGCATGTCTACAATGTTCTGCAGCCCATCGCCGAGCGCGAGCGACGGAGGCAGGTGCAGGTCTAAGAGCACAAGATCGGGGTGCTCGCCGGCTGCCGACTTCAGTCCGCTCTCGCGGTCCGAGCATAGAATCAGTTCGAAGTCTTGCTTCAGTGCCCACGCTAACTGGTCTAGCAGAATCCGGTCGTCGTCGATGATCAGAAGTTTGTTACGCATCCCTAGTCCAAGGTCCAAGGTCCAAGGTCCAAAGTCAAAGGCCAGTTCGACCTTGGACTTTGGATCTTGGACCTTGGACTAATCAGTGATCGGCAAATAAATGCCGAAGGCCGTTCCAGCTCCCGGCTCGCTGTGCACAGCGATTTCGCCGTCGTGCATCCGGATGATCTGCTGGCTGTTATAAAGTCCCAGCCCCAGGCCGCGAGGCTTGGTTGTGACAAACGGCGCAAACAGTTCGTTGCGTATGAACTCCTCTGACATGCCGACGCCGGTGTCACCTATCTCAATTAGCGCGTGGCGGTGTCCGTTCTCGGTGTCTTCGACCAGCCGCGTGCGCACGGCGAGCCGCCCGCCTCGCGGCATCGCATCGCGAGCATTGTCCACGATGTTGAACAGCGCGTTCTCTAGCAGCATGGCATCGGCCCATATGAGCGGCAGTTCTCCATATTCCTCGGTGATTCGGATGCGCCGGGCATCCCGGCGCACACCGGTCAGAGCGCCGCGCATCAATTCGTTCACATCGATGCGAATCTTGACCACCACCATCTCTTTGCGCTCGCGGAAGCGGCGGACCATCCGATCCATCTTCTCTGTGGTGTCGTTCAGCGCGATGACCAACGACCGGCGAAAAGCAGGGTCGGTATAGTTGGCTTCGAGGTTCTGGCCGACGGCGCGCAGCCGGAACGAGAGGTTCTTCATATCGTGCACCACGATCGAGCCGAGGATGTTGAGGGATTCGATGCGCAGCGACTCCACCAGCCTTCGGCTCATCTCTGCCAGTCGGTCGCGCATCGTAAGCACCGCGTCTGCGAGCGCCCCGACTTCGTCCCGGCGTGAGACTCGAATCGGGCTGTCGAATTCGCCTCGAGCCGTATCGTCGATTGCGCTGCGTATCGCGCCCAGGTCGGTGAATACGCGCCGGAATTCGCGCGCCGCCGCGAAACCGATCGCCGCGATTCCCACAGCAGCAAGCAAGACGCGATAGGGGAGCGCAACGCCGAGACTGCTCAGCAGAATCTCGACTATTGGCAGCACAAGAGCAGCGCCGCCGATCAGAAAAATTCTCCGCCTCGTACTCATCGGTGCTAAAATGACGGCCGCTCAGAAGTCCAAGGTCCAAGGTCCAAGGTCCAAGGTCCAAGGTCCAAGGTCCAAGGTCC
>JBBPIH010000049.1:0-6508 GCA_038040455.1 Acidobacteriota bacterium
TTGCGCCAGTGCTCGCCTCGCTTGTAGTTGTTGTGCTCTTCCTTGCCGGCGTGGCACTGCAGGCAGCCTTCGGAGATCTGCTTCGGAGATTCGTTTTCGAAAGTCCGAATCTTGGTCTGATTGCTTAGGGGAAGCGTCTCTCAGGAGGCCCTTCAAGTTGGTTAAATACTAACTATCCTCGGAACAGACGTTGCAGGAGAAGCGGTCGGATCATGAGCACACACTGCGACAGCGTTGGAGGTTAGAGAGCAATGACATCCTCATTGGCCCCAAGGGTAATTAACAGTCATCGTAAACGCCCGAACGGAAGGGTCGAAGGATGATTCAAGACTATCCGGGGATGGATCTATTCAAAATACAGATGCGCGAGTCGTTGCAACGCGAGGCCAGGAACTCGCGCGCCATCAAGATCGCGAAACACGCAAACGTCTACATCTGTGGACAGCCAGACGAGATGGTCTACTTCATCGAGAGCGGGCAGGTAAAGCTGCTTATGCTCTCTTCTGAAGGCAAAGAATGTTTGCTTGCTATCCACGCTTCAGGAGATGTCTTCGGCGAGTTGTGCCTGTCGGGGATAGCGGGGCGGCTGGAAACTGCGACCGCAATGGAAGACACGCTCTTGAAAGAGGTTCCGTGTGCAAAGTTCCTTCAACGTTTGGCCATCGATTCGCTGCTTGAAGGTTTCGTCAAGTATCTGGCCGTGCGCGTGGCAGACCAACAGGAAGTCATCGCTAATCTGGTGACGGTTGATAGCGAACAACGCTTAGGGAAGACCTTGTTGCACCTGGCCAGCCAATTGGGCAAGAAAGGCCTTCGCAGCACACGGATCGAGCTGAGGATTTCACACGAAGAACTGTCGAAGATGATCGGCACAACGCGGCCTCGCATCAGCGTGTTTATGCAGAGATTTCGGAATCTGGGGCTGATTGAGATCAGTGAAGAGCACTATCTAATCGTCGAGGAAGATAAGCTAACCGGCTACCTGGCATCAATTGCCTAGCCCGGCTGCGCACCCCCTGCCCGTCGAAACTTTATTTTTACATCTGTCCAATATTGAACAGCATTGAATCCGCAGTTGGAGTATTGTGACCGCAGTTTACCAATGGGTGTACGGCGATCGGCAGCAATGACATCATTCACGGCGATCCCGTACACCGATTGGTAATTGGTTCAGAGCCCTCACTGCTCCGGAAGGTACAAACAAGCTTAGCGCTCGATTAGAGATTCGATTAGAGATAGGGCTCTGTATAAAGACATAGGCAGGAATGCGAGGTCGAAATGACAGCAATGGCATCTGCATCAGTAGCAAGAAAACGGATTCTCTGCGTAGATGACGATGAGGATACCAGGAATATGATGAGTGTCCTGCTTGACCACTACGGCTATGAAGGCGTAATCGCCGCTTCCGTGTCCGATGCGTTGGAACGCGCCAGGTGCGGCGGGCTCGCCTTGTGCATACTTGATCATTGGTTGACAGAGAGCAACGGAATTGAGCTATGTCACAAGATTCGCGCCTTTGACTCAGACACGCCGATTATGTTCTATTCAGGCGCGGGCTATAGAGCTGATATTCAAAAGGGGCTGGATGCCGGCGCGCAGGCGTACCTTGTCAAGCCGGACTTTGACCATCTGAAGCCAACTATTGACCGGCTCATTGATGAAGTCGGCTCCCAACACTCAGTTGTGATGTGAATCTCTGCGGGGCGTGCTGGCTCTATCCCCGCTCCGACTCTGCTAATAGTTCTCTCACTTCCTCCATCAACCAATCTAGCGATCATCACGTCAGCGCCGCAAGCCCCAGAACTAGCTCATCTATGTGGTATAAACCTGCCTGATCTGCATTAAGAGCAAGTGAGCGAAGAGCAAGCACATCCAACGAAGTTGTTAACCGGCTCCGCCACTCAAGGTCTGCAACAGCGGCTAATCGTCCTGGCAGATACCCCCGCTACGACAACAAAGAATTTCCCATCTGTCGTCCAAGCGACATACAACAAACCAGCCGTATAGATAATACGAAAGTTACTTAGAAAAAATGTGATGGCCGCCACTACAGGCCAGGACATCAGTCGTAATTGATCATCACCCAGAGGTGTTGTGCGTGGATATACCTCCGTTGGGAGTTTTCATGCGCGCAGGCGTCAACTCGGAGCCGCCTCTAACGAATGGAAGTTATCTGGCTAAGAAGCTTCGAGGATGGCACCACATATCAAGATTGCTGGAGGACGATAATGTACAAGAACGTCTTTGGCGAAAAGGTTTCTAGAGCACGCTTCAAGGAAATGATCAACGCGCAAAAGAATCGACGGGACATCATCGCCGCGCAGCTCTCTCGTCGAGAGATGATCAAGATGGGGCTCCTGACGGGCGCCGGCTACCTGATCGCTAAGCCGGGGCTTAGTGCTCGCGCCGGAGCGCCAATTCCCGTCGGGCAACCGGCCAGTTTGCAAGGCTGCAGTTTCCAGCCTTTTATCGATCCTCTCAACATCCCACCTATCAAGCAGCCGGTGCCGTCTCTCAGCCCTGCTCCCACGGCAGCGCCGAACACGGCAGCCGGGGAGGGTCGTGTGATTCCTCACCAGGCGTTCAACCTGTTCCCGCCACAAAAGTTTTACGAGGTCCATCAAATACCGACGGCAGTCTCGATACACTCCCAACTGCCTGTACAGAATCTCTGGGGCTTTGACGGATTCGTGCCCGGTCCCACGTATGTAGCCAGATACGGGGAGCCTATACTCGTGCGCAACTTCAACGATCTGCCGGCGGATAACGGTGGGTTTGGATTACCCTCGCTTACCACACACCTTCACAACGGTCACACCCCATCGGAAAGCGATGGCAACCCGTGCGATTTCTTCGAGAGAGGATTCTGGTATGACCAGCACTATCCGAACGTACTGGCTGGAGTTCTCTCCACCCACCAGGCTCAAGGCGGTGACATCAATGAATCAATGAGCACGCTGTGGTATCACGATCACCGCGTTGACCACACGGCGCAAAACGTCTACAAGGGATTGTACGGGATGTACCTGCTCTTCAATCAGTTTGACACCGGCGATGAGCGGACCCGCCTGCCCAGCTTCCCGGACTTCGACATCCGCATGGACTTCACCGACAAGGTCCTTGATGAGGATTGCGAGATATTCTTCGACCTGTTCAACATTGACGGCATCATAGGCGATACGTTCCTGGTCAACGGCAAGGTCCAGCCGTTCTTAAACGTAAAACCGCGCAGGTATCGCTTCCGCTGGTTGGATGCGGGTCCTTCTCGGTTCTATGAGATGTTCTTCACTAACCTGAATAACCTGAACCAGCAGATTCCATTCTGGCATATTGCCAACGACGGAAACCTTTTGCCAAGGCCGGTAGAGGTTACGAGCGTTCGCATTGGCGTGGCGGAGCGCCACGATGTAATCATGGACTTCAGGCCGTTCCGCGGTCAGACGATCTACCTTGAGAACCGCTTGAGGCAGTTGGACGGTCGAGGTCCTGTGCCGCCTCCGAATGACATCCATCCGGCGGGGCAGGGGAACCTGCTCATGCAGATACGGGTGGATAATTCATTTGGACCGCCGGACCGTAGCGGTAATCCCGCGCAGCAGACGTTCTACAACCTGCCGGATAGGACAGAAACGCCGAGGATCCAGCGCACCTTCAAGTTCGATAGGTTAAACGGACAGTGGTCCATCAATGGCCGGTTCATGACTTGCGATGAAATACGTTTTCGCATAAAGAAGAACAGCGTCGATCCGGTGTCAGCCAAAGCTCGTTACGGAAACAAGCGGGATAAAAGCGATATGGTCACCGCGAAACTTGCTGCGCTTCAGTTTTATCAGCTCGCTATCCCTGCACCAACTCCGCCTGATGGTAGTTTCAACAAGGATGCAGCCGCACGCGGGGAATCAATATTTACAGGCAAAGCGAAATGCTCTACTTGCCATGTGCCGCCGCTATTTACAGAGCCTGGCCACAATGCGCATAAGGCCGCCGACATCGGCATTGACGATTTCCAGGCGAACCGCTCGCCTGACAAGACCTACCGTACATCGCCATTGAGAGGGCTTTGGGCGCATCAGAAAGGCGGCTTCTACCACGACGGGCGTTTTGCGGCTTTGAACGACGTCGTTGAGCATTACAACAGCTTCTTCAAGCTACGGCTGACGCAGCATGATAAGAGCGACCTGGTTGAATACTTGAAGTCGCTTTAGAGCATTTCAAAGATCGCTCGGGTAGCACGTGCCTCGGTTTGGCGGATGAAATGAGGGAATAGCGTGAGCTTCGTTGCGCCTCATTGAGGGGGACGTGGCCTCCCTCTCAAAAGATTGAATACACCTGCTGCGTTTTGAAGATGGAACTCATAGGTTGGGCGGGAACGGCTCTTGTAATTGTATGCTTACCTGCCCAAATCCTAGTTATGGCAAGTCCTGGAAAGGATCAGCAAGTCTCAGCAAGTAAACCTGCACCGTCTTATAGAGCCAGGCTTACTAGCCGCGAAATGATCGCCGAACAGACAATGGCATTTCATTTCGAGAAGCCTTCGGGCTTTGAGTACAAGGCAGGTCAATTCATTCGTTTGACGCTGATTGAGCCACCGGAAACTGATGACGAGGGTAAGGGTCGAACTTTTACGCTCGCGAGCGCTCCTTATGAGGAAGACCTGATGGTAGCTACCAGGATTCGTCCCACGGCTTTCAAGCGCGTGCTAACAACAATGCCATTAGGCGCCGAAGTTACTCTGGGAGGACCCTTCGGATCTTTTGTTCTCCACGATGATGCGGCTCGACCGGCGGTCTTCCTTGCCGGTGGTATAGGCATCACCCCTTTCCGTAGCATTGTTTCGCAAGCGACTAAGAGTAAGCTCCCTCACCATCTTCTTCTCTTCTATTCTAACCATCGCACAGATGACGCCGCTTTCCTTGACGAGATCAAAGAGCTTGAAGAAGAAAACCCTAATTTTAGTCTTATCGCTACGATGACGGAGATGAAAGGCTCAAATCACCCCTGGCGAGGTGAAACTGGTCATGTTGATAAAAAGATGTTGGCGAGATTCATTGGTAATCTGATTGGGCCGATTTATTATGCTGCCGGACCTCCAGCCATGGTAACTGCCATGCGAGAGATGTTGAACAACGCTGGAGCGAGCGAAGATGTAATCCGTTTCGAAGAGTTTTCCGGTTACTGATGACGTTTTGGAGGAGATTCAGTTATGTGTTACAACTGCGGGTGTGAAATGCCCGATAATGACATGGGCAACCCAAAAAACATTACAGATAAGACCTTTGAGGAAGCAGCCAAAGCTGCGAGCCAATCGCCAGAGGAGGCCAAGCGAAATTCATTGGAACTCCTAAAGAAAGGTTTGGAGAAAGCCTCAAGTTAACTGACCCGCAAATCTTGATTGATGGCATTCCATTATCAGGACGCTGACGGCAGCAAGCTTTCATTTGGATTTACTGGCGGCCCTGTGGTTCGCTTCTTACGGTGATAGAGAACGCGGCAGCGAAAAATGGGTGAGCCTGCGGCATCGAGCTCCAAGGAGAGGAAATAGCCCGCCGCTATGAGTTCACAGCAACGGGCATATCCCCATAAGTACATCAACTTCTCAGCCTTTAGCGAAGCGACTCCAAGTTAAGAATTCCCGACAGAACGGCGCCCAGGATGGCGTACTTCCCGTTAGAATAGCGGCCATATTGATACCGGCTGTCATAGCCGTCTTCATAGCCGCGGCGGAAGCCCTCGCGGAAGTAATAGTTGTAGTCGTTCTGGTCTACGTAGTAGCCACTATAACCGTAGTTCGCGTCCTGATAGCCAAAGGAGTCTTGATAGCTGGAGTTCCAGCGATCCTGACGGTCTGCCTGTCCCGAACGAAAGCCTTGCTCGTAACCGTAGTTGACGGCCTGCCGGAGCAAATTCGCGCCGTATTGATTAGTCTCGTAGTAGCTGCCGCCACGAGAGTACCGATAATTCGGAGCCGCGTAGAAGTACGAATTGCGATTGTAGTTGTAGCTACGCGCATTCTCATTGCGAATCTGCTGCAAGCGCAACAAGTACTGTTGCTGATAACGGTACTGCGCCATGCGCCTCTGTTGCTGTAGCAGTCCTGTTCGCTGTTGTGCGAGACGCTGCTGCTCTGCCAGTTGTTGACGGTACTGTGTCTGACGCTGTTGCTGCTGCTCAGCAAGCTGCTGCTGACGCTCCTGCGTCAGACGCTGCTGACGTGCGACGCCCTGTTGCTGCTGCTGCATATCGGCCTGCCTTTGAACAGCTTGAGTCTGTTGCTGACGCTGCTGCTGATTGGCCTGCTTCTGAGCAGCTTGACTCTGTTGCTGACTCTGCTGCTGTTGCTGCTCAGCCTGAGCCTGCTGTTTGCGTTGCTGCTTATTAGCCTGCTGCTGGTCAGCTTGAGTCTGTTGCTGACTCTGCTGCGCATTAGTTTGCTGTTGCTGCTCAGCTTGAGCTTGCTGTTTGCGTTGCTGCTTATTAGCCTGCTGCTGGTCAGCTTGAGTCTGTTGCT
>JBBPIH010000049.1:6608-29118 GCA_038040455.1 Acidobacteriota bacterium
GACTCTGCTGCTGTTGCTGCTCAGTTTGCGTCTGCTGTTTGCGCTGCTGCTTATTAGTCTGCTTCTGAGCAGCTTGTTGTTGATCACTCTGTTGCTGCTCGGCTTTACGCTGTTGTTTGCGTTGCTGCTTATTCTGGTTGTCCTGCGCGTTGGTCGGTATGCTCGCTCCCATCAGCAACACCCCGCTGACTACAAACGCCACGACCACGCGGTTTAAGATATTGACTTTCATTTGAACTCCTTTTTTAACAATCCCAATCGCTCCCGCACGAAAGATTCATCGAGGCTTGGAGCGAATCGCTTCGAGGTTTGACATCGTCTTTGGTTCGAGCTCTCCGGCGGTACCCGTAGCGCTGCTCACAGCACCTTTGTTTGGCTCGGCGGTAACTCAGTGACGAGCTTGATATGGCGAGAGCGTAGTGTGCGGATGACACCTCTTGCGCTGTTACGCTGACTCAGATCAGCTCTCGTCTAACGATCTAGCGCTCCGTGCCCTTTAGAAAACCGTCCTGCGGCGACCGCTCAACAGGTTGAAGATCAACACTATCACCGCAACGACAAGCAACAGGTGGATCAGACCACCCCCCACGCCGCCGATCATCCCCAGCAGCCACAGGACCATCAGAATAACCAAGATTGTCCAAAGCATAGTTCACCTCCAGGTTGGGCTCTCGCCTGCCTCATCCGTGTCGAGCGCGCCGAGACTCTAACCCGACTCCGGTCTACGTTTCAGATGCTACGCCCACTCGCGACGGCTTTCCGTCCAGTATTGGACATTTTCGAAAATAGTTGGCGGGTGGATAATGCGGGCTCGGCGGTTACCGTAGCTGAAGGCAGGAAAAATGAGTTCTCACATAGTGTGGGTCATTCCAAAAAGCCTGAGAAGAGAGTTAGCAAGCTCTCTTCTCAGCCAGCTTGCGCTCAGGGGACCGGATCGAAGCGACCTCGGACCACTTAGCACCAGAGGTTAATACCGCGACCCGCCGTAGCCGCCGCCGTTATTGCGGCTGTCAACTTTCGGCTTAGCCTCATCGACTTTTAGCGCCCGCCCGTGCAGGTCTTGCCCGTCGAACCTTTCTTTGGCTGCATTAGCCTCCGACTTCGAATTCATCTCGACGAAGCCAAAGCCCTTCGACCGGCCCGAGTCTCGGTCCGTTATCACCTGGCACGATTCCACCGGGCCCACCTCGCTGAACAGATCGCGTATTTCATCACTGGTCGTTTCGAACGAGAGATTACCAACAAACAATTTAGCTGACATAATGATTTTCCTTTTCGGTGAAGTTGGAAGCAGGCCGAGCGGTTCGCAGGAACGGTTGCGGGCGGATACTGTCGGCGCCCCGATTTCTCGGGCGAGGCCTCTAACGAGTGAACGATTGTCTGCTCTTCAGGCGTTTGACCGTCCGGGCCACATCAGACCCGGGCGCATCTCCGTTGTTTGCCGAAGAGCAGGTGTGTGTCGAGAGGGCAGGTCCGCCCTCTCGAACAAGCACTATCTACTTCAAGCCTTAGCAGCAAGCTTGTGTAGTGTCGAAGTGGAAAGCTCGAAGGTCTCGACCTTAGGAGTTCCCTCAACGACTTTCGCCACGATCTTCAGTAGCTCAGGATACCCGGTGCGGTTGTAATTCTCGCAGTTCTCTTTCGTCTCCCAGAAGCTGATTGCTACTGCTTCCGAGCGCTCCGGGGCAACGAAGGTGATCTCATCACGGAAGCCCGGCTGCTTGCGAAGCAGTGGGAGAATTTCGTTCTCAATTAAGCGGTTAAATTCTGGCGCGGTATTCGCCTTCAGTTTCATGGTCACATTACGTGTAAACATTTGAGCTCCTTTGTAGGTGAGCTGTTGGATTCAGATGGACTGGATGATTCCAGAGAAGCTGAAGAAAAGAGTAAGCTATGCTCGGTTCGTAGCAACTCTATGGATAAGCTAGAGATTTGTCAAACAGAAGATAGTGAAATAGTCCTCTTGCGTCGTGAAGTGTCGAGCGGATTCACTCTCAAAGCGGTGTTTTGGTGGTGTTAGCACTCAGCAGTGAACCATAAATAAAAGTGAAATAAGAATGCCTGACTTATACAATAACTGAACGGATACTGAGTGAAAATATGTGCGCCCGGCGCGACTCGAACGTGCGACCTCTTGCTTCTGCGACTAACAGTTGCCGCGCCAGCATCATCAGGTGCCCTACCTGATTACGGTGGCGCGGCTTGTTTATAAGCAAGAAGCCGCGCCACCTACTATTGAATCGTCAGCGGAAGCGCGCCAAGCAATGGACTTCATTCAAAAAGTGCATTCGTGCGCTCCGCTGCACGGAGGGTTGGGCGTCTTCGCTATCGCTAGACTAATATAACTGAATGACCAACGTGCCTTTGCTAGATGAAGTTGTTGCAGCTCATGGAGGCGCAGAGCGTTGGGCGCGCGTACGTCGGTTGGAGCTACAAGTTCGTATCGGCGGAAATATCCTGGCCCTGCGCTTTAAGTCGCCGCGTAATCGTTCGCTCGAAGTTACCGTTGATACGCGGCGCGTCCACGTCTCGCTCGATCCATTTCCACGTCGCGGGATGAGAGGCATCTTTTTTGTGACTGTGCACGAGGCGCGCACTACTGCGAAGCTCACAAAGAATTTGACGGCTTGATCTTTCCGACTCATCAAATAGTTTTTGCGCGTAGAGCTTCTGAACATCCGCTCCGACTTGTCAGCTTGATGGAAGGACGAATCGATAACGTTACCGTCCAATAAACTTCGAGATGCTTAAGCTTGCGATTTGAGCGCATTGGTGGAAGAGTTGAATAGCTGTGAGTGCATCTATAAGCGACAGAACCGTTTTAACTTGGAGCTTCTTAACAAGCGGCGCGATCATCGGATTTCTGCTCTGGTTAATCTACATCAAAGGTGCAAGTGGCCAATCATCAACCGCCACGAGCGTCCTTCCTGCCGTGAACGCATTCCTGAACGGCTTGAGCGCGTCCTTCTTGATCGCCGGGTACGTAGCGATCAAAAAGCGACGGCTGAATATTCATAAGACATTCATGGTTGCCGCTTTCGCTTCTTCCGCGTTGTTCTTAATCGCTTACGTCATCTATCACAATGCTCACGGAGACACACCTTTTCAGGGCACGGGATTCATCAGACCCATTTACTTCTTCATTCTGATCTCTCATATCCTACTGACCACACTTGCATTACCTGCAATTTTAGTCACCTTGTTCTTCGCGCTTACAAGCAGGTTTGATGCTCATAAGAAGATCGCCCGCATCACGCTTCCGGCATGGCTGTACGTCTCCGTGACCGGCGTGATGATCTTCTTCTTGCTCAAGATGTTCTCATAAGGTTTGGAAGGCTAGACTTGCTGTCTTGAGGAAGACGAGTATATTTCAAGGAAGCAGGCCATGAGCATATTACAGGACCTTCGATACAGCGTCCGGATGCTTCTAAAGAGACCCGGTTTCACCGCTATGGTGGTGCTTGTCTTGGCCCTAGGCATCGGGGCAAATAGCGCATTCTTTAGTGTGGTGAACGCTGTCCTGCTTCGCCCCGTTCCTTGGAAAGATCCTGAGCGAATCGTTAGCGTTTGGGAGACCAACTTGAAAAGGGGCGAAAACAGCGCCCTTGTGTCGGCGGTCAACTTCCTCCACTGGCGAGATCAAGGCAAGGTCTTCGAGCATGTGGCGGGCTGGCGTTTCTTGTATCTTAACCTCACAGGACGAGGTGAGTCTGAGCGGGTGCAGGGTCTCACCGTCTCTCCTGATTATTTCCCGCTGTTGAGTGTCAAAGCCGCATTGGGTCGCACCTTCATTCCCGAAGAAGAACAGCCCGGACGTGACAAAGTCGTTGTCCTCAGCCACGGCCTTTGGCAACGCCGCTTTGGCTCCGATCCGAACCTCATCGGTCAGCAGATTACAGTCGAAGGTGAGCCCTACACTGTAGTTGGTGTCCTGTCCTCTGACTTCCGGATCTTCAAGGTCCTCAACCGCGAGTTGGACATCTACATACCGTTGCGTCTCGACCGTGCCCAGCTTGCTCGCAATGGTATGACGGCTGAGGATAAGACGGGTACGCGCGGCGATGCCGAGCAAATCATGTTTGTGTATGCGCGCCTTAAGCCGGGCGTCTCGCTTGAGCAGGCTCAGGCAGCGATGGACACCATCTACAGCGGGCTTGAGCAGCAGTATCCGAAGAGTAACACCGGCTTGGGTGTGAGGCTAGTTCTCCTACAAAAGCAGTGGGGCGAACAACTCCGCCCGACACTGCTGATACTGCTCGGATGCGTCGCGTTCGTTCTGCTGATCGCTTGCGCCAATGCGGCCAACCTGCTGCTCGCTCGTGCGTCGGTACGACAAAAAGAGATGGCCATCCGTGCGGCGCTCGGCGCAAGCCGTTTTCGCCTCATCCGGCAATTGCTCACCGAGAGTCTGCTGATGGCGCTGCTGAGCGGTGCGGCAGGTTTGCTGTTGGCCTTTTGGGGAATCAAGCTACTCAACGGTCTTATCTCTTACGCCGTCGTTAACCGCGTGGACGAGTTCCGTCTTGACGTCTCAGTGCTCGGCTTCACCCTCGTGATCTCACTGCTGACCGGGATGGTGTTCGGTTTAGCGCCGGCCCTGCAATCATCCAAGCTCGACCTGACTGAATCTCTAAAAGAAGGGCCTGGAGGTGCGACCAGAGGTGGCCGACTGCGCGACTTACTGGTGATATGCGAGATCACTCTGGCAGTGGTGTTACTGATCGGAGCCGGCTTGATGATCGGGAGCGTCCTACGCCTTCACGCAGTTGATCGCGGCCTCAATACGGATAATGTTCTCACCATGCAGGTCTTTCTGCCCAAAGCGAAGTATCCGGGTGGCCGCCAGCTCGCCAGCTTTTACCAGCGAGTACTACAGCGAGTCCAGACTCTGCCGGGCGTCGAGTCCGCCAGTCTGATTAACTACCCGCCGCTAGGTCTTATATCACCAACTGTCCCCTTCACCATCGAGGGGAAAGCGCCGCCGGCACCGGACGAAGCGCCCGTCGCTCAGTATGAAGTGATCAGCGCCGAATACTTCCACACCATGGGCATCCCTTTGTTATCAGGTCGCCAGTTCACAGAGCAAGACGCGAATGAAAACCATGGGGTCGCGGTGATTAGCGCCAGCATGGCGCGCCGGTTTTGGCCTCATGAGGATCCCGTGGGTATGCAAATCAAGCCTCGATTCCCGGAAATGAGAGCCTACTGGGTGCCAGAGTCGAACAACCTGCCTCTCACGGTAGTCGGGGTCGTAGGAGACTTGAAGCAAGACGGGATCATGGGAGTGCCACAAGACCAAGTCACTCTACCTCAAATGTACCTGCCATATCTCCAGAATCCATCCTCGATCATGCATTTGATGGTGCGCACCCCATCTGAACCGCTGCGTTGGGCTGCCGCGGTGCGCGGCGAGGTTTACGCCGTGGATAAAGATCAGCCTGTTTTCGACGTCAAGACGATGGATGAAGTAGTCGCCGAGTCGTTCGCTCGACCGCGTATTCTTACGCTACTACTGGTCGCATTTGCCGCACTGGCCTTGAGTCTAGCAGCAGTCGGGATTTATGGTGTCGTGTCATATTCCGTCATACAACGAACGCACGAGATCGGCATCCGCATAGCTTTGGGCGCACAACAGCGGGACATTCTCAAGTTGGTCCTCACGCAAGGCATGACCTTGACAGTGACAGGTGTAATCCTCGGATTGATTGCAGCCTTCGCTGTGACTCGCGTCATGTCAAGCTTGCTCTACGGAGTTGGTGCAACTGACCCCATGACGTTCGCGGGCGTCTCGGTGCTGCTGACTGCGGTGGCGCTTGTGGCCAGTTACATCCCGGCGCGCAAGGCGATGGAGGTCGACCCGATGATTGCCCTGAGGTATGAATAATGTTGCCCGAAACGACGCGTATAAGCGGGCGGCGATCAAGGCATGGGAACAAGCGAAGAAAGCTCTCGCCGCTCTGCGGGCCACACCATACGCAGAGATTGAGCTGAGAACCGAGAAGCTGGCCACATTACTAGCACAAGAGTTAAAGGCAGGACTAGAGGAAACTCTAAGCCAACAGCGGCTTAACTTAAAAACGGTGCGTGACGCGCGTCCTTCCGCAACCCACCACGGTTTTATTATTGACCCTATTTGTTGCTGAATGTATCGTTAGCTTATCCAGTTGCGCCTTTTGAAGGTTGACGGTGCCGGCCCTCACGAACCGCCGTCTCCAGTCGAGAATCGAAGCCCGTAGCTCGAACCCCGACGGTCCTGCCCCTCCTGCTCGACCCCCAAAACGGAAGTCGTTCCTACAGCGTCGCCCACCCCCCGACTTTCCAACGCCGATTCCGATTCGACGGGATGAGAGATTCGTTATGCCGATGCATCTTAATCTAGTGAAAACGTTGAGCAGTCATAGCCGCGACGTCAATGCGGTTGCCTTTTCCCGCGACGACAGTTTCCTCGCATCCGGTGGCGGCGATCGCACCGTTCGCTTATGGGAGGTTGGCACGCACCAGTTACTCCATACGATGGAACACGGCGAGTGGGTCAACGACGTCGCCTTTGTTCCCTCGGGCCAGGCGGTCGCATCAGTCGCTCGCGATGGGTCGATCAAAATCTGGAGCGTCAAGACCGGCCAATTGTTCGGCGCCATCCAGGCCCATCCGAAAAACGCGACCAGCCTCACCTTTTCGCCTGACGGTGCACGCGTTGTCTCGGGCGGCGATGAGGGCGTGATCCGCGTCTTCAATCTGCGAGAGAAAAAAATGGAAGGCGGGTTCAACGCGCACACGGGATGGGTGTGGCACTTGGCGTTCACATCGCTCGGCGATCGATTGCTGTCGGCCGGCGGCGATCACCTCGCTCGAGTCTGGCGGCTCGGCAGCAAAGACAAGTCGATTGTGCTTGAGGGACATAAGGACGAAGTGCTCTATGCGAGCTTCTCGCCTGACGATCGGTTTGTGGTGACCTCAGCCAAGGACGGCACTGTCAGTTTTTGGGAGAGCGAGTCAGGCCGCCAGATCTACTCGTTTCAAGCGCACGAGGGCGCAGTCAACGCAGTCAACTTCTCGCCCGACGGGATTCACCTGGGAACCGCAGGAGCCGACAAAACGGTTCGCATCTGGCAGGCGGAAAGCGGCCAGCTCGTGCGCGAGGTAATCGCCGGCTACGACTACATCGCGGAGTCGGTGTTCTCGCACGACGGAACGCGAATGGCGTCGTGCGGTGGCGACGGCGCCGTCAAAATTTGGGAGGTGAAAGATAAGGAGGCTTACTCGGCGATGCGCGATCCCGATCTTGAGATCGAAATGGAAGACGAAAAGCGCCAGGTCGGAGTCTCGTCTTACGCGGTGGGCCAGAGCCTCTTTCAGTGCGTGCTCACAGGCGGCCTCAAGCTGTCGTTTCTCAAGGTCAATAATCAGAAGGATGCGCTCGGCGCAGGAGAGCCGCCGCGCGTGGCTGCCAGCTTCACGGGTGACGAGCTGAGCGTAATCAGCGGCGATGGTGTTACGCTGCTCAAGCTCGACCTTGCGAGTTTTTCGGTGACCTACGATCGCACCGAGGGAGCGGCCGTACCGTGGGAAAGCGAGAGTCAAGCGGCCCCGGCTCCAGGCACAGGGTCCGCCCTTGAACGAGAGCCGGATGATGTCGGTGGGACGGCCAGCGCGGCTTTTGGGGATGAATTCGAAATCGAACGGACCGACCGCACGGCTTCGGGGCAGTATAAGAACTTCGAGAAGCACGGCGAGTTACTGATACGGGATCGCATCGCGTCGGGTCACTTGATCCGATTGGTGCGCTTTGACGCCAACACCCTCTACGTTCTCTTCGATGATCGCGATGATCCAACGCTGCTACTGAAGGGCGACACGATGGACGTACGTGACGCCGGGGGCACTAGTGTATTTCGCCTGAACCTTCGCTCGATTGAACCCGTGATCAGCCGACGCGGTGCTACAAAGGACAAGGGCGACGCGCCGACAGAGGGCGCAGCAGCAGAGCCCGAGTCCCCGCCTGACCCGATGGTTCTTTCAGGTCTCGCCGAGAGCATGGCGTGCGACGGCTCGGAGCCGCGCTTGCACAAGATTCTGTCGAAGGCGGTGTGGTCGAAGGCATCTGATATTCACGTGCCTTCGGGCGCGCCGATCCAGGTCCGCCGTAACGGCCACCTCGAGCGGTTCGACGAACAGGCCAGTCCGCCGAAAGAGGTCGGTGCGCTGCTGCTCGAGATCCTTACCGAGGAGCAACGAAAGCGCTTTCTTGAAACCAATGATTTGGACTTCAGCTATGAGGTCAAGGGTGTGGGACGGTTCCGCGCGAACGTCTGCCGGCAGCACCGCGGAATCGACGGCAGCTTCCGCGTGATCCCCGACGTGATCCCTTCGCCAGAAGCGTTGGGACTTCCTGTGAACGTTCTGCCGCTGACGAAGCATCACCAGGGTCTCGTGCTGGTCACCGGTCCTGCCGGCCAGGGCAAGTCGACGACGATCGCGACGCTCGTGGACTTGATCAACAGCGAGAAGCCGCTTCACATCATCACCGTCGAAGACCCGATCGAGTTCGTTCATCCGATCAAGTGCGCCGTAGTCAATCAGCGCGAAGTCGGCAAGCACACGCTGTCGTTCGCGAATGCGCTGAGGGCGGCGCTGCGCGAAGACCCGGACGTGATCGTGGTCGGTGAGATGCGCGACCTGGAAACGATCGCGTTGGCAATCACGGCGGCTGAGACGGGGCATCTGGTCTTCGGCACGCTGATGACAACCAACGCTGCGCAGACTGTGGACCGCATCCTCGATTCGTTCCCTGCCGGCCAGCAAGCGCAAATCCGCACTATGTTGTCGGAATCGCTGAAGGGAATCGTATCGCAGCAGCTCGTTCCCGCCGCGGACGGCAAGGGGCGAGTGCTTGCATGCGAATTGCTCCTCTGCAATCTTGCGGTCGCCAACATGGTTCGTGAACGCAAGACCTTTCAGCTCAGCTCCGTCATGCAGACAAGCCGCAACGTCGGCATGCAACGGATGGACGATGCGCTGTTCGACCTCTCGCAGGCGGGCCGCATAACGCCGGAGAAAGCGATGATGTACGCGCACGATCCGAAGGCGATGGAGCCGCGCATTAAACCAAGCCCGTCGATGAATCAGGCCCCCAGAGCCAGATAAGTGGAATAGGATTTATCCTGTGTGTGGATTGGTGAACGGACCGCGGAATGAATTCCGTGCTACTCCAAAATGGAGCGAGAGATGCCAAGAATCGACAGTCTGTTTAGAGAAATGCCGGAGCGACACGCTTCGGACTTGCACATCGTAGTCGGAAGGCCGCCGATGTTTCGCATAGTCGGCGAGCTGGTTGAATCCGAAAACGATGCGCTTACACCGGCGGCGGCGAAGGAGCTTCTGTACGAGATACTCGCTCCAGCGCAACGTCAGCGGATCGAGGAGCAGCTCGACCTCGACTTCGCTTATGAGATCGAGGGCCTCGCGCGGTTCCGAGCCAACATCCTGCATCAGCAGCGCGGCATCGGCGGGGTGTTCCGTTTGATCCCGTCAAAGATCCTGACGTTGACGGACCTCGGCATGCCCGACATCGTGCGCAAGCTGTCTGAATTGACGGGCGGGTTGATTCTCGTGACCGGCCCGACCGGCTCGGGTAAATCGACGACGCTGGCGGCGATGGTGAATCACATCAACGAGACGCGCGACGCGCACATTCTGACCGTCGAAGACCCTCTTGAGTTCATCCACGAACCGAAGCGGTGCTTGATCACGCAGCGCGAGGTTGGCGCGCACACGATGGACTTCGCAAGCGCCCTGCGTGTCGCCGGCCGGCAGGATCCTGACATCATTCTGGTCGGCGAGATGCGGGATCTGGAGACGATCTCGCTAGCGTTGACCGCAGCAGCTTGCGGGCTGCTGGTGTTCGGCACGTTGCACACTAACAGCGCGGTCAAGACCGTCGACCGGCTGATTGATGCTTATCCTTCAGACGAGCAGAACCAGGTTCGGGCGATGCTCGCAGACTGTTTGCGGGGAGTTGTCGCGCAGCAACTGGTAAAGGCGTCGGACGGGAAGCGCTGCGCTGCGGTCGAGGTGTTACTGGGTGGGAAGGCGCTTGGCAACATCATCCGCGAAGGCAAGACCTCGATGATTGCGTCTTACATGCAATCGGGAACGGGCGCAGGTATGCAGACGATGGATCAAGCTTTGATGACGCTGGTCCAGGCAGGCAGGATCAAACCGGAGGACGCGGCCTTGAAGGCGATGGACAAATCGGTGTTTGAGAGAATGGCTGCAGGCGGCGGGAAAGCTCCGGCTCAACCGGGCTACGGAACGCCCAGTCCACAGCAGCGCCCGCCGGTGGTGAGAAGGTAGCAGAGCCGCCGGCCTAGATGCCTAACTTCAGAAGTCAGATGAGGCTGTTTGTTTTGGGGCGTATTCCCGAAGTAATGAAGTAAGAACGGTTTGTCTAGGATGAATGCAAGATTACGGGAGTAATCTTGCATTTGGCGACTCAAGAAGACGCCTGGGTCTACTTTAACCGCAACGTTCGCAGTATTGGGTGGCTCGGAGCTATGCTTTTCGCACCTGAGTCTCCATCCATAGCGTCACTTGTTGTCCTCGTCCTTGAAGAGATTGATGAACCCTTGCGTTCCCAGTTCGCCTAATCCGTTTGCGACGGCTTCGGTGAACAACGAGTAAGCAAGCTCCGTCGCAGGATACGTCGCTCTCATCTCCTGCAAGGCTTCGCGCACAAGCCGCAGGTCTTTTTGCTGCAGCTTGATCATGAAGCCAGGCGCAAAATCATTCTGGAGTATTCTGGGCGCGAGGTTTGAGAGCATCCAGGAGCCTGCCGCTCCGCCCGAGACAACCTTGAGTGTCGCTTCCATATCGAGCCCGGACAGGCGGGCGAAGCGCAGGCCGTCGGCCAGCGCGACGATGTGCTGCGCGCACAGAATCTGATTGACCAGCTTCGTCTTTTGTCCGCTTCCGCTTTGGCCTGCATACACGATTGTCTTTCCCATCGCCTGAAAGATCGGAGAGCATCTATCGAACGTCTCTCTCTTGCCTCCAACCATGATTGCAAGCGTGCCCTCGATGGCGCCCTTCTCTCCTCCGGTAACCGGTGCGTCGAGCATCTCTACCTTCTTGTCCCTCAGCCGAGTGGCGAACCTTTGAGTCGCCGCTGGCGAGATGGAGCTCATATCGATAAGGATCTGACCCTCTTTCAGGCCATACCAGATGCCTTCATCTCCGAACAGCACTTCTTCAACATCGGGAGTATCTGACACAACGGTGACCACCACGTCTGAGCATTCGGCCGCGTCGCGCGGAGAGCTAACACTAGCCGCTCCCGCGTCAACAAGTGGTCGGCATTTCGCTGCGGTGCGATTGTAGACGGTCAGCGTAAAACCAGCCTTCAAGAGATTCATGGCCATGGGCTTTCCCATGATGCCCAAACCAATAAAGCCAATAGGCATACCTCGTCCTCCTGATTTGTTCACTATTCCACGATCCGATCTACACGATGGCCGCCAGGATTGTTCCGTTACCGTTCCAACTACCCTCCTCCAAGCGAACCTGCTTGATACAGACTCAAGGGTTAGAATCTGGCTGGACGCCAAGAGATTCCCGCGGTGCCTTCAATTCGAATCTAACCATATTACTCTTTCCAGCAGCCGGTAGTGGATGGTAGTATGTCGACCACACCCCTAAATATGAGAGTCCGGTTCTTGCCCTGACGGAACAGCGTCTTGCGCAGCGAATCGCAGTATTTGAGAACTAAGCGCATTTGTGCCGGAAAGCAGCGCAGCTCTTCCAGTGAGCTATAGTTCATTTCTAGCGCGCGTAGGAACGAGCGATCGGGTTGGTTTGGGATGAGAGTAAGTCCACTATTAAGTCTTCGCCGAAGTCCTCTTTCATTAGCGCTATTGCTGCTGTGCTTGCTTGCGCTCGCAGCAGTGCTGTGGCTGAGTCCGCGACTCACTAGCACCGCCCTGTTGACTCATGGAAATGAGCCGATAGTCGTCAGGCGTTCTGGGCTGAGTTCTCTCATTGTATACGACGGTCCGGCGGCAAGTGGAGACGGGTTGATCACAGCGCGTTACGTCGCAAATCTCCTCGGGCATTTTGGCATCAGGCCGGACATCCGACACATCTCCGGGTACGTCGGCGGACTTGCTGAGCAGTTCAACGCAACTTTCGTCTGTGGAGCGGCGAGTGGCACTACGATGCCTAAGTCATTGCTGGCAGACCTGGCCAGAAGCGAGAAGCCGGTTTGCTGGATCAACCGTCACCTCGGTCAGTTCACCTCTCAACCAGATGCTGCCGCGCGGCTGGGGTTTGCCGGAGGAGATTTCCTCGATGATGAGGAATTCTCAACCATTATTTATCTGGGAATGACGCTCCCGAAAAACGACTCGGAAATCAACGGCATCAAAATCACTGATGCCGCTCGCGTTCAGATCGTCGCCACTGCGCGCGACGCGAATGGTGAAATGCCCTACGTGGTCCGCTCGGGTTCCTTCTGGTATTTCGCCGATTCAGTGTTTGGGTTCAATTCGGAGAGCGACCGTTCGATAGTGTTTGCAGATCTGCTGCACGATATACTCAACCAGCCGCATCAGCATGAGCGCCGAGCGATGGTGCGCATCGAAGACGTCAGCGCCGATAGCGACCCTCGCGACTTGCGCCGCGTTGCTGACCTGCTCTATTCGCGTCGCGTGCCGTTCCAGATCGCGCTGATCCCGATCTTCAAGGATCCCGCTCGCCGGATCGAGACTTACCTTTCAGACGAGCCCGGGGTAGTCGACGCCCTTCACTACATGGTCGCCCACGGCGGCACGATCGTGCTTCACGGAGTCACGCATCAGCTTCACGGAGCGAGTGCGGATGACTTCGAGTTCTGGGACTCGCTATCGGGCCGCGCAACGCCGGACGGATCCCTAACCGCACTGTCGCACAAACTTGAAGCCGCGCTCGACGAATGCTTTCACGTCGGGCTATACCCTGTCGCGTGGGAGACGCCGCACTACACCGCTTCACTTGAGCATTACCGCGCGCTTGCGACCGTGTTCACCCACACCTACGAACGGCGCATGGTCGTCGACGAGAGCGGAACCGAACAGTACTTCCCTTACGAGGCCGAAGACTGGCTCGGGCAGTCTATCATTCCTGAGAACCTCGGCTACATAAATGGCGAAGACCCCGAGCCCAACCTGATCGTCGAAGCGGCGGGAAGACTTCTAGCGGTGCGCGACCCGATCGCGTCGTTCTTTTTTCATCCCTACCTCGACAGCCAATATCTCGAGATCGCCATCGACGGCATCGCGCGTTATGGCTACGACTTCGTTTCCGCGAAGCAGTTCGGCTGCGGCTTGTCGCTCGGGGACTATGCGGTCGCGACTGCGAAGCGCACGCTGGATTCTGCTCCGGGTCATTCCTTCCTGCGCCGTGTTTCGATGGATGGCGCGGGCCGCACAAACGAACAGACGGAGAAGACAGAGCGTGGGAAGTACATCACGCAGCAACTTGATCCGCCGAGCGGGGGTCTCATTGCGGTACAAGGAGTAGCGCGTCCGCCGATGGAGCCTCCGCGGCCTAGTCTGCTCGAGCGCGCCTCTGAATGGATTACTGGTAAAGATGGCACTTCGCTTCCGCAGTCTCATGTGCGCGCGCGTAGAGCTGTGCTGCTCACGCCGCCGTCGCAGTCAGAAGAAGCTGTGCGCGGCGTCGCGAGCTTCAAATCTCTACTAGACGTCTATGGCGTCCCGGTCATTTGTGTAGCCGTTGCCGGCGCGCTAGACCAAGCCGACGAGTTGAGCGCTAATCTTCGGGAGGACGTCCTCCTTGTGGTGCCTCGACAGGCAGCCATAAGGCTTCCCAATAAAGAACTGGAGATATTAGCGAATTGGATTGAGGGGGGCGGGCGCGCACTCATCGAAGGCAAATCTGAGCTGGCCGAGCGGCTGGGTTTCAGGTTCACCTCGCGCAAACAAACGATTTCGCAAGAGCATGATTTCTTGTTCCCCGACTCCGAGATCATTTGGAGTCACCCGGGCGAGGTGGAGCGCTTCGAAGCGCCGCCGGTCACCGCGACCCTTATCGAGGACGCAGACTCGCAGGCGCCGCTCGCCGTCGCGTCTCGCGAAGGCAACGGTGTGGTTTTGTACCTCGCGGCGGATCTAGACCCGGAGACTGGTCTGGGCTATGCGCGCTACCCCTATCTGTTCCATCACCTGCAACGGAGGTTCGGGCTTGCGCCGCCACTCACAGCCTACGGCGCGGAATACTATTTCGATCCGGGCTTTCGGGAGCAGGCTCCGATCGAAAAGCTCGTCGCCTCGTGGCAGCGTGACGGCATCCGCTCGATCTACGCGGCTGCCTGGCACTTTTACCCGCAATGGAACTATGACTACGACAGGTTGATCCGGCTTTGTCACGAGCGCGGCATCGCGGTGTATGCGTGGTTTGAGCTCCCCCAGGTGTCCCAGAAGTTCTGGGACGAGCATCCGGAGTGGCGCGAGAAGACGGCAACAGGAAGCGATGCAGGATTAGGCTGGCGCAAAATGATGAACCTCGCCAACGATGCCTGCCGTAGGGAGGCGCTGGACTTCGTCGCTAGTGTCATCGAGTCACACGACTGGGACGGCGTGAACATCGCCGAGCTGGGCTTCGACAGCAATGGCCTCGAGGATCCGAATGCATACGTTCCGATGAACGACGACGTGCGGGTACAATTTCGCAGGGAGGCTGGCTTCGATCCTCGCCAACTTTTCAACGAGACCTCAGCTTATCACTGGCAAGCAAACCCGGGTGCACTCGCGAGATGGAGCAAGTTCCGCTCCGACCTCGTTCGCAACTGGTTGGTCGCCGCACTAGATCGCGTCTCCGACATCAGAACCCACAGGCAGCTTGATGTCATCTGCACGGTGCTCGACAGCTTACACAACCCCAATGTGATCGAAAAGACCGGCACTGACACGAGGGACGTGATCGCGCTAATGGAGCGCTACGACTTCACGCTGCAGATTGAGGACCCTGCGGATCGATGGGGCAACACGCCGACGCGCTACCGCGAGTTTGGCGAGACCTACAAGAAGCTCGTGAGCGACCCGTCGAGGCTGATGTTCGACATCAACGTCGTGCGGGACCGGGCGCGAGGAATCGGCCCAACCGACTTGATGTCAGGAACGGAACTGGCTCTGGCAGTGGCTTCCGCCGCCAGGGCGGGCAATGGCCGCGTCGGCATCTACAGCGAAGCGAGCCTGCGGCCGGAAGACCGCGCGTTGGTGTCTATGGTGCTCGGCAGCGCGGCGCGAGTGAATAGTCTTTCGCCCGAACAGGGAGAAACACACTGGCTCGCAACGAACAGAACCGTTCGATACGGGCTCCCGAGCGGCGAGTGGTCAAAGGAACCAAATGGGCGGAGCGATCTGGCCGTCGTGTTGGACGGAGTAGTCTGGCAATGCGGTAGCAATGGTGAGGTGATAGTTCCGGCTGGCGAGCACAGCGTTGGGGGTGGCGCGCGCGAATGGAACTTTACCGATCAGCTCGGCTTTGGGGTTGTCGTGAAGGACATCACCGCCGAAGTCGAGCAAGTCGAGCGAACAAGTTTGGGCGTCGCGATCAATTATTCGTCGCCGACGCGCTCGTGGGTCACCGTCGCTCGCCAACCTCGTGCGGTGCAAATTGACGGCCGGCCAGCCGAGCTTGCGCTCATTCGCAGCGGCCGCGACTGGCTGCTCGAGATTCCAGGTGGTCGTCACGTGGTCGAAATTCAAGATGCAACCGTTGCTTCGATCGCGGTCGACCTCGCCAGCGTCTTGTCCTCGCGGTTAATAGTCTGGCTGGGCATCAGATTCTTCCTGCTTATAGGCGGTTTGTATATCGTCGTGCGTATGCGTCGCGGTTTCCGCCACGTCAACCGCATCCTGAGAGGAGAACTAGAACAGCAATCTCCTGGGCGCGCTGGGCTGCAACCCGCGCATTCCAAGTCGTCCGCTGTCGGCCGATCGACGGGCCCGCTTCAGCCCGCCAGCAGCAAGGCGCGTGAGTGACCGGCACCCTAATTGATGCGGCGTTCGTAGTGAGCGTGGTGCTCATTTGGTTCATGCTTGTGTACCAGATCGCGCTATGCTTGCTCGGTTTCGTCTACAGCCATGTGACCAGGAGGGAGCGACGCGGATTGGAGGCGTATGTCATAGATCTGCCTTCCATCTCGTTGCTGATTCCGGCTCACAACGAGGGGGTGGTGCTGGATCGCACACTGGAGGCCATGGCAGAGCTCGACTATCCCACCGATAGGTTCGAAGTGATCCTGATCAACGATGCGAGCACAGACAATACCGGCGAGGTCGCTGCTCGCTGGGCCGCGCTGCATCCGCACATTCGTGTGGTCAACCTGACGGCTGCTGAGCGCACGGGCGGAAAATCAGCCGCTCTCAACCACGGGTTGAGGCTTGCTCGGTTCGAGAACATCGCGGTCTACGACGCCGACAACACACCTGAGCCGCGCGCGCTACTGCATCTGGGAGTACAACTCGCTGCGAACGTCGATGTCGGCGCAGTGATTGGGACGTTTCGAACGATCAACCGGGGTAAGAACCTGCTGACTCGAATGATAAGCATTGAGGGAATCAGTTATCAGTGGATCGTGCAGGCGGGCAGGTGGATGCTTCTGGGCGTCTGCACGCTGCCAGGCACGAATTTGGTGATAAGGCGCTCAATACTCGACAAGCTCGGCGGATGGGACGAAGAGGCTCTGACCGAAGACGCCGAGCTTTCGATTCAGATCTACGAAGCGGGCTACAAGATCAAGTACGTGCCGTACGCGGTGACCTGGGAACAGGAACCCGAGCGGCTTCGCAGTTGGTTCCGGCAGCGCAGCCGCTGGGTCCGCGGCAACAACTACGTGCTCATCAAGCATGCGCGGCGGCTGCTGAGCATAAAGCCGCGAAGGCTTGGTGTCGAGCTGCTCTACACTATGGCGCTGTATTACATCTTCTTCGCCGCCATCGTGCTATCGGACATTCTGTTTCTGTTTGGCCTGGTGGGCATAGTAAGAATCGATCTACCGGGTCCTTACAACGAGGTATGGTTGTTGGCCTTCGCGCTGTTCGTGGCTGAGGTGGCTCTCGCACTGTCGCGCGAAGAAGGCGAAGACTCACTAGAGAACATTCTGCTCACGGCGTTGTCGTATTTCACCTATTGCCAGTTGTGGATCCCGGTCGTGTGCAAGGGATTCTATGACGATTTCGTGCGGCGCAAGGCGCGGGTGTGGTCGAAGACAGAGAGATTTGAGGCGCCGCAATGACTACAAATCGTGAACGCGGTCAACTTCTCAGTGGTATACAGACTCTTACGATGCGCGCCGTCATCGCGCCGCTGCTATTGTGCGGCTTTGCGTGCGTGGCGCACGCTCAGGCGCCGGCGGGGATCGATACAGGCAGCCTGACTCGCTGGCCTCCTTACGTGCATGATGCGGAGACGCTCAACCGCGGTCGAATAGTGATGAGCCTTGTTGGAGGTCACAGCCTCACCGGCGATCGCCTGCGCAACAGCTCGCTATACATGGGGCTCGAGTTCGGGCTGACGAATCGATTTCTGGTGGCGGTTGCAGGCTCGACTTCGGTTTCCAGCGGCGCAGCAACCAAGCTCGACGACGCAGTCGTGCATCTGCGTTACCGCATTGCAAATGAATCGTCAAGGAGTCCGGCCTTTGCTGTTGCGGCTACCGTTCATCGCCAGACGTTTCTGAGGGGCACTGGCATTTCGCCCTACGAGCTTCAACTAGCACTGATCGCGGAGAAGGGAATGTTGGGTGTCGCGTTTTATGGTCAGGCGGGTTACACCACGCGCAACCAGCCATTCGAAGGCGTCGGCGTGCGGCGCACGATTGGCGAACGACTCATTGTTTCGGCCAACTACTCGTATCGCCATGGCAGGCTATTCGAAACATCGAACTTCGCAATCACGCCGCGCCCGACGAGCTCCGTCGCATATGCAACCGCGTACTACAGCGTGTCCGGCCGTCTGGGACTAACCGCCGCTTTTGGACGCACCTTTCCTTCGCAAACCGACTCCGGGGGATTCACGCGTTTCTTCTCAGCGGGGTTCGGCTTCGCGTTGAAGCGATGATTAACTTTGAGCGGAGAGAAACATCTCGAACCATGAGACGCCTCAGAATCGTCACAATCGTGGGCACCCGCCCAGAAGCGATCAAGAGGAACATCCTTTGTCACTCTTTCCCGAATCCTAAACCTTTCGATCAATCCCGCTTAGATCGCTCAAGCCCAGGCCCGCCTAAATACTTCTTATATGTACTCACCCAATCCGTGGAAATCTCTTGTTGTGCCCTCTCCAGATCGAGTTCTCCCCTGCAAACCAACTTGTGAAGCCGGTGCTCCAGTTTGTTCTTCTTATAGTAGCTCCACTCGCCAGAAAGCGGCTGGGGCCAGAGATTCTTTATCGAATTAGATCCACCTAAACTTACAGGTATTAAGCGATCGACATTATATGGCGTCGGTTTATCAGTCCGGATCCCATACAGGTCGAATACTTTGCGTTTTAGACTAATCGGAATGGAGCCATCCAAGGTTTTAGAGCTGGATCCACATAAATCGTCTTTATTAACTTTGAGGGTGGTACCCGGAGTTAACTTCGGATTAGGCATGTAGGACGACCTTTGTTGAGCCGGCGCCCACCCAGGTAGGCTGAAGGTTATCATGAGCGCCATTAAGAGGGTTCGCATTCTTAGTGTTCCGGGAAAGGATAGTTTCATATGCGGTTAATACTCTCAAGGCCGTTCCCATCGCAAGGGCTAACGAAGATCTATTGAGCATTAAAGCCGGTCGCGCGGCGGAACGCTTCAACATATTTGCCATCTTTCTTGGTGACCCGGCCCTTCATGTATTCGACCAGCCGGGCTAAATCCTGCGGGTCCCAATCAGCGCGGTACTTGTTGATCGAAGGCTCGAACTGGCTGACGTGTTTGCTGACGGCTTTGATTTTCTGCTCAATGACGTCGCTGATGTCTACCCAGTAATTCGCTTCGCTGGCGGTGTAATAGAACATCATCAGCGGGACTTTGAAGGGCTTCAACCCATCCACCAGCAGGTGTTCGGGGTAGTAGAGATGGAACTCAGCCGCACGAATGGCGTCGGCGGTATTGAACGCGGCCATGCGGTGATCGGACTTGTGCCAGCGGTCATACCATTCGCCGGGATCAATGCTGAAAACGACATCGGGGCGATGCTGGCGAATCAACCTGGCTGCCTGGCCGCATAACGCTTTCGGCTCGGCATATTCCAGCTCACCATCGTCGTAGCCCATCCAGTGGATGTTCGCTTTCGGAATCCCCAACACCTCCATAGCTGCTTCTTCTTCGGCTTTGCGGATGCGCGCCAGGCGCTCGCTGGTCATCTCCAGATCAAAGGAACCTTTGTTGTCGTTGGTATAGATGACGATGATGATCTTGTTGCCGTTCTTAGCTAACAACGCCAGGGTGCCACCACAACCGAACAGGTCGTCATCGGGGTGCGGCGTAAAGACCATCACGGTTTTGCCTTTCCACCGCTCGATGCGCTCTTGCGCCTGAACCACGCAGGTCAGCAGCACAAACATCATCAGTAAGCTTGCGGTTCTCTTTTTCATCGGGGCCCTCCGTTAGGGTTGTTCGGGTTTGTCTTTTAGTTTGCCCATCAGGCGATAGATGTGAATCAAGCTGCGATCAATCATCCGCTCGCCCGCGCCGACTTCGACACGCGTGACTATAGTGTTTGCGCCATAGCCTCCTGCTACGGCGTCCCGCATTGTTGGAAAGTAGCCGAGATAGCCGTTCGTGTAACCACACAGAAAGGTTGCCGCCAGGGGTGAGCGTTGTTTGAGCAGCAGTTGAAAGCCGACGAACGGCTCACCGGGTAAGCCAACCAGGGCGATTTGACGATTGATGACCAGCGTTGACACGGGGGCCGCAATCGGATCATTCAGATAGCGAAAATAGCGTTTCGCCGGATTCGGGCCATAGGCTGACATGATGGCGCTTCGGAGCGACTCCTGGCTCCAGCGATTTTTGAAATGCAGCTCTTCGCTGAGATCCGCGAGCTCAGGCGTGACGGGCGTCTCGGTTTGAATGGAACGGCTGACGCGCGCGACTTCGTGGCCCAGCTTTTCGCCTACCTGGCGCATTTCAGCGTCGGCATTGGCGGCGAGCGGTGTTTTGTCGAGCAGCGGATTGATGTCGCCCGGCGCACCTTGCAGGAAAAAGCAAACGGGCCGGTCATTCCAACTCGCTTCGACCAGGCGCGCCATCGCGCCGGGATAATCGGCTGAATAACGCAAATTGTCCGGCCCGAACACGACCGGATGACAAGCGTAGTTCACCAGAATCGCCAGCGGATTACCCTGTTTGTCGTCTACGCGAATGACCCCGACACTCGGATCAATGATGCCGGCGGGCTGGCCGGTGCTGTTGCGCCAGAGCATCTTTACGTGGCCGTCTGATTGAATGTAGCGGCGATTGTGGCCGAGGATCGCCTGTCCGTAACCAACGCCCAGGCGCGCTTCCGTCATGCGCCCACGCGCCGTGCCGATGGCTTGCACGATCTTGTCCAGCGCGCGTTGTTCCCACTCTGGTACCTCCTCGTAATCCTCATCAATCACCGGGCCTGAATGAGTATGCGAAGCGATGAAAATCACTTCGTTGACACGGTGCATTTGCCGCACACGCTCGCGCACAAAGTTCAGTTGCGGTTGCCCGAATGAACGCCCCAGATCAAGCGTCACGACAGCTACAGCCTGACGTCCGTCATCCAGCACCAGCACGCGCGCATAGAGCGGATCAAGCGTCCCTGTCGCCGGGCCTGAACGATTGCTGTATCCCCACAATTCGACGCCCGGCGCTGGCGTGATGTCCGCCCGCGCGACACCCGCCTTGAAGCTTTGCGCGTTGACTACCAATGGCAGCACGCCCACCAGCATCAACCACCGTAAAAAGTGCCGCATAGTTTGCCTCCTGGAATTAACGACTCGGCGATGTTTGCAATTTACCGGACAAAGTAAACAGATTGACGAGGTGGCGATCAATCAGCGCTTCACCTGCGCCGACTTCGATGCGCGTGTTGTAACCCGCCCCGTAACCGCCTTCGCTGGCGGCACGAATCGTCGGCACGTAGCCAATCCACTCGCCGCCTGCGCTGTAGGTGTAACCGAACAGGAAGGTGTAAGGGATTTCGGATTTGTCCCGCAGCGCAATCTGCAAATCCACGAACGGTTCACCGGGCAGGGTAGCGATGGCAATCTGATCGTTGATCAGCAGCGTCGTCAGCCCGGCCCGTATGGTCTTTTGCGAGTCCCAACGGTCGCGGAAGCTCAGCACTTCAGCGGCCGCCAGTAACCTGGCGTTGTCATTCGCTTGTGGCTTCAACTTCCGCGCAACGGTCAAAGCGGCGGCGGCCAACGCGTTGCCCATCTTCTCGGCTTCACCAAAGCCGTTTTGCGCGACGGGTTGTTTGTCGAGGTAAGGATTGATGTCGCCCGCTCCGCCCTGCGTGAACAGACACAGCGCACCATCCAGTTCGCGTTCGATGCGGCGCGCCAGATAGCCCGGATAATCCGCCGAGATCAACCGGTTGTCCGGCCCCAACACGACTGCGTGGCAGGCGTAATTCACGATGAGCGCGCGCGGCTTGCCGGTGGCATCGTCTACGCGGATCACGCCGACAGTCGGATCAATTGGCGCCGTGGGCTTCTTCTCGGCATTCCGCCAGAGCATTCTTACTTTGCCCTCTGCGCCCACCAGACGGCGATTGTGACCCAGGTAAATCTCGTCGAAGCCTGCGGCAATGCGCGCCGGAAACATCTGTTTAGTGGCGGACTCGAGGGCTTGCAGGATTTTGTCTTCGGTGTCAGTGAACCACGAGCGCTCCGGGCGCGGCCAGCTCTTATCTTCCCAAGTCAGCGGCCCCGAATGGTTATGCGTGACGGCGATCAGGATGTGATCGGCCAGCTTGCGTTCTCGGGCCAGTGTGACGATTCGTTCAGAGGGGAACGAGCGCAGATCACAACTGATGATGGCGACAGTCATTCCCCGTGATTTCAAGACCAGTACGGTGGCATACAGCGGATCGTTGACGCCGGTTGATGGTCCTGCCCGCGCGCTATACCCAGCCATTGGCGAACCAACCGGCGGAGTCACCTCGACGCGCGCGACCCCGGCACTTGCTTCTTTGGCTGCCGCGTCAAGGCTGCCTACACCCAACAGCAACATCACGAAAGCGCAGAACCTGATGATGCTCATCGCTCTTGCTCCTAGTTGTCTGAATTGGAAACTTCTGGAGGCTGTAATTGTAGGATGAATGTCAGGGAAATTCGAGAGCGGCAGGGCCGAGGGGGTGCGCGTCAGGTTTTCGCGCATCCCCACCTCGTCAGAGGTGGGTCGCTGATGTTGAAGCCTACAAGGAGCCGGTGCGGTTCTCCGGTTTGCTCGTCACGATTTGCGCATACCCACCTCGTCAGAGGTGGGTCGCTGATG
>JBBPIH010000049.1:29218-30204 GCA_038040455.1 Acidobacteriota bacterium
GGTTTGCTCGTCACGATTTGCGCATACCCACCTCGTCAGAGGTGGGTCGCTGATGTTCTAGCCTGCTGACCTCAGGTATGCCTTTACCTCAGCCGTTGTAACATCGCCGGTTGTCGCGGCGTAGAACGATGGCTCCCAGACATCCCAGGCATCGGTCTGCTTGAGCACGCCCCAGAATCGTCGATTCATCATCGCCCAGGAGTTGTTCATCAACGCAAGAGCGCACTCGAGCACACTCATTGCCGGCAGCAGCCGAATGCGCAGATGGCAGTGATTGGGCAACACTCTGATCTGCGCGATCTGAACCCCCTTCTTCTCGGCGACTCTTAGCCAGTACTCAATGAGCGCTTTGCCTGTCACATCGTCGAACAACGTGGGTGTGACGCTGCGTGTCAACAACAAGATGGTGTGTGAGATTGAAGGCCACATGATTGTGGAACGACAACGCTGGCGGAGTCCCGGGTTCATCGTATGCGCATACGAGTGAGGCTGAGCCACCCGTGTAGCCATGATGCTCGGCTTGACTGGCGATGTACTTTGCGATGACCGCGTCCTCGACCTTCCCGGTGCTCTTTGCGAAGTACCCTCGCGACCACAGTTTGCCTGCTTCCAATTCGCTGTACTCCGCGCATAGCGAGCGCGATAGATTGCCCCGGATCTTCTTCACCGCTTCGGCAACCGAGTGCTCAGGTCTCAAGCTCAGGACGAGACGAAGATGGTTCTCGTACGAATGCCTCTCGAGCACGTGGAACCGACAATGCTCACATATTGCGTTCAGATGTTCTTCGAGCGACGCGCGAATTGAAGCGCTGAAAAGGGGCCTGGTTCGCTTTGTGCGGAGACAGATGTAATAGTGAAGCTGATAGGCGGCGCGCGGGGACTCAAAGGGAGCAGTCTTCATTGCAGAAGCTTGCAACGCTCTGACTGGTAATATCAAGCAGGCTGGAACATCAGGGACCCACCTCTCGCGAGGTGGGTATGCCGGG
>JBBPIH010000049.1:30304-61911 GCA_038040455.1 Acidobacteriota bacterium
CGCGGATCGACGTAGGCTAGAGCATCAGGGACCCACCTCTCACGAGGTGGGTATGCCGGGCGCGGATCGACGTAGGCTAGAGTATCAGGGAGAGCCACCTCTCACGAGGTGGGTATGCGGGCGCGGATCGACGTAGGCTAGAGCATCAGGGACCCACCTCTCACGAGGTGGGTATGAAGCAAGAGGCCAATCCGTCCGCCTGGTAAGCGAATTGTCGCACGAGGTGCACACTTGAATGCCATAAGAGCCGCAACGGGCTGGCCGCCGTCGGTGATGATGATTCGCTCACGGCGCGCAGCCAGTCTCACCAATTGACCGGTATCGTGCTGAAGCTCTTGAATGCTGATCTCTTTCATAGGCTGATATTGTCACAAGGGCAATTCAACTGCAATAACCCATAGCCGTCACTTCAACCGGAATTGTAAAGCCGATTCAATGCCCATATAATCGGGCCGCCGTTTAGTCCAACGAGTGCCGCGGTATTGGCCGTCGAGACAGTCGCTCGATCGCCCCGAATATACGGCGGCGAAAGCACGCAAAGAAGCTGGTTCGTTGGGCGTAAAGCAAGAGCTGACCTGATCCGATTTAGCTATGAACAAGATCATTATTGCTTGTCTCTCTGGGCTATTGCTCACCCTAACTGCAGGCGCTTCGCTCCAACGTGGCGCGCCCGCCTTTTATGAGGCCGAGTTAATCTTTCCGCTGGAGAATTGGCACAACCATGCCTCCGCCATTGTCGAATGCCCCAACGGCGATTTGCTCGTATGCTGGTTCCACGGGTCAGGCGAGCGCACGGCCGATGACGTAAAGATCGAAGGCGCCAGGCTGCGACGAGGTTCAAAGACCTGGAAGCGGTTTACGATGGCTGATACACCGAACTACCCGGACACCAACCCCGCAATGTTCATAGACCCGCAGCAACGGCTCTGGTTGATGTGGCCTACGATTCTCGCGAATGAATGGCACACAGCATTGATGAAGTACCGGGTTTCATCAGATTATCAGAGGCCGGAGAGGGCGCCTCGCTGGGATTTGAACGAAGTCCTGCACGTCACCCCTGGGCCTGAGTTTGAAGCGACAGTGACACAAGCGATCGCCGCCTTTGAAGCTGCCGCTAAGGATGCGCCGCAAGAACGACAACCGGCTATCAAGGCTTTCATTGAGCGCACGAAAAAGAACGCGGCCGATAAGTTTTTTCGCCGCCTGGGCTGGATGACGCGCGCCCACCCTTTTGTTCTGGATGGAAAAAGACTAATCGTGCCCCTTTACTCTGATGGTTTTTCTTTCTCCTTAATGGCGATTACTGATGATTGGGGCAAGAGCTGGACGACCAGTACGCCGCTTGTCGGAGGCGGTAACATCCAGCCGAGTATTGTCAGGAAGAAGGACGGCACGTTGCTAGCTCTGATGCGAGACAACGGCCCACCTCCGAAGCGGCTCCATTCGAGCGAATCGCGCGACGCCGGCAAGATATGGAGTCCTGTTGTGGATAGTTCAATCCCCAATCCGGGGTCAGGGGCTGAAATCATCTCACTCCGTAACGGTCACTGGGCGTTGATCTACAACGACACCGAGCAGGGCCGCAATAGTCTGTCTGTGGCTATTTCCACAGATGAAGGGCAGACCTGGAAGTGGAAGCGTCATCTTGAATTTGAGCCAATGGGTCCCGAGGCCGGAGCCTTCCACTACCCTTCGATCATCCAGGCGCGAGACGGTTCGTTGCATGCGAGTTACAGCTACCACCTGAACAAGAAAGATGTGCCGCCGGATGCTGAGGGCAAGCCGGCCAGAAAATCTATCAAGCATGCACACTTCAATGAAGACTGGGTGATGCTGGGTGATGTGAAATAAGAAACGGCCTCGATGTTGAGTGCAAACGTTGAGAGGCGATTGCAGGTATGTCATGCGCGTTAGCGTGCCGACTGCTCTATCACAAGCGCTGTAACCGGCGAGTGATGTTGTCCGATTGAGCTTGGTGGACAGCGCGTTGTATCAGGGTTCAATCGATCTTATAATCCGTCGTCTGGGCCGAATGCGGGTTTTGGATAAAGAATAGTGAAGAACCTCATCGGCTCTCTTCTGGCCTGCCTGTTATTGCTGACAGCCTCTCCGATGTCGGCATTTGCGCAGCACGAAGGGAGCAACATCAAATCATCATCACTTCGCTGCGAGTATTTGGTTTCGCCGCTTGCGATAGACAATCGCGAGCCGCGTCTGAGTTGGACGATTGAAAGCAATGTGCGCGGCGCGAAGCAAAGTGGCTATCAGATAATTGTCGCCAGCAGCGTGGCCGGCCTCGCCAGGAACAAAGGCGATCTGTGGGACACAGGCAAGGTCACTTCCAGCCAGACCATTCAGATTGCCTATCAGGGCAAGCCGCTCGGTTCGCGGCAACGGTGCTTCTGGAAAGTTCGAGTTTGGGACCAGAACGACAGGCCATCGGCGTGGAGCAAGCCTGAGCAATGGGCTATGGGTTTGATGGAACCCACAGACTGGTCCGCGCATTGGACCGGAGACAAACTGCCCTCGATCCAGAATGTTTCAGCTACCATGCTGCGCCGTTCATTCAAACTCCCCACGAAGGTTAAGCGAGCGATCGTCTATGCTTCGGCGCTCGGAGTTTATGAATTGCGTATCAACGGCCAACGGGTTGGCGATCAGATTCTAGCGCCGGAATTCACCGACTACACCACCCGAACCCAGTATCAGGCTTACGACGTGACCTCGCTGCTCCAGGCAGGTGACAACGTGATCTGCGCGTTGTTGGGTGATGGATGGTATGCCGGCGGCATCGGTCTGGCGCAAGCTCTCGTCAAAAAGACGCGGAACATTTACGGTGCTCATCCGCGCTTGATCTCCCAACTTGAAATTGAACTGGCGAACGGAAGGTTGGAGCGCATTGTAACCGACAGTGCCTGGCGAACGACGCGCGGGGGGCCGATCCGCGCCGCTGATATCCTCGATGGTGAAGCTTATGACGCGCGGCGCGAAATGCCCGGCTGGGACAGGCCAGGCTTTGATGATCACGCGTGGCAGTCCGCAGACGTCGCAACAAATGTCAAGACTCAGCTCGTCGCGCAGCCAAACGAGCCAATTCGTGTGACCACAGAGATCACCGCTGTGGTGGTCAACGAGCCGAAGCCAGGCGTTTACGTCTTCGACATGGGTCAGAACATGGTGGGCTGGTGCCGGTTGAAGGCGCAAGGCGCGATGGGAACCACAGTGCAACTCCGCCACGCAGAGATGCTCAACGATGATGGCACGATTTACACAGACAACCTGCGCGCCGCAAAACAGACCGACAGCTTCACGCTGCGCGGCGGCGGAGTTGAAACCTTCGAGCCGCATTTCACATATCACGGGTTCCGTTATGTTGAGATAACGGGTCTCGCACAGAGACCGCCGCTTGACGCGATCACGGGCCGCGCTTTTCATTCGGCAATGACGGAGACCGGAGCCTTCGAATGTTCCGAGCCTATGCTCAACAAGCTCTGGCAGAACATCCTATGGACGCAGCGCGATAATATGCACGGCATCCCGACCGACTGTCCCCAACGCGATGAGCGGCTGGGTTGGATGGGAGACATTCAGATCTTTGTGGGCACGGGCATCTTCAACATGGATATGGCTGCGTTCTTCACAAAGTGGATGCGCGATGTGCGAGACGCGCAGGCCGATGACGGGCGCTTCGCCGATTTCTCACCGCATCCTTTCGGGCGCAACGAACGCTTCACTGGCGTGCCCGGCTGGGGAGATGCAGGCATTGTGGTGCCGTGGCGCATGTGGCAGCATTACGGCGACAAGCGAGTCCTGACCGAGAGTTTCGAGTCGGCCAAACGCTGGGTTGAATTTATTCGCGGTAACAATCCCGATCTGCTCTGGAGGAACAAACGCGGCAATGATTACGGCGACTGGCTCAATTCGGACACGCTGATTTATGAAGGCTTCCCGAGCAAGGGCGGCCAGGTGCCGAAGGATGTCTTCGCGACGATGATGTTTGCCTATGCGGCCGATCTGCTTTCACGGATGGCAGCCGTGCTCGGCAAGGACGATGAAGCGAAGAGGTACGCTGCGCTTTTCAACGACATCAAGATCAAATTCGAGAAGGCTTACGTTGATGAAGACGGTCGCATTCAGGGCAACACGCAGGCGGGGTACGCGCTAGCGCTGCACTTCGATCTTCTTCCGGAAAAGATGCGTCTGTTGGCCGTGAAACATATGCTCGACGGTATCGCCGCGTACAAAGGTCATATGTCAACGGGTTTCCATTCGACTTATAGAATGATGTTGGAACTGACGCGCGAAGGACACAACGAGATCGCTTACCGGCTCATTAATCATCGCACGTTCCCATCCTGGGGCTATTCAATTGAGAACGGCGCGACGACGATCTGGGAGCGCTGGGATGGGTACGTCAAAGGGCGGGGCTTTCAGAACAAAGGGATGAATTCATTCAACCACTACGCGATAGGCGCTGTAGGCGAATGGATGTATCGCGTGATCCTCGGCATCAACAACGACGATCACCATGCGGCTTACGAGCATTTCATCGTGCGTCCGTATCCTGGCGGCGGGTTGAAGTGGGCGAAAGGTTCATACAACTGCATTCGCGGGAAGATCGAAGTGAGCTGGAGCGTTGCAGATGTCAAGCTAAGACTCGATGTGACGATTCCGGCTAACACGACTGCGGCGATCTACGTGCCTACGAAAGACGCGGCGAGCGTGATGGAAAATGCGAAGCCTGCGAGCAAGGCGAACGGGGTGAAATTCCTGCGGATGGAAGGTGAGGCGGCTGTGTTCAACGTGGATCCCGGGAAGTACCGTTTCGAGGCGCCCTACGGGTCGAGGAAGACGGTAGCTAGTCGATGAGCAACAATACCCTACGGCCACTTCACTGGCGGATGTTGAAGCAGCGAGTGCACAGAACATGAATTCTGGGAACAGGGAAGACAGGAGGGACAGAGCATGAAAGTTCTTTTGGTATATCCCGAATTCCCAGACACCTACTGGAGTTTCCGGCACGCGTTGTCATTCGAAGGCAAAAAATCTGCCTTTCCACCTTTAGGCCTGCTAACAGTTTCAGCCATGCTCCCCGAGTCGTGGGAGAGACGACTCGTGGACATGAATGTGCGCCCGCTGAAGCGAGCGGACGTTGAATGGGCTGATGTTGTTTTCGCCAGCGCCATGATTGTGCAACAGGAATCGCTCAAAGATGTGATCAAACTCAGCAAAAGACTCGAGAAGCTAATTGTCGTCGGGGGCCCATTCGTCACCACCGCTTTGAAGCCCTTAGAGGACATTGACGTCGCCGTGCTAGGCGAAGCCGAAGAGACTTTGCCGGATCTGATTCGTGATCTGGAGGCCAGACAGACTAAGCCCGTTTACAGCGCTCCCGAACGTCCATCAATGACCCTCACACCAATCCCCGACTTCAAACTCGTGAACATGAAACCCTACCTCGCCATGTCTGTCCAGTATTCGCGCGGCTGCCCATTCAATTGTGAGTTCTGCGACATAATCGAGATCTACGGAAGGGTGCCGCGAACCAAGAGCACCGAACAGATGCTGCTTGAGCTGGACGCGCTGCGCAAGACTGGCTGGCGTGGTACAGTCTTCATCGTCGATGACAACTTCATCGGCAATCTGAAGAACGTCAGAAAACTGCTGCCCGACCTCACTGCCTGGCAGGAGCGTCACCGCCGCCCGTTCACCTTCATCACCGAAGCTAGCGTTAACCTCGCCGAGCACGATTCAGTTCTGGACTTGATGCGACAAGCTGGTTTCAACCGGGCATTCCTGGGTATTGAAACGCCGGTTGAAGAGAGCTTGAAAGAAGCGCAGAAAGGACAAAACCTAAGGCGCGACCTGCTGGAATCGGTTAAAAAGATTCAGAGCTACGGCATCGAAGTTATGGCCGGCTTCATCGTTGGCTTCGACAATGACCCAGAAGATATCTTCGAGCGCATGACTCACTTCATCCGTGAGAGCGCGATTCCGCTAGCAATGGTCGGGTTATTAACCGCATTGCCCAACACGCAGCTTTGGCGAAGATTGAGCGGTGAGAACCGCTTACTTGGCGAAAGCGGTGGCAACAACACCCACTCGGATCTCAACTTTCGAACCATTATGGACCCGACCAAGCTGGTGACAGGGTATAAGTCAATCCTGCGGTCGATCTACGATACTCGTGAATACTACGATCGTGCGCTCGAGTGTATGAAACGAGTCTCACAAGAGGTACCCAAGTCGCAGCGAGGCAGTAGTATTATTCACGATCTGTCGGTGCTAACGCGCATCACGCTCAAACTCGGTGTACGCGAAGCCGACCGGATGGAGTATTGGCGATTCATGGTCCAAACTCTCGCGCACCATCGGGCCGCTTTTGCCGATGCAATGAGACTGGCAGCTATGGGCTATCACTTTCGTAAATTGACCGAAGCTTACTGTGAGTAGTCAAACAGTGTGCCTCTAGGTGACAAGTTTTGGGGTCAGGCGTGCAATTTGCAATTCGTCGCCTTCCGAGCGTGAGGTTGGTGAATCGCAAATTGCACGCCTGATCCCCATCCCCGTTATCCCCGTTTGCTAATGTGGTCAGTGCGCAACAGTCTGGAACACTCTGCTCTGGGTGGTGGGTCAGTTTGAGTTCAGAGTACAAGCTTTAGCTTGCTCCTTTCCGGCGCATGAATCGGAGAGGCAAGCTAAAGCTTGTACTCTGAACCGCAAACTGACCCACTACCCTGCTCTGCGATCAAATGCTTGACGCGCGCCTCTTGGCTCGCCCAAGCTCCTGTAGACGCTGCGTGTAGACGGCGGCTCCCATAAAGACCTATGGTCAAAGAGATGAACGCACTGACGAAGAAAGAGAGGCGTTGGACGCCGCGACTGGTCAAACAGTTGCGCGGCAAACGCACGCACGCCGACTTTGGAGCACTGATCGGTGCGCCAAAGAATACCGTCTGGCGCTGGGAGGCAGGTCAAGCGCAGCCTGAAGCCACCTACGCCGAACGGCTGTCGGAACTCGCCGAACGCGAACATTTCCTCAAGGACTGGAAGCTCGTTGGCTCCATGACGCTCGTCGGGGATCTCGAAAGCGCCAAAGCTGAAATCGCTGAACTGTTCCGCAGGTCCGTCGAACGCACCGCCAGCCAACTCACCGAGTAGACTCGTGTCTGTTTACGTCACGGATACACATCCCCTCGTTTTGTACGCGACTAACAAACAAGCGAAGCTCTCTAAGAAGGCACTGAGTGTTACAACGCTGCCTCTCGCGAAGAAGCTCTTATTTATGTCCCAGGCTTTGTGTTTTGGGAAATCGTCATGCTTCTCAAGATTCGACGCATTTCCCTACAAGAAGAGTATGGCGATTGGGCGGAACATCTCGTCGCGCAGCCGGGGTTCGACCTCGCGCCCTTTAGTGTTGAAGTGACCACCGAAGCGTACAGCTATCCGTTTTCCGACCCCTTTGACGGCGTGATAACAGCTACGGCAAAAGTCATGGACTTAGCACTCATTACGAAGGATCGAGACATCAGCGACTCTCGCTTAGTTGATATCTACTAGTGACCTTGCACGCGTTAAAGTGGAGCGGCCAGAACGACAATTATCCGAGACTCCCGCACATCCCCAATTGGGAGCGACTCAGGTAGAATTTCTCCATTATGAAGAACGGTAACCTATTTGATATCTGTCTCACTGGGGTTTGGTTCAGACTTGAGCCCTATTCCAATGAATTGTATTCAGAACTTCGCGCTGAACTAATCATTGAGGGCGAAGTAATAGACAGCTGGCTCCTTAGTGATATCCCGCATAAAGAGGTGAGACGGTTTGGCGAACCACCTACTGTAAACGCCGACTCGGATTACCTCATTAAGACTCACTTTTCTCGAAGCGTTTGAGCTAACGCGCGACACCGAATTCTTCGCTGGATTTACCTGCGAGCCCCAATGCTCGATTGGAGAAATCCCCCTTTACCCAGTAGCTTTCCTTTCGGCGTAATTAACGCTGGATCTATTTCTCTCCTCTTTTGGGAAGCGGCTCGGTCTCTGTGCTAATGTGGTCAGTGCGCAACAGTCTGGAACACAAGGCTGCGATTTCGGCATGCCGCGTTCTCAGTTCCTGCGGATCTTTCGAAACAGAATAATAGCGATAGCCTGTGATGTCTTGCTCCGAGCATCGACGTAGCCTATCGTCGGCGATAAGCCTGGCACCTCCGCATCGTCCAGCCGAATAGGCAGGATATACTCCCTTCGTTCCACCAGAGCACGAGCCTGGGCATGCTGGCGTTCAAGCTGAGGCCACGCCTTATGCACATAGTGATTTGAGATGAACATCGCGCAATAGTCGGCAAGGTCCTTGTATATTCCTGCGAAGTGCGCGGCCAAGTCCTTGCCGAATAGGTTCACCTCTTCAAAAGCGTCGTAGAACACCGTCACACCCATCGCGCGCAACTCTCGTGCTACCTGATCAACGAATGGTCTGTTTTCGCCCGCGAAGGACAACGCTATCTCATAGCGCTTTGTCGATTTGACGACCTTACGAATGTTGGCGCTCTTTTGAAGGCGACCGCCGCGTGAGTTAAGGTCTTCAAGAAAGAGCTGTCCGATTCGACGAAGATTAGCATTCCGAAAGAAAAAGTCCCACACGATCGCTGGCTCATTGCGGCGAAGACTTAGCGGTCTCCCGCGTCTCGACCGCTGCAGAAGTTCTTTCAATCGTTGGGGCATATGCCCGCGCAGGTATTCGAACACCGCTGAAGCCGCTCCGCTACGATGTAATCGCTCAGTCAGGACTACCCACATCGAGTCGTAGTTGGTCTTTGGGACGCGGATGCCGCGCACACTAAAGTATTCCTTTTTGTCTGTCTTGGTGCCTGGGCTGTGGTCGAGAACACTGACGAAGTCTCTTTCCACCGCTAGCACGTCCTTCGAAAGCAACATAGGTTCAGTTACCTCCAATCTCCCCCGAGATTGGTCAGTATGCACCAGCGAGCATCAAATGTCTTGGGCTAAGTGCTCGGCAGCGAATGATGGCTGGCCACAGCCGCGGACAGGTTTATGCGATTGTTCCTTCGCGCGTAGCGATACCTGAACGACCTACGTCGGTTTGATGTTCCAGTGACACTCACAATCCCAAACAGGTCTACATTGCTCCTAATCGTGTGCAGGAGGTGGACGTAAAGACCTCAAAGCACCAAATTGTAAGCCCGACCCCACCTTCAGTTTCTGACTAGGATCAAGCTTCCCTTAAGAGTATACTTACCCATTCCTCGCGGGCGTGAGGTTTCAAGTCACTTCGCTGTCAATCCAAAGTCGACCACCGATCCATTCGCCAGTGAGTTCGCGCCAGGAAAGTTAGCTAAATGAGTAAACTCGAAGAGCTGCGGCCCAACGCGGCCGTGAGAGGAATCATCCCCGACTCGCTGATTACCGTCGTCAGCGTCCAATGGTTCGGGTCTGAGGCCCTCGAGCTTACATACAAGACACCTGCAGGCAGGGTGGCGAATGAGCTACTGTATCGTCACGACGAACCTCGGATAGAGATCGTAGAGCAGGGTCGACCGTGGAGCTTCGATGGCGACGGCAGCCTCTTTCGCCTCGTCTCCGAAGCGCACCGGATCAGGTTAGCGCACCTATTCGATCCGGTGCTCGCCGTTCACACTTCGCTAGTCGATCCTCTCCCTCATCAGATCACAGCAGTCTATGAGGCGATGCTTACCAGACAGCCTCTGCGGTTTCTGCTCGCCGATGATCCGGGCGCGGGCAAGACCATCATGGCGGGCCTGCTCATCAAGGAATTGATTGCCCGTGGCGACCTGCAACGCTGCCTTGTGGTTTGTCCCGGCAGCTTGGCGGAGCAGTGGCAGGACGAGCTCTACCGTCGATTCCATCTCCCCTTTGAAATCCTGACCAACGACAAACTAGAAGCCGCTCGCACTGGCAACTGGTTCCTGGAAACCAATCTCATCATCGCGCGCCTCGACAAGCTCTCGCGCAACGAGGATATACAACAAAAGCTTCAGGCGCCGGATTGCCGCTGGGACCTCGTGGTCTGCGACGAAGCGCATAAGATGTCGGCGACGGTCTTCAGTGGCGAAATCAAGTACACCAAGCGCTACCGGCTCGGTCAGCTCCTCTCGACTCTCACGCGACACTTCTTGCTGATGACGGCTACCCCGCACAACGGGAAGGAGGCAGACTTCCAGCTCTTCATGGCGTTGCTGGATGGCGATCGCTTCGAAGGCCGGTTTCGGGACGGCGTCCACGCGGTCGACGTGTCAGACCTGATGCGCCGGATGGTGAAGGAGAGCCTGCTCAAGTTCGACGGGACGCCACTCTTTCCGGAGCGCATCGCGTACACGGTTCCCTACAAACTCTCGGAGCCCGAGGCGCAGCTCTACAAGGCGGTCACTGATTATGTTCGCGAGGAGTTCAACCGCGTCGAGGCGCTTGAGAACGACCGGCGCGCAGGCACTGTCGGCTTCGCGCTCACCATCCTCCAGCGACGCCTGGCGTCCTCACCCGAAGCCATCTATCAGTCCCTGCGTCGCCGACGCGAACGCTTGGAAAGCCGTCTGCGCGAGTTGGAAGTGCTCCAGCGCGGCGGCCAGATTGCTCCGGTTCTTGGGCCCGCTGTTCAGGCGCTCGACGCCGAGGATGTTGAGGACCTGGAAGACGCGCCAGACAACGAGGTCGAGATCGCCGAGGAGGAGATCCTCGACCAGGCTACTGCCGCGCGCTCGATTGCCGAGCTGATGGCGGAGATCGAAACCCTGAAGCGTCTTGAGTCACTCGCTCTGGGCGTTCGTCGCAGCGGCACGGATACCAAGTGGCGCGAGCTGGCGAGCCTTCTTGGCGAAATCTTCACTACAGCGGCCATCCCGAATCGCTTGGCTGAACCGGTTACTCCGTATGGCGCTGGTGAAATACCTCCGCCCACGCCGTCGCCGCACCAGAAACTGGTCCTCTTTACCGAACACCGCGATACGTTGAATTATCTCGAGAACCGCATCACCACACTGCTCGGCCGCAAGGAGGCCGTCGTGATGATCCACGGCGGTATGGGCCGCGAAGAGCGCATGAAGGCGCAGGAGTCATTCAAGCATGACCCCGAGGTTCAGGTGCTTCTTGCCACCGACGCCGCAGGCGAGGGCATCAACCTCCAACGCGCGCACCTGATGGTCAACTACGACCTGCCATGGAATCCAAACCGGCTTGAACAGCGCTTCGGCCGTATCCATCGGATTGGCCAGACCGAGGTATGTCACCTGTGGAACCTGGTGGCCGAAGAGACTCGCGAGGGCGATGTCTATCGCAAGTTGCTGGAGAAGCTCGAACAGGCTCGTCAGTCCCTCGGCGGCCAGGTGTTCGACGTGCTCGGCAAGCTCCAGTTCGAGGGGCGTGCCTTGCGCGACCTGCTCATTGAAGCGATTCGTTACGGCGATCAGCCAGAGGTGCGTGCACGCCTCACGACGGTGCTTGAACACGCGCTCGACCGCGGCCAACTACAGGACCTGCTCGAAGAACGAGCGCTCGCCCACGACGCCATGGACGCAAGCCGTGTCCACCGCATCCGCGAAGATATGGAACGCGCCGAGGCCCGCCGCCTTCAGCCTCACTACATCGAGTCCTTCTTTCACGAAGCCTTTCACCGCCTCGGTGGGGCGGCCAAGCAGCGCGAGCCGCGACGCTTCGAGATAACGCACGTCCCAGCTCCTGTTCGCAACCGCGACCGACTGATCGGCATCGGCGAGCCTGTGCTGCCACGTTACGAACGCATTGCCTTCGAGAAGTCACTGATCGCGCCGCAGGGTCAACCACTCGCTGCGTTCATCTGCCCGGGTCATCCGCTACTGGACTCGGTCATCGATCTCACTCTAGAGCGTCACCGAGACCTCTTGAGGCGCGGCGCTGTGCTGGTGGACGAGCGCGACTCCGGCACCAGGCCGCGCATTCTCTTCTACCTTGAGCATGCGATCCAGGATGCGAGCCTCACGCGATCCGGCGAACGCCGTGTCGTTTCCAAGCGCATGCTATATGTCGAGCTAGACGCCGACGGCACAACGAGAAATATGCATTACGCGCCCTATCTCGACTACCGTCCGCTTGCCGAGGGCGAGCCAGGTGTGAACGCGATCCTTGATCGGCCGGAATGCGAATGGATCACCCGCGAAGTGGAGCAACAGGCGCAGGGCTACGCGGTGACTCACGTCGTGCCGGAGCACCTGGCTGAGGTTCGGGGCGGCAAGCTTGCGCTTATTGCCAAGACCGAGGCGGCTGTGAAAGACAGGCTGACCAAGGAAATAACGTATTGGGATCACCGTGCTGAGCAGCTCAAGCTTCAGGAGCAGGCCGGCAAGCCTAATGCCCGTCTCAACTCGGGAGAGGCCCGCAAGCGTGCCGACAATCTGCAAGGACGGCTGCAGAAGCGTCTTGAGGAGCTTAAGCTCGAAGCTCAGATTTCTCCGCTGCCACCCGTGGTCCTCGGCGGGCTGTTAGTAATGCCGATGGGCCTCCTCGCCGCCATGACTCGGCGAGCGATGGCAGCTCCGACTGCGCCGATCGATACGCAGTTCAGCGCCGCACGGGCACGAGCCGTCGTTATGGAGATCGAGCGCACTCTTGGCTATGAGCCAACTGACCGCGAGTTCGAGAAGCTCGGCTACGACATCGAGAGCCGCGTCCCCGGCACTGGCAAGCTCCGATTCATCGAGGTGAAAGGGCGTGTCACGGGCGCGCCGACAATCACGGTGACGCGCAACGAGATTCTCTACTCGCTCAACAAGCCCGAGGACTTTATCCTCGCCATTGTTGAGTTCACCGACAGCGACAATCACCGCGTCCATTACGTGCGCCACCCTTTTCAGCGGGAGCCGGATTTCGGCGTGACGAGCGTGAACTACGACTTCGGCGAGTTGCTTGCACGTGCTGAGATTCCTTCGTGAATCGCGAATGTAGCAAGAACAAGGCACGGTGGGGTCTGAGCTAGACTTAGTTCTTTTGATTTGTAATTCGGCCATTGATGCAGATGCGAAATGCGAACTTCTTTGGCGAGTGATCGGGTCGCGATGACTGTAGCGCAATAGCTTCGGCCTTGCTGTGAACGAGAAGAAGTATCTGGCCGAAGATGGGCCTTGAACACTTGCCAGCTTGAGGCTCGGTCTAAGAGAGTTGTTAACGAACAATAGGCAACCATTCTATTAGGAGGTTGAGATGCAGAGTGACGAGGAAATCGCAGCGGGTGGCAGTGACAATTGGTTTGAGGACGAAACGGGCGACGCAGACGATTTTCAGATTAAGGAATACGACATAACGGCATCGCCCAACGACTTCAACACCTCGACGATGTTCAGCTTTATCGAATCTGGCGCGGTCAAGATACCAGGATTCCAGCGGAATTATGTCTGGGACATGAAGCGGGCCTCAAAGCTTATTGAGTCAATGATCATTGGACTACCGATTCCGCAGATTTTTCTTTATGAAGAAGCCCGCAACAAATTTCTGGTGATCGATGGGCAGCAGCGTTTGATGTCAATCTACTACTTCATCAAGCAGCGGTTTCCTCGAAAGGAAAAGCGCTTTGAGTTGCGTCGAATCTTCGATGAAAAAGCAACCATTCCCGAGGAGGTCTTGCATGACGATGTGTTCTTCGTGAAATTCAACCTTCAGCTCACAGAGCGACTTCCGAATCGCCCAAATCGACTGAATAAACTCAACTACGGAACGCTCGGTGACATGAAAACAACATTTGACCTGCGTACTGTCCGCAATATCATCATCAAGCAAACCGCCCCGGACGCAGAGGAGGATGATTCATCTTCGATCTACGAGATATTTAACCGCCTAAACACCGGGGGGATCAATCTAAAGCCTCAGGAGATACGAACTAGTCTGTATCATTCCTCCTTCTACGAGATGCTCTACCGCATCAACTTAGACCAGCGCTGGCGCGATCTCTTAGGGGTTCCTGAGCCAGATCTCCATATGAAAGACATCGAAATCCTATTACGTGCATTCGCGATGGTCATATGGGGCGATCAGTACAAGCCATCGATGACTAGGTTCCTCAATCTTACCTCTAAGCGAACTAAGTCGCTTTCAAACGAAAAAGTCGAGTATCTCGAAAAGCTCTTCTACGCATTCCTGAATGCATGTGCAGCGTTACCACCAAAAGCCTTCTTTGGTACGCAAAGCGCGAGAGTCAATGTCTCGTTCATAGACTCGGTATTCGCCGCACAATGTACCGGCGCCTTTGCTGACAATTCACTCGACGTATCGGCAGTTGACCCAGACAAATTACAACGGCTTAAAGGCGATGCGGAGTTCATGATCGCGGCAAGATTTGACACCGCCAGCGCAGTAAATGTTGCCAAACGACTTGAAAGATCGAAAGCGATCTTGCTCGGATAAGACAATGCCATTGGACACGACACTCATTGACACTCTCTTTAAAGAGCAAAAGGAACTCGTTGGCTTTCTGCAGGGACAAGGCCAAGTGTCGTTTTCACAGAGCGTAGAAGCGTTCCTAAGCAAGACACTCTTGCTATCAATCGCAAGCTATTTTGAAAGTCGGATCACGAATACGATTACGGACTATGCGGCACGCGTATCGAATGCGGACGAAGCGCTCACTTCGCTGGTTCGGATCAAGGCAATCGAGCGGCAGTATTTCACGTACTTCCAGTGGCGTGAAGGTAATCGGAGCGTGATGCCGTTCTTTGCGATGTTTGGGACGGTACTAAAAGATTCGGCGAAACTCGAACTGAAAGGGGAGGATCTAGCGCAAGCCGCCGCCGCTTTTTTGGAACTTGGCGATCTAAGGAATCTTTTGGTTCACGAAAACTTCGCCAGCTACCCGCTTGAGATGACTTCTGACGAAGTATACGGCCTATATGTTGCAGCTTTGAAATTCGTCACCTACATAGAAGTCAAACTAAACCCGATGCCGGTCGTGGCGTCGCCGTCAGAGGCATGAAGAAAAAACTCATCGAGGTTGCGCTGCCGCTCGATGCCATCAACAAGGCCTCAGCTCTTGAGAAGGGCAATCCGTTTCTTCGGGGCCATCCGCGGAATCTGCACCAGTGGTGGGCTCGACGGCCGCAGGCAGCGGCGCGGGCGGTGATCTTCGCGCAGATGGTGGACGACCCCTCGGCGCATCCGGATCTGTTCCCGACCGAGAAGAAGCTGGAGAAGGAGCGGAAGCGGCTGTTCCGCATCATTGAGGACCTCGTGCTATGGGAGAACACTACGAACGAGACGGTGCTGCAGCAGGCGAGGGATGAGATATGGCAGAGCTGGCGCTACACATGCGCCGAGAACGCCGATCATCCGCGGGCAAAGGAGCTGTTCGACCGACACAAGCTTCCCGCATTCCACGACCCGTTCGCGGGTGGCGGGGCGCTGCCGCTCGAGGCGCAGCGGCTCGGGCTGGAGAGTTACGCCAGCGACCTCAATCCGGTGGCAGTGCTGATCAACAAAGCAATGATCGAGATCCCGCCGAGGTTCGCTGGGAAGCCGCCAGTGAATCCCGAGGCGCAGCGACAAAAAGCGCAAATGGATAAGAGCTGGGGTGGCGCGCAAGGGCTGGCCGAGGACGTGCGCTATTACGGACGGTGGATGCGCGATGAGGCCGAGAAGCGCATCGGCCACCTGTACCCGAAGATCGAGGTCACGGCCGCGATGGCGAAGGAACGGTCTGATTTGAAGAAGTACGTGGGCAAGAAGCTCACCGTGATCGCTTGGCTATGGGCGCGCACGGTTAAGAGCCCCAACCCGGCGTTCGCGCAAGTGGACGTGCCGCTCGCCTCCACCTTCATGCTCTCCACAAAGGCGGGCAAGGAAGCGTACGTCGAGCCGGTAATCGAGAAGGGCGGCTACCGCTTCACCGTCAAAGTAGGCAAGCCGAAGGACGCGGAGGCGGCGAAGAGTGGCACCAAGCTGGCGAGGGCTAACTTTCTCTGTTTGATGTCCGGTGCCCCGATCGCGGGCGACTACATCAAGGCTGAGGGCAAGGCCGGGCACATGGGCGCTCGGCTGATGGCGATCGTCGCAGAGGGCGAGCGCGGGAAGGTTTACCTACCGCCGACTGATGCGATGGAGGCTGCCGCGCGCCAGGCGAAGCCAGAGTGGATGCCGGATGTCGAGTTCTTCCAGCAGGCGCTCGGTTTCCGCGTCGGTAACTACGGAATGACGAAGTGGAGCGAACTCTTTACTCCCCGCCAGCTCGTGGCGCTGACGACATTCTCCGACCTGGCGCAGGAGGCGCGCGATCAGGTGAAGCGTGACGCGCTGGCCGCTGGCTTCTCCGACGCCAGCGAGCCTCTTGCTGGCGGTGGGGGCGGTGCGGTGGCATATTCAGATGCGATCGCGACTCTGTTAGCGCTATCTGTGGACAAGCTGGCCGATTACAACAACTCGATCTGTATGTGGAATCCGACCAACCAAAACATAGGACATCTGTTCACGAAGCAGGCGATCCCGATGGCTTGGGATTTTTCCGAAGCGTCGCCTATACTCGGCGGGCTATCCATTGATTCAATCGCTGAAGGCATCGCAAAGACGATTGAGGTGCTGCCAGCCAATGCGCCAGGATTTGCCTTCCAACAGGACTGCTCACGGTTTTCTCCGAAGGACGGCCCGCCAGTCGTTTCGACTGACCCGCCCTACTACGACAACATCGGCTACGCCGACCTGTCGGACTTCTTCTATGTCTGGCTGCGCCGCTCACTGCAGTCTGTCTTACCCGAGCTCTTCGCCACGCTCGCCGTTCCCAAGGCCGAGGAGTTGGTGGCTACACCGGACCGCCACGGCAGCAAGGAGAAGGCGGAGGCGTTCTTTCTCGACGGCATGACGCAGGCGATGCACTGCCTAGCCGAACAGGCCCACCTGGCCTTCCCGGTTACCATCTACTATGCCTTCAAGCAGTCGGAGACCCAGAGCGACACGGGGACAGCCAGCACCGGTTGGGAGACATTCCTTGATGCAGTAATCCGCGCTGGCTTCGCTCTCACCGGTACCTGGCCTATTCGAACTGAGCGAGATGTTCGGAGCCGAGGTATCGGCTCCAATGCCCTCGCCTCCAGCATCGTCCTCGTCTGCCGCTCGCGCGCGGCGGACGCGCCGACCGCGACGCGGCGCGAGTTTGTCACCGCGCTCAAGGGCGAGCTGCTCGTGGCGCTCGCCCACCTTCAACGCGGAAACATCGCCCCGGTCGATTTGGCGCAGGCGGCCATCGGCCCTGGAATGGCTGTCTACACGCGCTACGCGAAGGTGCTCGACGCCGAAGGCAAGCCACTCTCGGTGCGGAAGGCGCTAGCGCTCATCAACGAGACATTGGATCAAGCGCTGGCCGAGCAGGAGGGCGACTTCGACGCCGACACCCGCTGGGCGATTACATGGTTCGAGCAAGTGGGGTTTGATGTCGGAGACTACGGAACGGCCGAGCAGCTTTCCAAGAGCAAGAACACCGCAGTCTCCAGCATGGTGGAGGCCAGCATCTTGGCCTCAAAGGCCGGCAAGGTTCGTCTCCTAAGACCTGATGAACTGCCGGAAGATTGGGACCCGGCTGATGAGGACAGTCACATTACGGTCTGGGAGACGGTGCACCAGTTGATTCGGGCGCTGACGTCATCCGGCGAAAGTGCCGCCGCGTCTCTGGTCGCGAAGCTCGGCAGCAAAGCCGAGGCTGCGCGAGATCTTGCCTATCGACTTTATACCGTCTGCGAGCGCAAGAAGCGCGCGGCTGACGCGCTCTCGTATAACGCGCTAGTGCAGAGCTGGCCTGAGATTATCCGGCTGGCACGGGAGGGCGCTGCGCCCGCTGCGCCAGTTACCGAGAATCTGTTCGATCGATAAGCGAGGTGAGGGTAAAGCGCCCACCACAAGGACCCGGATCGGACAATCATTCGAAATCTCTTGTCAATTAGAGGCGCATAGATTTACAATAGGCGTTATGAAGTTTGACAAAGACGCCATTAGGCACCGGGCGCTGGAGCTGATTTCCGAAGACGGTCATCGGGTCGGTTCGCGCCTCGCTTCGCAGTTTGGGCTCTCACGGCAGGTGGCCAACGGCTATCTACAGACACTGATCCGGGAAGGGCTGATCGAGGCCGAAGGAACTACTCGCGCCCGCGTCTATCGGCTGAAAACGCTTGCGGAGGCGAATCAAAAGTATCAACGAGAGGGGCTCCAGGAGGACGTTGTCTGGCGCGAAGGGTTTGCGCCCGCGGTTGGCGATCTGCCCGAAAACGTCCGCGACATCTGGCTGTACGGAGTCACGGAAATGGTCAATAACGCGATCGACCATTCCGGCTCAGCCGAGGTGCGTGTAGGCTTGCGGAGAAACGCGCTTTTTACGGAGGCGTGGGTGGAGGACGACGGCGAGGGGATCTTTCTCAAGATCCAGCGGGCGCTCGGTCTCTACGATCCTCGTGAAGCGATTCTCGAGCTCGCGAAGGGCAAGCTCACGACGGCGCCCGAGAACCACTCAGGCGAGGGCATCTTCTTCACGTCGAGAATGGTTGATGCGTTCGACATTGAATCCGGGCGTCTGCATTTCCGCCACGAGCACCGTGCGTCAGATGTCCTGACCGAACGCGCTGCCGATTCGCCGGGAACGCGGGTGATGATGCGTCTCGCAAACGACAGCCCACGAATCACGCGAGCGGTGTTCGACGAGTTCACCGACGGTGAGGAGTACACGTTCGACAAAACGGTGGTTCCTTTGCGGCTTGCGCAGCACGAGGGGGAGAAGCTGGTCTCTCGCTCGCAAGCCAAGCGCGTGTCGCAGCGCTTCGAACGGTTTAAGCGTGTCGTTCTCGACTTCGAAGGAGTGGCCGAGATCGGGCAAGCGTTCGCTGATGAGCTATTCCGGGTGTTCGCTGCCGCACATCCTGATGTTCGGCTTACACCAATCAATACGTCGCCTGCGGTCGCGAACATGGTGCGTCGTGCATTGAGCGCTGGCGACAACTCGATTTAGTTCTTGACGAGAGGTCGCGCTAAGAGATCGGAACGGAGTTCAGTAATATGGCCATAACTAATCACGAACGAGTCGGCAAGGCGCTTGAACTGCTAAACAGCGGCCTGATGCCTTTCTTCGAGCGCGAGCTGAAAGCGGCCCTCGGCGATGACTGGCAAAAGCAACTCAGGTCTCGGCTTGACGACAGACTGTTTGGAACCAGCCGGCAGGAAAAGATACTGGACTGGGACACTCAGCGAATCCTCTCGGTGATCTGGAGCGAGTGGAACAGCGTGTTCAACAAAACACTCGGGCAAGCTGAACGCACGTTGGTCAGCGAGCTCCGAGATATCCGCAACAAGTGGGCCCACCGGCAGACCTTTTCAAGCGACGACGCTTACCGCGGCCTCGACTCGGCGGGGCGGTTGCTGACGGCGGTTTCAGCATCGCAGGCCGATGAGATCGAGAAGATGAAAACGGAGCTGCTGCGCCTGCGGTTCGACGAGCAGGTGCGGGGCGAAAAGCGCAAGAGCGCCGGCACGGCCATCGAGAGCGCGGCGGCAGGCGGCCTCAAGCCGTGGCGCGAGGTAGTGACGCCGCACAAGGATGTGGCGAGCGGCCGCTATCAGCAGGCGGAGTTCGCCGCCGATCTATGGCAGGTGCATCTCGGCCAGGGGACGGACGAGTACAAGAACCCCGTCGAGTTTTTCCGACGCACCTATCTTACTGAGAGCCTCAAGGGGATGCTGGTCGGAGCGGTGCGGAGGCTCGCCGGTCAGGGCGGCGATCCAGTGGTGCAGCTCCAGACCAACTTCGGTGGGGGTAAGACGCACTCGATGCTGGCGATCTATCACCTGTTCTCTGGCATCGCGCCCACGGAGCTGGCGGGCATCGACGCGGTTATGCAGCAAGCGGAAGCCAAGTCACTGCCGACTGTTCGGCGGGTGGTGCTGGTGGGGAACAAGATCTCGCCCGGTAACCCATCAAAGAAGCCCGACGGCACAGTGGTGCGCACTCTTTGGGGGGAACTGGTTTACCAGCTCGGCGGCAAGAAGGCGTTTGCCCGCATCAAGGCTGACGATGAGAAGGCGACCAGCCCGGGAGACGTGTTGCGCGAGCTCTTCGTGGAATACGGCCCGTGCATGATTCTGATCGACGAGTGGGTCGCCTACGCGCGACAGCTCCATGACCAGAGCGATTTGCCGGCGGGCGGTTTCGAGACGCAGTTCACCTTCGCTCAAGTGCTGACGGAGTCGGCGAAGCTCGCCAACAACTGCTTGTTGGTAATCAGCCTTCCCGCCTCGGATACCGGTGGCTCGCCGCACACACAAGCCGATGATGTGGAGGTGGGTGGCCAGCGCGGACGCGAGGCGCTTGACCGGTTGCGCAATGTGGTGGGTCGGGTTGAATCTTCGTGGCGGCCCGCAAGCGCTGAGGAGGGATTCGAGATCGTGCGGCGGCGGCTGTTCGAGCCGATGTCCGAACCAACCCAGTTCAAAGACCGCGATGTGGTGGCGCGGGCCTTCACCGATTTCTACCGGACGCAACAGGCGGAGTTCCCGCCCGAGTGTCGAGACTCCGATTACGAAAAACGCATCAAGGCGGCGTACCCGATCCACCCGGAAATCTTCGACCGCCTCTACAACGACTGGTCTACGTTAGTGAAGTTCCAGCGTACACGCGGCGTGCTGCGGTTGATGGCTGCCGTGATTCACAGCCTGTGGGAAAAGGGCGACAAGAACCCGCTCATCCTGCCGGCGAACATCTCGATTGACGATCCACGTGTGCAGTTCGAGCTGACGCGTTACCTTTCAGACAACTGGGTGCCGGTGATCGAGAAGGACGTGGACGGCCCGAGCTCGCTCCCGCTGCGGCTCGACAGTGAGGTGCCCAACCTGGGCAAGTTCTCCGCTTGCCGGCGTGTGGCGCGCACCATCTACATGGGTTCTGCGCCACTAACGCAAGCGGCTCATCGTGGGCTTGAAGATCGGCGGGTCAAGCTCGGTTGCGTGATGCCGGGTGAGTCACCGGCCGTCTTTGGTGATGCCCTGCGACGGTTGGCCGGAGCGGCAACCTATCTTTACCAGGACGGCCCACGTTACTGGTACTCAACTCAGCCAACTGTCACCAAGCTGGCCGAGGACCGTGCCGATCAACTCAAGCGAGATCCTGACAAGGTCGTGCACGAATTGGATCAGCGCCTGCGTGTCGACCTGCGCAAGGCCGGCGACTTCGAGCGCATACATGCGATGCCGCAGTCCGGGCAGGACGTGCCAGACAATCTCGACGCGCGGTTGGTTGTGCTCGGCATCGACCATCCCTACACCAAAGAGCCAGGGAGCGCGGCGGAGATAGCCGCGAAATCGATTCTCGAGTCCCGCGGCAACGCGCCTAGACTCTACCGCAACACGCTCGTCTTCCTTGCTGTGGACAAGACTCGGTTGCAGGACCTTGACGAGGCCGCTCGGCGCTACCTCGCTTGGGAGTCGGTACTGGCCGAGAAGGAGCAGCTCAATCTCGATCCGCAACAAGTGAAGCAGGCTGATGCGCAGAAGTCCTCCGCTGACGGCGCGGTTTCGGCGCGCATCCCCGAGGCGTACCAATGGCTGATGGTGCCGGTGCAGGCCTCGCCGCAGGCAGCGGTGGAGTGGCAGAGCTTCAGGCTCTCCGGTCAGGATGCCCTTGCGGTGCGAGCCAGCAAGAAGCTGAAGGGCGACGAACTGCTAATCACGAGTTTCGCGGCGTCGCGACTGCGGATGGAGTTGGACCGGGTCCCGTTGTGGCGCGGCAATCACGTCGCGATTAAGCAATTGGTCGAGGACTTCGCGAGTTATTTGTACCTGCCCCGGCTTAAAGGGCCATCGGTCCTGCTGGAATCGATTCGCAACGGGCTGGCGCTGTTGACCTGGCAGCATGATGCGTTTGCTTACGCAGAGAGCTACGACGAAGAGGCGGAGCGCTATCGCGGATTACGGGGAGGAGCACAGGTCTCAATCAGGGACACCGACGCGCCTGGGTTGTTGGTCTTGCCTGCTGCTGCACGAAAGCAACTCGAAGCTGAAGCCGCGTCGGTGCCTGGCTCTGAGACGTCTACGCTTATTCCCGGTGTCGGTCAGCCCACTTCAAGAACTGACAGCCAAACCCCGATTACGACGACCGCTACTCCAGCAGGGCCGCCTCCACCGAAACGTTTCCACGGCAGTGTGACTCTCGACACGACGCGAGTAGGGCGAGACGCCAGCAGAATTGCCGATGAGGTTATAGCTCATCTCGCTGGATTGGTCGGAGCGAAGGTCGAGGTGACGCTTGAGATCGAAGCGCACATCCCCAGCGGCGCGCCCGACGGTGTCGTTCGCACCGTGACCGAGAATAGCCGAACGCTGAAGTTCACAAGTCAGGGGTTTGAGAGCGAATAGCAGCCCCGCTTCTGCTATCTCGGACTGGCACCGCTTGCGGGTTACTTTACTCTTAGTACGCAAGCATACTTCTTCTTAAAGGCCGAGGACCCTCGATGGCAACGCAATCCTGTCCTATCTGCTCGACGGTGGTCCCGCCGAATCCACGATATCCCCGTTACCTGTGCCGACGCTGCACTCGCAAGGCGACCTCCGCCGACGGACGCCTGCTGAACTTCAGCAACGTCAGCTGGTCAGGCGGGTTTGCCGCCCGGTACGCAGATACGGGTGAGGAGAAGGAGAGAAGGGGAGAAAGGGAGAAGGGGAGAAGGGGAGAAAGGGACTGCGGCTCAACCACAGTTGGCCTGCAAGAAACTGGGCTGCTCCCAGGGAAGCTCATCGATGAATAGACTCTTGAACTCGAAGCGTTGGAGCAGGTCGCGCGTTCTGTGTATGTTCAGCTTGGCCATCGGACCTCTGCGTGCAGTTACGAATTTGACTCTGCGGCTCCGAGTCAAAACGGGTCAGGGTAGCCGAGTCATTCGTATCCGTGCGTCTTCCACAACTGAGAAGTGTCCCTGCCAGTCATCCCTTGATTCGAGAGATATGGCGGCCACGTCGGCTACTCGCTGAGGCGAAGGCGCGGCGATGCGAAAAAGCACCACACCACAGTTGGACGGCAAGCCGTGGCGAAATGCCAGCTCGCCAAAGTCTTTGTCGAATGTGATGAGCACCCGACCTTCCGCCTGAGCGCGAGCTAGCACGTCCTGATCGGAGATGCCCGGAGCAACCAGCCGGATCCACACCACGTCGTGTCCGCGCGCTGTCAGGGCGGAAACGGCAACGCGTGGGAAGTTTTCATTCGCGAGAATGCGCACAAGTCATACCTGGAGTGGATAGACCTTCTCATCACGCAGCGCGGCACTCGCGTAGGACAGACACGCGTGGACATCTTCGCTGGTTAGGCCGGGATAGTTGTCAAGAATTTGCGCTTCCGACCATCCCTGCGCGAGTAGATCGATGATGAACTCGACAGCCAGCCGAGTCCCTTTGACAACAGGCTTCCCAACGAGTACCGCCGGGTCAATCGCGATTCTGTCTTCCCAACCCATGTTGACTCCTTTCATCTGCTCGTCTTCGCTGATGATGCACAGCCGATCTTCATCGTGCAAGGCCTCATCATCGAATATGCGCGCCACCCGTTATCCTCGTAGACCGCGATAGCATATTGTTTTCTCACCGTTTTCTCATTCAAACCTCACCTTTTTTAGCACGCCCTTCAGTTAGCTTGTACAAGGCGCATAGGAAGCAGCAGTATCAGCGGAATTGGATTCTGTCGATCGACTTGGGCCGCGTACTTCGCTTTCAGTCTGTTTCGCGCAAAGACGCAAAGACTCGCAAAGAACGCTAAGAATATGTGGACTGAATCAGTCGGCCGGCTCAAAAAACTCGGAAACTCATTTGTCACTTACGATGGGATAATAGAGATGAAATGGAAATCAACATTGATCTTGCCCACCTTAATCCTGGCTCTTGCTTCCACCTACGTACACGCGGACAAGCTAACGAATAAAGTAGATGTGTATGTAAAAGCGCAAATGGAGAAGTCGCATATTCCGGGCGTATCACTTGCCGTAGTAAGAGATGGGAAGGTAGTGCTTGCCAAAGGCTACGGGCTGGCCAACGTCGAGTTGTCCGTCCCTGCCACCAGGGACACAGTGTACGAACTGCTCTCGGTCTCAAAGGAGTTCACTGCTGCCGCCATCCTTCTCCTTGTTGAGGAAGAGAAAGTCTCGTTGGGCGAAACTGTACCTAAGTATCTGCCTGACAGCCCCGCCGCCTGGAAGGACATTACTGTCCGGCATCTGCTGAGCCATACTTCCGGCATCACGGACTACACGGACATCCGCCCATTCTTCGAGATGATTCGCCAGGACGCCTCGCCGGAAGAGTTGATGAAGCCTGTCAAAGAGCGTCCGCTGGACTTCGCAGCAGGGACGCGGTGGCGCTACTCAAACTCCAACTACTTCGTGCTGGGGTTGATCCTCGAAAAGGTGAGTGGAAAGAAGTACGCGGACTTTTTGGAGGAGCGGATCTTCCAGCCGCTGGGCATGATGGCAACCCGCGTTAATGACATGACCGACATCATCACCAATCGGGCTTCCGGCTACCACTGGCTTGGCGAGGACCACGATAAGATGCCTCCGTTCGTGTCCGGCTACCACGGGCGCAAGAACGTTTTGCAGAACGCGATTTACATCAGCCCCACACGCAAGTGGGCGGCTGGGGCTATCCTCTCTTCCGTGACGGACTTAATTAAATGGGATGCCGCCTTGCAGACTGGGAAGCTACTCAAGAAGTCCACCGTGGAGCAGATGTCGACTCCCACGAAGTTGAAAAGCGGGGTAGAAACTGACTATGGGTTAGGCAACGAACTGTCAGAGGCTCGCGGTCACCGGCTGGCCGGTCACCAGGGCGGCGGGATGGCTTTCAATACCACGCTCCTGCGCTGCGTCGATGACAATTTGACGGTGATAGTGCTAACGAACCAGACCAGCGGTCCTAGCAAACCAATGGCAATACACATCGCGTCGCTTTTTGTTCCCGGTCTCTCCTACGAACAAGGGAAGGGAATCGAGGACAAAGATCCCAAGATCACTGAACTGCTGCGAGGGGTACTGGTGGATGCGCAGAAAGGGAAAGCTGATGCGTCGCTGTTTGCTCCAGAGGCCTTGCAGACCGCCGATTTCATCCGGCGTGCCGGACCGAACTTCCTCGGCACGAAGGGAGCGCTGAAGTCCTTCGTGCCGCTGGAGCGTCGCGAGGAGGCAGCAAGGCGAGTGTTAATCTATCGATCGGTGTTCGGGGAAACGAGTATTCTTTGGACCTTCGCGCTGGATAAGGAAGACAAGATACTCAGTCTCACCCCCAAGGAAGAGTAGGGGAGAAGGGGAGATGGGGAGAAGGGGAGATGGGGAGAAGGGAGCCCATGGATAGGCCGCAAGATCACGCGCCTCGCTTGAAAGGTCGCGCGCGACTCAGGAGAAGATGTTTTGAATGACAGGTTAAAGCCCTGGTGAAGCGGCGCTGACCGCTTGAATCCCTCCCACCAGCAACCCAGTGGTGTCCCAATATGTTGAGTGGTATAACCACGCAGTTGCGTGGTATAAACACGCATTACGGATACGCTGATTGAACTGCTCTCCTCGCGCGTCAAGGCCGAAATCTTTCGCTTGCTCTTTGCAACCGAAGTCGCGAGCTTCACGTGCGCGAGATCCGCTCGTGTTAGAATTGCAGAACAAGGAGCAGCTCATGAGCACAAGAATAGAAGCGATATACGAAGGTGGCGTTCTCAAAACGCTTTCTCCGTTGAAGGATATCCAAGAGCACTCGAGAGTTACAATCACCGTCGAAACGACAAGCGTGGTCGATCAGTTTCGCGGGCTGGTAAAGATTGACCCGGCGGTCGCCGCCGAAATCATCGATAGTGCCGATTACAGCTTTCTCGAGACTTGAGATCTTGGTCGTAGATTCTCTTGAGATTATCCTTGGCGGCTGGAGGACTGAAAGATGTCTGAGCGAACATTGCAAAGTGAACTCTTAGATCAACTGGATGGGCTGCCACTCGAAAAACAGCGGCAGGTGCTCAAGTTCGCCCGCTCGTTGGCCGAGCCCAAGGGACGACCGGGAAACGAAGTATTGCTCTTTGGTGGAGCCATAGACTCCGAAGATCTCAGCGCAATGACAGAAGCCATAGAGGATGGCTGCGAGCAGGTCAACGCTGATGAGTGGTAGATTCCTTCTCGATACCAATGCAGTCATTTCGGTCTTTGCTAACGACGCCGCGCTTCAAGCGCGTCTGTTGAGTGCGGCTGAGGTGTTCATCTCAAGCGTAGTGTTGGGCGAGCTCTACTACGGAGCACACAAGTCATCGCGCGTAACAAAGAACTTACAAAAGATAAATGAGCTTGCAGCGAGAAGCGCCGTCCTTGGATGTGACGGGACAACGGCACAGTGGTATGGAGAGATTAAGAATAGTTTACGCGCGAAGGGTCGCCCCATCCCGGAAAACGACATCTGGATAGCAGCTATTGCCAAGCAGTATGACCTCGCAGTAGTGACACGATGAACCCTAAACCAGGAACCTGAAACCTAAGTTCTTTCCTGGGATGGAGCCTTCGATGAAGCTTGGATAATGAGGTTCGCATGCCCCAGCTTGCTTTGTCCTTAGTCTTTGGCTTGATCGTAATGATGTTCGCGCAAGCAGGCGCCCCTGCTACCGTAAAGCTGCGCGCCACACCGCAGAAGTTTCGCGCGTTCTATTCAATTTCGGATGCGCGGATTCCCCTCAGCATTCGGAATCAGCTTGCGGAGCCTGCCCGAACCGCGCGCAGAGGCAGCGCCCGGTGGACCATTGAGACAGATGCCTTAATTCGAACGTCGGGTGCGCAGGATGCCGGCGATTCTGTTCCTCAAGCTCGGCTTTCATTCGACGACGGGTTACCTGTCGGCGGGCTCCGCGCGTTAGCGATTACATCCGACGGGGCCGTGTGGGCCGGGGGCGATAGCGGGTTGGTCCGGTATGCGGACAGCTCCCATGCCTGGGACAGATGGCAATACTTTGGTGGTAAACGCTATTTGCCGTCTGATGAGGTCACCTCGCTGGCGGCAGGCGAAGCAGGATCTATCTGGGTTCAAACATCGGCTGGCATCAGTCATATAGAGTTTCGCCGCTTAACGCTCGCGGATAAGGCGGCGTACTTTGAGCGACGTATAGCCGAGCGCCATAAGCGACATTACCTCGTCGCCGATTCGGAATTCTCCGAGCCGGGCAATCCCGCCACGAGCCATCAATACCCGAGTGACAACGACGGGCTATGGACCGCAGTCTATGTAGCGGCGCAGGCATTTCGATATAGGGTGACTCGCGATCCGCAGGCGCTTGATTCAGCGCGCAAGTCCGTGGACGCTATGCTCCGATTGGAAGCGATCACCGGACGCGCAGGTTTCCCTGCGCGATCGTTCAGACACAAAAACGAGCCGCGGCACAAAGACGGCATCTGGCATTTCACCTCGGATGGCGAGTGGGAGTGGAAAGCTGACACAAGCTCGGATGAGATTGTCGGCCACTTCTTCGCTTACTCAGTTGTCTACGACCTGGCTGCCGATGAGGATCTAAAGAAGCGGCTGCGCGGAGCAGTCTCTCGCATCGCAGATCATTTGATAGATCATCGGTATAACTTGACCGATCTGCATGGCGGACCCACGCGGTGGGGTCGCTACGATGAGGCGTACTTTGAAACTGAAGATGGCCGCGAAGAAAGGGCGCTACGGTCGCTGGAACTGCTTTCGCATTTGAAGGTCGCTTATCATATGACTGGAAACTCTCGCTATGACCGAGAGTACCGAAAGCTAATAAATGAGATGGATTATCACAAGAACACGACCACCTATTTGAAGCTTCGCAAGGAACTCAACTACTCTGACGAAGAGCTTGCGATGCTCTCTTACTATCCGCTTTTTCGTTACGAAAAGAACCCGGAGCTGCTCGGAGTTTATCGCGAAGGTTTGGAGCAGTGGTGGGTGAACATTCAACGCGAAGATAACCCGCTGTGGATTTTTATCTACGGCTTTTGTAATCCGGGCAAGCGCGTGCGACTAGGGGCGGTTGCGCGCACGCTTTATCGAATACCGATGGACCTGATCAAGTGGTCCGTAAAAAACTCTCAACGGCATGATGTGCCACTCGATACTTCTCCTGAGCGGCATAGTCGCCTGCAAACCTCTCGTTTGCTCCCGCCGGACGAGCGGCGGGTGATGAAGTGGAACGGCAACCCGTTTCAGCTTGACGATCAGGCGGCTGGACGCGGAGAAGATGACGGTGCATTTTTTTTGCTCCCCTACTGGCTAGGCCGCTACCACGGATTCCTAATAGGCAACTGAGGGAGATGGGGAGATAGGGAGATAGGGAGAATTTCTTATGAGTGAAAAGATTGTGAGACATCAGGATTTGGAAGTTTATCGGAAGGCTTCTGAGGCGGCGATGCAGATTTTTGAAATCAGCAAACAATTTCCGAAAGAAGAAACTTACTCGTTGACGGACCAAGTTCGCAGGGCTTCACGTTCCGTATGCGCGAACATTGCCGAGGCGTGGAGAAAACGTCGCTACGAGGGAGCATTTGTCAGCAAACTAAACGACGCGGAAGGCGAAGGCGCCGAAACACAAACCTGGCTTGAATTTGCCGTTCGTTGCGAATACTTGAAACCGGAAGTTGGTAGAGCCTTATTCAGAACCTATGATGAAATAATCTCTATGCTAGTCAGTATGATAAACAAACCACAAACTTGGGTCTTACCATCAGGTCAAAGACGCACAAAACGCTAACCACATCTCCCCATCTCCCCATCTCCCCAACTCCCCTCAGGGTCGCTCGGCGCGGTTCATCTGTTTTATTTCGATCAGCCGGTGGTCAGCCCGCAGCAATTCATCAACGTTGCTTTGAATCTTCTCCACGGCCTCAACAATCTCATCCACGTCCTGAGGGCTTCCGAGCAGTAATTGATGCGGGAGCCAGACAGATTCCAGATAAGCCGCGCGTTCAGCTACCGGACACTGAGTCTTCGCCCACGGCAAGTCCTCAGTGCCACGACTCCGGAGCGTGGGGAAATCTCGCGGGTCGACATTAAAGAGCGCGCTTCGATAAATAGGTTCATAAAACAGTCCATCCGAAGGAATGCCTTCCGCTTCGAGAGCGGCGACAAACCTGTCGCGCGATGCGCCGGCGAAAGCCTCCCGATCGTATTTGAAAACGAATTGATAGATGGCCTGCCTCGTCAATCGCTCATCCTTCCTGAGCAGCGAAATGCCGGGAATACTCGACAACCCTTCTGACAGCCGCTCCGCTCGGGCGGCGCGAAGGTCGGTCTGCTCAGGTAACCGCTCAAGCTGAGCCAGGAGAATTGCTGCTTGAAATTCCGTCATTCGATAATTGAATCCAAGTATGCGATGTCGAAAGCGATCCGTTTGACTCGCTCGCCCACAATTCACGTAAGACTGGCAAAGCTCAAAAACTTCATCATCTCGGGTCGTGACGACGCCTCCTTCACCTGCCGTCATAAGCTTGCTCGTTTGCATGCTGAATGAGCCGGCATCGCCGATTGATCCCGCGCCTTTGTTGCGCCATTTGGCCCCGTGCGCGTGCGCGCAATCTTCTATGATCTTCAAGCCGTGTCGGGCGGCAAGCTCGGTGATGGCGTCCATATCGGCCATGCTCATAGCGAGGTGGACAGGGATTATTGCTCGCGTGCGAGAGGTCACTGCTGCCGCCGCCGCGTCCGCAGCAATGCAGTAGGTGTCGGGCAAAACGTCCACGAAGACGGGGATCGCGCCTAATCTGAGGACGGGCGCGGCAGTGGCTTCAAACGTATACGCCGGAACGATGACCTCATCACCCGGCTCGATGCCGATTGCTTTCAGCGCGATCTCAAGCGTGACCGTCCCGTTAGCCGCGCACAGGGCGTGCTTTGCGTCCTGATGCGCAGCGAATCGCTGGCTGAAGCGCTCGGCCAGTTGATTCGGAAAAGGGTAGCCGCCCCAGTTGCGGCTTTCGAGAACGCCGAGGATGGCGCGCTTCTCTCTTTCATCAAACTGCGGCCACTCGGTGAATGAATTCGTCCTCACCGGAGCGCCGCCAGCAATTGCAAGTTTGGCCATTACTCTTCCTGTAACTCAATCGGCGATAGTTGACGACACCTCGGCGAAGGGCCAGCGCGCCGTGCGCCAGGACCAGATGAAAAAAAATGCTACGCCGAGCGTGAGCGTGCCCAACCCGAAAAGTATTATGTACAAATCCGAAGTTGCAAAGATGAACACCCAACCGATCAGCGCGATCACGCACGGAACAGGGTAAAGCCAGATTCGATACGGGCGCGGCATGTCCGGCTTGCGCTTCCTGAGCAACATCACAGCGAGAATCTGGCCGATGAACTGAATAAGAATTCTTGTAGTGATCAGGGCGTCAATGACCATTCCGAGCGAAAAGAAGCTGCACGCAATCGAGATGATTCCGATGACGATCAGCGAGACGTAGGGAAAGTTCTTCTTCGGATGAAGGCGGCCAAAGAATTTGAAGAAGTACCCATCCTTAGCAGCAGCATAAGGAATGCGCGAGTAGCCGAGCAGCAGCGCGAAGACCGATCCGAAAGCCGTCCACAGGACCATAGCCGTAAAAACCGTCGCCACCTTTGAGCCGTAAACCTTTTCCATAAAGGTTGAGACAACGAAGTCGGAACCGGGCCGCACGTCATAAGGAACAAACTCGCGCCACGGCACCACACCTATAATAGAGAGGTTGATTGCGAAATAGATCGCCGCCACCGCCAGCACGCTGATGATGATCGAGCGCGGGATGACGCGGCCAGGATTTTTGACTTCATCGCCGATATAACAGATGTCGTAGTAACCCAGGTAGTCATAAACACCGACGCGGGCCGCCGCGCCCAGCCCAAACAGAAAGCCCAGAGAGAAATCGAACGCGCCCGGCGGAAAATCAAACGCCAGCTTGGAGTCGAAATGCATTGCTCCCGTGACGATCACCGCACCCGTCGCGAGCAGCGTGCCTATCCACAGGCTCACAGTGATTCTCCCGATCGAGGTTATCTTCCGATACAGCAGCGCAATGTTTATCACGCCCACGCCTGAGGCAATCATCGCGGTTTGAAGAGGCGTGACGGATGGCCACACATAGCCCGTGTATTTCGCGAAGCCGATATAACCGGATGCGATCTCAAGGGGACCACTCAGGATGAATTGCCAGATGAATAAAAACGCCATCAACCGGCCATAGGTTTCGCGGCCATAACCTTCGCGCAAATAGAGGTAGGTTCCACCCGACCCGGGCATGCTTGCGCCAAGCTCACTCCACACCATCCCGTCGGGTATGGCTATGAGAACGGCTATGAACCACCCCAGCATGGCCTGCGGCCCGCCTAGCGCCGACATCAGCAGTGGGATCGTGATGAATGGGCCGATCCCTATCATATTCGACATGTTGAGCGCCGTCGCCTGCAACAGCCCGAACCGCCTCAGCAGATGAGAGGGTTGCTCTTGATCCGGTGTTTGTTTCGGTTGCATTTGACTGTTGATTGAAAAGGCGCGCGAGAATCGGTAGTGTCCTAATCTTGTGTTGATTGGGACTTGACCGCCAATACCGCTGATAACGAACGTTTCGTCGGACACACTCAGAATCTGATTAACAC
>JBBPIH010000050.1:0-57484 GCA_038040455.1 Acidobacteriota bacterium
CCTGGGAGCGCAGGCATCCCTGCCTGCTTGGCGTTGCGCAAGAAAGAGGCAGGCAGGGATGCCTGCGCTCCCAGGCCTGAACTCCATCGTGCTTAATTGTGATTTCGGGCTCGTCTTAGGGTTACAGGCACGCTGTCTACTCGGCGAAATCCCCGTGTGTCCGCGTGTTGGTTGAGGAGACGTAACAGCGCGAGAGCCGAAGGTCGGATGATGGGGTATTCTTCGCGGCCAGCAAACCACATTTGCTCCAAACCCGCTTTGGTCGGAAACGAGGTGCTGCTACTGGCTCATCTATCCGGCAAGATGAGAAGAACTTCATAAGGCTGTTTGGCTGGGACAAGGCCGCGGTGGAGTTATCGCCCTATGATCTGACGAAGGGGGGCATAACCTATCGACACCGCAGCTTAGTCTGATCCACACCCGACTTCGAGCTTGCCGGGTTCAGATTCGCGGCCCCGGCTGCTCGCTTGTCCTCATCCTGAGAATCGCCAGTCTAGCGCAAGGCAATCTGTCGTATGACGGAGTTTTCGTAGTCCGCAACGTAAAGAATCCCTCGCTGCCTGTCTATTGCGAGCCCTCGAGGCTGGTTAAACCTTGCTTCGATTCCCGAGCCATCGCGAAGCCTTAGAGCCCCTCCGCCGGCCAGCGTTGTAACATTCCCCGCCGCATCAATGCGGCGAATATCGCTGATCCCGAACTCGGAAACATAGAGCACGCCATCGAAATCCAGCGCGAGCCCGATCGGCTGGAAGAGTACTGCTTCTCCTCCCGGACCATCTACCGATTCTCCTTCGCCCCCGCCCGCGAGAGTACTCACTAGCCTGTTCACAAGGTCGATTCGACGAACACGTGCGTTGTTTGTGTCAGCCACGAAAAGGAAGTTGCCGTCAGCCGAGAGTACAAGACCTGTAGGCGTGTTGAATCGCGCATTCTCGGCTGCTCCATCCGCGAACCCGGGAACGCCGTTGCCCGCCAGGGTTTCAACGACAAACTGCCCAGCCGTCTGCGCGATCCGGCGAATCGAATGGTTGCCTGCATCCGCTATGTAGATCGTTCCGTCGGCCCCAATCACGATGTCGTCAGGTAAGCGAAAAGCGGAGTCAAAGAGGCCGGCGTCCCGGTAGCTCGCCTGACCCTGCCGGGTGCTGTTGAAAACGGTCTGCTTACCTATGCTAGTGATCTCTTTGAACAACCCTGCAAACGTATCAACGGTTATGCTGCTGCCGAACTTTTGAATCCGTCGCACAACGGAGTTCCCGTTCTCGGTGACGTACACGGTCCCGTCACCTGCAACCGCAACCCCGTTAGGGAACGATAAAGTTGGCGGCTTCCCTAACGCGTTTCCGGAATCGTTGTAACCGTCCTCGCCGGTCCCAACCAGAGTGCATGTTTGACGAGTGGTTACGTCAACCGTTCGGATGGCATGGTTCTGCTGATCGGTGATGTACAGCAGGCCATCAGGGCCGAAGGCGAGCCGCCTTGGCCGGCGGAATGTGGCTACGTCGCCGCTCACACATCCCAGATCAAACCCAACACGGCCGGTGCCGACAAGAGTCGACACGGTTACATCTGGAACCACCTCGAATGTTGCGGTGGCCGTTGCGTTTCCATCCTTATCAATGATCTGAACCGTGTGCAAACCAACTGCCGCGTTCGGATCTATCGCCACGGTGAGCCGGCTTCGAGTGAAGGCCCGAATGTTCGCGTCCTGACCATCGACCTTTGCCGTAACCTTCTTATCAAAGTTCGCGCCGACAACGTCAATGGAGGGCTTGCGTTCTCCCGCACGAATCCGAGAAGGCGCGAGCGCAAAGATGAATGGGTCTGTCGTCGGAGTCACCGGAATAATTGTGTCCTGAGACTGAATCCCCTCTTGCTCAACGCGCACCACCAGCCGGGTGGGTTGGCTCCTAAAACTGCCAGGGATGGTCGCTTCAAGTCGGCCGTTTTTGCCGACGGTGGTCGGCAGTTTTATGTCGTTTACGACGATGGTCGCCCCTGGCTTGAAATCTCCAGTGACGAAGAGCGGAACATCGTCCGTTCCAACCTCAAGCTCGAAAGGATCCACCTCGAAGATTCTTGTAGGCCTGGGAACGACGAAGAAAAGCTCGGTGTTAGATAGATTTCCATCCTTGTCTTGAAGCGTTATCGGGATTGCGGCGGGATCGTTGACAAAATCTGCTGGGATCTCTACCAGAAAGCCGCCCGGGACTGGCGTCGTTGGCTGGCTCTTGCCCCAAACCAGGATATCCCTCTTTTCTAGTGAATCGGTTACAATGGTAGGCAGAAATATTAGCCCTGAGTCCTCCTGTGCAGCGTTCCCGTCCAGGCGAATGCTCAAGTCCGGGTCTTGAGCTTTAACGGTTAACGTCGCCGAAGGGCTGGTCATGCCATCAGGATTGACTGCCTGCACTGTATGAGTACCCGGCGAAGCAATCAGCGAAGCGTTCACCTCGGCTAACAGCACCCTGCCTTTTGTGCTGACACGTGGTGAAGCCAGCGGGACACCGTCGAACAAAAGATTGGCCCCGCTTGCAAAGCGACGGCCCTCAAATCGTATCGTGAAGGTTCTCGTTCCCGCCGTTATCACACTCGGACGAACGCGCTTAAGCTCGGGGGCGGCTTCTTGCGCCTGAACGGCCGAACGCTCGGACACGCCCGGCAAGAACACCCAGGATAAAACCAAAATCGATGCCAGTGAATATGCAACTGCCTTTCTCATTCCTCTCTACTCCTCTTCTCAAGCAACCTTGGGCGCGGCACGTGCTCAACGAGCGGCGATCAATGTTGTTTGCTTCTTATGATTACAGACTGTGCGAAGAATCCCACCACCCAAGCTGTTCGACGTTCATTCAACCATGAATAGAAGTGGCATCGGACGAAAGCTTGCAGTGTTAGATCCGACAAGTCCTCCTACAGGACGCGCCCCTCTTTCGATTCCGGTAGTTCCGACGACGAGCGAAAATTATAACCAGCGGCTTGAACGTTTCACAAGATGAAGTGGCACCCGAGGTTAGGCCGACCGCTGCTCGCTTACATCGCACGCCGATGATAATCTCTCGAGCAAAGGAGGAAGTAAGGTGAAGGTAAAACGACTGGGACGCACAGGGCTCAAGGTGACGGAAGTCTGCCTTGGCACGATGCCCTTCGGTTACCAATGCGACGAGCAGACTTCGTTCGAGATTATGCACACCGCCGCTGAAAGCGGTGTCAACTTCATCGACACAGCCGACGTGTACCCGATCCCAGTGTCCTTGGGAACCGTCGGTAGAACCGAAGAAATAGTTGGGCGATGGCTTCGAGGCAAGCGCGAGGATTTCGTGCTTGCGACCAAGTGCAGGATGCAGATGGGAGCGGGACCTAATGACGTTGGACTCTCGCGTAAGCACGTGCTGGCGGCGATCGACGCGAGCCTGCGGAGGCTGGGCACCGACTACGTTGATCTTTATCAAGTGCACTCGCCTGACCCGGACACACCCATCGATGAAACGCTCAGCGCGCTCGACTCGATTCTCCAAAGCGGCAAGGCTCGGTACATCGGCTGCTCGAATTTCGGGGCCTGGCAGCTCGCCAAAGCCCTGTGGACAAGCGATCGTCTTCGACTTGCGAGGTTCGACTCGGTTCAGCCGCGGTACAACCTCCTATTTCGCGAGATCGAGCACGAGTTGTTTCCGCTGTGCGAGGACCAGGGCGTCGGCGTGATGGTCTACAATCCGCTGGCGGGTGGGTTCCTGACCGCCAAGCATCGCCCTAACGCGCCACCCGCCGACAATACGCGCTTCGCGGTAGCGGGCAAACTCTATATGGACCGCTACTGGAACGAAGCGTGTTTCGAAGCGGTCGAACGACTGCGAGCGTTCTTTGAAGCGCGCGGAAAGTCGCTCACGCACGCATCGCTCGCTTGGGTGTTGAAGCAGCGAACCGTGACTTCAGCAATCGTCGGCGCAACCAGCGCTGAGCAGCTACGCGACACACTCGGTGGTGTCGAATTGCCGCTCGATCCGGAAGAGCTGGAGCTGTGTGACAGTGTCTGGTACGAGCTGCCTCGCGCGCGTGATCCGAGGATCGCGTTGAGATGACTCGTTTAGGAGTAAGAGATTGTTCAAGGTCGCATTAGTAGGAACGCACGGCGTCAACAAGACAACCATCGCGTATGAGCTTGCGGGAGTGCTCAAGCGAAAAGGCAGGACGGTGGAGCTGCTGACTGAGATTGCTCGTGAATGTCCGTTCCCTTTGAACGAGCAAGCGACGCGTGAAGCTTATCAATGGATCATCGCGCGTCAGGTGCAGCTTGAAATTGAAAAGGCTACGCGGGCAGATGTTCTAGTATGCGACCGCTCAGTGCTCGATAACTTTGCCTATTACGTGAGGCGCTACGGGAACAAAGGCGAGGAGGCCGAAGCCCTCGGTGCTTATTGCCGGACATGGATGGGGACTTACGATTTGCTGGTGCGGCTTCCGATCACTGAAGCTCTCACTCCTGATGGGTTCCGCTCAACTGACGAGGAGTTCCAGCGTGAGATTGATCTGTTATGCGATGAGTTGTTCGAGAGTGCTTACAACGAAACGACCAAACCGATTTACGTGCGAGGCTCGCTGACTGCGCGCGAGTTGGCCGAATTGGTCTTGGCAGGCTGACGACCATTACCGAGCGCATTTGCGCGATGATGGAAGCAGCGGGACCCGTAGAAGTGCGTGAAGCAGGAGGTGAAACAAAGTTTACTTCCTGCTCGAAGACGAAGAAGTGATCGTTTTGTTTTGTGGGCGACTCGTCAATCGTGACCATCTCAGAGTTGCCCGGCTCTGTTCAACACAACGAGTTCTCTTGTGAGTCAGTGGAGTACGCATTCGTCATCAGTGATGAAGACGGTGAAAGGTCCTGGATAAGGCAGCCGATCTGGAGTGAGTTCTGGAAAAAGCTTGCGCAAGAAGTCGTCAGCGACGGCAAGGTACTGCTTGCTGTTGACGATGACTATTTCTTCCCGGTCCTCGCGAGAGAAGCTGAGATTGTGGCTAAAGCGAAAACCGCTCATGGGCCAGGTGAGAGGGCAAGCTGCGTTCCAATCAATCGACAATACCGATCTTGAGCGACACCTAGTTGCGCCGTCTCGGGCGGGCGTGACTAGGAATGATCCTGGGACGCAGAGAGCGCAGACTAGGTTTGCTCTGTGTGACACCCGGCAAAGCAATAAGGTTTGCTAGATGGGGCCCGCAGGCAAGGCGGTGGGAAGGCTCTTGCCAACCTTGGGTTCTGACCAAGCAAGCCGTTCTCTGCTTGCTTCAAGAAATCATTGTCCGCCCATTTGTCACTTATACTGCCCGTCTGAAATCAAACAACCTCAGGAGCCGAGAAGCTGCCGAGACGAGGTCTATCCAATGCGATGAAAGAACAAATATCACTTGCGCGCAGTGTTGCGCGCATTGAGAAACCATCGCTCAGGCAAGTCTCGATGAACGCTTAGACGTATTGCCTTGCTCTACATTTTTGCAAAAGCTGCTGAAGCTCGGCTAGTCGCTTATTAACTTTGTTTCTTCGGCTGCTGAATTCGTATTCGACTCTCCCCTTAGCGATTTCATTTTCGTGTTCGCTTCTATCTATTCGCCGCGAGAGTTGATTCTTCGGTATTGTGACTGACATGAACTTTAGAAGGATTTGGACAAGGCCAAAAATAATGATTGGGCCAAGAAAAGTAGTTCCTAAAAACAAGAAGATAGGGCCAGCCATGTTTCCACCCCTACCAAACTGATCCGATGGACGCATAAGTGGATGCGCTATAGACCATCCTATTGCAGCACAAGGGAGAAATAAGATAGCGTACAAACACCCAAAGAGACGGTCACTGCTCTTTCCTTTAATGTTTTGACGCTCCTGTTTTAGACCGTAAACATGTTGATTCATCTTGGCAATTTCTTGATTCATCTCCCCATCGAGTTGCCGTAAACTACTCTCTGTAATTGAGATCTTCTCCGAGACAGTATCTTCAGCAATCTTGAAAGCTTGCTCGCTCCATTCGTTAGCCTTCGGGAGTATGCCACTATAATTGAAAAAGCCCCCTTTCTTGAATTCTTGCTCCAGAGTATTCGAGGCATTAATGTTTTCAGCTAAACGGTTGTGGGCGCCAACTTTTTGCGCTGTTTCTATGGCGCGATTGAGTTGGTCAATAGCATGCCGCGCTTTCTGTCCATACTCATCTTTCAGTTTGACCAACAGGGCTTGCACCTTTGGTTTTGGCGCAAGGTCTCCATCAGTCGTTGTCTTTACTGCGTAGAATCTTTCTGCTCTTACTACTCCTTCGAGCACGTCTGCGGCTTCTGACTCTGCGCCCCCGGCGGCGAGTGCTTTTGCCTTAACAAAGCCGGCCTCTAGCAGGGATGGCATCAGTCCGAGGGCTCTGTCGGAAAGCTCAACCGCATCTGCCAGTTTTCCTTGCGCGTAACAGGTGATGCCCGCCTGATGGTAAGATTCTGCGGCTGCGGCTTGCGGCATTATGGATTGTTCAGCCAAATTTGCACCGACTCCGTTTGTAAGGACATTAAAAGCCCTCTCTGCATTTGGACCTGACTCTACAACAGCATACTTTGCCGCTTTTCTAAAGTAGGCCTCTGCCTTTGGCAGATCAAGGAGGTCTGGAGAATGGCGGTAAATCCTCCCGATAGTATGCAGCACAACATAATCGGTTTTTTCGCGTTTTTCTGCCTCCAGCAGATTATCTATCGCATCTTGATAGAGGTCACTGTCAAGAGCGGCGTTCTTGTAATGTTTGAATCCCTGTTCAATAAAATACTGACGCTCTTTTTGTATATCAGGAATGCGAAGCAGGAGAGCGATGTTTCCTAATAAAAGATTAGAGATTCTCTGCTGGTCAATCACCTGAGACAATCGCCAATCAAGCATAGTAGCCATACGATCAACAGACATTTCTAGGGTCGAGAGCCCTGATGCAAGTTCAGAGAAGCCTTCGTCTAGCCTACCAACTACCATGGTGGCTGCATTTGTTATTGCTTCTGCTTGTTGGCGTGAAGCCTCATCAGTTGATGATCTCATTGCCTCGGAAGCTTTCCTAATTTCAGTTTCGTATGATTTGGTTTGAGAACGAATAGCAGAAGTAATATCAGTAGTGTACTCCTGCTGTTGTAGATATCGCTTCCATTGAGAGTAAGCGGCCTCTCCCGATGCTACATTATGAACAAAGTTTGCCATTTACTCTGCTCCTTTTTGCAAGTTATCTATCCCTCTTGTACCCGGTGGCCGAGTCATTTGTTGTACAACCAAGCCTCAGCTTTTGTCATTGCTTCTTTTGCTGAGTATGCCTTGCCAACATAAGTCCAACCTGCCCAATCAACATAGACATCTTTGTCATAAGAACTCCATGCCACTTTGAAGAGTTTTCCACTACCCGAGCGAACTGTGCCGATTGTCGGTGCAGCCATATGTAAACTCCTTTCACTTTTTGATGCGTCGCAAAAGCGGATGAAGCAGTACACCCCTTGTGATCTTTCTTAGGAGACGGGATTTAGAAAGCAGAAAGGCGAAAGGTGGTGACACTTTATAGTAAGTTGCAACAAATATCCTTCCCCTTCTTGAGTTAAGCAGTACGTCATCTCGAAAACGGCGAAATAGTACTACCTCTGGAGCAAGGGGGGAACCATAGGTTGCTGTTGCAATAAAGCAAACCCCAGTTGAGGTTTTCGGTTCGCGTAGTGTCGTACTGTTCAAAGGATTCACGCAACCGCATTCACAGGTTATTGACTCCAAAATTGTCTGGTCACAGCGGCCACACTCCACGCTAACCCGGGAAGGACTTCCATCTAAACCAATGCTAGTGCTTGAGCAATTGGGACAGCCCTTAAGATAATCCGCAAAGCGGTGAATCTTGCCGCATTTCATACACTCAACTGCTAAGTTCGGCAGATTCTCGACAAACTTTCGATCCTCAGAAGTTGAGGAGTACGAGAGCCCTTCAATCGCTCGGTTAATGCGCAGATTGTAAGTTGCAGGACCAACTCCGATTGGCTTCCATTCAATTATCTTTTCAACATCAGATTCCATAAACAGTCTCCTTTCTAGTTCTGGCTTTAAGGCAGATTTCCCCAATCAGTCTCTTCGCCTAGTTCGTCTGGTACTGCTTTGAGAACAGATGCTCAGAATCAAGATTACTGATTCTGAATCGGGCCTACTTCTGTGAAGGCGGCCAGTCTATTTCTAAATCTTTTTCCTGTCAATCCCTACAAAGCGGGCATCCCTACAAAGCGGGATACTGCAATAGTAAGCGTCTAACTTCATCGTGCTAAAAGCGGCGGGGAATGGCACCGCTGTTTAGTACAACCTAATCAAGGTTGACAAAGTGGCCCAGACTAGCCTGTCCAACAGTTAGTCGAACTGCTCGACGAGATGGGCCAGGACAGAGGGAAGTCCGAAGAGCTATCGAGCGAGACTACGAAAAGGGTTCGTCAGCGATAAATGAACGAGCTGAGTGAGCGAGAGGCAAGTCCAGCCGAGCGCGTCAGCGATGAGGGCGATGAGCGCATTCTTTGATGAGCGCGAGGTGCGGTGCTGGCGGAACTCTCACGCTATTGAGACCGAGCGCCGGGAGCCGGGGTATAAAAATAGACCCCGGGGTCGAAAAATGTACCCCCAAGCGGCTTCAAGTGGGCGCTGCCGGATGAGAACCGAAACCCTTGATGTCTGCGCCCGCGATAAATCGTCTCGAAACGAGGCTCAGTCAGGCTTGTTGCCTCAGTTACTGTTGAGATCCGATCCCGCGTCTCAAACACGCGGTCAATTGACGGGAACACAGATTGCTCCTGTTTACTTTGATTCTATCCGCTTTTGGAAGTACAGTAGGGTTGATGCTGGAGAACGTCGTAAAGGATATATCGGCTCGACAGGCGGCGGCAGCCGTAAACGAGTGGCTCGTCAGCTATGCCGGGGACCGATTCCTTGCGGGCACGCCTGCGCTCAATACCCAATCGGAGCTCTGGCTTGTTCCGATCCTATACGTCTACCCGAAAGAAGGCCCACTCGGCAGCGTAGGCGAGATAGCCGTGAACTCGGTGACTGGCGAGTTGAGTGCTCATCCGCCGATCGAAGAAATTAAGCGCCTGGCTCTAGACCTGTACCGAGTGAAACGTGGCGACGACCCCACCCTTCTACCCTCAAGAGACTGACTTCTCTTGCGCCGTCGCGTGCTTCCGCATGGTGCTAAGTCATCTTGGCGTGTCCAAAACTGAGGCCGAGCTACGCGAGCTTTGCGACTGCACGATCTTCGGAACATCAGCACTCGAACTGGTTTTTGCAGCACGCAGTCTAGGCTTCGCTGCTTCCAGCAAACACTCGCTAACACTGGCAACTCTGACAGAGCTCAGCGAACACGGCTACTTCCCAATTGTGTACGTAGTATCTGCGCCTCTCGTCCCGGTCGCCAGATGTTCACTCGTTCGTTGTTGTCTCCGCAACACGCGAAGGCATCGATGTGCTCGATCCACAGCAAGGTCCGAGAATGTTGGGGGTCGACGAGTTCCTTGAGAGATGGTCTCCTATGAACAACCTCGCCATTGTGATTGCGTAGCCAACTTACCGACTGTAGCTGAGGGTTAACAGCACAACAGGTCTCGTGCTAGCGTTGAGACCCATGACAATCACCGACGCCCTTAAGAAAGTCGTCGATCGCACGGACCTCACCTCTGAAGAAGCGGAGGCGGTGCTCGAGCAGATAATGACCGGGCAATGCACCGACCCACAGATCGCTTCGCTGCTAACCGCACTCAGAATGAAAGGGGAGACGGTTGAGGAGCTGGCCGGCTTCGCGAGAGTCATGCGCCGCAAGGCCGCCCGCGTCCGCCCACATACAACTGTCAGCGCGGAGATTGCAGGCACTGAACGTGAAGCGCTAATTGACACCTGCGGCACTGGAGGCGACGTAAGCGGCACCTTCAACGTTTCAACCGCTGCGGCGTTCGTTGTCGCAGGGGCCGGCGTTCGAGTCGCGAAGCACGGCAATCGTTCTGTGTCGTCTCAATGCGGAAGCGCAGACGTGGTCGAAGCGCTCGGCGTCAGAATCGAGCTCCAACCTGACCGAATCGCGCGCAGCATCGACGAGGTAGGAATCGGTTTTCTTCACGCGCCTCTGCTTCACGACGCGATGAAGTACGTGGCCCTTGCGCGGCGACAGATGGGCATTCGAACGATCTTCAACATGCTTGGGCCGCTTACGAATCCCGCCGGCGCGAACACACAGGTCGTCGGCGTCTACGCTGCGCACTTGACGGAATTGCTCGCGCGCGTGCTAGGCGAACTGGGCAGCTCACGGGCGCTCGTGGTTCACGGCAGCGACGGACTCGATGAAATAACGATAACTGGCGAGAGCAAAATAACCGAATTGAGGAACGGTGAGTCGAGCACCTATTACGTCACGCCTGAAGACTTCGGTCTCGCGCGAGCTAACCTTGCAGAGATTCAAGGTGGCGACGCTCGTCAGAACAGCGAGATCATCATTCAGGTGCTGCGCGGAGAGCGAGGCCCAAAACGCGATATTGTGCTGCTCAATGCGGCCGCAGCGTTCGTTGCAAGCAGCAAGGTCAGTGATCTGAAAGAAGGGGTAATCGTAGCGGCTGAATCGATCGACAACGAGAGAGCGCTGAACAAGCTTAAGCAGTTAATTGAATTCACGAATAAGGAGAGCTAGCAGGGCAGCAGAGGAGAGCGCATTGCTCATCTCCCCTTCCATGCTCCTCAGGTCCTCAGCTCAGTTCACCTCGTCCAAACAGGAACCATCTTCTTTTCTTCTGAGGAATCGTGGCAGTCGGAAGCGTTGGAATGGGCCTCCCATCGACCACGGCCGCCGGATTGTCTTCGGCTATCGCGTGAGCATACTCTTCGCCGACGATCTCCGCGCTCGAAGCCACGGCCGCCGACATCCCCGGTAGCCTGTTGCGAGTGTTGTGACAGTCGCTGGCGATGAAGTGTATCAACCCATTCTCAAGCATCGCCCGCGCTGCCTGTTGAACCTTTTTCCCGAACTGACCCGTAATCGATCCCGTGTCCATTTGGCCAAGCACACCGGCCGCGACCAGTTCGTAGAACCGGGCGGGCTCGAACATAAGCATCATGTTGCGTTCCGGGTGCGCTATGATCGGCGTGATCTGATTGCTCATCAGCTCAAAAAGCGGGCGCTCGCTTCCTGACGGCACAACCGCGTGCGGGAACTCGACCAGCGCGTACGGCCCGCCGGCAATAGTCGGAGCACTGCGCGTCTCGCAAATCTGCTTCACGATCTCGTGTGTAAAGCGAAGCTCGCAGCCCAGGACAATCTTAGGATTGCTTCCCAGACGCTGATTCAGCTCATCCACCTTTTGACGCAAGAAATCTGGATCGTGCGTGCGGTGAACACCATCGTGCGCGTGCGGTGTTGCAACCATAACCGAGACGCCGTCCTCCGCCGATGCACGGCACATCTCGATAGATTCATCGAGACTCTGCGAGCCATCGTCTATCTGAGGCAAGATGTGGCTGTGAATATCGACCATCATAACGGCTCTGGTTCATGCTACGATAGAAAACTAGCCTCTACAAACTCTAATAAGGTGGGTTTTGAATGCGCATGCGCGCAGTGGGTAGCTTCTTACGGGCGCGGCGACCTTCGGGATTAATTCGTTCTGACGGCTATCACATCTGTCGCGGTAATAAAGGTGACTTCGCAAGCCTTCGCGGCCAGCGAGCAATGGCTGACCAAGTTAACTCGATGCCGTCGTGCGAAGGTCCGCACTCAGGTACTCGCCGAGGGCTCACTGACGAGCCGGTTAGTTTGAGGCGTAACGCTAAGACGCGCCTCGCGCTGGTTAGCAGCAGGTCTCCCAGATTACGCCGCCACATTGTCCTGGATGTTTCATAAGCGCCTCTCCTTTCATCAGCCTACTGTCTGTGCGCGTGCCTGGTGGTTTCGCGCTTTTGAACAGGCGAAATGTCTCGCTGGGTGAACATACAAACCCGATGCCAGGGAGTAAATGAAAGCGGCAGCATCCTTTAACTGCACTTCAGCCGACTCTGGCCGCGAGCAAGCCAGGGTCGCCGCGAGGCCCGCCGGAAGGCGGTCGGGCACTCTGACCGGGCAGATTCGGTCACATCGATTTAGGTCCGCGGCGAAGCAAAGCAGAAAGTCCCGGGTCAAATCGCCGGTCTGTTATCCGAGGGCGAGATCGACGACGATCGGATCGTGGTCGGAAAGCGGCGACCCTTCATGCGTGAGACCGGGAAACGTTTGAGCGTCCACGCTCGCGGCGCCGGTCAGTTCGTCAATAACTTCACCAGCCTTGAGCGCTCTGACACCGTCCAGCCATCCAGTCCACTAAATAGCCTGAACGAGCGGCCGTGTCCAACTTCCTCACGACGCAGAGCAGCCAGAGCCGCTTAAGCCCTCTCTAATGCGCTGCGCGTTTCGCTTCGTTTTTGGTAAGCTCTCGAAACCCAAGAGCGAGTCTGCCCAGAGGGAGTTTTCCGATGGAGAACGTGACCACCCAAACCCCCAATTCGACCTATAGGCAAATAGAATTCTACTTGTTCTGCGTCATTAGCTTCGCAGCTAAATCGATGTTGTTGATCGCGCTTCCTTATCGCGAGTGGCCGGTGAACACCGTTTACACTTGCTCGCTGTTACTGTTCTTCTATTGCTACTTCAGATTTCGGCAGGGCTTGCGCGCACCATTTTTCGTACTCTTTTCACTCGCCGCCGCGGTGGCTGTGGACATATTGGGGAATAAGTTCGGACTTTACGGACACCCGTTCGGGCCGCTGCGTGACTACGACGAGTTCGCGCACTTCGCAGGGTCGGGCTTCTCGGCGATTGCGGCCTTCTGGGTGCTGAGAGCGGGTACGCTGAGGATGGGCTTCAAACTCTCGAACGGCCTGCTGGGATTCCTTGCTACCTCGGTGGCCTTCACCTATTGCGGCTGGTACGAGATTCTCGAGCTTTGGGATGAGCTGTTCTACAGTCACTTCGAACGCATCCACTGGTGGTACGATTCCGCGAACGACCTGTTCTACGATTTCCTCGGGGTCATTGTCTTCATCGCAGCGGCCGCGTTGTTTTTTGCAGTGAAGGAGCGCACTGCCAGGCAACCGGACAACAAGCTGAGGCGCGTCCGCATGGCGAATCTGTTTTCGACGTTGCCACGGGACTTGCTAGCGTTCTTCGTCACCACCGCGGCATTTGGTCTCTGCGCGTGGTTTGAGATTTTCAGGATGTTCGACCAGCAATGGTTCGGCAGGATTCACCTGGTTGGGAACCGCGATACGGCAATCTATCTCGAGTGGGAATTGGCAGCCAGTGTACTGGTGGGAGTGATTTCGGTGGCGCTATCGAAGCTCGCGCCAACGCGGAAAGCTTCGGCAGCTTAGGGTGGTCAGCGTGAGGACAGGCGGAGCGAGTGATCGCTCCGCCCTTCTGAGGCTTGCGCGTATGCCGCCACGCACCTAAGTAACCCCACGTGAGCGGCGCCGATCCACTCACCAATCACGCGTCAAAGTACATTGAGAACTCGATCGGGTGCGGGCGCATGCGCACCGGATTGATTTCGTGACCGCGTTTGTAGTCGATCCAACGCTCGATCAAGCCTTCGCTGAACACGTCGTTCGCAAGCATGAAATCATAATCGCTCTCCAGAGCCCGCAGGCTCTCTTCCAGCGAGCCCGGCATCGACGGGACATTCTTCAGCTCTTCGGGCGACAGATCGTAGATGTCTTTGTCGAGAGGCGGGCCAGGATCGATCGAATTCTGAATTCCATCAAGCCCTGCCATCAGCATCGCCGAAAACGCCAGATATGCGTTGCACGATGGGTCAGGAGGGCGGAACTCCAGTCGCTTAGCCTTCGGGCTCTGCGAGTACATCGGTATGCGCACTGCAGCCGAACGGTTGCGACTCGAATAAGCCAGATTGACTGGCGCTTCGAATCCCGGCACGAGCCGCTTGTAGCTGTTAGTTGTCGGAGCGGCAAAAGCCGCAATCGCCCGGGCGTGTTTCAGTAATCCGCCGATGTAGTGCAGGGCCATCTCCGATAGACCCGCGTAGCCGTCACCCGCAAACAGGGGGTTGCCGTCCTTCCAGATCGATTGATGGCAGTGCATGCCGTTGCCGTTGTCGCCGTAGATTGGCTTGGGCATGAACGTCGCTGCTTTCCCCGCGCCGAGCGCCGCGTTTTTCACAGTGTACTTGAAGACCATGAGATTATCGGCAGTCGTCAACAGCGTGTCATATCGGAAGTCGATCTCACACTGACCGCCGGTCGCAACTTCGTGGTGATGACACTCGACCGAGATGCCAGCTTGCCTGAGGAGCGTCGCAATTTCTGAGCGCAGATTCGAAATGCTATCGAGCGGGGGCAGTGGCACGTATCCTTCCTTCGGGCGTATATGGTAACCGTGCCCGTTCGAGCCACCGCGCTCGGACGACGTATTCCATGGACCTTCCATCGAATCCACCGAATAACCCGACGTGTGACCTTCGTTGTGAAAAGAGACTTTGTCGAATATGAAGAACTCAGCTTCCGGTCCGAAGTAAACTACGTCGCCCAGGCCGGTGAACTTCAGATAGTTTTGAGCCCGCTGCGCAACGGCGCGTGGGTCCAGCCAGTAGCCGTCTCTTGTTATCGGGTCGAAGATGCTAGATATCAGACAGAGGGTCGCGGGCTTCATAAACGGATCAATCCAATAGCGAGACGCGTCGGGAATCAACAGCATGTCCGACTCGTTGATCGCCGCCCATCCGCGAAGGCTCGACGCGTCGAACCCGACTCCGTTTTCAAATGCATCCGGTCCGAACTCTTCGATCGGGATTGTGAGGTGGTGCCATTGGCCGAGCAGGTCTGTAAATCTGACATCCACAAATTCGACTCCGTGCTCGGCCGCGAACTTCAGTGCTGCTTCTGCGCTCATAGGTCCTCCGTATGTAGCGTAGACTGTCCAGTCTGCGCGTGGTTGCGAGTTGAGCCCGACTCGGGGCATGCGCAGACTGGACAGTCTACGGTACCTTTTTTCGTTTCCGGGCGACCCTTGCCTTTTGGTTGTGTTTGCTTGACAAAAAGTATGCGGCGGTCAGCTTACCAATTTCGGGGTACTGGTTTCGGTTTTAGATTGCGGGGGCTATCTCGATCCAAAACCTGCAACCCAAAATTGGTAGGCTGACCGCCGTGACACATACTCTTTTACTCCATCGATTGGGATTTGTAAAATCTATTCTTTTTATGCTAGCTATAATGTTTGTTTATCCTCGCAAGCGGCGGTGACGCAATGGAGTTATGGCAACTCGAGGTCTTCACGGCGGTGGCTGAAGAGAAGAGTTTTTCGCGCGCGGGCCAGAGGTTGGGGCGCACACAGCCGGCCATAAGCTCCACGATCAAGCTTCTCGAAGGCGAACTAGGCGAGCCGCTGTTCGACCGAATGGGCAGGAGTATTCGGCTTACCGGTGCCGGGGAATTGCTTTCCGATTATGCGAAGCGATTGCTCAGGCTTCGCGAAGAAGCCGTGCTTGCGGTTGGAGAACTGCGGGGCTTGAATCGCGGAACGTTGCGGCTTGGCGCGAACGAGACGACGTGTCTTTACCTGCTGCCAGAAGTTCTGTCCGCCTTCACGCAGGCATACCCGCAGGTGCAGGTCGACATCCATCGCGCGATCACCCGCTCGATCACCGAAAGGGTCGTCGACGGCTCACTGGATTTCGGAATTGTCACCCTGCCGATCAAGAACGCTCGGCTCGACGTTCTAACGATACACCGCGATGAGATGGCGTTGATCGTCGGCCCGGCGCACGCCCTGGCTTCGCGCCGTTCAGTTAAGATGAACGATCTTGAAGACGAGCCATTCATACTTCACAAAATCGGCACCACCACGCGCGAGCGATTGGTCAAGCACTTCAAGGACGGCGGAGTGAAGATGAAAGTCACAATGGAGCTTGCTTCAATCGAAACCATCAAGCGTTTCGTGTCGATCGGTATGGGAATCTCGATCGTTCCGCGGTTATGCATCGACAAAGAGATCGAGGAGGGAAGCCTTCGAGCGCTAACGATCCGCGACGCCCGGTTCCAACGCAAGCTCGGGTTGATCTACAACCGGGACCGATATCAATCACAAGCAGCGCGGGCGTTCCTTGAACTCATTTCGGTTAAGCAATCGACCCCGCAATCGAAAGCTTCGAAAGAAACAGGACCGTTGTTGATCACTCGATAGGGCGCCGCGTCCATCAGAAGATCTGCCGAGAGCCGCCGATATGAGTTGGCCGGCATGGTTGAACTGGGGTTTTCCGGTAGGGTCTAGTCTGACCCAACAAGGATGACTCTCACCGGCTCCCAGCGCTCTTGCGGCCCCGGACGTACAGTGGGAAACTCTGGGCACATGACTACATCTGAGCAAATCAACGAGATATGCGACGCGATTGCACGCGAGTTCAATCCCGAGAAAGTCATCGTCTTTGGCTCGCAGGCCTACGGAAACCCTGGACCGTTTTCGGACCTGGATCTGTTGATAGTGATGCCCTATGAGGGCAGTCCTCTCCAACAGGCGGCTCGGATCATAACTCGGGTCAACCCAAAGATCGGCGTCGATGTTATCGTACGCACCCCTGAGCAAATCAGAGAGCGGTTGGCTATGCAGGACGGTTTCATGCGCGAGATCTTTGAGCGTGGAAGGGTGGCGTATGAAGCCGACCACGCTTGAGTGGATTGACAAGGCAGAAGGCGACTTCGCCACGGCGCAAGTGTCCTATCGTACACGCAGACTCCCGAACCCTGATGCTGTTTGTTTCCATTCCCAACAGTGCGTGGAGAAGTATTTGAAGGCGCGCCTCGACGAGGCCGGTCTCGTCATACCGAGGACTCATAACCTTTTTGCGCTGCTAACACTGATTCTGCCGATCGAGGAAGTCAAAGAAGGGAGCCTGCAAGCGCTTACCATTCGGGATGCTCGTTTCAAGCGCCAGCTTGGATTGATCTACAACAAGGACCGGTATCAGTCGCAAGCAGCCCGAGCGTTCCTGGCGCTCATTTCTGTTAAGCAATGGACCCCGAGATTGAAGTCCCAGGCGTAGAGGGAACCAGACCCGGCAGGTCGGTTGATAGGGTCGGCCGGCGCCAGAATATCTGCCGAGAAGTGTGTCGACAGGTCGACTGCACGCTTAGGTCAAGCCTCCTCTGGACGGAGATCCCCAAATGAAGGGCCAAAGACAGCCTTGCCTAATTCAACCCGCCGAGCTCTGGTAAGGCTCTTGGAGTACCTCAGTAGATCGTCGAGTTGCGCAGCGTGAACGCGTAGTTCCTCCTCGCTGAGGTCAGACGATGGCTCTTTGATGAAGGTCTCCTCGATGTCGTGAGAAGTCTTTTTCAACTTTTTTTCTAGTGCGATTTCCTTCCAGATATCCGACTGCTTGATTCGGCGATTGATCTCAAAGTTGAATCTGGCAGTACTTTTCAGAAGTTCTATCAATTGCTCCCAGTCACCAACCCCTTCAAGCATTTCTCGGAGAATATCTTCGTGAAGCTCACGATGTATGACTTCCCAATCTAACTCTCTTGCGATCTTATAGTGGTTCAAGGAGGTCTCGTATTTCTCCTGAAAGTAGAGACACCATGCGAGCGCCGCGTGGGCCTCTGCATGATCCGGATCTCTTTTCAGCACGCTTTCGTAGAGAGGAATTGCCTTCTTTTCCCGATCAGTGTTTCGCAAAAACTCTGCATGATAGAACGTCATTTCCGTAGGTTTGCCGGGGCGTATTCGAGCCAGAGCCGCGTACATTTTGTCGGCGTTCAATTTGAACTCATTGCGGTGGCTAGATTCCCAGCGACTCCAGCGTGCCGCTCTTGCGAAGACTTCTGTCCATCCAAGATCGTTCAGTAGTGAGTTACCAGCGGAACCGAGGTTTTCTAGGGCACTCGCTGCCGTCCAGATGAACGACGGGTCTTCGTATTGATTCTCAGTGTCGCGCCCTGGCGCTCGAAGCGCATTACGAAGCGTGGGAGAAATAAACTGGCGCAGAATTAGTTGTGTGTTTACCGAAAGAACGTCGTCATAGATCGCGTCGTTCGGAGACTCATCGGGTCGGTAAGCAAAGAACTCACCGACCAGCGCCCTCTCTCCAGCGAGATTAGCTTCGTTCACCAGATGGCTGATAACCTTATGGCGTTGGGACTCCGGGACTGTGGTATTAACAGCCTCGAGCATCCTTCGCGCGATCTCACCTTGGGCATCGCTAATTGCTAAGCTAATCGTCTGGCACAACGCGTCGCCACGTTCCTCGTCGGCACCGTCAAAAAGGATGTCGGTGACAATCTCCGCAATGCGGTCGTGTCGCGCGTATATGTTCTCTCCGATTAATTCGACCAATCCCTGGAGTCGTCTCAAAACGTCTGCATCGACACTGTCAATTGTGATCACCTTCCTTAGCATGGACCGTGATATGAATGAGTGAACACTTCCCATAAGACAAACATAACGGTAGGCTTGGAACACGCTGTTCCCCATTTGTCTCACCCTTTCACATTCGTCACGAAGGACCTCAGTGACTCGCTTCCCCTTGGTGAGTTCTAAGACAAGAACCAGCAGCTTCCGCTTGGAGCGTTCGGCGTACGAATTAATCAGAGGCCGAAGTTCCTCATCCGGCAACGAGTTGATTAACCCGGCTTGGGCGAGGCGGCCAAACAGCAATTCAATCTCATTGTCGGTCACCCCTTCTAATGACCACTCGCGATCATCATAACTGGCAAATTCCACGAGTAGGTTAGCGTTGTACACGGAACGAAGGGGTACCCATTCATAAGGACGCGACACGACGATAAGGACAATCGGATAAGGAAGCCCAGCAACTGATTCTATAAACCCCTTGAGATTCTGAACACGCGCCGCATCATCGACAAAAACGTAGACACACTGATTAGCCATTTCCGCGACACTTTGAATCTCTTCAACGGATATCGAAACGCGGTGTCGCTTCTGACAAAGAACGATCTTATCGAGACGCGCGAGTTCGGCGGCCATGCGGTGCAGGAAGGTCGATTTGCCTTCACCGGCCTCCGCGAGTATCGGCACAAGAACCCTGCCGTGCTCCCAGTGATCCACGCGAGCTATGATTTGCGGCATGATGTCTCTTGGTATGTCGCGTTGATGGGTTATGTCAGACCAGGTCGGGACTGTTCCGTCGTAGAAATGAGATGGCGAATCGTCACTCATCTTATCGAGAAACTCTGGTGTGATTAGGTCGAAATCCGAGAGGTGTTGTGCACGAGCCTCCAGTCTCCTTCGTCCCAGCGCGGCTTGCAATTGCGAAAGTTCGACTCGCTTCCCACGTTCGACGACCAGCAAGCGAGCAATGCGAAGATAAATATCTTCCGCGTCTTCGTGCCTAATACCATGGTCTTTCACCAACGAGTTAGTGAAACTTGCCCGAAGCAGTTGTTCTTGTTTCACCCACTCAATTTCATTTTCAAAGAAAACCTTCTCTATTAAGAAATCTACTTCAACGCCGCACTTCAAGCCTTCAAGCTCGGCAGCAAGTTCCCTTTTGCTCTGCGCAAGTTCTGCTTCGCTATAGCTGTGAGCCGACCGGAACCTGTCCAAGTGCCCCCGAAAACGCGTTAAAGGTCCCGGCAAACCGGGACTAGCTATGATGTATCTCTCATACTGGCCCGAACTTGTTGCTTCGCGAAGGTGAAAGGCCTCTATGATCTCTACGAATTCGTTGCGTTTGACAGGTCGCTTCTTGATCTGGATAAACCATCGTCTTCCGGATGCGAAGAATAGTTCTAAATCTGTCAGCAACTCTTGTTGAAATGAAAGGAGGCCCTCAAGCGTCAGCCAATTCGGGAGCTGACTCAAGATATAGGAGTCCTCGAAATGATAACCTCCAGCACCATGAATGCCTCCCATATATTTTCGATCAAACAGAGATATGGATTCCATAGCCGGCTGAACCGTAGCAATAAATTCTCGTCAACAGATATTATCGTTTGCGAGTTGCGTCCGCTACTGTTGAGGCAATCGCGTACCAACGGTTCTTGTGCTTGTTAGATTTGGCAAAGAGCGGAGTGATCGATTCGAGTGGACGGTTTCGTTGACTTTTGCCAAACCAATCGCTAGGTTGAAACTTAATTAGTGAGCCTCTCATTACGATGAAGACGCAAGATCTGAGCCGGGAGTTAGCACGGCTTTAAAAACCCTAGTAATGAGATTCAACGAGTTGATTCGTTTGTTAGAAGGGAACGGGTTTCGGCTCGTCAAAGAAAAAGGTTCGATTCGCTATTACGGCAAGCCCGGGCACGATAGGTTGATCCGTATTGACTATCACGCCTCAAAGGAGGTTCCCACCGGAACGTGTCATGCTATCCTTAAGGCCGCCGGGATAAAGAAAGGGACTATGCACCATGATTGACTTGAAGTATTCGCTGGTCATCGAGGCTACGACGGATCCCACCTTCTTTGGTTTCTATTCGCCTGATCTTGAAGGTTTCACCGGGATCGGCCATTCCGTTGAAGATTGTCTCTACAAGGCTAAGTGGGGAATGGAAGAACACGTTGTCGTTTTGCAGGAACAAGACCTTCCCGTCCCAGAGCCGAATGCCAATCCGACCGTCGTAATACAGAATGAGCGGCGCTTGGAGCCGGCCGCGTAGCGGTTGGAGTTGGCACGGGCTGATGGGTCTCAATCACAAGGTCATATTCGGCATGAAACTGAGGCAGTTCCGCGAACAGGCGGGGCTTTCGCTCACGGATCTGGGCGTGCGCACGCGGCTGTCCATATCTTATCTCACCGAGATCGAGCACGGTAAAAAATATCCCAAGGCCGAGAAGATCGCGCGTATGGCCGAAGCGCTCGGACGCGACTACGACGACCTCGTTTCGATCAGGCTCGACGAACAGCTCAGTCCGCTTTCTGACTTTCTGGGCTCGGCCGCGCTTCACAACTTTCCGTTTCACCTGTTCGGCATTTCACCAGCGCAGGTGGTCGAGCTGATGACCCGCCAGCCCCTCGAAGCGAGCGCGCTTGTCAACGCGCTGATCGGAATAGCCGGGAGCTATAACATCGGCGTCGAGCACCTCTACCGCTCCGCGCTGAGGTCTTATCAAGAGCTTCACGAGAATTACTTTCCCGACATCGAGCGCGCGGTTGACGAGTTCGTCCGCGATGCCAGGATCAAATCGGATCCGACGTCCAGTTACACCGATCTCCGGGCGCTGATCGAGAAGCGCTTCAACTACCAACTCGACGACAAGCAACTGAGCAAGCATCCCAGACTCGACCATTTTCGCTCGGTGCTCGTCGCCCGACGAGGAAGTCCTCCGACTCTGTTGATGAATCAGTTGCTCACCGATCTTCAGAAGAAGTTCATACTCGCGCGTGAAATCGGCTATCAAGTGCTTGGTCTCAAAGATCGCGCGATGACTTCCGCCCCGGAGCGAGTCGATTCATTCGAGCAAGTGCTCAACGATTTCAAAGCTTCTTATTTTGCAGGCGCCCTGTTGATCAATCGCGAGCGGCTACTTGCGGACGTCAAAGAGTTCTTCGCCCTCGACCGCTGGCAGCCTCGCCGCTTCCGCGATTTTCTCGACAGATACGAAGTCACACCCGAGATTTTCATGTATCGCCTGACGGAAGTCTTGCCTGAATACTTCGGCATCAAGCTCCACTTCCTGCGCTTCAATCACGAAAGGGGCGAATACCGGCTCGTCAAGCATTTGAACATGTCGCAGGTGTTGATTCCGGGCGGCACCGGAGTGGATGAGCACTATTGCCGCCGCTGGCTTGCGATCCGAATTCTTCATGACCTGGAACGTGAGCGTGCGAGCCGCAAGAAGCTGGTCGAGCCCATCGTTGGGGCGCAGATTTCACGATTCGTCGACACAGATGCGCGATACTTGTGCGTTGCGATGGCCCGGCACCTGACGCTGAACCCCGCGGCAACCTCGTCCGTGTCGCTGGGCTTCCGCTGCGACCAGGAGTTTGAGCGAACAGTCCGATTCGCAAGCGATCCTTCGATCACCCGGTTGGACATAGACGGCACGTGTGAGCGATGCCGGCTGACTAAAGAGGAGTGCGAGGATAGAGTCGCCCCACCTTATCTGCTCGAGCTCCAGCAAACTCGAAACGAGATTGAGCAGGAGCTGGCTTCCCTTTCATGAGGCTGTGTTGCATCCGGAATTGCGTTGAAAAAGTGCCGCCTTTAGGTTATAAGCAAGAACTCCCGACTATAAGAAACTAGGCTGGTCTTAACTATATGCGCAGAGTCCACTTCCTCACCGTTGCTCTGATTTTCTCACTCCTTTTAGTCGCGCCACAGATGCGCGTCTCCGCCACGAAAGTCCACAACCGCCCGACGAACTACGCGCCCGGAGAAGTGATAATCAAACTAAAGGCGGGAGCACCAGAGCTGCAGACAGCCGACCAAACCGAACGGCTGATGAGGATCGCCCGCCTGGGTCGCGTGCCCGGAAGCGCAGTTTCCGATCGCGCCCCTGAGCCGCTTGCCAGAAACACTTCAAACGAGCGAGTCAGCGAGATCATCTCCCAACGCGGATTGGACCGCGTGTTCGTTCTCAAGCTGGACCCCAGCTCGGATGTTCATTCGATCGTGAGTGAGCTTCGAGCGCGCGATGACGTTGAGTATGCTGAGCCGAATTATTTGATAACATTCGGCACCGTCATTCCCAACGATCCGGAGTTCGCGCAGCAGTGGGCGCTGCTCAACACCGGGATCTACATCAACGATTTTATTTCCACTCCGAACGCGGACATCAAAGCGTACCAGGCTTGGGACATCACGATGGGAAGTCCAGACGTGATAATCGCGTTAACGGACACGGGAGTCGACCTTACTCATCCGGACCTGGCGCGGAACATCTACACTAACACGAAAGAGATTCCGGGCAACGGGATTGATGACGATCGTAATGGATACGTCGACGACGTTCACGGCTTTAACGTAGCCGACCAAAACGGCGACACCAGCGATGCGGTAGGTCATGGCACTTTTATGGCTGGCGTCATCGCCGCCGAGATGAACAACAACATCGGGATCTCGGGCGTGTGCCAATCCAAGATATTGCCGGCTCGGTTCTACAAGCGCTATGGGCCCGGCCCCACCCAGTTTAGTGCGACGGTAGCCGATGGCGCGCGAGCATTGCTCTACTCGATTGCAGCGGGAGCTTCGATCATCAACGCCAGCTGGAGCACCACGCTTCTCTCTGACGAGACACCTGCAGAAGCTGTTCGCGCCCTGGAAGACGCGGTTAGGGCCACCAACGATGCGGGCGCACTGCTGGTCTGCATATCCGGTAACGAAGGGTATAACCTGGACTACAGCAGAATCTATCCGGCGTCTTACGGTTTTCCGAACCAGATCGTAGTGGCGGCGTCCGATTTCAACGATGAAATATGGCACCCGGACTTCAATCCTTACGTGATCATATCGGGATTTGGACCCCACAGCGTAAATCTGACGGCGCCCGGCGTAGCGGTGCTCACAACCCAGGCTCGCGGAGGCTGTTTCCTGTGCACTCAGTCGACCGATCCTCAGAACTGGTACACACGCCAGGATGGGACATCGGTATCAGCGGCATACGTCTCAGGTGTGGCAGCCCTTGTAAAATCCAAATACCCGGGGGACACCGGTATTCTCTTGAAACGTCGCCTCGTGGAAGGCGTGGAAGTCACCGAGAAACTCCGCGACTACGTCATCACAAGTGGGCGGCTGAGCGCGCTGGGTGCGCTCAGCGTTAAACTGAACATCAATCCGCCCACGCTGACCGAGATCAGCTATAAGGCTAAGAAGGAGAAGTTCATTGTCTACGGCTCCGGCATGCAGCAAGGCTTAACCGTGCTCGTAGGTAAGACCGCCTATACCACCAAGCCGCTTAGCGACGACGGCACCGCCTTTCTCGCGCGCGTGCCTAAGACCGCGATTCCATCCGGCACACCCGTCGAAATCAAAGTGCGCAATCCTGACGGCGGTGAGAGCCAGGTCATCACACTCACACGGTAGGGAAATGAGGGACACACTTTCGCTGGAGCGCAAGCTCGAGATGCACGAGGCGCGCGAGGCTATCCTCAACCGCATCGGCTCCGAAACTTTTTCGGTCATAGACCTCGACCACTTCCTTCAAGCGACCGTCACAGAGGTCGGCAAGATGATGGGCGCCGACCGCTGCGACGTGATGACCTTGACTCCCGAGAATCAGCTTCGCATCACCCACGAATATCGCGCCGGAGTAGAAGACGAGCTGCCTTCGCTGCTTGGCGCGCAACTACGAGTTGATCTTGAACGGTTGCAGGAAGGCTTTGACCTCTACAGCCCTCAAGTCATCACAGACACCTCGCCGCCCGATGTGCCACCCATCCTCCAGAAGCTGATCGAGGGGATGGGCAGCAAGTCTGTCTTGCTGGTGCCGATCACGTTCAATCTGCAACTTCTCGGAATGATGGGACTGCATCACTGCCGCGAGCAGTATCACTGGAACGAGGACGAGATTAACTTCATTCGCAACCTGGCGCAGCACATTGCGATCGGCTATCGCTACACGCACATCTACACCGAGAAGGAGAGAGAAGCGCGAATCAACAAAGCGCTGCTCGAGATCGCAAACGACATCAACACTGGCTCCGATTTCACCGAAGTGATCGAGCGCATACTCGATCGTTCGGTCGACCTGCTTCGGATACAAGCCGCTTGTCTGGCGATCATCGATGCCAACAGCAGCGAGATTCACTTCACCAATCTACGGACCGCGAGCGGAAACGCCGCGGAGATACTCAAGCGGCCGTCGCTTAAGTTCCCGATTCTCGATCTTATGCCCAAGACCGTCGGCCGCGGCCAGATGCTAAAGATACTGAGCCCGGCCCAGCACGAGTATGCGCGCTCTTTCTTGACTGAAGTTTTCAATGCTGGAGCCGCGATCGTCGCGCCCATCGTCATCGAAGACAAGATATTCGGCGCGCTGATTCTGCTGTGGTCTGAGCCGCAGCAGCCGTTCGCGAACGAGGTGACCGCGTTGGCATTGGGGATTGCCGACCAGCTCGCGATTGCCCTGTCGAAGGCCAGACTCTCGGCAGAAGTTCTAAGGCTGCGCCGCGAGCTCGAGCACGCGCACAGCGAGCACAGCGGCAGCGGTTTAGTGGGCAAAAGCGACAACTTCATGCGCTGCATGCAGATGGCTCTTTACGTCGCTGACAACTACACAACCGTGCTGATTCAAGGCGAGTCGGGCACCGGCAAAGAGTTGATGGCCGACTTGATTCAATCGCGCTCGTCCCGCACGGAAAAGCCCTACATCAAGATCAACTGTGGCGCAATTCCCGAGACGCTGCTCGAGTCGGAACTTTTCGGGCACGAGAAAGGCGCGTTCACCGATGCGCGCAGCCGAAGGATCGGAAAGTTTGAGGAAGCGAACGGCGGAACGCTGTTCCTGGATGAGATAGCCGAGATGTCGCTCTCGGCGCAAGTGCGATTGCTGCGCGTGCTTCAGAACGGAGAGTTCGCGCGCGTGGGCGGCAACGAGATTGTGAAAACAGACGTGCGTGTGATTGCCGCATCCAACGTCGACCTCGAAGAAGCCGCTCGCGACGGCCGCTTCCGACGCGATCTCTTTTATAGACTCAACGTCTACCCGATAAAGCTGCCGCCGCTCAGCGAACGCCGTGAGGACATTCCGCTGCTCGCAACCCACTTCCTCGAGTTCTACAAGAAGCGCTCGAACAAAAACATCACCGGCATCACCAAGAAAGCGCTCGAGTGGCTGCGCCGCTACGATTGGCCCGGCAACGTGCGCGAGCTTGAAAATGCAATCGAGCGCGCGGTCATCATCGCCCAGGGACGGATGATTGCGATCGACGACCTGCCGCATGCCGTGCGCGGCGCCGAAGCCAGCAAGACAATAGAGGTCGAAGTAGGCACCACGATCGACGAAGCCGAAAAGCGAATGATCATGCAGACGCTGGCTTACACTCGGGGCGACCGAACGCGCGCGGCCCAGGTCCTGGGCATCGGCCGGAAGACGCTCTACAGAAAGCTGCAGAAGTATTACTCCGAAGACTCCACGTAGGATCCCGGCGAGGTCCGACAAGCTTTAGTTTGTCCCGGGTCGCTGATGCGTGCACTCGGACGATGAACCAATCGCTACGTCATCCAGGTTTGACTCGGTGATTAGCAAACTGCTCAAGCTCGCGGTCGGGAAGGAGGGCTTGCCCCCGCGCGGTGAATGAAGGACCACATCATTGTGAATCTCCAGCTTAGAAACAGCGGCGGCAAGCCCTCCTTCCCGACCGCGAGCTTGAGCGACAAACTAAAAACCTCGAAGCGCAACCCAGTCTGCCGGCCCGGCGCCGCTGCAGTTCTCTGATCGGAGGAACAACGTGGAACGACTGCTGGAAGGAAAGACCGCCATCGTCACTGGAGCTGGGCGCGGAATAGGTCGCGCAACCGCCGAGCTCTTTGCGCAACACGGCGCGAAGGTCGTCCTGAGCGACATCGACCCCTTACCCGCCGGAGAGGCCGTGGAAGCCATTCTCGGGGCAGGTGGTCAAGCCATCAGCGTTCCTGGCGATGTAACCAATCGGGCGTTCCCGGAGTTGATCGTCAACGCGGCTATAGAAAAGTTCGGCGGTATCGACATCATCGTCAACAACGCCGGCTACACCTGGGACGCCGTGATTCACAAGATGACCGACGAGCAGTGGGAAGCGATACTGGCCGTGCACCTGACTGCGCCGTTCCGCATTATCCGCGCCGCCTCGAACTTTCTGCGCGAGACAGCCAAGCGCGAGAAGCAAGAACACGGTGCGGCGCTCGCTCGCAAGATCGTTAACATCAGCTCGACATCAGGCACGCGCGGCAACTCCGGACAGTCGAACTATTCATCGGGCAAGGCAGGCGTGATCGGGTTGACCAAAACGCTTGCGAAAGAGTGGGGCCAGTTCAATATTCAGGTCAACGCGGTCGCATTCGGCCGAATAGACACGCGGCTCACGCAGGCAAAAGAGAAGGGGGAGACGATTCATCGCGGTGAAACCGAGATCGCCATCGGAATCCCTGCGGAGCGGCTGGATCGAACAACTCCAATGATCCCGATGGGTAGGGCCGGCACTCCTCAAGAAGGGGCCGGCGCGATTCTGTTCTTTGCTTCGCCGCTATCGAATTACGTCTCCGGCCAGGTGCTTGAAGTCGCTGGAGGGTTGTGAAGAACCTGGGAGCGCAGGCATCCCTGCCTGCTGCTTTCGCAACTCGCTCCTTTTTTTGAAGGGTCCCTTGGTGAGGCCGGCAGGCAGGGATGCCTGCGCTCCCAGGTTACTTCTTCAAATGCTGGTCGTACCACTCGATCTCGATCTTGATGGCCTGCTCGCGAGCCGTCGTGTAAATCCCGTAGTGAGTGATGCCCGGTAGCACAACATACTTCTTCGGCTCGCGCGCCCGGTCGTAAACAAGCTTGGCGTGCTTCGCGTTGTCGAATAGCTCTTCCTTCTCAGCCACCACGAACAGCATTGCGCAGTTCTTTATCATCGCCGCAGCGTCAACCGGGGAGTAACGAAGGAGTTTCTCGCGAATGGGAGCGCCTTGCAGGTTCCCGATCACCCGCGCCCGCGGAGGCGGATAACCGATGTCACCACGCGCTCGCTTGGTGGCCTCCTCGTAGGCCATCTTGTATTGATCCGCTTCGGAACCTGATGAGGCTAACTGCGCTGCTGGTCGCGAATCCATCGCGCCAACCTGACTGACGATGCACTTCACTCTCGGATCATGCGCGGCAACGTAAACAACATGGCCGCCTGAATAGCTCGAGCCCCACAACCCAATCCGATTCTTGTCCACTTGCGGTTCGCCCATCGCCCAGTGAATCACGTTGAAGATGTCCTGGGTCTGCTCGAGCGGGTCGACTACTTCGCGAATTTCCATTACCTCAGCGCTGAACTTGTTTCCATCTTTCTTCGAAGGCGCTGTGCCGCTGAGTACTACCCGCGAATCACTCCCTCCCCAGCCGCGATAATCGAAAGCGATAACCAGGTAGCCTGCCCGCGCAAAGGCGAGTCCCTCTCTGCGGAGCGCCGCCGCCGTGCCTCCCCAGCCGTGGCTCATGATGATTGTCGGAAGCTGCTTGCCGGCGGCGGACTTCAGCGAATAAAGCTCAGCCGTCAAACGCACTCCTTCACTCATCACATTTGCTTTGCGATAGTCGATATCGTCGGGTGCCGCGAACGGCTGTGCCGGCTGCTGGGCGCGGATCGCTGCTGAAAGCGCGAACAGAATCGCCAGGGCTAATAGCTTAGATATTCGGCTGCGTTGCATGGTGTGCTCCTTTGATGTACTTATCTAGGCGCGTAGTTCCACTGCGAACCGGGATTATAAATAGGGAGGCCGTCAAATGCCACTACTTCGCACGCCCGACGAACGATTCGCGAACCTGCCTGCCTTTCCGTTCGAGCCGCACTACGTCGAGACGGGCGGGGCGCGCGTTCACTATGTCGACGAAGGCGACGGCGAAACGATCTTGTGCTTACACGGCGAGCCAACCTGGGCTTACCTCTACCGCAAAATGATTCCGATACTCGCCCAGCACCATCGAGTGATCGCGATGGACTTCATCGGGTTCGGACGTTCGGACAAGTTCGCCGACCCCACGGAATACACATTCGAGATGCACCGCAACACGATCGCGGCATTCGTCGAGAAGCTTGGTCTTCGAGAGATCACCGCCGTCGTTCAAGACTGGGGCGGAATCCTCGGGCTTCGAGTCGCCACGCAAATGCCGGATCGATTCGCGAGGCTCGTGATCATGAACACCGGCCTTCCGACAGGCGACGTCCCTCCGACAGAAGGCTTCATGAAGTGGCGCGCTTATGCCACCAGCACTCCCGATCTGCCATGCGGAACGATCGTGCGCCGCAGCGCCGTCAATCGCGACTCGATCACCGATGAAATCGTCGCGGCTTACGACGCGCCCTTCCCCGACGTTACCTACAAGGCGGGTGCGCAGATGTTTCCGAGACTCGTGCCGATCGAACCCGATCAGGCCGGCGCGGCGGACATGCGCGAGGCCCGCGAAGCCCTGTCGCGTTGGACAAAGCCCGCGCTGGTGATGTTTTCTGAGGGCGATCCGGTGACTCGCGGCGGCGACCGGTTCTTTCGAAAGCTCATCCCATCGGCAAAAGCCGAGCCCGAAATTGTCATTCAAGGGGCGGGTCATTTCCTTCAAGAGGAAAAGGGCGAAGAACTCGCCGGTCATATCGTCGGCTTCATCGAGCGCAGGCCCGCGAAATGACTCAAAGGACCGCGAAAGACGTGAAAGCTCAGCCTATCGGCCTGCGCTTAATCTGGCTGGCAGTAGCCGTGCTCTTCGTTTGGTCGGCGATTCGCCCGCACGATTACTTCACCTGGATACTCGAAGTGTTTCCGGCAATCATCGGAGCGGTGATACTGGCCACAACCTATCGACGCTTCAGATTGACGACGCTCGTATACACTCTGATTGCGCCGCACATGATCATCCTGATTGTGGGAGGACACTACACTTACGCAGAGGTCCCCTTTGGAAACTGGGTCCGCGACTACTTTGCGCTCAGTCGCAATCACTACGATAGGCTGGGTCACTTCGCGCAGGGATTTGTACCGGCGATGATCGCTCGCGAAGTGCTGTTGAGGTTGAACGTGTTGAAGCGCGGCCGCTGGCTGTTTGCACTTGTGGTTAGCGTCTGTCTCGCGTTCAGCGCTTTGTATGAGCTGCTCGAATGGACCGTGTCTGCGCTGACCGGGTCGGCAGGTGATGCGTTTCTGGGAACGCAAGGCGACGTGTTCGACACCCAGAAGGATATGGCTATGGCGCTGGTTGGCGCCGTGACTGCGCTTGTTACGCTTTCGAATCGTCACGATAAGCAACTGGCGCTTCTCGGTCACTAAAGAGAGGGACCCTGTACGGAATAACTGGCGATGAACGAAGAGCGACAACGACCAGATAAGACTTGGAACACGGCACTCTACGACGGTAAGAACGCGTTCGTGTGGAAGCACGGCCGCGGCGTCGTCGAGCTTCTAGCGCCTCAGCAAGGTGAGCGCATTCTCGATCTCGGTTGCGGCACCGGTCACCTGACAAATCAAATCGCTGAAGCGGGCGCTGAAGTTGTCGGCATAGACAAGTCACCGGCGATGATCGATGAGGCACGCAGACTTTATCCGAACCGGCGTTTCGAGATCGCCGACGGCACTGACTTCCATTTTGGTCAACCATTCGATGGTGTCTTCTCTAACGCCGCGATCCACTGGATGAAGGATCAGGCGAGTGTAGCTCGGTGTATCTGGGAAGCTTTGAAGCCCGGCGGCCGCTTCGTCGCGGAGTTCGGCGGCAAAGGAAACATTCGCGCGATACGGACCGCGTTGGTGGATGCCGTCAACGCGGTAGGCGCGGAGATCAGCTTCGAACCGCTCGCTCGTTACTACCCGAGCATAGGCGGCTACGCGACGCTGCTCGAAGCTCAGGGCTTTCGAGTCGGCTTCGCGTCGCACTTCGATCGCCCGACCAAACTCGACGAGGGCGAACGTGGACTCAGGAACTGGCTGCTGACCTTCGCCGACAACATCATCGAATCGCTTCCCGCAATCAAGCGCGAAACAGTAATCGCCGAGGTCGAGCTCAAACTCCGGCCGCTGTTGTTTCGAGACGGAAGCTGGTTCGCGGACTACCGGCGTATCCGAGTGGTCGCACACAGGGAAGCCGCCGCTGACTAAGCGGTGCGATTCTCTTCGCGGCGCGTGAGCCCTTCAAAGAACGCGTCGTGCATCTTGCGAGTCTTGCTCTCCGGGAAAGCGGCTTCGCGGACAATCCTAAGCCGCGAGTCGAACAGGGTTTCGGCTGTGACTCCAATGCCCGGCGCCACTTCGATCTGAACCAGTTCCTGGCCGTTGTGACCGGGGCCGGCGAATTCCTGAAGCCCTTTGCACTGCCAGCAGACGCCGGTCTTGTTGATCAACTGGCAGAGCCCTTCGTAGCTCCCGGTCATCTTTGACCGAGCTGCTGACAACCGATGGCGAAACACCGGCTCGGAGACCTCGAGCATCTTCGCCGCTTCTTGATTCGAAAAGCCCAGCACCTCGCGAAGCATGATCGCCGCCTGCTGATCGGGCTCGAGCGTACGGCTTATGCACGAAAAGCAGAACGCGATGTGCTCGCGCATCTCGAACACAAAGTCGGGTGCGTGCATCAGCGCGTCAAGCTTTTCAACTTCATTCTCGTCGGCTTCGGTCTCGTACTGGCCGTAGAGTTGGGCTTCCACCCGCCAGCGCTTCTTTGAACGGAGATGGTCCAGGCAAACGTGAGTCGCGATGCCAAACAGCCAGGTCTTGAATCGGGCTTCGCCGCGAAAGCTGGGTAAACTCTGAAGCACACGAACCAGCACGTCTTGCAACAAGTCTTCGGCATCCTGGTGCAGCGTGACCAGGCGATAGATGTACGAGAACAGCGGCTTGCGCAGCGGCTCGATGAGCTCGCCGAACGCGGCTTCGTCTCCCAGAAGCGCGCGCTCGACTAGTTGGGTCTCTTGCTCGATGGGAAACTGGTTCAACATCGTTAGCCCAGAATAAACAGCAACAATCAGGATCGACAAGATGAAAAGTGATGCGTGATCCGTGAAACATGAAGCTCACAGTTGAAGTGGCCGCGCGCAAGATCACAGGTCGGGAAGGGTGGTTTACCCCCGCCCTTCTCTTTCAGGCTTGGCAACGGAGACTAACAGGGAGCGGGGGTAAACCACCCTTCCAAACCTGTGATCCTGCGCATCGACCCTTTCTAAACAGCATCACGCATCACGGATCACGCCTCACGGGTTGATTCACTGCTGCATCAGCACCTGACAAAGCTGCAAGCGATTGCCAGAAGGATCGCGAAAGGTTGCTATGCGCACGACGCCGGGAACCTCATGCAGCTCTCCTTCGAACCTGGCACCTTTGGCAGCGAGTTCCTTTTGCACGCGCTCGAGATCATCGACTCGCAGCACGACGGTCGCTCCGCGTTCGTCTTCACCCTCGCGAAGTTGGCTCAGTCCGATCGATGCAGCGCCATCGGCGTGGCTGAACTCGCACCACCCTTCCATCTCGAAGGTCTTCTTGAGGCCGAGCACTTCGCCGTAGAACTTCTGCGCCGCGTTTAGGTCATTCACTTGATACCACGCAAGATTGACTTCCATTTTCTTTCCTCCCGATTTGAATTTCGCTTCTACATTCTTAGTCGTTCGTCGAGTCCACTTCCGCCAAATCTCTGAAAACAAACTTCGCGGTCTGGTGTGTTTGCCTGACTGCGTCGATCAGGGTAAGCTCTTTGAAACAAATTCAAGAGAGGAGAATTTCACGATGGCAACACGGAATGGGAGTGCGGTTTGGGAAGGAACGGTCAAAGAGGGCAAAGGCACGGTTAGACTGGGAAGCGGAGCATTCGAGGGGCCTTACTCATTCTCTTCGCGGTTCGAAGATGGCGCGGGCACTAATCCTGAAGAGCTAATCGGCGCCGCTCACGCGGGGTGTTTCTCGATGGCTCTGTCGGGGGGATTGACGCGCGCGGGCTTTCCGCCCAAGCGGATAGAGACTACGGCCAAGGTTCATTTGGGACCTGTCGAAGGCGGCTTCGCGATCGGGCTGATCGAGCTGGAAACAACCGCCAATGTTCCGGGCATCGACGACAAGACCTTTCAAGAACAGGCCGAAGGTGCAAAGAAGAACTGCCCGGTGTCGAAGGCGCTCGCCGCGACCGAGATCAAGCTTAATGCCAAGTTGGTGAGCTGAGTGAACGTCTGTTTAGCAGCAGACCTGCAATCTCAACTAGAGAAGGAGTCTTCTTAGCGTTTGAGCGTCCTATTGGGTCACGTTTCCTGTGAGGCCCGAGTAATCAAAGCGACTACATCCTCGGGACAACGGCTCCTGATGCGTTGCCAGTTCTTGATGGACTCAGCCATTAGCTTCTTGCGTCCTTCGTGTGGATGCTTCGACGTTCCTCGAAGAGCGACTAGCTTTTTGAAGAAGGTATCTTTGACATTAGCATCCGCGCGAATGTCTGCCCATCTCCAATCGGCCGGCAGTTCCAGCCCGGCAAGGATAAAGACCTCTGCCTCCTGCCACGCGACCTCCGCAAGGAAGCGTTTAGCCTTTGGCTTCAATTCAGCCGAAAGCGTCGTCTCGATTTCATCCGTACTTTGTTTTCGTCCAGGCTGTCCATCACGGTCAACGATCAGCACGAAGAGATCCACCATTGGATAAAGCAGTATCACCTTCCGAAGGGATTCGAGCTTAAGCGCCGCGTGTACACCTTGGAAGTTGGGATCTGTGCAAACCTCCACCGTTGGCTTCCGCCCGCATTCCTTAAGAATGCGTTCAACTAGCGGTTTAAGAACAGGTTCGTCTTTCGTGAAGTCTTCAGGAATGACCAACACGTTGAAACTCATTGCTCGTTCTCAGCCTCGAGATACGCTGCTACATTCTCAAACCAGCCGGAACCCAACAGGTCGCCCGCTTTCGTTCCGCTCGGTCTCTCCCAAAGAGCCTTGATGTCCGCAAAGCGCCTAATCTTCGAAGCTGAACCCGCGCGATATACCAGAGATGCGTCCTTCAGTGCGTCGTCGTCAAGATAGTTCAGGAGCGCGGGCGAATGTGTGGTACCAGCAACTTGTATCGCCCCGTTGCGAGTGGCTGTCTGCAACAAGCTGATCAGGAGATGTGCACGATTCGGATGGATGCCGTTTTCGATCTCCTCGAAGAAGTAGAAGCGGGCCGGCTCCGTTCCTAAAACCGCCGCTGCAAACGCGAGAAACCGCAACGTGCCATCGCTGGCGCTTTCGGCGGAGATTTCGCGCCCCCCTTGCTCGACCAGTTGTAACTGGATTCTACCTCCGAGACTAACTTCTGGAAACTTAAAGTCTGCGACGTCCAGCGGCGTCAACTCTCGCGTCCAGTCAATCAGCGCCTCCTTCGCCACGGCATCCGAACAAATGGCTTGAAGTACCGACGACAAATTCTCGCCTTTATCTCCAAGCACGGTCTGACCAGGAATCGACGATCGCCGTAGCGAGTTGGGGTCAAGATCCAAAAACCGCACAGAAGAAATCGTGCGAATAAAAGCCCTGCAGTGCCGTGGGACCTGTTTGACGCTCTGTGGTTCTTTCAGACGACTGTAGGCGTCTTGATCCTGGAGTTGCGTGATTGCGGGCTGGTCGCTTCGCAACGTTAACGCTGGCCCCAGAGCCTTTTTCGCGCTAGGTCGCCGAATGTAAACCTCCACTTGGCCTGGACCTGCCGGACCTTTCGTCTCAAACGTTGGCTTCCTTTGTCGAGCGGATTTGAGTGACTCGTGGATAACGCGTGGAGGTCTCTTTTTATCGCCAACATCGACTGTAATAGAGTAGTCTGTGCTGCCGCCGCCATCCTCCTCCGCAAGCTTGGTTCTCACAGCAATGGTAAACTGAGTCTCCGGGAAAGCACCATTACGTGTCACCGTCTCGCGCAAGCCGCCGCGGATTCCTGTCCATTGAGGCTCACCGCCCTCACCATACTTCTCCCCAATAATTTCGCTCAGCGTGTACCCACGCGAGATTCCGTGAATGAACCGCAGCCCGTCGCGGATGTTGCTCTTTCCGCTCGCATTCGTTCCGATTACCAAGCTAAGTCCGCCGAACTGAATGGTGGAGCCGCTCAAGACCCAGCCGGACTCACTCCATATCCAATGGTGGCTGCGTCGCGAAACGTCGGCTTCCGGGATTGAAAAGCTTTTGAAATTGTTAAGTGTCAGTAGCTCAATCATTGCCGGGGAGTCCGTCGCATATTCAGGTCAAGCTTAGCTTCGCTGAACCACTTACGCAATCGCGTGGAACCCACTTATTCTCACGAGCCCATTTGATATCTCAGGACCGCATTGTCTACATTTCGATTTCGTATTTTCACGAACGAAGCGCGCAGCGGTTCACGCCCAATCCATCTTCGGGTACATCGTGTGCCACTTCGTTGCGCGCTCGTACGCCAACGCTACTCTCAGCGGTGAGGCTTCGTCATACAACCCACCCGTGAACATGATCGATCGCGGCAAGCCGTCGATGAACCCGCAAGGAACGCAGACCTGAGGATGGCCGGTCAGGTTGGTTACCAGCAAACTCGCGCTCCCGGGGGCCGGTGAGACGAACACATCCCACTTCGACATCAGCTTGTCCATCTCGCGCATCAGCAGCGTCCTTGCTCGTTGCGCGCGAATGTACTCGACTGCAGGAATGAAGCGTGACGTTCGGAAAGAGTTTGGCCAATCATTCTCCGCCTGCCCGGAGAGCTGATTGATCTGGCCGTTTCGAGTGATGTCATCGAAAGCTGCCGCCGCTTCGGCAACTAGAATGATGCGTAAAGACCCGGTTGAGAACTTAGGCAGCTCGATCGGCTCGAGATTGGCGCCAGCAGTTCGCAATGCGTCGAGCGCCTCCTTGTACAACGCCTTTTGCTTTTCATTGGCGCCAGCTTCGAACTCGGCTTTCAGATATCCTATCCGCACCTTCGAAAGTGGAACCTCAGGGGTCCAGTTGAAAGGCGCGTCGCCAACCGTGATGTCTCGCTGATCCGGACCGTAGATCGCTTGAAGCGTCACGGCAAGGTCCTCGACTCCGCGACAGATCGGGCCGATCTTGTCCATCGTCCAGCTCAAACCCATCGCGCCGTAGCGGCTCACTCGGCCATAGGTCGGTCTGAGTCCCGCGCATCCGCATCGCGACGACGGCGAAACGATCGAGCCGAGCGTCTCAGTGCCGATTGAGAATCCCACGAGTCCGGCAGCCGTTGCTGAAGCGGGTCCGGCTGATGAACCGCTCGAGCCCGTGCGTTCTTCATCCACCTGCCAGGGATTGCGAGTCATTCCGGCAAACCAACGGCCTCCCTGCGCGAGCGCTCCCATCGAAAGCTTGGCCACCAGGACCGCGCCCGCGTCGCGCAAGCGCTCGACAACCGTCGCGTCGTAGTCGATCAGCTGATCGCGATATGGCTCGGCGCCCCAAGTCGTCTTGATTCCCTTGGTAGCAAACAAGTCTTTGATGCCGCCCGGGATTCCATGCAGCGGACCGCGATACTTGCCTGCCTTGATCTCTCGATCAGATTCGGCAGCTTGTTTCAAGGCGAGGTCTTCGGTGAGCGTGACGACGCATAGCAGCTTCGGGCCGTAGCGCTTCAGTCGCGCGAGGTACATCTTGGTCAGATCCGTCGATGTGACTCGCCTCGTTCGCACGAGCTCGGCCAGCTGCGTCGTGGTGAAGAACGCGACCTCTTCCAGCGAGTTGTATTTAGGAATCTCTTGCTTGGTCAGCTTGAACTTGACCGGCTTCCAGTCAAACTTCTTACCCGGAAGCGCGGGATGAAACGCCGTGGCTGGTTCGGTATCCAGGGGAACATCGGTTTTGCGCAGAGTCTCGTAGCTGGTGAGATTCTGATTGACGCCTCGAAGCGCCATCGTTTCCTGCGCGTCGTTCAACTCGATGCCGATCAATTGCTCGGCGGCGTGCAGTATTTCTTTGGTGACGCGCTGGGGCGGTTGCGGCTGTTGCGCTTGTTGAACCGCTTCAGCCAGCGCAACATCGAGATGCGGCGCAGCAAGCCCTGCGATGCCGACCGCCGGAAGAAGCTTTACAAAGGAGCGACGGTCTAACCCGCCTTTTACTTCGTCACGTTTCGATTTGGTTTGTTCGCGCGATTTTCTTTTCATGGCGTCTCGCAAAAGATAGAAGTTGTAGTGTGCCGCACGCTAGAGCCTGTCGCCCGGTGCGACGTCGTATCCGTGCAAATCCGCCGAATCCGTGTCATCGGTGGTCTATGTTGGTCCTAGCAAATCGATTGTTGCGCACGTCATAGACCACGGGAAACACGGAGTTGACGGATCTGCACGGATTCCCTCGGGCTTGTCGCGAGCTGGATGTGGAACTCTGAACATCACGTTGAAAGTGATTGACTATGCTACAGCCTATCCGTGATCTTCAACTCGATTCCTTTTTTCTTTAACGACCGCTATCCATCGAACTTTGCAAAAACACAAAGCACTAAGACACGAAAGAGTTTCCGGAACTCTTCGTGCCTTAGTGCCTTTGTGTTGAGAATCTGCTTCTACTCCTTCTTCGCCTGCTGAGCCTTCGAGCCGATCTCCTTCAACAACTCTTGCACGGCCACTTCAATCTGCCGGTCGCGGCCTGCAAGGTTGTCTTCGGGCGAGTTCTCGACGAAGATGTCCGGCTTCACCCCGTTGTTCTCCATGTTCGTCCGGCCCTTATCGGCGAGAAACACTCCAACGCCCGGCGTGCGGACCGTAGAGCCGTCGATCAACGAATAGCTCCCTGTGCCGATCACCGCGCCCGGCGTAGGCGTGCCGATCACCTTGCCTAATCCGAGAGCGCGGAAGCCCGCCGGGAACATCTCGGAGTTGGACCCTGAACGCCAATTCTGCACGACCACCTTTGGTCCGAAGAATCCTGCGAACGGACGACCGCTAGCTTCAGTGCCGCGCGGTTGCCATATCTGATATTCGCGTTGCACCAGTATCGCCAGCAGCTCTTGCTCGATGTTGCCGCCGCCGTTCCAGCGCTCGTCGATGATCAGGGCTTCCTTGTTTCGATTCTCACGCAGCTCCTTTTCGAAGCGGCGCAGCGAAGGCTGATTCATCGATTGAATGTGCAGGTAACCGATGCGCCCGTTTGAGAGCTTGTCCACCATTGCTCGACGATCCTTAACCCACCGCTCGTAGCGGAGTTGACTGTAAGCCTGCGTGGTTACCGGCTCGATGCGATTCTTCCACGCGCCTTCTTCGGAAGGAGTGTTGTTGAAGGTGACTTCGACCTTGCGATTCAGCCGATGATTCAGCATCTCCCAGTAGTTGTCGCCCGCTTTTACTGGCCTGCCGTTGATGGCGATCAAATAATTGCCGGCGCTTACCTTGATCCAGTCTTTATCCGCCGGGCCTTCTTCATACACATGAGTCACCTTGTATCGGCCCGCGGCGTCATCGGCCTCGAGCTCGACACCCAGGTGTGAAGTTGAAACTCCGCCGCCTTCACGACCGCGCGGTGGCGGAGCGGCGCCCGTGTGCGAAGCGTTCAACTCGCCGATCATCTCGTTGACGATGTTCAGAAGCTCCTGCCGGTCGCCGACGTACTCAACGAGCGGCTGATACTTCGCGCGCGCGCCGTCCCAATCCTTGCCGTGCATCCCCGCGTCGTAGAAGCGATACTTCATCGTGCGCCACGCATCGTCGAACATCTCGGCCCACTCGGTCGATTTGTCGATCTTCACACGGACGGTGAAGGTGATGCGGCGCCGCGCGCCCTCACGTCCGCCCGATCCAGCAGCGGCAGCCGGGCCCGACCCAAAGCCGGCGGGCGAGCCGCCTGCCGCCGGAGCAATCGAGACCGAGTAGACCGAACTCCCTTCCCTGAAGAAAAGCGTGCGGCCGTCACGCGCGATGTTCAGGTTGTTGATTCCTCCGCCAAAACCCCCAAAGCCCCCGCCCGGTCCGCCGCCTTCGGTCGAAGGCGGCTCGCCGGCGGTGACGCGGGTCAGTCGCCTGCCGTCTTCTTGTATGGAGTAGACCACCGGGACGTTGCGGATGCCTGCCGGCTCAGTTGTGACAAATACAACAGTGCGATTATCCGGAGCGATCGTGTAGTTGAACACTGCGAACGGCATTCGTGTCACTTGTTTGGTTCGCCGCTTGAGACCGGCCCAGTCGATGTTGATGTCTTTCGGCGGCGCGTTGCGCTGAGCGCCGGCTACGCGGCGCGCGACCGCGTCGTTGCTTTGATCTTGCAAGTCGCCTTCTGGCCGGTCCTCAGGATCGGCGGGGTCGCGCTCTTCGCGTTCAAGCGCTACGGAGTAGATCTGCGCCGACGGCTGACCACCTCCGCCCAAACCCGCTTCGGTCCGAACGAAGTATAGCTTGCGGCCATCGTGAGTGAACTGAGGATTTACCTCATTGAAAGAGTCGAAGGTGACCTTTCGCTCTTCGCCACCCGCCGAAGGAATCAGATAGACATCAGATGTTCGAACGTAGTCGGACTTCGAGAAGGCGATCCATTTGCCATCCGGCGACCAGACTGGCCCCCCGATATTGCCGTATTTCGACGACGCGAGCTCGATCGTTTGCTTCGAGTCGACCGCATACTTGCGGAGCTTGTTGTCCGAGGCCGTGAATGCGATCTCCTTCGAGTTAGGCGACCAAATAAACGAAAACTTCAGCGAGTCGAGATCGCTGATCTTCTGTGGCGCGCCGGTTCCGTCCGCCGCGGCGAGGTAGATTTCTTCACGACCGCTCCGGTCGCTGATGAAAGCGAGCCACTTGCCGTCTGGCGAATATCCGGGGTCTTTGTCGCGCGCGGGGCTGTCGGTAATCTGACGAAGGTCGCCTTCTTCAGTCGGCGCAGTGAAGATCTCGCCGTGAATCGAGAAGCCTATGCGGCGGCCAGAAGGAGCGAGGTCGTAATCGTCAACTTGCGAATTGAAGTCCCGGACTTCAGCCAGGTTCTCCTGGGTCTCCGCCGCGATGTCGAGCTTGATTGGCGCGGCCTTGCGGCTTGCGACATCGAGCTTCCACACGCCGAAGTCGTGCTCGAAGACTATCACCTTGCCGTCGGCGCTGATCGCCGGAAAGCGCACATCGCCGGCCTTGAATGAAGTGACGCGATCGGCTTTTCCCCCGGCTTCAGGGACGCGCCAGATATTAGTTAGGCCGTTGCCTTCGCGATCGCTCACGAAGTAGATGAAACCATCCGGGCCCCACATTGGCCACGAGTCTAACCCGTCGAAGTCGGTGAGGTCAGTAAACTTCTTCGACGCGATGTCCATCACGGTGACGTCAGTCTGCATGGAGCCGCGATAATACTTGCGCCAGTAAGTCTGCCCCTTCCGATTGATCGCGAGTTTCTTACCATCAGGCGAATAGCCGCCGTTCACTCCCATATCGGCTCCGGCGTTGCGCTCCATTCCGCCGGCAACCGGCACTGTGTAGAGCTTCGCCGCGAAATCGTCGCCGCGGCCCGAAGCGAACATGACCGCGCGCGAATCAGGCGTCCATCCGAGCACGGTGTCGTCGGCGGAGTGAAACGTGAGCTGCTTCACCGCGCCGCCTTCGCTCGGGACGATGAAGACGTCGGAGTTGCCGTTGCGGTCCGAAGAAAAAGCGATCCATTTCCCGTCGGGCGAGAAGCGCGGATAGACATCGCGCGCCTTGTTTGCCGTGATGCGCTTGATGTTTTTGCCGTCTTCGTCGGCAGTCCATATGTCTGCCAGATAAGTGAAAGCGATCCGGCCGTTGTTATAATGCGGGTAGCGAGCGAGCTTGACCTCACGACCTGCGGCAGTAAGCGGCGCGCACAACGCCAGGAAGAAAACGAGGGCATACAGTCTTTTCATAGGTCTCCTTTTGAAGCAGCGCGGCGATCCTTGGGGGTTTCAGAGTTCAACCTTCAGGTCTCTGGCGTCCATATGCAGCAAGCTGAAGCTTGAGCTCCGAACCCCGGATTATCGCGACGAACCGCAAGCATAGTCCAGAATTGATAAGGTTGGCGAATGACAAGGACGATTTCGACCCGCGCCAGGTTACACCAAAAACGAGACTTTCACGCCGTTAAGCGTCCGCTGCCAACATGAACTTACTTGCTCAGGCGGATCCAATATGTCACTGTTCGACCAGTTCCTGGGTCAGCTCATAAAACGAGCGGGAAACTTTCTGAGCGGGAAGCAAAATGAGCAACGACGACCTGACTCACAACCTGTCAGCCAACCAAGAAGACGACAAAGCGACTCAGCCGACGATCACGGCTGTCTTTAGACTGCTTCAAGACCTAGACAAGCGCTTCAACGCGCGATTTGAAGCGCTTGAAAACCGACTTGGGGCGGTAGAAACTCGACTCGATCAGTTAGAAACGCGACTCTCCCGTGACTTCGTGGGTATTGATGCGCATTTCGTTGAAATGTCGAATGAGATGAAGAGTGGATTCATACAACTCTCCGATAAGCTGGCCGATCAGATGGATCATATCAAGTTGCATCACGACGCGGATTATCAGGATCTGCTCAGGCGGATGCGCCAATTGGAATCCAAAGCTTCATAAGCCTGTTCCGAGAAAGGCCGGGGGATCGCTCCCGGCCACGGACTAAACCGGCGTTGATCCTACAATGACAACGCAGGCCATCGCTTGTCCCAGACCCGTATTACTATTCAATTCAAAGTTGTACTGACCCCTGAACCCGAGATATGATAGCGCGGGTTTCGGGAAGGTCAAACAGAGAAACCCCTACTTATCACTCGACAATTCATTCGCTGGAGGACAATGTCATGAAGCCTCTGCGCCGCTTGTTCGTGATTAGCGCATTCGCACTAATGCTTGCGCACCCGCTTGCTATTGCAGGGCAGTGGAACAATAAGCCCTACACCGAGTGGTCTGAGAAGGAAGCGATGAAACTGCTCAACGAATCCCCGTGGGGCCAGTCGCACTCGTTCACCGATATGTCGAAAATGTTCTCAACCGGCCCCCGCGGGCTGAATCCCAGGCAAACGGAGGAAGCGAACCTAAGACAAGTCAACTTTCGAATTCGGTTCCTCTCGGCCCGGCCCATTCGTAAAGCCTTCGTCCGCGCCATAGAGCTGAAGCAGAAGGGGCAGCTCCCGAAACAGTTCGCCGATCAACTCAAGGCCTTCGTCACCAACGAGTTTCGTGACTATATTGTGGTAGTCGTGGACTTTGATTCTACTGCGTCCACAGGGGAATACGAGCAGGTGCGCGCGCTGTTCAACAACCGCACGACTGCAGATCTGAAGAACAATACCTACCTACAGGTCGGCGGCAAGCGAGTCTTCCTGGATGAATACCAGTCACCGAAAAGCGATGGGCTCGGAGCTCGTCTTGTTTTCCCCCGCTTGGTAGAAGGCAAGCCCTGGATCACCGAGGCAAGCGAAGATATTCACTTCTACTGCGAGCTCTCCACAACCTACAAACTCGACACGCGCTACAAGATCAAGGACATGATCTTTCAGGGCAAGCTTGAGTATTGAATGTCAAAGAGGAGCAACTCGTGATGAAGTCGTTATGCCGAGTCTTCGTGATCATAGCCGCCAGCCTGATGCTGGCTCATCCTCTTACAATCACTGCGCAGCGGGCCAATAAGCCCTACACCGAATGGTCTGAGAAGGAAGCCACGAAGCTCTTGAACGATTCGCCGTGGGCGCAGACGCATTCTTTCACGGACACCGCTAGGAGTGCTTCCACCCAGGCGACGGGGGTTGGGGCGACTACGGCTATTGCGGAGGTGATCAATGTCCACTTCCGCGTTCGCTTCCTTTCAGCAAAACCTACGCGCCAGGCAATCGCGCGCTTTGTGGAGCTGCAGCAGAAAGGAAAGCTGAGCGAGCAGATGACCACGCAGCTCAAGGCGTTCGCCGCTGCCGACTTTCCGGATTACATAGTTGTTACAGTCGTCGCAGAGTCCGACAAGCCAAGCAACATGCTCCAGCAGGCGAATGCAGCGCTCTACAAGCTTACGACAAGCGAACTGAAGAACAACACTTACCTCGTCTTAAGGGATGGCAAGCGGCTGTTCCTTCAGGAGTATCAGCCGCCACGAAGTGACGGTTTCGGTGCGCGTTTCATCTTCCCACGTTTGGTGAATGGCACGCCCTTCGTCACTGAGAGTGGCGGAGAGATTCTATTTCACTCGGATTTGAGTGGCGGCTCTGTTCTGAATAGCACCATACCAAATAGCTCGATTCCGAACAGGGCTGGCGGTGTACCACCGCGCTTTGGCTTCACGATCAGCACACGTTACAAAGTTAAGGATATGATGTTCGACGGAAAGCTGGAGTATTGAGGTTTGTTCGGACCGCAAACGGGTTGAGGAACCTCTTACTAGTTGTGATCAACGAAGCCTAATGCCAGCGATTCAGACAACCCGACTTAGCCTCTACTACGAGCTGCACGGCGAGGGCGAACCACTGCTCTTGATTCGCGGGCTCGGCAGCACCTGCGATGGCTTCAAAGCGCAGGTAGAAGGGCTATCGCCTCACTTCCGCGTGATCTCTTTTGACAATCGATGTGTTGGCCGCTCCGATCAGCCTCAGGAGCCTTTCACGATTGCCGACATGGCTGACGACACGGCGGCGTTGCTTGACGCGCTGGGCATCGCGAGCGCGCACGTGTTTGGTGTGTCGCTCGGGGGAATGGTTGCGCAAGAGCTTGTGCTGCGCCACCCGAAGAAGGTGCGAAGGCTCGTTCTCGGTTGTACCCACGCGGGCCCGCGAACTGCGATACGCTCGCCCGAATGGGCTGTCCGCATTTTCAACGAGTCGCGCGAGATGCCACGAGCGGATGGGCTCAAGCACTCAGCGGCAATACTGTTCGCAATAACCACAATCGATGAACGACGCGAGCTTATTGAAGAGACTCTGACGGTGATGGCGAACAACAATCAACCGAAATCGTCGTATCTGCTGCAACTCGGCGCGGTGATGCAGCACGACACGTTTGACCGGCTATCACAGATAACTCACCCGACGCTTGTGCTCACGGGGACGGAAGACACGCTCGTCGATCCAGGCAACTCGCGCCAGATCGCCAGCCTCATACCCAGCGCGCGGTTGATCGAGTTCGAAGAGACGGGTCACGTCTTCTTCACCGAGAACGCTGAAGAAGTGAACCGCACGCTCGTTGGTTTCTTTCAAGAGGGACGATGATTAATCAGAAGTCAAAGGTCAGAAGGCAGAGGTCAGAAGTCTGATGAAATTGAGACTCTTACTCGTTATGACTGTGATGCTGTTGGGCGCCAAGTCAACCTTTGCGCAAAAGCATGAGATTGCATTCACGTCGGGAGGTCTGAAGATTGGCGAGCGCGGATTCGACCTGCCGCAGCCGGGCTTCTTGCGTTTCAGCACCGGCTTCACATACGAGTTCAACTACGCAAGGCGCCTCTTCGATGCGCGCCTTGCTGCGCTCTACTTTGAAGTTCCATTCGCGGGTACGCCGCGCACTAAGATCAAAACGACAAACGCGCTTTCTCCGGGCAGCTACTCGTCGATCTTCTTCACGCCCGGCCTCAAGGTCAAACTGCTGCCGGGGAGGAAGTATTCGCCTTTCGCCACGATGGGAGTTGGGCTTGCGCATTTCCGCGAAGGCGATACCACGGTGAACAATCAAACCGTCGCTGACCGTAACAGCAAGACCGATGCGGTTTTCGCTTTCGGCTTTGGTCTTGATGTGAAGGTGCGTTCGATTTTGAGCATCAGAGGCGAAGTGCGCGACTTTTACTCTGAACTTCCGCCGTTGAACGTTCGCGCGCTGAGCGACCGCCAGCACAACGCACTTATTTCGGCAGGCATTGTGTTACGCTTCTAAACCTCTAGAGCGCTTTCGGAAAGCAAGCGCTTCATAAAGGCAGCCGTTGACGGCAGTCGTCTCCCGGTAAGCGAATCTTTCTTCAGGAGTTTCAACCGCCGCACAACGACGGATTTGGCGCGCGATTCATCTTCCCGCGTCTCATAGACGGCAAGCCGTTCATCACACCTGAAAGTGAAGAGATTCATTTTTGCACCGAGCTATCGGAGACATACCGGCTCGACCGCCGCTTCAAGACCTAAGACATGATCTACCAAGGGAAGCTCGAGTACTGAGACGCCCGGCGGTGGGCACCCAAGGATCTTGAGTTGGACTAACCCACGCGCTTTGCCTGGTCACGCCAGTACTTATCGCGCAAGACGTTCTTTTGAATCTTGCCGGTAGCAGTTCGCGGAAGTGCTTCGATGAACTGAATGCGCCGCGGGCACTTGAAGTGAGCGAGTTGCGCGCGGCAGAACGCGATCAACTCCTCTTCGCCCGCTTCGGCGCCAGGCTTCAGCACAACAAGCGCGCATACGGTCTCGCCCCAGCGTTCGTCGGGCACCCCGATCACTGCGGCTTCGAGCACCGCCGGATGCTTGTAGAGAAACCCTTCCACTTCGATCGAGGAGATGTTCTCGCCGCCGGAAATGATCAGGTCCTTCTTGCGATCGACAATTTCGATGTAGCCTTCGTTGTCGAGCAATGCCATATCTCCGGTGTGAAACCATCCATCGACGATCACTGCGTCAGTCGCTTCGGGTTGCCGCCAGTACCCTTTCATTATCACGTTCGCGCGAGTAATCACCTCGCCCACTTCGCCGCTGTCGGGTTTCAAGTCGCGCCCTTCGTCATCCACGATGCGGATGTCGACACCGATCATGGGGTAGCCGGTCTTTGCTTGGACGCGCAGTCTATGTTCCTCCGGCCAGTCATCCATGTGCGGCTTTGTTTTTGAAACGGTGAGAAACGGAGACGTTTCAGTCAATCCGTAGATTTGAATCACTCGCCATCCGAACTTTTCCTGCGCGCCTTGAATAGTTGCGAGAGGAGGAGCCGAGCCCGCTGTTCCGATTCGCACGCCGCGTGGCAAGCGGTCGAACGCTGCGGCGTCCATCGGATGATTCAAAGCCATGTTGATCATCGTCGGTGGCATACACGCAAACGTGACCCGCTCTCGGGTGACCAGATCGAAGAAGGCGGCGGGCTCAAACTTCTTTATGATCACGTGAGTGCCGCCCATTCCGGTCACGGCGTATCCAACGCCCCAACCATTGCAGTGAAACTGCGCGAGCGTGTGCAGGTACACGTCCCGTTCGTGAATACCAAACTCGCAGATCGAGTTCATCGCGTTTATGTAGAGGTTGCGATGGGTAAGCATCACACCCTTCGGCCTGCCTGTCGTGCCCGACGTGTAGAGCAACGCCGAGGTTTCATTCTCGTCTATCTCGACTGGCGGTGGAGGCTCGGGCGATGCATGGGCAAGCAGCGTCTCGTAGTCGAGCCAGCCTTCTGCGCCGGTCTTCGAATCGTCACTCGCCACGATGAAGTGTTCGATTGTTTCAAGCTTGTCGCGAATCGAATCGATCAGATTGGTGAGTCCCTCTTCGACAATCAGCACCTTGGCCCCGCCGTGATTGAGTATGTACTCGAAATCATCGGACACCAGGCGAAAGTTGAGCGGCATCAATATTGAACCCAGGAGCGGCGTGCCAAAGAAAGCCTCGAGCACCCGATGGCAATTCTGAGAAAGAACCGCCACGCGGTCTTCCTTCAAAATGCCGAGACCACTCATCGCGTTTGACCATCGATTGACTCTCTCACCGAACTGACGATAGGTGAGCCGCGTGTCGCCGCACACGATAGCTTCTTCGTTCGAATGCGCGACCAGGGCACGCTTAAGAAAGTCGTATTCATTGAGAGGAACGATCACGAAACACCTCCAAACTAGTCTTGAACGGACCAACGAATCCGGGAGAGAGATTCTCGTCTCCGCCCACCTTGATTCGCGGATGGATGATTAGGACGTGAGAATAGCACAAGGGGCTTTTGCGCCCAAAACGCCGGCTCGCTCGATTGACCGGGAACTTCGGTACGGGCCTCAGTGTCTAAGTGACCAGCGCCAAACAAGTCTCAACAACTCCGTAGAATCCGGATCTCCGCAAGATTGCTTGGAGGGAACCATGGAAATGGACCGACTGTCGCTTGCGTTCATCGAGAGCGTAGCGAGCATACGCAGGTCACCTGTCGACCACAGCGATCAGTTTGCGGCAGGTGTTCGCTATAACGACTCTCGAATCACCGCTCCGCTTCGAGCCCCGGCGCGTTCCGATGACTGGAACACCATCCGTGACAGCGGGGTCTAATTCACCGGCGCCGCAAACACCAACGAAAGCTTAAAAGAATGCAATCTACAACTGTGTCCCGAAGCAAAGCCCTGTTGAGCGCGCTCGCCGTTGGGCCGCCGCTCGGTCTCTGTCTATTGGTGAGCGGCGAACGCGTTGCACGCGCATGTCCGGTCCCACAAGATCCGTTTAGCGCTGTTTGGGTCGACCTGAGAAGCACTCCAACGACGAACGTACCGATGGATCTGGTGAGTTTTTACGACAGAACTAGCGGGTTTCAATTCGTGGCATGGGCTGGGCTGTTCATCTGTGCGTTGGCGGGCATAGCTCTCGTAATCGAACGGTCGATTACCTACTCCCGCGCCAGCCGACAAACCCGGCTGTTCATGTCCCTTGCAGACGAGGCGTTGGTTTATGAGGAGCCTGTGGCCGCGTTGCGCCTGGCGTCGGCCTTTCCTGCAAGCCCGGTCGCTTGCGTTGTCGACGCCAGCCTTACACCGGGCAATTCGGGGGAGTGTCAATTCTCGACCGCTGCCCGCCACATCGCAGCCTCGTCAAAGACGGCGGATGTTGTGCGAGGGCTCGCAACTCTCGGCGCCATTGCGATGACGACGCCAATCATAGGCGCGGCTGCAGCAGTTGAAGGGCTGATCCGATGCCTCCGTGTCTCGTCGATCATTCCTATAAGTTCCGACGTTTTGCAGAACTGGGTTGCGGATTGGTTGCTTGCGCTGCTTTCTGCTCTGGCTCTCGGGTTTGCTGCAACCTGGGCGCACAGGCTGCTGTCCGCGAAAGCCAACCGTTTGGTTGTGGAGATGGATCGGCTGTCGCTTGCGATAGTAAGCCGGATTATGGATCCGGCAGAACGGCCGCGAGCCAGACCCTCGCTGATTGCATCTCCAACGGCCGAAATCGGGAGGTTCGTTACTCGATCTCTACATCATTGATATCAGAAGCATGTTCAGGCATCATACGCCGGATGAAATCAGACTTCAGATTCCATCACGACATCCGCGTCCGCTTCGCCGACACCGATCTGCAGGGCATCGTCTTCAATGGCAACTACCTGACCTACTATGACGTGGCGTGGACTGAGTACTTCCGCGCGGTTGGCTACGAGTGGAAGGATCTGCTCGCGCTTGGAGTGGACACGGTGCTGGCTCGCACAACAATGGTGTTCAAATCGCCGGCGCGCTTCGATGAAATCCTTGAGGTGCACACTCGCGTCTCGAAGATTGGTACGACCAGCCTGACCTTCGAATTCGAGATATACCCCGAAGGCGAAGACCGCGTGATCGGTTTGGCGACTTCGCTTTATGTGTGCGTTGACCCGAAGGCGTTGAAGCCGGCGCCCGTGCCGAAAAATCTTCGCCAGCGCATCAGCGAGTTTGAAGGAAGAAGCCTGAGCGAAGGCTGACAAGGGTAGCCCTCAAAGACTAGCCGGTCGTAGAGAACTGGGATGCTTTCCAAAACGACGCAAACAAGGAGAAGACGCTTGAATCCGATTCAAAGAAGAGTCGAAACTATCATCGAGCCTCAACCGGTCGTAGAAGGAGCGGGCGTTAGACTCAAGAGAAGCATCGGCACCCGGACTCTGGACTATCTCGATCCGTTTCTTCTGCTTGATCATTTCGGTTCTACCAGCCGGGAGGATTACGAAGCCGGATTTCCGCTGCATCCTCACCGGGGAATCGAAACCGTGACATACATTCTGACCGGGGTGGTTCATCACAAAGATCATCTCGGCAATTCCGGCAGCATCGGCGCAGGCGACGTCCAGTGGATGACTGCGGGCGGCGGCATCATGCACGAGGAGATGCCTCAAGTCCGACCCGAGGGTATCGACGGGTTTCAACTCTGGGTGAACCTCCCGGCGAAGCTCAAGATGACCAGACCACGATACCAGGGTATTGAGTCGAGCGAGATTCCCGAAGTTCAGATCGATGGCGGAACTAGAGTCCGGGTGATTACGGGAACGGTAGACGGCGTGAAGGGTCCCGTTAGCGGGATCGCCGCGGACCCTGCCTATCTGGATGTGTCCGTTCCTGCTCAGAGCTCTTTCACCCATCAGATCGCCCGCGGCCACACCGCTTTCGCCTACGTGTTCGAAGGCTACGCAGCATTCGCGGAGGACAATCAGAGGGTCTCTCACACTCGGCTTGTTGTGTGGAGTGACGGTGACCACGTCAAGGTTGTCACTGATGATAGTCCCGTTCGCTTCTTGCTTGTTTCCGGCAAGCCTTTGAACGAGCCGATCGCGCGATACGGGCCGTTTGTGATGAACACGAGAAAAGAGATCGAGCAAGCGCTCCGCGACCTGAGACAAGGTACCTTCGTTTGGTCCGGACCGGAATAACACATGAGTGAATGCACACATCTCGATCAGATCAGAGACGTAGCCCCAGGCGCGAAGGGTTGTGAGGACTGCTTGAGAATCGGAGATAGATGGTTACACCTGAGACTCTGCACTACATGCGGTCACGTAGGCTGTTGCGACTCTTCCAAGAACAAACACGCAACTAAGCATTTCATTCGAGCAACCACCCAGTCATAAAATCATTCGAGCCCGGTGAAGACTGGGGTTGGTGCTATGTCGACCAGATGTTCCTTGATTCGGTGTGATGACCCCTTGTAGGGACGAAGAAAGGCTGCCTTAAAGGAGAGCAATCATGGTTGATTCAAAGTCGAAGACCAGCGCAGCGACGATCGATGTATGGCCGAGTCTTCCCGTGAAGGATTGGCGAGACACCTATTCCACCCTTCACATGTGGACGCAGATTGTCGGTAAGATTCGGCTTACGCAAACACCCTTGGTTAATCACTGGTGGAACACAACGTTGTACGTGACCGCGCGCGGACTGACGACATCACCAATTCCTTACGGCACTCGAACGTTCGAGATTGACTTTGACTTCCTTGAGCACCGGCTCCTGGTGTGCACCAGCGACGGCGCCAGGAAAACTTTGACTCTCGCGCCGCGTTCGGTCGCCGATTTCTATGCGGAATTGATGGCCACATTGCGGTCGCTGGGATTGGTCGTTCAGATTCACGCCAAACCAGATGAAGTCGCCGAGCCGATTCCTTTCGCGGAGGATCACCAGCACGCTTCTTACGATGCTGAATACGCGAACCGGTTTTGGCGCATCCTGGTCCAGACCGATAGGGTATTTAAGCAGTTCAGGTCGAGCTTCATCGGGAAGTGCAGCCCGGTACATTTCTTCTGGGGAAGCTTTGATCTTGCGGTCACCCGGTTCTCGGGACGCCGCGCACCGGAACGGCCGGGTGCGGACGCCATCACCCGGGAAGCCTACTCACACGAAGTGATCAGTCACGGTTTCTGGCCGGGCGGTGGCGCGGTTGAAGCTCCGATTTTCTATTCTTACACTGCGCCTGCGCCGGCCGGTCTGGAAAAGGTGCCGATTGAGCCAGGCTTCTACAGCACAGAATTGTCGGAGTTCATTTTGCCGTATGATGATCTCCGCCAGTCCGATTCACCGGATGACTCGTTGCTTGAATTCATGCAGAGTACCTATGAGGCAGGCGCGAGGCTCGCGAACTGGGACCGAGCCGAGTTGGAACGCAGCAAATGAAGAGCAGTGAAGAAGGGGTATCAGCGCAAATCGGCCGAATCAGTGTCATCCGTGGTCTATGCGGCGCCGACAATGCGATTCTTACGAACTCATAGACCACGGTTGACCCGGGTTTGACGGATTCGCACCGATTTCGTACCCATTTGATCGGTAGCGAAACGGCTGTTAAAAGTCACTAGCTCGGTCTCGCGACCCGTTGATGAGCCCAATAGTAACACGCAGCCGGTGGCCGAGTAAGGCGAAGGCGCCGTCCAAGCTCGCTCCACTCATTCTTGTTGCTTGTCGTGTTACGAGGCTTCTGATATTCTCCGCGCCATCTATTACGTTTGATGCGATTGGGTTCAAGACGCGGCCTGGCGATGGCTCGCCGGCGGTTTCTTCCCATCACCAGGAGGATATATGCACATCGACACTTGTGAGATTCGGAACTGGTTTCTTCGCGCAGCACTCGCAATATTCATGCTGACTGGCCTGCCTCTGTGCGCAGACGCGCAGGGCGTAAACCTCGCCGACACACGCCTGCTTTCACAGCCGGCGATCAGCAAGGATCACGTCGCATTCATCTACGCCGGGGATCTGTGGGTAGCGGACGTCGGCGGCAAGAACGTCAAGCGATTGACGGCCGACGAAGGCCAGCAGGCCAACCCTGCGTTCTCGCCGGACGGGTCGTTGATAGCGTTTACCGCCCAATACGACGGCAATCCAGACGTGTACGTCGTGCCGGTCGCCGGTGGTGTGCCTGCGAGACTGACGTGGCATCCGGGTCCGGACATAGTGCAGGGATTCACGCCCGATGGATCGGCGGTGCTGTTCACGTCACCGCGAGCCGTGTTCACTGGCCGGTATTCACAGCTATTCACCGTTCCAGTCAAAGGCGGAATCGAAGAACCTCTCAAGCTGCCGAACGCGTTCAAGGCTACTTATTCGCCCGACGGAGCGAGGCTGGCTTACAACCCGCTATACGAGGCGTTCAATCAGTGGAAGAATTATCGCGGCGGCACCAATTCGACGATATGGCTCTATAAGTTCAATGACCACTCCGCCGAGAAGCTCCCTCAGCCCGAAGGCCGCGCGAATGATGCTGACCCAATGTGGATCGCCGATACGATCTACTTTCGCTCGGACCGAAACGGCGAGTTCAATCTCTTTTCTTACAATTTGAAGTCGAAGGCGATCAAGCAGCTCACCGATCACAAAGACTTTCCTGTGTTGGGCGCATCGGCCGGCGCGGGGCAGATAGTCTACGAGCAGGCGGGCTACCTTCACATCCTGGACCCGAAGTCATCGCGAACGACGAAGCTCACCATCGGCGTGTCCGCTGACCTGGTAGAAACGCGAGCGCGATTCGTGAAAGGCGCGCGCTACATTCGAGACGCCTCAATCTCGCCGACTGGTGCGCGAGCGGTGTTCGAGTTTCGAGGTGAGATCGTAACCGTGCCCGCCGAGAAAGGCGATTCGCGCAATCTCACCAGTACGACCGGCGCACACGAGCGGTCGCCTGTCTGGTCGCCGGACGGCAAGTCCATCGCCTACTTCTCAGACGAGTCAGGCGAATACGAGCTGCACATTCGCAGCCAGGACGGCAAAGGCGATGTCCGCAAGATCAAGGTCGCGGGCGCGGGCTTTTATGATGTCCCGGCCTGGTCGCCCGACAGCCAGAGGATTTCGTACGCAGACAATTCATGGAGCCTCTATTGGCTCGACGTGAAAAGCGGCGCACCAAAGAAGATCGCATCGGAGCACCTCTACGGTCCAACCCGCGCCAAGACGATACATCACGTCTGGTCGCCTGACTCGAAGTGGATCGCATACACGCTGAACACCAAGGCGTACATTCAAGCGGTTCACGCTTATTCAATTGATAAGGACAAGTCGTTTCAGATCACCGATGGCTTAAGCGAAGTCAGCGAGCCGGTGTTCGACGAAGGCGGGAAGTATCTTTATTTCTTCGGGTCCACCGACGCCGGCCCGGTCAAGGACTGGTTCGCGATGTCCAGCGCCGACATGCGCGCCACGCAGTCGCTATACCTCGCGGTGCTTCGCAGCAATCTGCCGAACCCGCTTGCTAAAGAGAGCGACGAAGAGAAGGGTGTACAAAAGGAAGAAAAGCCCAAAGAGTCGCCGCCAAAGGCTGCGCCTGAGCCTTTCTCGATTGACTTCGATGGAATCAACAATAGGATTCTCGCGATCCCGCTCCCGCCGGGCAACTACCGAGACTTATCTGCTGGCGTGACTGGACAGTTCTACTACATCGAGAGTCCTGCAGGCGACGCTCCCTTTGGGGGCCCCGACAGGTCTTCGCTTCATCAATACGACCTGAACAAACGCAAGGACGAGGTGTTCATCCCGGCCGTCAGGGAGTACCTGGTGTCCGCCGACAAGAAGAAGATTCTCTATACAGGCAACAACGTCTGGTCGATAGTTGCGGTCACCCCTAAGCCGCAACCCGCGCAGGGCAAGATCAACATCGACGACATGGAAGTGCGCATAGACCCGCGCGTCGAGTGGACTCAGATGTTCAACGAAGCGTGGCGGATCAATCGAGATTACTTCTACGCGACGAACATGCACGGCGCTGATTGGAACGCGATGCGGCAAAAGTACGCTGTGTTCCTGCCTCATCTGGCCAGTCGAAGCGATCTGAATCGGGTCATCCAGTGGATGTGCAGCGAACTGGCGGTCGGTCATCACCGGGTCGGAGGCGGTGACTTCTTGTACCAGCCGAAGAACGTCCCCGGCGGTTTGCTGGGCGCCGATTATTCCGTCGAGAACGGGCGCTACCGATTCAAGAAGGTCTACGGCGGATTGAACTGGAACCCCCAGCTACGTTCGCCGCTGACCGAACCAGGCGTTGGCGTGAAAGCAGGTGAGTACCTGCTGACGGTCCGCGGCCAGGACCTGCGGCCGCCCGCGAATCTCTACAGCTTGTTCGAGAACACTTCAGGCAAGATCATCGAGATCACCATCGGTCCCAATCCCGACGGCTCGGGCTCGCGAACCGTTCAGGTGGTGCCTATTCCCAATGAGAGCGCGCTTCGCAATCGCGACTGGGTCGAAGGGAATTTGAAGAAAGTTGACGAAGCTACTGGTGGCCGCGTGGCGTATGTTTATGTTCCGAACACAAGCACGCAGGGCCACGCCTACTTCAAGCGCTACTTCTACCCGCAGTCCTACAAGGAAGCGATCATCGTAGACGAGCGGTTCAACGGCGGCGGTCAGGTGGCGGACTACTACATTGACATTCTCCGCAGGCCGTTCTCGGCCTATTGGGGGATGCGATACGGCGCGGACCTCAAGACACCTACTGCTTCAATACAAGGTCCGAAGGTGATGCTGATAGACGAGACAGCCGGATCGGGCGGCGACTTGTTGCCGTGGATGTGGCGCAAGTTCGGCATGGGTAAGCTCATCGGCAAGCGCACGTGGGGCGGACTGGTTGGCACACTGGGCTTCCCGGTGTTGATGGATGGCGGCGGAGTGACTGCGCCGAACCTGGCTATCTGGACGCCGGAGGAGGGCTGGGCGGTGGAGAACGTCGGCGTGCCGCCGGACATCGAGGTCGAGCAGACGCCCGCTGACGTGATCAACGGCCGTGACCCTCAACTGGAGAAGGCGATCCAGGTGATTATGGAGGAGTTGAAGAAGAACCCCACCAAGCAACCGCAGCGGCCACCTTATCCAGTGAGGACCAATGGGCGACCATGAAAGTTCAGAGCTCAACCTTCAGGTTGCTGGCGTCAGGCTGGCAAGCTAAAGCCTAAACTCTGAACATCAAGCAATAATCATGAACTCCGAATACAGCAGTCCCCAACTGCAAGCACATTTTCTGGAACTTGAGCGTGTTCTGGAGCGGGTAGAATGTGCATCAACACTCTATCAAGTGCTGGGCCTCAAACGGTCGGCCACAGCCGAAAATATGAAAAGTGCTTACCGGCAAACCGTGACTTTGCTCAACCCTTCGGATGAAAAGCACCGTCACCTTGATCCTAACTTGCAGGCGCGAATCAGGCGAGCACTTAACAAGGTTGCAAACGCTTTTTCCGTACTTACTAATTTTGGCAAGAGGGTTGAATATGACAACTCGCTAGTCAACAAAGACCCAGTACTGCTATCAGTAGAGGTGCCGGAAGTCACCAAAGCAAATCTTGCTACTAACACAAAGTCGGCAGACTTAAAGCAACGGGCAGGCTTGGCGACAGATTCAGAAGTGATCAACATCAAGACCTCACGAATGCATGAGGCCATATACACAAAACCCGCAGAACAGAGGCGGGATGCCGAGCGCCGCGGATTCAAAAGATACAAATCACGTTTTCCGGCGCGCGTCATGGGTTACGATAGGGTAAGTGGCAAATGGGATGAAGTGGCAGAAACTATTGACGTGAGCAAAGGTGGCGTGGCGTTACGGATGAATAAAGCTGTGCGGCAGGGGATGGTATTACTTTTGATGCTGCCGTTGCCTGTGAAACTGCGATGTCATGGCTACACTGACCCGTTCTACCGTGTGTATGGCATTGTGCGTCAAGTCAAACCAACATCAGATGAGCAGTGGATAATAGGATTGGAGTTCCTAAGCGAGTCGCCGCCAGCAGGCTACCTCGACAAGCCATGGGCGACATTTAAGACGGCTCGGTGAAGCGCTACCAACTCGCCTTGCCAGCATTAGTTTGCTTCTTCGCCTAGATAAAGTAGGCATCAACGCCCTATCATTGGTCCCTAAATGGAATGCAGACTGGCGGAGTTGACATTGCAATAACTTATTTGATTCGCGGTTCGAGTTCGTGACCGGGCCGGCCGCTCCGGAGTACAGCTCGGTGCAGTGTCGCGAGAACCCATCATTCAAACTCAGGAGCTCGACATGACTCGACGAATAAAGACTGCGTTGCTAATGGTGCTTCTTGGTTGCACTGCCTTTCTTCAAACGCCGCTCGCACAGAAGAAAGCTCGAACGCCGGCCGCGAAGGGCGCGAGGCTTATCGATGATGCTGCGCTTCGCAATGCGGATGCGCGCAACGGCGACTGGATCACTCACGGGCGGAACTATTCCGAAACTCGCTTCTCGCCGCTCAGCCAGATTAATGCCGGCAACATCAAACTGCTTGGGCTTGCATGGTCGTTTGACACCGAGACGACACGCGGACTCGAGGCGACTCCCATTATCGTCGATGGCGTGATGTACACGACCGGAAGCTGGAGCGTCGTGTTTGCCATCGATGCTCGCACTGGGGAACAACTTTGGAAATGGGACCCGGAGGTCCCGCGCACCTTCGGGTATAAGGCCTGTTGCGACGTAGTCAATCGAGGGGTCGCCGTCTACAAAGGCAGAGTCTTCGTCGGCACGCTCGATGGACGGCTTGTCGCGCTCGATGCGGAAACAGGCAAACCTCTCTGGAAAGTTGTGACCGTCGACCAGAGCTTGCCTTACACCGTCACCGGCGCGCCACGAGTTGTGAAGGGCAAGGTGCTCATCGGCAACGGCGGAGCTGAGATGGGCGTTCGCGGATACATCTCTGCTTACGATGCCGAATCAGGGAAGATGGCATGGCGCTTCTACACGGTGCCCGGTGACCCTTCAAAGCCATTCGAGTCCGCGGCGATGGAGCGCGCGGCGAAGACCTGGAGCGGCGAGTGGTGGAAGATCGGCGGGGGCGGCACAGTCTGGGATTCGATGGCTTACGATCCCGAGCTTGATCTGTTGTATATCGGAACCGGCAACGGCTCGCCGTGGAACCGCGAGATTCGCAGTCAGGGGACCGGTGATAATCTTTACCTCTCGTCGATTGTCGCGCTTAAGCCCGACTCGGGCGAGCTTGTCTGGTACTACCAGACGACGCCTGGCGATTCGTGGGACTACACCGCAACTCAGCACATCATCCTGGCCGATCTCGACATTGGAGGCCGCAAACGCAAAGTGCTGATGCAGGCGCCCAAGAACGGCTTCTTTTACGTGCTCGATCGATCCAACGGCGAATTGCTTTCAGCGGAGCCGTATGTTCCGATGTCGTGGGCGAAGGAGGTTGATAAGAAGACCGGGCGTCCGGTTGAGAACCCAGGCGTCCGCTACAAAGACGCCGCTGCTTTCATCAAGCCCGGCCCGCTTGGAGGTCACAACTGGCAGCCGATGTCCTTTAATCCGCAGACCGGTCTGGTTTACATACCTGCGCAAGACACCTTGTTCATCTATTCTCCGGATAAGAAGTTTCAATACAGGCCCGGGACCTGGAACACAGGAATTGACTTATCGATCTTCAAGGAGGCGGGGCCGATGATGCCCGGCTTCCTACTTGCGTGGGACCCGGTAAATCAGAAAGAGCGATGGCGAGTTCCGCACACGAGCTTCTGGAACGGCGGCACGCTCACAACCGCTGGCAACCTGGTTTTTCAAGGAACGGCCGACGGGCGCTTTGTGGCTTACAGCGCTGACAAAGGCGAGAAGCTTTGGGAAGTGTCTGTTGGAACCGGCGTGGTTGCCTCGCCGGTGACTTACGAGCTGAACGGCGTACAGTACGTTTCGGTAATGGCCGGCTGGGGAGGGGCTTTCCCACTGATTGGCGGTGACGGGAAAGGGGCGTTGCCTGCAGCAGGCAAGCTGCTGACTTTCGCGCTCAACGGAAAGCACCCGCTACCCGAAGTCGTCGCGCAGAACAGGACCGTGACGCTTATCGGAGTGACGGCATCTCCCGAGACGCTCGAGAAGGGCTCGACTCTTTTCGCCCAGTGGTGCGCAGTGTGCCACGGCTTAGGCGCTGCAGGCGGAGGAGCAACGGCTGACCTGCGTTACTCACCGGCGACGACTTTCGACAAGTATCGCGACATCGTGTTGGAAGGAAAATACCAGAGCATGGGAATGCCTTCGCTCAAGCGGTGGCTGACGGCTGAAGATGTCGATGCGATTCGCGCTTATGTGTTGACGCGCAGGGCGGCGCTTGCAGCGAAGCAGTGAGAACGCTTGGCAGGTTCCTGAAAGAAGGCAATGATACACAGTATTCAAGCGCAATCCCACCAACACAGTTGGTGGATCGTTCATACCCGGCCTACACGGGACAACTGCGCGGGGGCTCGAATCCCACCAACGCAGTTGGTGGATCGTTCATACTCGGCCTACACCGAGGCTGCGGCGCGGCCTTCCGGAATCCCACCAACGCAGTTGGTGGATCGTTCATACTCGGCCTACACCGAGGCTGC
>JBBPIH010000050.1:57584-60520 GCA_038040455.1 Acidobacteriota bacterium
GGCACGGCCTTCCGGAATCCCACCAGTTGGTGGATCGTTCATATCCGACCTAGCACTGATCAGCCGGAGAGTGAATCCGAGCCGAGAGTTAGGCTGGGTATGAACGATCCACCAACTGCGTTGGTGGGATTCGGGACCTCGCACAGTGTCCCGTGTAGGCCCAGAGTATGAACGATCCACCAACTGCGTTGGTGGGATTCTTGGCACTCTGTTGGGTAAGGCCCTTTTCGCTTTTTGAGCACCTGCTAGATGCCTTCGATCTTGGTTTGCGGGGACCGCATTGGTCTCCATCCCTGATACCCGCCGCTTGGATAACGGTCTGACCGGAGAAAGAACGGGTGACGAAGAAAGAACTTCAAAAACTTGTTGAGAAAAACTTGCGGAAGAACCCGCACCCGATGATTGATACTGAAACGGGATTGCAGGCTTTGCAGCGAGTCGCTGAAGTCGCGGGCCGTAACGGCATAGAACACGCTCTGGTGGGTGGCATCGCGATGCACCTCTACGGAAGTCCCCGTTTGACCAAAGACGTCGACGTGATCGCGTCATCCATCTTGCCGCTCGATGCGAAGAAGCGACTGGGCTTCGGAGGCGAACGGTATCACGTTAAGATCGGCAAAAGGGTCGTGCCCGTGGATTGGATTGTCCGCGACGATACTGCGCGAAAGTTCTATGCGCAAGCGCTCAAAGAAGCGTGTCAATTGCCGCGGGGCTTGCCGATCGTCACACCTGAATGGCTGATCATCTTGAAGTACATTGCAGGACGCTTCAAAGATCAACAAGACGCAGTCTACCTGCTCAAGCAGAAGGGTATGGTCGACCGGCGCGTGATTCGCCGAAAGATCATCGCGACCGCCGGCAGGGAGTTCTGGGCTTTGATAGCGGTCGGATTGCAGCGTTGGTATGACCTCGCGGACGGGCGCATAACTACCGAGAAAGAAGATTATGAGGCTGACCGGCTGTAGAGGTAATGATTATCGACGGAACGAGATGAGACTCTCGGCCTGATAATGTTCATCGCACGGACGCAGCCACGGCCCGGTTACCATAGAGAGTAGGAACACTATTGACAGAAACCCCTTGCTACCTGACTGAAGTAACGCAGATTCTCGCAGATCTGCGAAGGTCAGCGGACCGAAGGCGGCGAAAATCAGCGGTGAATTTGTTGAGTCCAGGTAGTCGACGCCGATTCGCGCGTACGTATTGAAGCGCAGTCAGCGGACGCAGAGAAGAAGTGAGGATCGCCGGATCATGCACGAACGACGGAGAAAATTCTGGGGTTGGGGTTGGGAAGGCGAAGGACTCACCCCTGAAGAGCTGAAGCGGCTCGACCCGGTGTGGGCGAAGCGGCTCGGCGTCTCTGAGTTTGAGGTCACGCCGCCTCCAACAGCCGAGGAAATCAGCTTGCGCCCGCCGCGAATCGCCATTCCATCTTCGCTCAAAGTTGTTTGCACCACCGACCACTACGAGCGATTGACACACAGCTACGGCCGATCGTTCGCCGATAGCGTTCGCATCTTTCAGCGTGATTTCTCAAACCCACCCGACGTCGTCGCATTGCCCGCCACCGAACAAGACATCGTGGATATCTTTGATTGGTGTGTGAGCGCCGGAGCTGCGGCGATTCCCTACGGCGGAGGCTCGAGCGTCGTCGGTGGAGTCGAGCCGCCGCAATCAGAAAGCTATGGCGCGACCGTCACCATCGATCTTCGAAACTTGAATCGAGTGCTCGAGATTGATCCCGTTTCTGAAGCGGCGCGCATACAGGCGGGCTCGTTCGGGCCGGCGCTCGAAGCGCAACTGAAATCATCGGGCTTAACGCTGCGGCACTTTCCGCAGTCCTTCGAGTTCTCGACGCTTGGCGGATGGATCGCGACACGCTCGGGCGGTCACTTCGCCACACTTCATACGCACATCGATGAGCTGGTTGAATCGCTTCGAGTGGTGACGCCGAGAGGTGTGATTGAAACTCGACGGTTGCCGGGCGATGGCGCGGGGCCAAGCGCCGACCGCTTGTTGATCGGTTCGGAGGGAATCTTCGGCATCATCACCGAAGCATGGATGCGATTGCGCAAGCGGCCCACTTTTCGCGCGGGTACCACGGTGAAGTTCGCTGACTTCTACAAAGCGGCGGACGCCGTTCGAATCATTTCGCAGGCGGGTTTGTACCCCGCGAACTGCCGCTTGCTCGACGCCGAAGAAGCAGCGATGGCGGGCGCCGGCGATGGCCGTCACGCGGTGCTTGTGCTGGCTTTCGAATCGGCGGATCACCCGCTGGAGGGGTGGATGAACCGAGCTCTCGAAATCTGTGGCGACTACGGCGGCGAGTATGACCGCGAGGCGCTCAAGAAATCAGGTTCTCATCGCGAAGGCGCAGCGGGTGCTTGGCGCAATGCGTTTCTGCGAGCGTGTTACTTGCGCGAGAACCTGACCGCGCGAGGCGTGCTCTCAGACACGTTCGAGACAGCGATCACCTGGGAACGCTTTGCCGATTTCCACACGAACATCAAAGACGAAGTGCGACGGCTTATCACCGAGGTCACGGGCCACCCCGCGTGGGTGACTTGCCGATTCACGCACATTTATCCCGACGGACCAGCGCCTTACTTCACCTTCGTTTCGATGGGCAATAAGGAGAGGCTGCTCGACCAGTTCCACACGGTCAAGCGCGCCGCATCGGACGCGGTGATCAAGCAGGGCGGCACAATCACTCATCATCACGCCGTCGGGCGCATGCACCGTCCGCAGTACGACCGCCAGCGCCCAGAGCTTTTCGCTGACGCTTTGCGCGCGGCGAAGCGCGCGTTCGATCCGGCGTGGATTCTCAACCCCGGAGTGCTGATAGATCAATAGGGAGAACATTACTCCGTAGCCACACCCCCCGCATTGCCTCACGTAAAAATCTAGACGAAGTCGATTCGTTGCCTCACGAAAGA
>JBBPIH010000051.1:0-60195 GCA_038040455.1 Acidobacteriota bacterium
GTTCAGGGTTCAGGGTTCAGGGTTCAGGGTTCAGGGTTCAGGGTTCAGGGTTCAGAGTTCAGAGTTCAGCCTTTAGGCTGCCTTTGTCAGAATCAGCAACCTAAAGCTTGCATTCTAAACTCTGAACTCTGAACCCGGAACTCTGAACCCTGAACCTTTACCCATTCACCGCAAATCGCCTAGCACTTTGTGCTGCTCCTCGACGAGCCGCTCGATCCCGCGGCTCGCAAGCTCGGTCATTTGATTCATCTGATCGTGGGTGAACGGCTTGGATTCCGCAGTGCCCTGGATCTCGATGTAGTGTCCGGAGCCTGTGCGGACGATGTTCATATCGACCTCGGCGCGCGAATCCTCGCCATAGTCCAGATCTAGCAGCGTATCTCCTCCGAGGAGTCCCACTGAAACCGCGGCCACGTAGTCTGTCACCGGGAGCGGCGCCGCCAGCTTGCCGTCGTTGTACAGCTTGCGGAGCGCCAGGACCAGCGCAACGAAGGCGCCGGTGATCGAAGCCGTTCGCGTTCCCCCGTCAGCCTGTATCACGTCACAGTCGAGATAGATCGTGCGCTCGCCCAATCGATTAGTCTGCACTACGGCGCGGAGCGAGCGTCCGATCAGCCGCTGAATCTCTTGCGTGCGGCCCGATAGCTGAGTGCGGCCCGCCTCACGCTGAGTGCGGGTCTCGGTCGCGCGCGGCAACATTGAGTACTCTGCTGTAACCCAGCCTTCGCCTCTGCCGCGCTTGAACAAAGGGACGCGGTCGTCAACCGACGCCGTGCAGATAACGCGCGTGGCGCCCATCTCGATCAATACCGAGCCTTCGGCATAGCGGGTAAACCCGGGTGTGATTCTCACTTCTCTCATCTGATCGTAGGCGCGTCCGCCGGATCTCTTGTAAGCCATTAAATAGTACCCAACTCCACGGTTTCGACCGACTCCAGCGGCCGGCCCAAAAATAATTCGGCAACGCGGCGAAATCGCGCAGGCGAATCGGTGACATAAAACTCTTCAGATCGGTCCTTCCCGCTCCCGCAAGCAAGGCCCTCTTCTTCAAGCATCCGAGCCAGCCCATCCGCCACAGCCTCTCCCGAGTCAACATATTTGATCTGATCGCCCATCGTTCGCTCGATCACCGGGCGAAGTATCGGGTAGTGGGTGCAGCCGAGAACGAGAGTGTCAACACGGCTGGATCGCAGTTCAGTCAGATACTCTTCGGCAACCTGCAGAGTGACCGGGTGATTCAACCAGCCTTCTTCGGCGAGCGGCACGAACAGCGGGCACGCGCGTGAAGTTATTTCCAAACCGCCGCGGATTGTGAGCATAGCTCGCTCGTAAGCTCCGCTCGCAACGGTCGCTTCCGTAGCGATCACGCCGATCCGGCCATTGCGCGTTACTTCAACGGCACGACGAGATCCCGGCCAAATGACGCCGATCACCGGAACCGGGCACTTGCTCTGTAGATAGTCTGCCGCCAGCGCCGACGCGGTATTGCAAGCGATCACAATGGCCTTGACGCCCTTGGACTCAACGAAAGCGGCGCACTCTCGAGCGTAACGCTCGATGGTGGAGGCTGAGCGAACCCCGTAAGGAATCCTCGCCGTATCACCGAGGTAGATCAGGCTCTCGTTTGGAAGCCGCTGCTGAATCGCTCGAAACACGGTGAGCCCGCCAACACCTGAATCGAAAATACCGATGGGAGCCTTTGATTGCGAATTGCGGATTGCGGATTGCGGATTCGAGTCGTCAAAGGCATCCATTTAGGCCGCTCACTACTCCCTGGCTAAAGATCGCGAACTCGTGTTTTAAGTTCTTCAATCCGCAATCCGCAATCCGCAATCTTCAATCCGCAATCCTTCAGTGTCCTCGCGAATGCTTTCCTCGCCGCTCCACCAATATCGACGACAGTCGCTCAAGCTCCTCATCGGCTTCGTCGAGCGTCTCCTGCAAGCTGTCCGACTCGAACGCAAGTCCTGATGAGTCTCTGGCAGCTTCTCTGATGCCTTGCTCAACGTCGTGTATCTCTTGATCGAGGATGGCAGGTTCCGCAGTGGCGGTGACGACTTCGGTGATGTGATCGCACAACAAATCGACGGAAGCGCGAATTGCGGCAGTACGATTGCCGGCCGCCATTAAACTGGATCGCGCACTCTCAACGCGGTTCAACAGGGCAGTTCGAGTCTTTTCCAGTTCCTCTACGTCGCGCAACAATCGGGCCAGTCTTGACGCTTCATCCTGCCGGTCAGTCATCGGTTGGTCTCTGAATAAACGACGAGCGGACTCCTCGCCCTTTAACTCAGGGGAGTGTCCGCCCCGTCAGGTGTCCTAGCCGTTTCACGCACGATCTTCAATGGAGGTGGAGAGAATCGAACTCTCGTCCGGAAGCCCTCAGCGAAAGAACCTACATACTTAGTTGCTTCCTCTTGATTCGCCAGCCGTGACCGCGGAAGCAACGAAGCATCACGGCAAGCTAGCCCAGATTGGTCTTACCCTCCGGCCCCCTGAGCACGGGTCCATCGGGGCAGCCTGCTAAAGTGACGCTTCTTCCCGGCACACAGGCGATGCCGGGGGAAGCGTGGCCGCATTAAGCAGCCAGTGCTAGTTCGCTATTCGCGATTGTGTTTTTCCAAGCTTGATAACGCGGGGCATGGGCCGCGGTATGCATCTTTCACCTCGGAGTACCCCCGTCGAAACCTGGCACCCCCAAACGCAAGAAGTCTAACACTCGCGGTTCGCCCCGAACAAGCCGCATCACGATGCGCTCGCAGCTTGCTCGCCCACCGTTCTCGCTCGTTCCATCGCTTCCTCGTAGCGCGCAAGGTACGCGGCAAAGTCTTCTTCAGATGAAGGAAACATTCCATACCAGACATGATCGAAGCGGTCAGTCAGGTAGCGCATCGGACCCGCCAGAGCAGTGAAACGAGAGACTCTGCTCAGGTATTCACGGTTCGTCGCGCTGTCATCAAGCTCGATCAAGTTGCGCTCGCCCATCTCGTACAGCAGCGAAACGTAGAGCTTTCGAACCGCTGTGCGAAAGTCGCCGGCTCGAGCAGCGGCGAGCCCGGCCTCCGCAAGCTCCCGAGATGTACCGTCCGATGCTATTTCTTCGCCAAGTACCAGCCGCGTCTTCTTCCGTTTCGCCCTTGGCACGCGCATTCTTCTAGCCATTCGCGCCAGAGCGACTAGCGCCGCTGCCAGCACCGCAATAAGCAACAGGTTGGAGATCCATCCGCCTTGCGCGCTCGCGCCGAACAGCCTCTCCAACAACCGGGTCAGCGCGGAATATATTTCGCCGAAGAAGCCTCGAACCTTTCGCAACACTTTCTTGACGAAAGCTCCAACCACGGTCTCCTGTTCGGGCTGATAAGCAGGACGGCTGAGGATCTCACGAATCTTTTCCCGCGCACTGCCGGCGTCACTCGTCTGGGCAGCTTCAGCTCGGCGCAGATGATCATCCAAGGCTCGCAGCCGCCCGCTAGCTTCGTTCAGCCTCGCAACACTCTGCTGCGGGTCCTTCTCCGCTGCATAGGAATCAAGAACCGCGTGTAGCCAGGCGTTGTCGATGGAGACTTCGCGGCCGTCGACCTCTATCTGTTCGGATCTGGGCAGCAGCCGCTTGATGTCAGTGATTCCCTCTTCGCCGTAGTCTTTGTCGGCCTTGATCCGCTCGATCTGCTCGGCGGCGCGTACGACGCGATGCTCATAGTTGAGCAGACTCGCCGCGGCTGTCGCTTCGGCGGCAAACAGGAGTGTCAGAAGCGAGGTGAGAGTCACCTTCGACATGGGTTTTCTTCTCCCGATCTTTGCGGCGCCTTCCGCTTCGCGCTTCTAGAGTCCAAGGTCCAAGGTCTAAAGTCCAAGGTCCAAACCCGGCGTTTAAGTCAGCGATATTTTGCACCCTTCATTGGACCTTGGACCTTGGACCTTGGACTTTGGACTTTGGATCTTACGTGAACTACTCCATCGCCAAGTCGACAACTCACGCTACGTAGCGCTGCCGCAGGTCATGCAAAAGCTCGCGCCTGTCAAAAGCGATGCCCCGCACGCTTTGCACTGCACACTCGCAGTGTCGGCTCGCACATTCAGACTCTCGGCGGCGCGCTCGAACTTAGCGCGCAACTCTTCAGACTCAGGGTGCCGTGGTTCTGTGGCCTCAGGCGAAACGGCCTCGGCTCCGGCCTGTGGAGGCCTATATCCCCCGAGTCCCAGCGGGCCAGTCTGAACATACGCCCGCCCCGGGGCGGGCTGCGACGGCATCTGATAGCCGATCGCCGCGGGCTGCACGGCAGGCTGCCAGTAGAATCCGGGATTGATCTCTCGCGCCAGCAGATCCACGTCGTAAGCTTCTTTTCGCACCCGGCTATCAAAATACAGCAGTGTGAAGGACACGATCCAGATCGGCAGACTCAGCAAGCCAGTAATGTCTCTGAAAGAGGTGTAGAGAATGTTCCATGTCGGGCTCAGAAAAAACTCGGCGCTCATCACGCCTGAAACGTACAACCCGAAGAGCACCGGCAGCGTGAGCGCCGCGAGCAACGAGAGAGACACAAAATAAGTGAACACGACTATGGCTGCGACGCGATACCAGTTGCCTTTGCCCAGACGTATTGCGCGGCCCAAAGCATTGCCCGCCGATTCGCCCTCGATCATTACGATCTGAGGAAGGAAGACCACTCGCGCAGCGACTACACACATCAACAGGAGACCAAAAGCGACCGCCACAATCACACTGATCGTCAAGATCACAGTCGCTACCCACTGAGGCAAGTGGGCCGCCGCGACTGCGCCCACTATGAGAGCGACGATCAGCACAAGGGCGAACACCACGATCGTGAGCACGATATAAGCCGCGAAAAGGAGGACTACCGACAGCAACCCCATCAACGTAATCGCCCCGAGCCTGCGTTTGACGGCCGCGAGGCATCCGCGAACTGTTATTGGTGCGCCTAGCATAAGGTGGTCGCCGACTACGCGGCACATGCCGGATACAGTCACTAGCAGCACAAACATCCAGACCGGGTAGCCCAGTCCCCCGAGTGCGAGCATCACCAGCGCAGAGGCCGGCAAACCTCGTGAGCTTGAAGCGCCGGTGAGCAAACTCGTGTAGCCATACCAGAACATCAGCGATACGACGTAGCCAACTAGAGTCGGCACCGCGGTGATCGCGACCAAAGGAGTGAAGTTGCGCCGGTAGAGACGCACCGCGCGATCGATCACGTCGCCGGTGGACATCGGTTCGAGTAAGGTGAAGCTGGCCATCGATTGTTGGCGGCGAGTATAACACGGCGAGTTGAACGGATTGAGGATCGCAAAAATCAGTATTGAAATTTATCTTTCGTAAAATCCTCCGGTTTCATATTCCACGAGTTGAGCAGTGTTTTCTGCAAGCTTGTAGCTAAGGCAAGCGCGCGATCGCCGAGTTCTTGCTCATCACACTGTTCCGTACCATCGAGGCAATGACCAAAAATCTTCATTGCACCAGACACCTCTGTACTTTCCACGATAACCAACGGCCCGTAGTAAAGGCGCCAGAAGCTGTTTATTGCCTTCTTTCTTTCGGCTTCATCCGTCGTCTTCACAATCGTCGCAGCAGTTGAGGAGGCCTCAAAGTACAAGGAGAGCTGTTTATCGAGTAAGGGTTTCATGAACTCTCTTTGGGCGTTTTCCTTGTCTCGTGCGGATTGTTTCTCGCGAGCCTCGCTTTCTTGATGAGCCAAACGCTCCTGCGACTCTCTATTCTGAATTTGTTGCGCACGGTACTGATAAATACCAAAACCAAAGCCGGCAACTGTTACCAAAACAGATATTAAGGGAACATAGCTTGACAGAGAGGGAGGTCGCGCGCTTTCCCTCCTGAGAGACGCCACCTCCAGCCTCAATTTCTCAGTCTCGAGTCTCAACCTGTCGAGCTGTAGCTCCGCCTCTGCATCAGCCATACAGTGTTTGCTCCGTTCTTTTTGGCGTTGGTCTCCCCGGTGTAATAACTGCTCGTTGCGGCGAGTCGATATCTCAACGCCCGGCTTGAGCTGCCCCAGTCCTCTTCAAGACCTTCTTCGCAGTTACGTGCTTCATAAGCTCGCCGCGATCCATGAAGTACGTCGGCGCCGCTTTGCTCTTGCTGAATAGCTTCTCCGCTTGATCGTCCCAGTGGCCGCTTTCTTTATGATCGCTTTCGCCAAGAGGGATAATCGCGTAGGACTTCGGCGGATTTGTCATCACTACTATCTGCGTAGAAGTCTGCCCGCCTTGCCCGACCATTTCTTTTCCGACCAGGTCGAAGCTGATCGCCCGCGGCGTAGCCATGCCAACGTTGTTGGCTCCGCCATTCAGCGAGCCTCCGCCGACGGGCCACGTCTTGTCGCCACCTTTGCGGCCGACGCGGAAGTATCTGCCATAAGGCACACGCAGCGAACCGAAATTCGACTTCAACCATTCGCTCGCCTTTTGCACAGCCGCGATCAATTGATCGTCGGGGATGTCTGAAGGCACTTCCACTTGCCGCGCAAGCTCTGGCGTGAGTCCTTTCTTGAACGCATAGTACGCAAATGCGCCTTCGGACTCCGCGTCGCTCCGACGATTCCATTGCTGTATCAAATTGTAGACCGCGGTCGCCTCGACGGTGGGGCCCGGCTTCCCAATTGGCCCATTTGATGAAACTGGCGAAGCGCTAGGAAAGCCGGCGACAGCCTTCGCCCAAGCTTGTTTCAACCGCGCTTGCCATAGCTCGGCGTGATAGACCTGCGGACTGAATGCGATGTCGATCGCTTGATCGAGCGTCACCCTGTTGGCCGCTTCCAGCAAGTCGGTCATCATTTCGGCTCGCTGATGACGCGGCGCTGTTTTCGTCGCATTGTAGACGTAAGGGTGCGCTGCGTACTTCTCGGGTACCAGCGGGCTGTCTTTCATCATTCCGAATGGCGACACATTGCAATTGTGCATGTAGCCGGACGGCGGATTGGTGATCTGAACCAGATCGCTCAGCGGATGAATGCCTTGCCACTCGGTCGCCGAGGTGTTGCCGGAAATTGGCTTGCTCGGATCGACACCTTTCGCGCGGATTGGAACGCGCCCATTGCGGACGTAGTAGATGTCGCCCTGAACGGTTCCCACCATGATGTTCTGCGACATCAACTGAAGATGACCGATTGCTTTTTTCATCTCGGCGAGATTGCGAGCCGTCATCATCTCGTGGATCTGATCGGTCAGCCCGACTTCATTCGCGTACGGAATCGCCATCGAATAAGCCTTGCCGCTCTTGTGCGCGACGATCGGCCCGTGATGCGTGAATTCGATATCGACTTCTTGCCAATCGACCTTGTTGTCTTTCTTTACTCCGATCTTTTCTTTACGCACTGTAACGTCGCGCCACTTTCCGTCGTATCGATACTGGCGTGGGTTCGCCGGGTTGATCTCTTCTTCATAGATGTCTGACGTGTCGGGTCCGCCGGTGGTCATCGCCACCGAACAGTAGCGGCTGTGGGCGAGGCTTGGAAAAGGAACACCGAGTATCGAGACTCCCGACACATTATAATCGCCGGCGTAGATCCTGACTTCATAGAAACGGAACTCGCCGTACCAGCTCAAGTGAGGATCAATCACCGCGATCGGCGCATTCATCGCTGTGCGGCTGGGCGCGATGAGCATTTCATTAGAGCCTCGGTAAGTTGCCGGATCGGGTTGAATGCCGCCGCGCCGCAGATCGCCGCCTGCTTCGCCAAGAGGCCATCCCCAGATGATGTAACGACCCAGCGCAATCACATCCCACGGGTGAATCTCCTGCGCCCACGAAGGCACCTGGTCAGGATGCTCGCGCATAAACTGCCTGATGCCGTCCTGATAAGCCTCGATGCAAGCGCGCATCTTGGGACTGACCTCTTTGTACTTCTCGCGGCTGATCTCGGAGTGACGCCACATGCGTTGGATCAAGTCGGCTCGATAGGAGTCCGGGCCAAACACTTCGGCCATCGTGCCGTTAGCTCGGCGATAGTTCTTCAACAACTCCTCGAGCCGGTCCTCGGCTTGGGCGTAGCCGACTGCAAATGAAGCGGCTTCAAGCGTCCGCGCGAACACGTGCGGGATTCCGTACTCGTCGCGGTAGATGGTGGCTTCGTCTCCGACGCGAGCTGTTTTGGAGTTAGCAGAGAAGGGAAGTACTAGCGATAAAGTGATGACAACTAGAAGCGCTCTTTTCATGTCGATGCTCCTTATAGGTTGGTCTCAATTCGAACGCATGTGCTGACCAATGTGAGTGCTGCGATATTAAGTCAACTCGCACACAACTGTCCACGAGGTCACGTCGGAAACCCTCACTTTCAGAGTCGAAAAGGTGGGCTTGCCCCCGCGAGGTTCTCATACGGGGGCAAGCCCACCTTCCTGACTGTGAAACCTGTCCAGGGGTTGAAAGAATTCAGTTTGGCTTTGCTGCGGTCGGGCCATTTCTTGATGCCTGATCCGGCCAAGCGGGGGCAAGCCCACCTTCCCGACTGTGAAACCTGTCCAGTAGTTGAAAGAGTTCAGTTTGGCTTTGCTGCGGTAGGCGGATCATTGCAAATCTACTAGTTTTATAAGAGAATAACGCCGCCTTCATTTCCATCCCACTCGCGAAAGGAACAGCATGGCATCGAGTGATAAGCTGCTGGTCTCGCTCGAAGGCGGCATAAAGCGCATCACCATCAACCGGCCTGGGCGCCGCAACTCAGTTGACGTCGGGACCGTCGAGTTGCTGCACGAAGCCATCCAGCGCTCGGCCGAAGACGAAAGCAAAGTCGTAATCCTCACCGGCGCCGGCGACGCCTTCTGCGCCGGCGCCGATCTGCAAGCTACCTCCGAGCGCGACATCAAAAACATCGATGTCACTGCGTCGCTTCGCGAGCACACCAACCCGACCATTCTTGCGATGCGCAGCTTACCGAAGCCGATTATCGCTCGCGTTCACGGGCATGCAGTCGGAGTCGGATGCAACTACGCGCTGGCTTGCGACATTCTCATCGCCTCGGAGCAAGCGAAGTTCGGGCAGGTGTTCGTAAAGATCGGACTGATGCCCGACGGGGGCTCGACTTTCTTTTTGCCTCGCACAGTCGGCTACGCGAAGGCGTTCGAGTTGATGGCCACCGGTGACATCATCAGCGCTCAAGACGCGCTTGCGCTTGGATTGGTTAATCGAGTCGTGCCGTTCGAAGAACTCGATCCGACGGTCGATGCAATGGCCGCGCGTCTGGCGAGGGCCGCCCCGATCGCGCTGCGAAAGATCAAGGAAGGCTTGAATCACGGACTCAACTCCGACCTCGCCTCTGCGCTGGACTTTGAAGCAGTGAATCAAGGTGCTTGCTTTCACTCGGACGATTTCATGGAAGGTGTGACGGCGTTCCTCGAGAAAAGAAAGGCAAGCTTTCAAGGCAAATGAGATTGCGATTGCCCGTCCAAGTAGCCACGAGGCTCGCAGAATCCCCCCAACGGCAGTTCGGGGCGGCAATCCCAACGGGATTGCTGCTATCAGCCCAGGGTTGGTACTCCTACCCTGGGACAAGAGATGATCAAACGAGGCACAACCCCAACGGGGTTGCGACTCGCGCTTCGATTCACTAGCGACCGAAGTGCGAATGGCTACCGTAGGCCGCAACCCCCTCGGGGTTGACGCTAATGACTGTCTCCGCGCTTGGTATGCCACCGTCACCCAAGGTAGCCGAGTACAGCAACCTTGGGCTGAGAGATGCAACCCCGTTGGGGTTGCCGATCCCCCAACCGGCGTTGGTGGGTATTCGAGGGTTGTTAACGAAAGGCAGATCGAAATGACCAACAAGGGCAGAGCAGCATTCGCGCTGGCGGTTTTGTTCGCGATCAACACAATGAACTTCTTCGACCGGCAGGTGCTCGGCGCGGTCGGCGAGACCATTCGCGATGAATGGAAACTGAGCGACACTGCGCTGGGAACGCTCGGCACCGCTTTCACGCTGCTGTATGCCATGGTCGGCGTGCCGCTCGGCAGGATGACCGACAAATTCACGCGTACCTGGATTCTGTCCGCAGGCGTCTTCGTATGGAGCTTATTCACCGCCGTTTCGGGCATCGCTCAGAATTTCACACAGCTCTTCGTCGTGCGCCTCGGTGTTGGAGTTGGCGAAGCGGCTTGCGCCCCGGCTTCGACCTCTTTGATCGGCGACCTCTTCCCTGCCGCGAAGCGCGCGAAGGCGCTTTCTGTTTTCATGCTCGGCCTTCCGATCGGTATCGCTCTGAGCTTCGCCGTCAGCGGTTGGCTCGCCCAACGGTACGGTTGGCGGCCCGCATTTTACATCGCCGGAATTCCTGGATTGATCTGTGCTGTGCTTGCGTTGTTCGTTCACGAACCGAAGCGCGGGGCGTCTGAGGTGCACAACATCAGCGGAGCAAAGCGCGAGGGCTCGCCTTATCTCCTCGTGCTGTCGATCCCGACGATGTGGTGGCTCATTGCGTCGGGCGCGCTGCACAACTTCAATATGTATGCGATCGGAACATTTCTCTCGTCGTTTCTCCAACGGGTGCATCATCTCAACAAATTCGACGCAGGGATGATATCGATGGTCGTGTACGGGCTTTCGGGGATACCCGGTCTTATCCTTGGCGGGATGCTCGGCGACAGCATTATGAGGCGGAAACCGAACGGGCGATTGATCGTCGGCGCGGTCGCGATATTCATCTCGGTTCCACTGATGTATTTCGGGCTCGGCGTTCCAGTCGGAGACATGGTCAGCTTCACAGTCCTGGCAGGATTGGGCATGGCTTCGATGTACGTCTACTACTCGACGGTGTACTCTACAATCCAAGACGTAATCGAGCCGTCGCTTCGAGGGACGGCGATGGCGCTGTACTTCTTTGCGATGTATGTGCTGGGCGCGTCGCTCGGTCCGATAGGTATGGGGATCTTAAGCAGTCATTTCACCAGCACCGCAGCATTAGCCGCCGGCGTAACCGATACCAGCTTTGAAGCGCTGAGACCGTTTGCGTCCCAGGGCTTGCACTCGGCGTTGTACGTCATTCCGGTGCTCGGCGTGTTGCTGGGGATGGTGCTATTCGCCGGGTCGCGAACCGTCACCAAAGACATGGAGAAGCTGCGCCGCTGGATGCACGAATCGGCCACGCAAGCTCGGGCGGTCGAATCTGCCGAAGCCGCGAATTAGATTGAAGCCGCCCCCACATCGAGATTATGCTTTCGCCGGGAAGACTCCCTTGCAGTTTTAGCCGGGTAGGACCGCGCGCAATGTTGAGGCGACTTGCATCATACAAACGATCCGCGTCTGTAGATCATAAGATGGCGCGGCACGTAGTCTTATGGGCAGCCTGCGCTCTGCTGGTACCGTTCAGCAGTTTCCGATTGAGCTCACCGCTCGCCCCCGCTGACCGCGCGAGCGCACAGAAGCGAATCCAACGTCCTTTGACACCGGTCCCTGCAAACGGCTTTCAGAGCCTGTTTCAGCAGCGGCGCGGCTTGTGGCTCGCGACGGCAGGGTTTCCAGCGGTGACAGAAACAGAGTCGGCACCCGGCATCGACGAAGATCCGGAAGGGCGCAGCGATTGGTTTACTTTTCAACGCACTTATCCCGGAAACCTGATCCCGCCCGACGCGCGACTGAGAGCCTGGGAGGCACAGCCTGAGTTTCAACTCAACAGCGTCGTCGTCCCGGAAGCGGCCCAGATGTGGCATGCAATCGGGCCATCGCCGACCGTATCCGACTGGTACTTCGCCTGGGGACTGACAAGTGGCCGGGTCAACTCGATCGCCGTGTCGCCGGCAAACTCGCGCCTCGTAATAATAGGCAGCTCGACTGGCGGCATATGGCGCTCCACGGATGGCGGTAGCAGCTTCGTTCCGGTTTCGGACGATCAAGTAGATCTGGCGGTGGGCTCACTCGCCTTCTCGAACAGCAACCCCTCAGTCGTGTATGCCGGGATGGGAGATACCAAGTTAGGGTATCTCGGAAGCGGCGTGTTGAAATCGACCGACGAAGGAAGAACGTGGGCAAGGGTCAGCAACAACTCGCTTCCCTCGCCGGGCACGATCGCGAAGCTCGAGATCGATCCAGCTAATTCGAATCGCCTGTTTGTTGCGCAGTACTCGAAGGTATCAGTTGACAAGATCACTTCAAGCGGCGTGTTTCGGTCGACCGACGGCGGATTCAACTGGGCTAGAACGCTTGCCGGCGCGGCTCGCGATGTGGTGATTGATCCCGGCAATTCACGCACTGTGTACGCCGGTCTGTCTAGAATTGATAAGGACGCGGATCCTCTCTTCGGTCTTTATCGCTCGACCGACGACGGTACCACCTGGTCGAGCCTGTTCAACGCGCAATACGAATTGAATAAGCGCCGGGATATCAGAGTTGCGATCAGCCCTGCCAATCCGCTCGCGGTCTACGCGTACTTCGGCGGGGTGGTCGGGGACCACGCCGAAGCTCATCTAAGAGCCAGCACCGACGGCGGCGGAACCTGGGCGGATCGCAGTCTTGCCGGAATCGATATCGCGCAGTTGGGCTATAACACTTATTTGACCGCTGACCCCCGCGATGCGCTCACGGTCTACCTCGGCTCCCGCGACGTCTATAGGAGCACCGATGGAGGCAGTAGTTGGTCGAACTTGACTCGCAACTTTTATGACAGTGGCGCCGGCTTCGAATATGCGCCGGGCGGCTCAAACACTCACCCCGATCAACACGCGCTGGCCTTCTCGCCAACCGATCCGGGCGTTTTTTATCTCGGCAATGATGGCGGCGTCTCGAAGACGACAGATGGCGGCGCCACTTTTCAGTCCCTGAACGCGACGTTGACCCTGACTCAGTTCATAGGCATCACAATGCACCCAACCAATCCGGCGATCAGCTACGGCGGCACGCAAGACAACGGGACTCAACAGCGGTCAGCAAATTCTGCAAGTTGGCATGAGATCTTCAGCGGAGACGGGGGGCACTGCGTTATCAATCCGCTCGATCCTAGCATTGTTTTCACCACCTATGTTCGTGGCTACGTCTTCCGCTTCTCTAATGACGGCCAGACCTTCGACGGTCAGATCGGATTCAACGACACGTTCGGCGAACCATTTGACGGTCCGCGCATAGCATTCTATCCGCCCTTTGTGGGCAATGGGGTTGATGCGTCGCTTTATTTCGGAACGTGGCGGCTGTTCATAAGCACTGACCTCGGGAACTCGTGGTTCGCTCCGGCAGGCTTCTTAGACTTGACCAAAGGCATCACCGATACTGGTCGAGATGTGTTGTCCGCAATCGCCGTCGCCGGCGCGAACACCAGTATTATTTACACGGGCTCGGCACAAGGGCGCGCGATGGCGAGCACGAATGGCGGGCGAAGCTGGAACGATATTACTCGCGGATTGCCCGACCGCTCCATAACCAGCATCACGGTTGACCCGGCGAACGCGGCCGTTGCTTACCTGACTGTTTCCGGGTTCAACGCAGGGCACATCTTCAGAACGACCGACACCGGTTCGACGTGGACCGACATTAGCGGCAGTCTTCCAGATGTTCCTGCCAACACGTTGCTCATCGATCCGGGGAATGCTAATACGATATACCTTGGCACCGACATCGGGGTCTTCCGTTCAACGACCGGGGGCGCTGCCTGGCGCTCGTTCAATCGGGGGATGCCCCCGGTGGTTGTGCATGGTTTTTCCGCTGATAAGAGCGGCGTGATTCAGGTTGCGACTTATGGGCGCGGCGCATATGAGCTGGCGGCGAGTGCGCGGCCGTCGATCACTTCGGTGAGGTTTGATGGAAAGAAACAACTAACAATCGACGGCACAGGTTTCGGTGAGTCGCCGAGCGTGATCATCAACAGCCAAGACAGAAGCCTTCGCATCGCTACTAGCTCCGACACTTCTATCAGGCTCACTGCCAAGATGAAGAAACTCGGTCTTAGGCCGGGTGACAACAGTATACAAGTCGTCACAGCCGATAGTGTGAGCTCCAACGCCTTCACGATCACACTGTAGGCAGATGCGCGTTAACCTCACACTGTAAACCGCTCGCGTCCGGCCCTTCCGCCATCTTATAATCAAACATCGAGCTTTGAAGCTATGAGTACTCTCTCTCGGATCAATCGGCTAATCATTATCGCGATCGCGGCGCTCGCGTTAGCCTCCTTCGGCTACGGGCCAGCAAACAATCGACTCCAGACCGCTAAAGCAAGCGAGCAGACGGTTCCGCAGGATACCCTCATCACGCTCGAGAGGACCGGATGTTATGGCATGTGCCCGATTTACAAGTTAACCATCTCAGCCGACGGCACCGTGGTATTTGAAGGGATTCGTTTCGTTAAAAACGCTGGTATAGCGAAATCCGCCGTTTCGCAAGAACAGATTCGAGAGCTTCTCGACGCGTTCGAGAAGATTAATTATTTCGAACTGAGGGACCGGTACGAGAGACCCGAAGACGGCTGTAAACAGTGGCTGACCGATCACCCCTCGGCCATCACCTCGATAAGTCTTCGCGGTAAGTCAAAATCCGTAAGACACTACCACGGATGCCGAGGCCCTGAGGTGCTTAAGGAGCTTGAAAAGCTGGAACAGGCTATCGACAAGTCGGTGAACACCGAACAGTGGATACGTTGACAATCCGGTGGGAGTTATCGCTTTTGCGCATTCTAGCCATTCTAATTAGTTCGTTTCTCATTAGCCCGATTCTGCTTGGTCGCACTTCATCAGCCTATCAGGAGAGCACGGTCTATTCGTGCACGATGCATCCGGAGGTTCAGTCGTCGAAGCCGGGAAAGTGTCCGAAGTGCGGAATGAAGCTCGCAACCCAAGAACCAACTAACGAGCAAAAGGGCAACGCGCCGCCCACGTCTGCCTCTCGCACTCTTGAAGTCGTCAAACAAACCGACGAATACACCTGCAGCATGCACCCTGAGGTTCGAACAAACGTACCGGGCAAATGTCCCAAGTGCTCGATGACTCTCGTGCCTGTCACGCCTGCCATAACCGATGACTTCAATCTGAAGCTTGAGTGCTTTCCCAAAGCGCCAAAGCCTAACGAGAAAGTCCGTTTACGCTTTGCGGTATTCAATCCCAAGACGCGAGAGCAAGTGAAACAGTTTCATATCACGCACGACAAGCTTTTTCATTTGTTCATTGTCAGTCAGGATATGTCCGAGTTCCAGCACATTCATCCCAATCTCGAGCCCGATGGAAGCTTCACGATCGAGACCGTACTCACACGGGCTGGAAACTACAAAATCTACTCCGACCTTTATCCCAGCGAAGGCGCTCCTCAAGTCCTGCAGCAAAACCTCGTGACGGCCGGCTACACTAACGATCTCCTGGGTGGTCAAGCACGGCTCACGCCTGACGCGTCGCTCACCAGGATAGCCGACGGAATGAAGATCGAGCTGAAGGTTGAGCCATTCAAGATCATTGCCGGACAGCCATTCGTGCTTAAGTATCACCTGACTGATTCCAAGACCTCACAGCCGATCCGCGACCTTATTCCTTATCTGGGGGCGTGGGGTCACACACTTATCCTCAGTGAAGATCAGTCCGACTATATACACTCGCATCCTGAAGAGGTTGTTCCTGACTCCGCGGACAAATCGAAGCTGCGCGGCGGGCCCGATGCGACTTTCAATGCTTTGTTGCCTAGGCCTGGGAACTATCGCATATGGAGTCAGTTTCAGCGGGGCGACACACTGACGACGGTTTCGTTTACGGTTCGAGCGGAGAGACTTCGCTGATAGTTTAGGGTACTCTCAGGCTGCGAGACCGGGAACCGGCCAGGATGTTTCTGCTCATTACTCTGTAGACGACTTCATAAGGATCGGTGAAAGGATAACGAGTTGGCCATCCTCGTCCATCGTTATGACGTCCTCTTTGGCCGCGGCCTTAGCATCTTGACGCTAAGTCACTCCAGTTTGGACATATCACCGGTTCATCTCCCAACTCCGTTTGAGCAACTCCGCTAGGAGTTGGATGTTTATAGAAACGGGTCGTTCGGCGTGGCGCACCCCAGCGGGGTGCTATGTCGGCCGGCCGCTCATTTTACGAGAGTTGATCCGGCACATTGCACCCCGCTGGGGTGCGGCTCTCGCACGGACCACGTTTCTATAAACATCGCACCCCTACGGGGTGCCACTGACTTCGCATCTTGATGCTGAGTGACACATTGCTAAAGATATTTGAGGTGGGCCGTTGTATCCTTCAAGCAAGCGAAGACCTTGAAAAAGAAGGACTATCACCGTTTTCGCTTCAGGTGTTCCTTCAAGATGCAACGGTCCATCACAACTGCGAGTCCCGCCTCGATCGCCCGGCGAGCTGCTTGTTCATCAATCACTCCCTCTTGCAGCCAGACGCCGCGAGCACCGATGCGAATCGCTTCGTCGACGTGCAGACCTGCTTCGTCACTGCGTCGAAATATGTCGACGAGATCGATCTTCTCGGGCACGTCTTCAAGCTTGGCGTAAGCCTTTTCTCCGAGCACGCTCGTCTCGTTAGGGTTCACCGGTACGATTCGATAGCCGTGCGATTGCATGTAGCGGGACACGCTGTTGCTTGCGCGTGTGGCGTCAGAAGAGATACCTATAACCGCAATTGTTTTCGCTTCGGCTAGAATTGTGTCTATTGCTTCCGGATCATTGATCTTCAAATGCAACTCTCCCTTTGGTCGATTGGTCCTCTAGCTTATGAGTTGATCGTAGCATCACGCACGAGGTTTTGGAATTCGCGGCTGATGAGCTTCGCAATCCGAGCCTGTTTCATACTGTACTCCCTGGAGTTGAAGCTCGACACGATGGTCACTTCTCGCGCAGTCGAAGTAAGAAAGACTTCTCTGGCATCAAGCAATCTTTGGATGGGAAAGCTTCCTTCCACCAGGTGAAGCTTCCACTTCGTCGTTAACTGTCGAATGAAATGCCGCGTGATGCCTGCAACGCATCCGGTTCCGAGCGACGGTGTGAACACTTCGTCGCCTTGCACCCAGAAGATGTTCGCAGCCGCCGCCGACACGATCTCTCCACGTTCGTTCAGCAGCACTGCCTCATTGAAGCCACGTGATCGGGCCTCTTCGAGCGCAAACAGGTTTTCGAGCATCGCAGTCTGCTTAACCCCGGCGAGCAACGCGGTCGATGATATGCGATATGGCGACAACGTCAGCGTTAGGTCAGCGGGAGCTCGCGGGACTTGAGGAGAAGTGAATATCAGGAACTCGGTCTCTGGAGCAGGGTCGATACGCCATGAGCCTGCATCGCCTTTCAGCAACGTCAGTCTTGCTCTTCCGTGCTCTACCGAGTTGGCCGCAATCAGCTTGTCGAGTGCGCGCCTGACGTGTTTCAGATCGAGAACCAGGGGGACGCGGGCCCTTTCGGCATGAAGGACCAGCCGTTTCCAGTGGCGATCGAAGGCGAAGGCTTTGCCATCGTAAATGCGAAGCGCCGTGAACACACCCCAGCCGTAGAGCAGACCTGCGGCCGCCGGCGCGATCCTCGCGTCGTCTGCGTCAATGATTCGATCGTTGTGGTGAATCAGACGGTGCATACTCATGCGACAAAAAACATTGAAAATTGAAAAATGAAAATTGCAGGGCGTGCTCGGTAACGCAAATTTGCAATTTTCATTTTTCAATTCTCAATTTTCAATGTCGCCAAGCTAGTCAGCCTTGCAAAAGCGAAAGGTACTTCGCCGGTAGGCTCGAGGGCCTGCCATCGGAGTCGATCAGCACGTGAAGAGTCTCACCGGTTGCAACCGCCGCTTCGTGCAGGCGTTGGATCTCATAGTTGAACCTGAGGGTTCTTCGGGTGAGTTCGGTGATCCTCGTCCGAATGATCAGCTCGTCTTCGTATCGGACCGGGCTCTTGTAGCGGCAACTCGCTTCGGCGACGATCAAGAACAGGCCGGTCTCGCGCTCCATGTCGCGGTACGAGAAGCCGCGGTCGTTGCAGTATTGGCTCCGGCCCACCTCGAACCAAATGAAGTAGTTCGCGTAGTAGGCCACTCCCATCTGGTCGGTCTCGGCATAACGCACCTTCACGCGAGACTCGGCGGTCTGACTAAAGCGCGTGTTCGTGGTTGCGTTTCTTCATCTAAGCAATGCCCTGGTCGCCCGGTGTGTCATACAGGATGTCAGGTTTTTCCATTAGCCCAGGCGTTCACGCCTGGGGCACGCATGCCGACCGATCGGATAGCCCGGTTCACCGGGCTTCGGTTTGGCCTTCAGGAAATTCTTCGTGTCAGAATTCGCCATTCAAAGCTAAAGCTGCGTGGGAAGCCCCGTGAACGGGGCTAACCTAATCCATCCCACACGCAGCCCAGGCGTGAACGCCTGGGCTAATGGAAAGGTTTCAGCGCCGCTTGGAAGTCGCGATTGTAGCGGCCTGATGATGAACACTCAAGGCGTGGCGAAAAGCGGCACAGGCCCTCAAACCCCCCTCGCTTGCGCATCCAGCTTACTCGGTTATAAGCTCATTTCGGTCGAGGGCCCGGGCCTGCAAATTACCCTCAACCAATCACCACCTTTGAAAGCGATGATCAAGTTGACCGCAGCGATTCAACGCGAAGAGCAATCCGTGTCGGACGGAGACTCATCCGGGCCGCGGCACAATCGCGCAACCCCATCATTCAAGAAAAGGAGACCATTTTATGAAGGTCTATGGCACCAGGGAGATCAGAAACGTTGGCATTGTAGGCCACGGCCACGCGGGCAAAACCTCGCTGGTTGCGGCGATGCTGTTTGACGCGGGGGCCACGAACCGATTGGGCCGCGTAGACGACGGAACTACCGTCACTGATTATGATGAAGATGAGGTTGCGCGGAAGCTGAGTATCATAAGCTCGCTCGCGTACTGCGAGTGGAACGGAACAAAGATCAATATACTCGACACACCGGGATTCGCTGCATTCATACTTGACGCGAAGGCTGCGCTGCGTGCCTCTGACTCGGCCCTTGTGATCGTCGACGCGGTGAGCGGCGTCGAAGTGCAGACTGAAAAAGCTTGGAGCTATGCCGACGAGTTTGGAATTCCGCGACTCATCGTCGTCTCAAAGATGGATCGCGAGCGGGCTGACTTCGAACAGGCCGTTGCAGGCATCACCGAGGCATTCGGCCGCGCTGCGGTGCCGATTCAGATGCCGATCGGAAGCGAGCATGGCTTCCGAGGAGTCATAGACCTGGTTCATTTGCGGGCTTATACCTACGAAGCCGACGGCAGCGGTAAAGCTACCGAAGGCGACATACCCGCTGATCTGAAGGCCGGGGCGCAGACCGCGCGGGAAAAGATAATAGATGTTGTCGCCGAGAGCTCCGAGGCGCTAATGGAGAAGTATTTTGCAGACGGAACTCTCAGCGACGAGGACTTAATTCCAGGTATTAAAGCCGCCGTCACCGAGCGCCGGTTGTTCCCGATACTGGTCGCGTCAGGCATTCCGAACATCGGCATACAACCGCTGCTGACTTCTCTTGTAGAACTAGCTCCGGCCCCTGATGAACTCGGCCCAGCGAAGGGCCACCCTGGTCCCGACAGCGATGAGTGGATCGAGCGCGAGGTGAAAGACATCGCGCCGTTCTCGGCACTGGTATTCAAGACCGTTGCCGATCCGTTCGCCGGCCGCATCAATGTGTTCAAGATCTACTCCGGGCACGTCAAATCCGATGCGACTGTTTACAACATAACCAAGAGCACTACCGAACGGCTCGGCCCGCTCCACGTGATGCAGGGCAAGGCGCTCGAGAAGGTTCCAGAAGCTCACGCCGGTGACATCATCGCTGTGACCAAGCTGAGAGAAACTCACACTGGCGATACGTTTTGCGATAAGGCTTCGCCAATCGTTTATGAGACAGTTCACTTTCCCAGGCCAGCAGTCGCCTTTGCCATAACGGCAAAGACGCGCAGCGACGAAGACAAACTCTCGCAAGCCCTACATAAGATGCTCGAGGAGGATCTGGCGCTGAGGTTTGATCGCGAACCCCAAACGAACGAGTTCCTGCTTTCCGGTTCGGGACAAACTCACGTCGAAGTGGCCGTGAATAAGTTGAAACGGCGGTACGGCGTCGAAGTCGAACTCCATCCCCCCAAGGTTGCTTACCTCGAAACCTTCAGAGGGCGTGCTGAAATCGTCGGACGGCACAAGAAACAAACAGGGGGCCGCGGCCAGTTCGCCGAAGCGACTTGCGTATTTGAAGGCGTGCCTCGCGGCGAAGGTTTCCAGTTCGTCGATAAGATCTTTGGCGGCTCAATACCGCAGCAGTGGAGGCCGGCGGTGGAGAAGGGAATCAAGGACGCTGCGGCGCGCGGAGCGATTGCCGGTTATCCAATGATCGACTTCAAAGTAGAGCTGATCGATGGCAAGTTTCATGCGGTAGACTCTGACGATCATTCGTTTCAGATGGCCGGGCGTAAGGCGTTTCGTACTGCGATTGAGAGGGTAAAGGCTGTGTTGCTCGAGCCGGTGATGAACGTCGAGATAACCACACCGCAGGAGACTTCAGGGGACATACTCGGCGACATCAACTCGCGTCGAGGCCGCGTCTCCGGGATGGACACGAAGGGTAACCAGGCAGTCGTCAAGGCGCAGGTGCCCCTGTCTGAGATGCTTTCTTATCAATCGACGCTCAACTCGATCACAGGCGCGCGAGGCTCGTACACGATGGAGCTTGATCACTACGACGAAGTGCCCGCGCTGATCGCCCAGAAGATCATCCACAAGGCGCAGGAAGAGGGAAGGATCAGACCGACGGAAGAAGAGTAACGTCGAGGACCGAAACGGTTCGCGTGAGGGAGGATGATTCGATCTGCGCGACTGCTCATGAAAGGATCGCATTCAGACAAAAGCGGGCGGGTTTGATCCCGCCCGATACAAATCAAGTACTCTTGTCTAGCGAGCACCGGTCGTCACGGCACCGTCGCTGTGGAAAGCGTGGGGCTTATCTTTGTCACTGTGCCGCTGCTGCTGTTTGCCACCCAGATGTTCCCGCCATCATAGAGCACCGCAGACGGGCTGTTGCTCACTGGATAGGTGTCGACCAGCGCACCGTTTCCTGGCTGTAGCTTCGATACGCTGGCACTGCCATAGTTCGCCACCCAGATGTAACCTCCGGCATAGAGGACAGCAGACGGGCCATCGCCCACGTCAAACGTGCCGAGATTGGCCCCGGAACTCGCATGAAGCTTCGTCACGTTCTTGCTATAGAAGTTGGTCACCCAGATGCTGGCACCGTCAAAGGCTAGAGCGGATGGTTTGTCGCCGGCAGCGAAAGTACCGAGATTGGCTCCGTCGCTGGCCCGCAGCTTTGTAACGTTGTCGCTGCCTTTGTTAGCCACCCAGATATTGGTTCCATCAGAGGCGAGAGCCCCCGGGCTGCTGCCGACAGCAAAACTGCCGAGACTGGCACCGTCACTCGCCCGGAGTCTCGTCACATTGTTGTTACGATTCGCAACCCAGACGTTAGCTCCATCGAAGGCTAGAGCGCACGGGCCACTGCCGGCGGCAAAGGTGCCCAGTTTGAATGCGTCGCTCGCTCGGACCTTAGTCACGTTGTTGCTGAACTGGTTTGCTACCCAGACGTTGGCGCCATCATAGACAAGGGCAACGGGCCTCGTGCCGACTGAGAACGTGCTCAGCTCGGCTCCGTCGCTGCGCCGCAGCTTAGTCACGCTGTTGCCGAATTGGCTTGCCACCCAGACGTTAGCTCCATCGAAGGCTAGAGCGCCTGGCCCTCTCCCGACGGCAAAGCTTGTCGTCTGTGATGTCACTTGCGCCCTGTAGCCGGCGGCCTGCGTCCATGAAGATGGCATGCTCGGCGCGACCATCGCAGCAACCACCAAAAACAGAGCGATGAATAGTCCTTTCTTCGTATCCGGATTGTCTCTCATTTTCGTCCTCCTTCGCTTTGAAGCAGTTCTCACGGTTCACTGCTTGTTTCGGTTAGGTTCCGGGTTGCTTTTCTTTCGAGTCATCCATCCAGAGGATAGACTCTACGATCCATGAGGGCTTGGCCTTTCCGGGGACCATCCCCCACCACTCTCGGCGCTCGTTCCCGTATTTTACCATGCCGATGTGGTTCGTCTTGTCTTTGTCCAGCTTCTGGTTGCCAGTGGAGAATCCCAGACTTCGCCGCAGGGTCTCTATGTCTTCCGGCTTGCCGGTGAGAAACTGCCAGCCCGGCTTCACCCCATGCATCTTCGCGTAGTGTTTGAGCGCCGCCGGCGTGTCCTTCTCCGGGCTGAGCGTCAACGAGTACATGAATATGTCGCGCCCTATCCGCGCCCCTAGAATTTTCTGGGCCTTCACCAGGTTAGCTGTGATTGTGGGGCAGATGCCCTCGCAATCGGCGTACATGAAGTTGATGACCACGATCTTGTCTTTGAGCAGGTCATCGTAGAACCGGACCTTCTTTCCTTCGTGCGTAGTCAGCTCGACGTTGGGGAAATAACGCGCCCTTGTCACCTCGCGCGATTTATCATCGCGACTTGAGGCCCGCGCTGCCATCGCCGCAAGCAAACTTCTTCTGTTCATACGTGCCATGATTATCTCCTTTCACTCATCTCACGTTGCGCTCCGTACACGACTCGTGAAGCCATGCCGATGAAACGCGAAGCCTAGAATCAGCGTCGACCACAATCAGTCTCGCCGTTGTCCCCCACATCATCTATATCGAACCTCAGCATCATCGCGTGGTCCTCGTGAATCGTGTTGTGGCAGTGCATCGGGTAGCGCCCGACAAAGTCTCGGAAGCGGAAGAAAAGCTCGACATCGTCGTTCTCACCCAGCCTCACGACGTCCTTGCGGCCCCTCTCGATCAACGTCGGCGTGTTCCCGTTTCGTTTCACGATCTGGTGCTCTTCGAAGTGAATGTGGATCGGGTGTTGCCAATTAAAGCCGCCCTCGAGTTGCCAGATCTCTGCGTTGTTGCGCTTCACTTTGAAGCGGACATCGTCGCAGGCAAAGACTTCGTCGTTGATGACCCACTGGCCATTCTCCCTGTCGAATTTGAAGCACCGCTCAATGTCCTCTGGCTCCCTCGCCGGAACAGCGTAGAAGCTAGGGTTGGTGGCGGGGTTTACGCTGCCATCGCTCACAGGGTCGGAAGTCACTCGGAATTCGAGCACCTTGTTCCCAAGGTTCGCGGCCACAATATTATCGCTAGGTCCAGCCCCGTCGCATTGCTCCAGGCGGTTGTTGATATACAACTTGGTCCCCGCGGCGAACGACGAGAAATCAACGATCACATCCATGCGCTCGGCCACAGAGATGCGGACGCCGGCATTCGTCAGGACAGGGTTGGGCAACAGATTGCCGTCATTGGCGATCACCCAGAATGGGTGGTTGGTGTTGTCCGCTTTTGTGATGTAGAACTGGTAGAAGCGTGACGGCCCGGCGTTGAGCCAGCGGAAGCGATACCTGCGCCGTTTGACGTTGAAGAACGGCTGAATCTTCCCGTTGACAAGAAACTTATCTCCCAGAATGCCGTCTCGGTTCGCCAGGTCGAAGACCAGCAAGCCGGTAGTAGGATCGAAAATCTTGTCATTGAACATCATCGGTATATCGAAGTCGGGGAAGGTGGGCAGACGAAAGCCAGTCGTCTCGTTGCCGGTGTCGAACTGGTTGAACAGCAGGTAGAAACCGGCCAGTCCCTTGTAGACGTTCTGGGCTGTGAAATCGACGCGGTGGTCGTGATACCACAGGGTGCTCATCGACTCGTTTATGTCGCCGGTGGGCGGGTGCGTCGAGGCGAAACCGGCCAGCACATTCGGATAGTGCTGGTCATACCACTTCGTTACCCCAAAAAAGTCGCAGGGGAAGCCATCGCTTTCCGACGGGGTGTGACCGTTGTGCAAGTGGGTCGAGACGGACTGAAGTCCAAAGCCTCCGTTATTCGCTGGCAGGTCGTTGAAATTCCGAACGAGATTCGGCTGCCCATACTGGGAAACATAAGTCTGACCCGGACTGGTGCCGTTGAACGTCCACAGTTTTTGCACCGGAAGCTGCGGGTGCATAGAGATGTTGGCTTCTATTTGGTGGACTTCATAGTACTTTTGCGGCGGAAGCGTGGTGAAAGCCTGATGGGTTCGGGTGCGGCCCTCGCCGGCAGCGGTGTTCGGGGCCGCCTGTGGCAGCGGCCCAGTCAAAGCATCCGCATCGGCTACAGCCTGCGCGATTGGGGGGATGGGCATCGCTTCGACGTACGGCGTGGTCGGCGGGCTTACGGGCGTGCCTCCCTGACCGAAGAAACCGAAGCAGTTATCGCCGAACCCGCCACCGCCAAATTGGGGGGCGCGGGCGCTCAACCCATTCTTAGGTATCAGAAAACCGGCGCTCGTCAACAGTCCCATCTTCATCAGGTCGCGCCTGCTAAACTGCGCTGCTATTAGCTCGCGCCTGTTCTTTTGCGCGTCTAAGACCTCCTTCTCTTTCCTTCTATTTCTTTTCGAGATATTCGCCATCTTGGGTCTCCTTTCAAGGTTTCGCGGAATCCTCTGATCTTTGCTTGTATCAGCTATTGCGCTCGGGTCATGTTGGAATCGCTCTTTTGCGTTCTGTGTCTCTCAGATGGTGCCGTTTTCGAAGCAAGGTCACGTCGAAAAGCAGGCTCATAAGACAGGAACACACTTGCACCGGCCTATTACGGCGTAGATAGGATAAGAGAGCGACTATATGTCTCTTGCCGGCTCGTGTCATTGATAAACATCAAGAACGGGAGGATTTTTCGGTGAGATATAACGCAGTCTGCTCGGATGTGGGCAAGACTCTAGAGGTTGGTCGAATGGCGAAGGCTCTGAAGGTCTAAGATAACGACCACACCTTTCTTCCACTGAAGGATTCCTTCGCGCTGCATTTGCTTCACTACTCGATTGAGGTGTTCGGGCGTAATTGCAAGCAACTGCGCAACCTCCCATTGCTTGAGCGGCAACGCTATTCGCGCATCCTTTTGACCTTCCCCAAGCGTAGTGGCAGACGCCAACTTCCAGAACAATTCCTCCAGGCGTTGGCGAGCGGAGGAGCAGCCAAGTTGCACTATGTGAGTAACCCGCTCGTAAGTTTCGCGGCTTTGCTCGACTTGAACCAGCCAGGAAAACTGAGAGTCGCGTTTCAAGAGAGAAATAAACAGGTCGCTTGAGATGTAGCTCAACTCGCAGGTAGTGATAGTTGAGGCCGAGATCCGGTAAGGTCTTTGCAGAATTACTGCGGTAGCTCCCACCATCGAGCGTGTCGAGAGCAGGCCGACTATGAGCTCCCGCCCGTCCGAGTCCACGCTGCTGAGTTTGACGTAGCCGCTATTTATGAAGTAAACGCCGTGCGGAAAAGAGCCTTGACGGAACAATTCTTCTCCAGCCTGATGTATTCGGACCGAGCTCACGTTGTGGCTGGCCGCCGATTGACCGTCAATTGGCCAAGCCATTCCGCCGTCGATCTTGGGGGAGTTACCTGCTACACCTTGTTTGTAAGGCGACTGACTCGCCATAAAGTCTTGCCCCACAGCTAAAGTGGAAAAACAGTAAGGAAAAATTCTTGATTGTTGGTTATAATGCTTACGAAACAACCCTGCCGACAGCGCACATCCCAATACGAAAAATAACACAAGTCAATGCGTGCGTTTTTTAACGCTCAGCTTGTTCTTATTCGCCCGGTCTTTTCCGCCGAGCGAGGATCGATGCCGAGTCCGCCTCGTTCTCCGGCTGCCGATGAAATTTACTCAAGTACACCGTCCAAGATTCGATCGGCGCAGAAACTGGGCCTGGCTACTACAAACAACGTGAATAAGTATCCGGAAGTTGACAGACAGATATCGTCAGCCTGAGAACTGGTCTTATAGAGTATTCCCACTGGAAATGAGTGAATCCCCAAGAGAGAGCGCCGTGTATATAATACTATTCGGCAATGCGTGTCAAGAAGAAAAGTATCATGGATCTCCAAAACAAAAACAAGGCTCGCGATAGATGTTACATGAGAGACTTGCTCAAAAGCAATAAGGAACCCAATGAGACTTACGAAAGACTCAAGAAGGCGGTGATTGCTATGGCTCTTACCGTCGCTTTTATACTGCCTTTCTTCACCGCGTAAGGGGTGTGGTCTCAACCGCGAACCAAGCGCACTGATACATACAACACAAGAATCGCCACGAGCGTCGCGAGCGCTGCGGCTCGCGAGCCCATGCGATTGCCGGGCGCTCTGTCGGGCGATCCTTCGTATGCCTTCGCGGCCCGAATACTCGTAATGTCGTGATAAGCCATCAGCCCGATCATGACGACCACCAGCATCAGCTTCCACGGAAGCCAAATCGCGATCAACCGCTCGACCTTATCCGGGTTGAACAATTCGCCGTTTAGAATCTGCGAGAACTTGATCGGTGTCAGACGAAGCACCAGGTTCCCGATGCCGGTTAGTATCAAAACACCGATTGAGCCCCAGCCTATCCACCGAAATCTCCGTCCCAGACCGCGCAAGATTCGCTGACGCTGTTCGATGGGATGCGAGAGCGCGAAAGGAACGACTACCGCTGCGGTGTAGATGAGCCCGCCTGTCCAGACAGCCGCGGCCAGAATGTGAATCCATACGTTCAAAAAGTACATCGGTCGCTTTACCTCCATAATTGGTGAAACCTCATGCGTGAAACTGTTTGATGAAGATCTAGGGGAAGGATCACAGGTTGGGAAGGGCGGTTTACCCCCGCTCTTTTCTTTCATCTTGGGCAGAGGCGACTACGCAGGATGCGGGGGTAAACCGCCCTTCCCAACCTGTGATCCTGCCACGGCGTCTTTACCTTTGAGTTTCACGAATCACGAATTCTTCGCAGGGCGAGGTCGCGACCTTGCTATCGACACAATCTCGCTCGCTGATACAAACCAATCACGCCTGTTCCCGACCCTCGGGTTCGATTCGCCGCGCAGCGCGGTCCCCACTCTCCTCGCCTGCTCGAACCGTAAGCGCCAGGCCGAGCGCGATCAACATAATCGCAGAGCTTGTCCAGTAGGGCGTGCGCCCGTAGTGGGAACTAAAGTCCGGGTCGCGGCTCAGCAGCCAGCCGCCAAGCACAGGACCGATGATTCGGGCGAGGCTAGCTACAGAAGCCATCAAGCCGAGCACTCGCCCTTGCCAGGATGCCTTCACGCTCTTGGAAGCCAGGCCGTTCAGCGTCGGCGTCATCAGGCTGTTGCCGATCGCGACCCCGGTGCTTGCGAGGATGAGGGCGGTCACCGTCTGGCTCAACGGGAAACAGAACACGCTAACGACAAAGATCGCCGTGCCGGTCACTGCCAGCGGTTTATCGCCAAACTTCTTTACGAGTCGTCCCAGCAGACCACCCTGTATCACTGCGCCGATCACTCCGACGTAACCGAACAAGAAGCCGGTATGCCACGCATCGAACTTGAATCTATGCGCCGCAAACAGCGCGAAAGTTGCTGTCATCATCGCAAAAGAAACAGTCGCGAAGAAGTATGTCGCCAATACCGCCCCCAGTTGCCAGCTCCCGGACTGCTCTAGTATCTGTGCGATGCCGCCACGCCGGGTCTCGCTTCGATGCTCGTGCGAGAGACTCTCCGGCAGAAGGAAGTAAAGCGCCGTCGCGTTCGCGGCAGCCATCGCTGCTGCGAAGAAGAACGGGGCTTCAGGCGAGACGCGGCTGAGCACTCCGCCGATTAGAGGTCCGAACACAAAGCCCAGTCCGAACGCCGCGCCGATCAACCCCATCCCTTTTGATCGCTCTTCGGGCGGAGTGACGTCGGCGATGTAAGCTTGAGCCGTCGAAATGTTCCCGCCACTTATCCCGTCGATGATTCGTGCCAGGAAGAGCCATACAAGCGTCGGAGCTAATCCAAATAACACGAAACCGACCGGCATTCGCGGCGCGAGACCCATGATCAAAAAACCGATCGACGTTCCGATCAGACTCACAAGCAGAACCGGTCTCCGGCCGACTCGATCGGAAAGCTTGCCAAGAATCGGAGCGAAGACAAACTGCATCGCTGAATAGACCGCGAGCAATACTCCGACCGTCGCTTCGGATGCGCCGTAGCGTTCGGCGTAAAGGGGCAGCACGGGTATTACGATTCCGAATCCGACAAGATCGATGAAGATGGTGATGAAGATGATGATGAGAGGTGATCGGCTCTTTGGCATTGTTGGAGTTGGGATAGCTTGACCCGAAAATGTGGAAGATTGCAAATTGAAAATTGCAAATTGCAAATCTCAAAGGTAGGAACACGAAGCAGCCGCCTCGGCGATTTTCAATTTTTCAATTTGCAATTTTCAATGACCTCTTTCCCGTTTCGGAAATGAGCGGATCTATTTTCCGAACGATCTGTATCCTTTCTCATAAGCTTAAGCCTCTCGGGCTGCTTCATCGTCCTCTGCGTAATCCAGAGTGAATACTAGATTAGAATCGATCTCAACAAAAGATCGAGAAATCTATACGTCGTCTTAGTCTCAAAAACGAGTTTGGGAAAGCGCGCCGTCTTCGTGCGAGAATCGGCCTATCAAAAAACCTGCCACGCGCGGCGGAGCAGATCTCGCTTCAAAGTCACGTAGCTCTGATCGCCGGTAAGTGCGCGCACAAGAATCGTGCGCACGCCACGATGGTGCCGGGCTAGCCTGATCGTCGCGTCCGTAAAGATTCGGCCGAAGAACCGCCCGTGGTAAAAGTGTGGAAGCCTGTAAGACGCGTGTTCAAGGTCGCGGCCAAAAGCATCGCGCCACATTGCCTCATATGAGCCGGCTGCGCGCAGGTAAATGCTCGATGATCCGATTGGCGATTCGCCGTTATTATGCCCATCTTTGGTTCCGCGTGCGAGGCACAACGCATCGGCAAAAAGGTCCGCCGACTTGAACGCGTAGTAGATGCCTTCGCCAGTAATCGGGTCCGCAAACCCGGCCGCATCGCCAATCAAAGCCCATCCGTCTCCGCTGGCTCGCAGGTCTTTCCAGCTTGCAAGGTCGAGAGTGGGAATCTTCGCGCCAAAGAAGCTGACACGACGGGGTTCGGGCATGTCTCCGCCATAGTAGCCCCGAACGAAATCGGTGAGCAGCGTTCGCAGCTCGTTGGAAGTGCGTTCTCCGAGCTTCGAGGCGACGCCAAAGTTCATGACGCCCGGCCGCGGGAACGCCCACAAGTAACCTGTGAAGTCTCTTGGAAAACGCACCACTACTTCATCCGTAGCGGGTTCGCCGCGGTGCGTTCCGTGGTCGCCGTTTGAACCTGAAGCCTCGTCCGCTTCGGCGAATGCGATGTTATAGCCGAAAGCCAGCGCGAGGTCTCGCTTTGGGAAGATGCCGATGAGGCGACGACGCGCGAAGCTGGCAGCGCCATCGGCCCCTACTAAAAATCTAGCGCGCCACTGATTTCCAACATCGGTCGTAATGGTCCAGCCATCTGACTCGCGAGAGAAGTCGGACACGCCTTCGCGAACGAACTCCGCGCCCGCCTCGATTGCTCGATCGAGCACCAGACTGTTAAGGACTTGTCGTGAGTAAACGGCGAAAGGTTCATCGAGCGTCAGGGTAACGCGGCGTTCCAGCGGCGAAATCATCGTGATTTGCCGCACGAGCTTTCGGGGGTAGCTCGAACTCTCCAGGATAAAAGCGAATTCGCGAATCGCACGCGTCGGGACGCCGCCGCCGCATGGCTTTTCCCAGGCGCCTTTTGGATCAAACAGGACTACCTCGCAGCCTTCAGCCGCAAGGCGAGATGCGAGATGCGCACCTGCTGGTCCTGCACCGATAATCGCAATCTCCACTGGATGAGCTTGCATAGAGATGAAAGTCTAGCGGTGTGTTGTAACGCTATCAAGCACGGTTCAGAGTTTAGGTTCAGAGTTCAGAGTTCCGGGTTCAGAGTTCAGAGTTCAGAGTTCAAGCTTTAGCTTGCGGAACCTGACAAAGATAGGCTGAAGGCTGAAACCCTGAACTCTGAAACCGGGCAAGCTAAAGCTTGAACTCTGAACGCTGAACCGGGCAAGCTCGAGCTTGAACTCTGAACCCGGAACCCTGAACTCTGAACCCTGAACCCACGGCAAGCTAAAGCTTGTACTCTGTACCCTCTGCGGTCTTCCGAATCGCACGCAGCGTTTCGCGGCGGATCAACCCGCTGAAAGGAGCTATCATCGCCCAGTACACGCGGAAGCGCAGTCTGCTCACATCATCCAAACAGTGGACCCTCGTTTCGGTCGCGAGCCTCGTGATCCCCGCGCTTTCTTCAACGAGAGAAAAGTTCCAAACGGCCTTCGCGTAGCCGGGCCGATCGAAAGCTCTGAAATCGTCGGCATCCAATCGACACCTGCTTCCAGACAGAGTCCAGAAGCGGCCGACCAGTCCCAGCGCAATCTCGTTTGGAGGGTTCTCTCCCAGCAGAACAAATCCGCCTTTCACGAGCGCATCGAGGTTGAGATGTAGGTTTCGCTTATGCCCGCCGATTGTGAACATCGCTGGCAGCTCACGCAATCGCAGAAGCAAGCGAACGATCCGTGAGCCGCCAAGATCAGCGGTCCGAAGCGCGTCAAAGACTCTTTGAATAGGTGCGCGAACCGTTGTCTGGTGGAACTCGCTCACATCGTAGGCGGGCATGAACTCATCGATTAGCAGGTGAGCGGCCGGTGCCGGATTGATACGATGTTTAGTCAAAGGGCGAGTCTGGAAAACTTATCAATGCTTTCTTACCGCGCTGAAAACCGTCAAGATGAAGGAGTAACATTCCAACGCCAGCAGCGCCTTGCATGTAGCCGGTCTGCGCGACAAGGAACTCCGGCCTGACCCGATGCTCTGCTTGGATCCACCGCATGCCTTCGGGGTCACGCGTTGCCTTCGCAAGCAATTGCGCTGTGATTCGCTTTGAAAACTCCAGCGACGCTCGATCTCGGGTGACTCGATACAAGCTCAAAAAGAATTCCGCCACGCCGGCCGAGCCGCAACACTGGCTGACATTGTTCCAGAACCCGGGCGTTTGCTTCTCTGGAATCCCGCTCTCCATTATGCCGCGAGCAGATTTCTTGACCCAGTCCATCCACACGCGGTCTTTGGTCACCTGGTAGAGCCGATAAAACAATCGCGCAGTACCGACAGGCCCGTGACACCACCCGAGATAGTAGAGGTCCTTGCCCTCCGGCTCGTTGTGGAAGATCAAGCAGACGTCATTGTCGGTCTTTGCGACAGCTCGAAGATACTTTGCTCCGGCGAGCGCGGCATCCAGGAACTCGCGCTTCCTGGTCGCTTGATAAAGCGTCGCCAGAAAGTATGCGATGCCTGCCGTGCCGTGTGAGAAGTTGGGCATCAGCCGCGCGAAGCTCGGGCTCATCCTCCATTTCATTCCATTCTCTTCAGGCAGTCCCAACTCAATCAGCCGGTGACCATCTTGAATCGCAACCTCGCGAAACGCCGGCTCTTTCAACTCACGCGCGGCGTACAGCAAGAAGAGCCCGATGCCCGCGCCGCCGGCGATCACGTCCGTTGTATCATTCCACTCAATTCCCTTCCCGGCCTTCCTGGCTCGCTCGCCCAGCACCTGCGCGCATCGCAGCGCGCCTTGTCGATACTTTGATTCTCCGGTGGTCTTGAATATCTCCGTCAGAGCAAAGCCAATTCCCGCGATGCCTACGTACAACCCGGACTCTTTTTCGTTTGCGAAGGTGGCCAGCAGGTGTTCGGCGCCAGCGCGGGCGTCTTTGATGAAGGATTGATCGCCGGTCGAGCGGTAGGCTTCGAGGAAGAACAGGATCACTCCCGGAGTTCCTGCGTACAAGGTGTTATTGGCTGATTTCGAATCGCGAGGATCTGCGGGCCATACCGTAGCTCGATCGATTTGGACAGCGGAGGCCCTTATCCAGCGCGCCGCCTCAAGTGCGGCGTCGAGATAGGATGTGTCACGGGCGTGGAGAGTCGAAACGAGAACGGCTAGCAGAGCTAAGGTTGCGATTAAGATCCTCATTAGCCCTACGTCTTATCCTGTCCCCGCCAAAAAGGCAAACGGCGGAGGCTACTCAAGATTTCAAATCGCTAACGTTTCCAGCCCGTGCTCTGGCTTGAGCGCCTCCGCCATTGATTGAACGCCTGAGCACCGCAGCTTTGCCAACTTTTTTTGAACTGCGCCTAGCGGCCGTCCGGCTTGCTACTCGCCGAACCGAGCCACGCTGTGTACCAGAGGTTTGCCAGCATCTGCGAGCCCGCAGCCAGGCGCTGGGCGACGAACTTCTTAGAGCCAGCGTTTCGATTGTTGGCGTCCCAACGGGCCGTCTTATCCATTCGGTAAAGCTCCGGCACGTGATTGTAAGAATCGAACAAGTATTTGACGATATCGGAAAAGGGGTCCTGCAGCCTGGTCGCAGGTTTGACCAGGCCGCTGAAGTCTTCGGGCTTGATCTGCGCCTTTACGTATTCGCCTTCGAACCTCCAGTGCAGCGGCTCGCGCGTGAACAGTTGAGGATTCGAGCTGGTGCTCCAACCGTTGTAGTGGATGGACGCGTGCAGTGGCTGCGAGCCGTCGGCTACGTAATGCCCGACAACACCGGCATAGTAAATAATGTTCTGCTCGATCTGATCACGCTCTGCTGAGTGCTGCGGGTCGCGCCACATTCGAAACAACACTTGAATCTTCTGATAGCCTTCGAGGATCGAATAAGGCAGATAGCCGACATCCTTCGGTTCCTTCCCTTTGGCTCGCAGCCACTCCGCATATAGATAGCGATCGTTGGGCATTGCTTCGAAGGCCTCTGGTTTATCTATATCGAGGAAGTGATCGGGGGCGTTGGCCTCACTCAGCGCTTTATAGAGTTCCTTGTTGTCGCGCCAGCGGTCGGGTTCCGGGCCGAGAAATGAAAGTCGCGCCGCCGCGTTGCGAAAGAAAGCCGGCATGTCCTCGGGCATACGCTCGGCCGCGACACGGTTTATATAGCGGTGACCTTCTTCGCCCCAGGCGTTTGCCGAAGGCGCGAGAGTAAGAGTCAGGCACACGGCGAAAATGGACAGGGATCCGACGAGCTTTACATGCTTTATAGGGCGCATTGCTTTCCTCACGAGCTTGGATTGAAAGACAGGATCAACAATACGCGGGCCGAGGCAGGAGATTCAAGGTGTGAGGTCCGTCAGTCTTCGTCGTGCTCCTGACCGTCGAAATGCATGACAAACGGTTCTTCGTCGACCTGCGTTTCAAGATGCACGTCGCGACCCCAGAGCTTGTAAACATATTCGAGCGTCTTGCGGGCGTACTTCATATCCAACTCGACTCCCTCAAAACGGTGCATCAGGTACAGCTCGCGATTGCCGTCGTAATCGCCATCGACGACTTCGAGATAGGGGAACCCGAAATTGGTCATATTCGCGGTTAACTGATCGCGCACCCGCTCCCACTTCTTTTCGGTCACCGTCCAGTCCTCGTCGTCGACTAGCTGATAGACGAATAGATCCAGCTCCTCACAAAGCTCCTCAGTCAGGTAATTGCGCAGGAACGAGATGTCGTTTTCAAGTTCACGCACTTCAAACACCTTCTCGCGGCCCTCGCCTCCGCCGCGCCCAAACTTCTCGCGATCTTCGTCGGTAGGATTGTCCCACCGCTTTTCGATGTCTTCGAAAACTTTGTAGCCGAGATAATAAGGATTGAGCTGCCCCTTGTGCGGTGAAACAACTCCCGCGTGTAATTCGGCGAACTCCAAATGCTCGTTGGTCGGCAGATCCATCTCGCGCATGATGCGGGAGTGCCAGATGCTAGCCCAGCCTTCGTTCATGATCTTCGTTTGTAGCTGGGGGATGAAATATTCCATCTCCTCGTGCAGCATCGCCATGACGTCACGCTGCCACGGCTCGAGGGAAGGCGAGTGCTTCATTATGAAATAGACCAGGTCCTTCTCGGGCACCTCGAGACTCGGCTTGTGTTTGCGTGCGTCGCCTCGATCACCACTGCCTTCTTCTTGCTCCTGGCGCTCTTCCTTCGAAAGTAGATCGTCGTATCGGCCCTCGCGCCTGCTCGGCTTCTTATCAGCTTCCTGGTCAGGATCCTCGGTTGGTTTCCTGATGAAGAAATTTGGATCGATGTGCTCCTCTATCGAAAGCACGGCGTCGAGAAATTGTTCCACGACCTTTCTGCCGTGCTTAAATTCGTACTCGCCCATTCGACGCGCGTGCAGTGCGGCTCCGTCAACCATTCTGCGGTTGGTCTTCGAGAAGTAGAAGTTGTTCTTGAAGAAGTCGATGTGACCAAGCACGTGCGCGATCACCATCTTGTTTTGAGTCGGCGAGTTGGTCTCCAGCAGAAACGCATACGAAGGGTTCGAGTTGATGACGACTTCGTATATTTTCGAGAGACCGAAGTCGTACATCATCTTCATGCGATGATAGGCTTTGCCAAAAGTCCAGTGGGAGTAGCGTCCCGGCAGCGCATAAGAACCGACTTCGTACATGACCGAGGCAGGCACGATCTCGAAGCGCACCGGGAACGGATCGAGCCCGAACCTGGTAGCAATTTCCCAGATCTGGTCGACTGCTTTTTCTAGTTCCTGTACTTCCCGGTCAACCATCTGCTCAACTCCGCAATCCGCATCCGAAATCCGCAATTGTTTACGCTTCTTCACCGCGCTTGCCGAAGAATTCTTTCAACGCGGGGTAGACTTCTTCTTTGTCATCGATGCGAACTCCGACGAAGCGGTCCTGACTCCTCAGCCTGTCCTTGAAGATTGAAAGCAGTGCACCGGACGAACGCCGATAACTCGACGCGCCTTCCTCGCCGATCTCACCATAGCCAAATAGATTGCACGTCGAGATCAGCTCGTCGGCAAGCTTGACCGCCTCATCATTGTCCGAATAGTAATTGTCGCCGTCCGAAAAATGAAACGGATAGATGTTCCAATCGTGCGCCGGAAAGCGCTCGCCGACTATGTCGAGGGCCAAGCGATAGGCTGACGATACGACCGTCCCGCCCGACTCGCCCTGGGTGAAGAACTGCTCTTCGGTTACTTCTTTCGCTTCGGTGTGATGACTGATAAAGACTATCTTGACGTTGTCGTACTTGGTCTTCAGGAAGCGCACCATCCAGAAATAGAACGAGCGTGCGATGTACTTTTTGAACTCGCCCATCGAGCCGCTCACATCCATCATCGCAATGACAACCGCGTTCGACTCGTAAGTCGTCTGCTGTTCCCAGGTCTTGTAGCGCAGATCCTCCTTCTTGAAAGGCCCGAGGTGCGCCTCGCCGGTCTCGCGCGCCTGACGCTTTATGTTTTCCATTATGCTGCGTCGCTTGTCGAGATTGGACAGAATCCCAGACCGGCGGATCTCAGTGAACTTGGTAGTCTTGGATGGGACTGCGTGCTTGGCCTTCTCTTCGAGATATGGCAAATGGAGGTCTTCGAAGATCAGCTTCGCGATCTCGTCTATGTCTACTTCAGCCTCGTAGTACTCTTGTCCCGGTTGATCGCCAGCCCCCTGACCCTGCCCCGGACCCTGCCCGGGTTGTCCTTCGTGCGCGATCACGTCGCCGACCTTGGAGTTGCCATCGCCGGTCCCAACGTGTTTCTTTTTGCGGTAGTCGAAGCGGAACTTGTATTCATCGAGCGAGCGGATCGGGACTTTGACCACGCGCTTGCCATCCGAGAGGATGATGGACTCGTTCGAAACTATCGAACCAAGGTTCTTCTTGATCGCATCGCGCACGCGTTCCTTGTGGCGATCTTGATCGATCTGACCTTTGCGTTGAAGTGACCAATCGTTTCGTTGGACTGACATACCTTACTTCACCCAAGCAAATAGATGCGCCGGTGCAAGCGTCAACCGTTTGTCAGCACGCTACCTTGATAGCAGCGTCCCAACGTAAGTCAGCAGCTCATTCGCGCATACCGTGCAGTAGCCGTTCTGCGATACCAGCCGATCTATTACTTCGTTGATCCGGCGTAGCTGATCGGCGTCAGGCGTCTTGGTGGAAGTCGTGATCTTCACAACGTCTTTCAGGTCGGAGAAGATTTTCTTCTCGATTGCCTCCTTCAGACGCTCATGCGACTTGTACTCGAAGGGCTTGCCCTTTCGCGCGTGGCTCGAGATTCGTATCAGAATCTCTTGCCGGAACGTATTCTTCCCGTTTTCGCTGATCCCAATCTGCTCCTCGATCGATCGCATCAGCTTCTCGTCCGGCTCGATCTCCTCTTCGGTGATCGCGTCTTTGAGTTTCTCCTTATTGCAGTATGCTTCTACATTGTCGAGGTAGTTATCACACAGCGTCTTTGCCATCTCCTCGAAGGAGTAGACGAACGCTCGCTGAACGTCGTTCTTCGCTATATTGTCGTATTCACGACGGGCGACCGAAACCAGATTCAGGTACCGCTCGCGTTGCTCAGCCGAGATCCCGGTGTGCTGCTCGAAACCGTCCTTGACCGCACGCAACGCATCGATTGGATTTATGCAGGTAATGTTGTCGCGAACCAGCGCGCCCGAGAGACGATTGATGATGTAGCGCGGGCTTATTCCGTCCATTCCTTCGCGGACCGTGTCTTCTTGAAGCTCGCGCACGTCCTTCGACTTGAAGCCGTCAACATCCTCGCCATCATACAGCTTCATCTTTTTGACGATGTCGATGTTCGCCTTCTTCGGTTCTTCCAGCCTGGTCATGACTGCAAACATCGCCGCGATCTTTAGGGCGTTGGGCGCGATGTGAATGTTGCGCAGCGCGTCGGACTGCTTCAGCAACTTATCGTAGATCCGCTCTTCCTGCGAGACCTTCAGGTTGTACGGGACCCGAATCATGATGATTCGGTCTTGCAGCGCCTCGCTCTTGCGGTTCGCGGCAAACGCCGCGTACTCATTCTCGTTCGTGTGTGAGATGATCGCTTCGTCCGCGTAGATCAGCGCGAAGCGGCCCGTCTTGATGTTCTGTTCCTGGCTGAGCGTGAGCAAGCTGTACAGGAACTTTTCATCGACCTTCAACATCTCGACGAATTCCATCAATCCACGATTGGCGATGTTGAGCTCGCCATCGAATCTGTAGGCGCGCGGGTCTGATTCGACGCCCACTTCGCCGATTGTCGATAGATCGATCGAGCCGGTCAGCTCGGTAATGTCCTGAGACTTCGGATCGGACGGAGCAAACGTGCCGATGCCGATGCGATCCTTCTCAGAAAAAACTATGCGGTGCACCAGAACGTCCTCGTGCCGCCCGCGGTAGACGTGTTCCAGGTTGTAACGGCACTGGGGACAAAGCTCGCCTTCGATGTAGATGCCATAATGGCGTTCTATTTCCGGTCTGAGCTCGGGCGGAATCAAGTGAAGCGGCTCTTCGTGCATCGGGCAGTCTTTGATCGCATACACGGCGCCGTCATCGGTGCGCGACCATTTCTCGAGGCCGCGCTTGAGCATGGTGACGATAGTGGATTTGCCGCCGCCCACCGGACCCATCAACAGAAGGATTCGTTTTCGAACTTCCAGGCGCTGGCCCGCCGACTTGAAGTACTCGACGATCTTGGAGATGGGCCTTTCAATGCCAAAAAGGTCGTCGCTGAAAAAGTTGTATCTTACGATTTCGTCTCGCGAGCCCTCGTTGATCTTCTCCACGCCCGCGGCCAGGATCATGTCGCAGCTACGCGCGTGCGACAGCTTCGATACATTTGGGTTTTGAGTGACCAGTTCGAAGTAGTCTCTGAATGTGCCTTCCCAAGCCAGCCGCTCGCGATCGCGGCGGTGAGTCTCAAGGAGGTCGCTCAAGTTTATCTTATTCTCTCCCATGTGTCCCTCCGAATCGATCCAGAATGCTGACCAGCGGACACGAGGCAGTCCCGCGAAAGCGTCCGCAAGCCAATCAATTTTGCTCTGAAACCGTTCCTGCTGGGGGGCCAACCTTAAACGGCTTCTGCGGCCCATTCACTACGAGAGTTAGGACGACACTCAGTCTACGCCCTTTCGGGCGCACAGTCGGAGGCAACAACCCGGCTGCTCGTGGCTCGACTGGATGCACGCTCAACCTCGATAAATCAAAGCGAAGCATCTTGTCAAAACAAGCTCGAACTCAACGATCTATCTTCAGCCTCTAGCTTCTTGCAGGATTATAGCACAGGCTGCAAGAGACGAACTCCAGGCCTGGCATGCGTGCCGGCGTCTTGACTTAAGACGCCGCGAAAGAGTTCGCGCCAGCACACTCCGGCACCCAGGGAGAGCGTCGCTCGTGATCTATTAGCCGAAATGCGGAGCCCTCACTTAGATGCTTACCGGCGACAATGAAGACAAACATTCAGTCTCGCCGCTCCTGAGAGTAGCGGCTCGGACATCGACGCTGCGAGCACCATAGAAGGTCAAGGCTCCACGATGAACGCCACAGTCTGTTGAATCGGCCGCTTGGACCTGGAATCCTTAATCGCGATGGCCAACTCATAAACGCCCGGCTGTAGCGACAGCTTGAACTGCCCGCCTATGTCAATTCCGGTCCTGTCCTTCTTAACGACAAGAGGAGCGAGCGGCTGCCACTGCGCTTGATAAATCGTCTGGTCCCCGCGACTGACCGACAGTTGCATCACCATGTCTGATTCGCTCTGCGTTCTAGTGGGCGCGTTGTAGATCATTAGCTGGTAGACCAGAAACTCGCCCTGCTTGTATGACTTGATGCCTTGCGCTGTTCTGGTATTAGGAAGCTCGGCGTTTTTTACATCTAGAACTTTCTGATCTTTTTCGTTCAGGTCGCGGCGTAGAAAGATGTTGCTGAGGTTGAGCTTGCCTTTACTTAGATCAGGGACGTCCACCCAGGCAGTCGTCGCGCCTATGCGGTCGGTTGAAAGCTCGCGCACACCGACTCGAAACTGGTACAGACCCGGCTTGAGTGCGAGTCGCTTTGAATAGTTCAACCCGTTGCGCCTCAAAAGCTCCAATCGCTTCGGTAGCAGGTTCGCCTTCACCGTTTCCGCGAAGCCTTCCACCCTCTTTCCAGAAAGATCGTGGATCGACGTAACGACTTCTAACTCAAAGTGAAAATTCCCGCTCTGCTCTATGTAATTCAGCTTCTGCCCGTCGATGTGCGCCTCAAAAGAAACCTGCGCGTTGTCGGCGTCGCTTGCAAAGAAATCAGCAGAGGCCGATATGCCAATATCGGTTACTGGGAGCGGCGACATTATCGCCTGGACCAATCTCTCTTGAGGCGTCCGAACGGGCTCGGCTTTCTTCGCTTCAATGGGAGAATAACCTCTTTGTGTTCTGACTCTGTAATCCGGGTGATTCTTCACCCGGAGCGTGAGGCGGCGAAAGCTCTTGTCTCCAATGTCGGACGGGTAAAAAGCCAGCGCGTAGTATGTGCTGTTCTCATCGAGCGCTTTTCGTAGCGCGCCTTTCAAATCGTTTATATTAAAGAAGGCTTCTCCGCCAGTATCCTTGGCCAGAGCATTCATTCCGTCTTCAGCTTCTCTGGTTGAAGTCGATAGGTAACCGGTCAACAAAGAAAGGTTATTTCCATTGGCAATAATCTCCCCGGCGGCAGCGTCAAATATCGGATTTACATACAAGCCTCGGACATCCATCGAATAAATCACGACGCCGGAACGGACAGCCCGGCTCGTGACGCTTTGAATATCGCTTGTTTCTATTTCTCCTTTCGTGCCCCGCATCGAGAAGCCGTCGGTGTAATAAACCATCAAACGCTGACCCGGCGTGCCGGCCATACGCTCAGCAACTTCTCTGAGAGTAAGCAGCGTTAGCCTACGTTTGTTCTCCGATTCGTTAAGAATCTCAATCGCCCTTTGACGCGCAATCTGCTTGGGTAAGTAATCAGGCTCCCTCCCGGGCGGCGAAGCGCGGACGCCTTCTTCGGCTTTGACGATCTGCGCCGCGACCGTTAGAGCGTCCTCATCCCCACGGACGATTTGCGCCGCAAGATATGGAGTGAAAAAACTCCCTCTGCCCGTGAGACCAGGTGACAGGCGGTCAATCGCGAAGCGAAGCAGTTGCCGGTCTCGCGTAAACTGACCCAGTAGGCCGAGCGATCCGCCGCTGCTGACAAGCGCTACCAGGTCCTGAGGCGTCATCTGATGCTCGACGAAATGTCTGAGCGCTTGCTTGACCTGTGGGACATAAGCGGCTGTTAAGTGGAGAGTGTCTACGAAGAGCACGATAGTTCGGCCCGGAGGATTCGCGGCAGTTTCTTTGATTGATGGCTGACTTGTGCCGTCGTTCAGGACGCGCTTGATAGAGAAGAAGCTTATAGTCTGCGGGCGGTTGTTCTCCAACAACTCGAAGTCTTCTTTTCGCAGGTCACCGGCCAGCTTGCCCTTAGCGTCCGTGACGACGGCTCTGAGTTCAAACAGATCTGTTTTTAGGCGAACTGGCTGGTCTTTATCATCGGTCTTTTTTTGTGTCTGGAGGGCAACCCCGTTTGCCACAAACCCATTGGCGAGCAGCAAGAATGCATTCAAAAGTACTACTGATAATCTGCCAACTGGTGCCAGGCTCATTCCGTCTTGCATAGAGATCTCAGTAATCCAAAAGGGAGTTGCAGTATTGTAGTCACAGTGATTGTGATGAACTGCGTGACTTTCGGAATCCCACCAACGCAGTTGGTGGATGGTTCATACCCAGCCTACACGAGCATCACGGCTCCGCTGCCGAATCCCACCAACGCAGTTGGTGGATTGTTCATATACTGCCTACGCACGGGAACAGCCGAGTTAGGCTGGGTGTGAACGATCCACCAACTGCGTTGGTGGGATTTAGCGGCCCGCCCGCCTCCCTTGTAGGCTGGGTATGAAGGATCCACCAACTGCGTTGGTGGGATTTCGAAGCCGCCGCTGTTCATCATAATCACTCTGACCGACAATAGACTCTAAGGTTGCTATGACCGGCGCTTAAGCCGGTCAGTTAACGTGCCCAACCCGCAGCAACCGGCTCTAACCTGCCAGCACAACGCGAGGGCTGACAAGTCTGGCCTCGCGATCGAAGTCCCCGACAGCTACCAGAGTGCCCTTGCTGTCGCTGAGTCGTAGTTTGTGCACTGCGGGTTCCACGGCAGCGGCTTGCTCCGGCGACAGCGGGAGCGCGCGCCCATTAGTTACTCGCCTGGTCCCTTCGTCATCGAGCGCAAGCACCGGCAGATTCAAAAGCATGTCATAGGGGCTTATTAGTGCATCAACCAGTTTGTCGCGGTCCATAGTTTCCAGTTCATCCAACGTCAACGCGTGCGTTAGTCGGAAATGCCCGACCTCCGTGCGCCGGAGCGTGATAAGATGGGCACCCACACCGAGCCTCTCGCCTATATCGTAAGCAAGCGTCCGCACGTACGTTCCTGACGAACAGCGCAGCTGGATACAGAACTCGACCGTGCCGTCCTCGTTTGTGACGAGCGGGGGCACCGCGTCCTCGATCACCTTCATCGAGTGCACGACGATGCTAACAGGATCACGCTCGACTTCGCGACCGTCTCGAGCCGCGCGGTACAGTCTCTCACCACCGACTTTCTTCGCGGAAAACATAGGCGGTGTCTGCAACTGAGGGCCGGTGAACTGAAGCAAAATCCGGTGCACGTCTTCGACGCCCAGCTCACTCGATGAACAAAGCGGAGTGATCTGTTTGCCTGTACCGTCCTGAGTATCAGTTGCATAGCCAAGCCGGACGGTCGCGACGTATTCCTTGTCGAGACCGACCAGAAATTGAGCCAGCCTGGTTGCGCGGCCAATGCAGCAGACCAGCACTCCAGTCGCGAAAGGGTCGAGAGTGCCGGCATGTCCAACCCGACGCGTGCCCGCAATGCGCCGAACACGCGCGACGACGTCGTGAGAGGTGAGGCCTTCGGGTTTGTCGATGATCAGGGCGCCGAGCATAAGCTTTTCTGAGTGCAGCTAATCATAGCAAAACGCTTCGGGCGGGGCTCGACTGGCGGGAACACGACTTGATGGATTAATAGTCGATGAAAGGGGGAGGTTGAGTTCTCAATTCCGCGCCAGGGTCTTGAGCTTCAAAATTAATGTCGTGACACCTATTCCAACGATGAGCAGTGTCGAATCCAGCAGCAACGAATCCACTCGGTACATTGAGAACAGCAGCGACACCCACAGAACAGTTATCGTAATAATCTTAGCTTTAATCGGCATGCCTCTCATATCTTTAATGTTGGTTATGTAAGGGCCCAAATACCTATGGCTCATCAACCAGTTGTGAAGAGTTGTAGACCCCCTCACGTAGCAAGCAGAGGCTAGTAGCAGAAACGGCGTCGCCGGGAGTAACGGCAGGACCACTCCCAGTACGCCAACCAACAGGAACATAGTTCCAAGTATGTTTAAGACAACCCTGCTGAACACGTTTCAATCACCTGACACGTAACATCAAAGCCAATTATAGGGGTCCGTCTCCAGGCCAGGGCAAGTTACGAACGCCCGGCGTAACAGAGGGTGCCGCCGAACACTCCAGAAACCAGGCGAAATCCCCTTCGGTGGCTCCGGTTGACGCCATTGTTAGGTTTCTTGCGATAAATGTCGGCCCTTTGCGTTTCTAATTTTCAATCTCACGAAGAATCTTATAGAACACAGATTTTTCATCACTGAATGTAGGCTGAAAACCTAAAGCCATAATCAAGGACTGGTATCTTGGATAGCTGGGGAGAAAAACCCTGGTTGTCAATCCAAGAGCCATTAAAATCTACTGCCAAATTGAAGGCTTCCTCAATAAGCGTGTGTGATGTTGGAATCGAATGATTGTCAATTTCGTTGAGTGAAATCATCTTACTTTGGCTGCTCCAAAATTTCTTTAGGATATTGAATCGCGCTATGGTAGCAACACAATAAGTTTCAGGCGCGTCAGACTTCAGCTTTGCGGATAGTTTACTTTCCGCCTGAAGACTTACCAGCAGGGGAAGGCCACCGTTGCTCTTGATGGTGCCTCCTACTTCAGACGCAATCTCATTTCCTTGTGTCCTTGTAAATTGCACTAAGTCACCATATTGCTGATTAAAGTAGTAGTCAATCTTTTGATCGTTGAGGTAGTCAGGGCGAAAAATACCTTCTAACTTGTCTAAGCTCAGTACCTGCTCCAAATCAACTGGCTGCTTGTTTGTATGCTCACGTTTGAAGAGCTTCTTGATTCTCATTTTGTCCTTACTCCCATCATCATGGGCTCAGTTGTTCCAACTAGTAAACGAGCCGCTTCCCGGGCACCCCCACAGACACAACAAACATGCAGCTCTTGCCCTTTGCGTGCGGCGACAAGAATTCGGTTACGTCGTCGTCGTAGAAGGTCAAGCCCGTCGCTCCGCGTTTGAGCGCATAAGCGGTCAGGTACATTTTCCCTCCTATGATTCCGGCTTCCATCTGTGCCGCGCGATATCCACGGTTGCCATACGCTTCCAGCACAGTCTTCAGGTCGGCCATGAAAAAGAATGTCACGCTAGCGTCGCCGCCCAGGTCTTGATCGAGCGTCAGGTAAGCAGCTCTCGTGCTGAAGTCGCCGGGCTTCAGCAACTCAAGCGCGCGATCTTCCCTGCGATAGAAATACGCACCGGGCGGCAGGCCGTCTACTCGATTGACTATCGCGTAGAGGTCATTGAGCGGAGTTCCGCCGCGCGCCAGGAAGTCAGTCGTTATGTCTGGCGTAGCGCGCTCGATGATTTCCGAGAGGTCCGCCAGGGGCAGCGGCTTAGCCGCAAATCGCCGCGTTGAAGCACGACGTTGAATTACGTCCTCGATCGCGTCGGCTGGCAGTTTTTCTTCCGGCACCGGGGCAAGCGAGAAAATCTCCCCTTCGATCGCAGGCGTTCTTGACTCGCGTGTCGCGCTTCGCCAGTCGCGCGCCTCCTCGTGATCCGTAAATGAAGACGCGGCGTGCGCCTCACGGATTGAGGGATAATCAACGGGAGAGTCCGAGATAGGCATGACGTCGAAGTTGATCTCGGGAAGCTCTTCAATTGCCGCGCAGTCAGGTAGTCCCTCGTCGGTATGGCCGAGCGCGAGAAGGCTCAACGCGAGCTCTTGCTCACCATCAATCCCTATCAGCTTATTTACCTCCGCCTCAACGAAGCCCATCACTACCGCAGCAGGAAGCTCGTGCGCCGCTCCCATCGCAAGCGCATTCGCCAGGATCATCCCGTTGTCCCAGAAGTGATACCTGTAAGCCCGATCGCGATACTTCCATGTGCTGCGCCAGCTTATCGAAGTGAAGACCAGCGTGACCGGCGCGCTGCCGACTCGCAACTCCCCGGCTGTTGCGCGAAACAACACGCCGCGAAGGTCTCCTTCACGCAAACGTCTCAAGGCGAAGTCGCCGGGATTGAAGTGATAGACGCCAGCGTCTAGCCCATCGATATCGCCGCAGACGACGTAGACTTCCGTCGGATACAGGGCGCCTGCGCACGCCGCTGCCCGAAAGTAAAGCTCACCACCAGGATAAGTCTTGTGCTTTGTGACTCCAGCCGCGTAGAACAAAATGCTGGAAAGCCGCTCCAGGTCCGGCTTCTTATCACCGCTGAACCCGACGCCGGTTGATGATACGACTTCAAGCGCAGGAGCAAGCGTCTGCACCAGCGCGCGCGGAAGAGGTATCGGCTCAATCCCCGGATAGATCTTGAATGGCGATGGCTTGTTCGACCAGTCGAGGTAGTGTGCGTTAGTGCGGATGCTCCAATACGAATGCTTGGTTAGATCGTGATAGCGCCCGGCCGCTTCAGTGTCTCGATTCTGCGTCATTGCTGCCTGAGCTTTTGCTCAAGACCCGCGACTGATCCGTTGAGCTTCTTGTAAAGCGATTCAATCTTAGCTCGGCGCACCGACGCTGTAGGCGACTCGGGCTCGTAGCTTGCAATGTATAGTTCGAGCGCGCGCCGGTCGTCGCCCGCCTCCTCAGTTGCAACCGCGAGATGCCAGATTGCCTCTTTCCGATCGAGGCTTGTTGGATAAACGTCAACCGATTTGATCAAGCTCTCGAGCGCTCCGCGCGTGTTGCCCTTTTTGAGCTGCGCCCAGCCTAGCGCATCGTAAGCGCGACCCCGGAACATCGCGCGGCGGCCTTCGCGGTCAAGCGAAGGTGCATCGCGCATCGAGCCTGCCGGCTCAGTTGCAGTGTCGGCGATCGCAATCGCACGGCGAGCAAGTTGTTCCGCGGCGTCCAGCGCAAGATCGGCTTCGGTCAGTTTGCGTGCAACCCAAACCATTCGAAACGCTTGGCGCCCATCGTCTAGCGTCGTGAAGGTAGTAATGGCCCGAAGAAGGTCGGTCATTCCCGGAAGGTTTGCATCGCGTCCGGCCGAAAGCTCCGCGGTTAAGGACGGCAGGCTCGTCGCGCGCCGAGGCCGAGTCGCACCTTTAGACGCCTGGTCTTCTGTCGCGTCCGAGGCTTTCGTTTGCCCTGGCCGAACTCGACTGCGAGTCGCAGCTTTTGGTGCCGGTTTCCGCGCGGCGAGCGCGACTTTTGTATAGTGGGCGATCCGGGCAATCGCTTCCGCCAGCCTGTATTGAAACGACGTCGTCGGGTCATAGCTCAAGAACAAAGCCGCCTGTCTTTCGCGTTCGAGCAACAAGTCGAGCCTTAGCGACCTGGCATTGATCGCCCCGCCAAGCAGCGCCTCGAACTCGCCGTCGCCGTTCACCCTGATTGCTTTGGCCATTACTTCGGTAGCTTGATCGTAGCCGTCAAGTGACATCAAAGCTTTGACCAGCTCGAAGTTCAGCGTAGCGAATCCTGCGTGACCTTGCGCGCTGATCAACATCGCGAGCGCATCGCCGAACTTCCCTTCAAGCAAGTCAGTTTCCGCTTTCGCGATAAACGCCCAGGCGTAGCGAGGCTCGATGCGCGCGGCCTGTTCGATGAGCGGCCGGGCTAGCGCGGCTTTCTTACGGGTGACATAAAAAAAAGCGAGCTGAGTGAGAAAGCGATAATCCGAAGGCGCAAGCTCCTGCGCCCGTTTCAACTCAGGCGCGGCCTCTTCATCGCGGCCCAGCGCGAGCATCGCAATCCCCAAACCGCCATGCGCTTCCGCATCGTCGGGCTTCAGCGAAATCTGTTTACGATAGTAGGAAATGGCACGCTGATGATCGCCCATTGCTCGCGCGAGGTTGCCGAGATTCAGATTCGCAAATTCATCCTTCGCGTCGATCTCGATCGCCCGCTGAAACTCAGCAGCCGCGTCGTCCAGTCGCAAGCTGATAAGATAAGCCGTCCCCAGGCTGTTGTGCGCACGATGGTCCTGCGGCGCTAGCTGGACGGCTCGTTCCAGCACGCGCACGGCCTCAAAGGGCGCTTCAATCTGAACGTAAAAGAACCCTATTTGAACCAGCCGGTTTGGCTCGCTTTCGAAACGGGGCTCGAACGATCGCATTAGCTCAGCCGATTCGACACGGTAGCCGAACGCGTTCATCGCCATAGGCAAGGGAAAAATGTACTGGCCGAAAATAGTGTCGTTAATGAGGGCCGGCGCCACGCGAAACGCGGCCTTAAAAACCTGCATCGCCAGTTGAGGATTCGCTTCTCTGAGCGCTTGCTCGCCCTTGAGCGCGTATTCGCGCATCAACAACTCGCGCGCTTCGTTTTCAAGCGATGAGCCGCGACTAACGGCAACGAACTTTTCAAGCAGGCTTACGCGCTCTTGTGGAGTGGGCGCATTGCGAGCCCGGTCTAGCGCATCTTGAGGGGAGAGAGCTTGCGCGGATGCTTCACTGGGCGGGGATGCCTTCTTGGGTTCCGGCCTCCGCTGCTGTGGGCGTTGATAGGCGACGGCCGAATCGTTCGCCCCTATGGAAAGCGCGATTACAAGTACACCGGCGGTTGCGAACCAGCTAATGCGCTTTCTTTTTATCGTTACCTTCGACAGAGTGTACTTCCTTTGTTATGAGTCGTCGTCATTGGATCTCGACTGGTTCTAACAGACACAAACCGTAATTCACGGATGCAGGTGATGTCAACCTGAGTGATCTCGGTGATTCTCGGATTCAAATGCGTGATCACCTTGATCAAAGTTTTAGTTCGTCCACCAGCCGAGGTGTGATATATAAGACTCCCACAGAGCCCGGAGGTCCCCAACGATGGCCGCGAGGGAAAACACATTCGAGACTGAACCGCTCAACCGCCGCGCTGCTTTTATCTCGTGGCGGTGGTTTGTCATTGGATCGCTTGTGATCATAGTTCTGGGGGTTGGCGGTGTCCTGATCGCATACAAGTCGCGAGGCTCGCCAGTCGAGCGGGGCACGAGCGCGCTAGTCGACGCGTTCAGCAGCCGGCGGTTGATCGAGCCCCGATTGTCGGGCGCGTTCAAGGGCGGTGAGTTCAACCCCTCGCGTCACGATACGTCGGACATCAAGTGGGAGAGGCTCCAACGAGCGCATGAGTTGCTGGAAGACGCCGCCGCCACGGGTGACGCTCGAGCTCAGCTCGGTTACGCAAAGCTGCTGCTGAGCAAGGGCGAGAAGCTCCCAGAAGCGCTCAAGTATCTGCGTCGCGCAATGGCGAGCGCGCCCGAAAGCGCCGAGGCTCACAACGACCTCGGTGTCTGCTTCATTCAACAGGAGAAGTTCGAGGATGCCATACACGAATTCGACGCCGCGCTAAAGCACAAATCCGACATGCCGGAAGCGCTGTTCAATCGCGCGCTCAGTTACCAGCGGCTTCTGCTTAGAGATCCGGCGCGCAACGACTTCAATCGCGCGGCAGAGGTCGAGCGAGACAAGGGCTGGCTCGACGAAATCAAGCGCCGAATCGAGGAGCTGTCCCGCCCGCCCGAACCGCAGAATGCTGCAACCAGCCTGGTAGTAGAGTTCGATGCGGCGTTCGCCGCTGGCCGGATCGATGATGCGACGAGGCTCGTGGACCGGAACTCTGAACTGCTCCGAACGCATGCCATCTGGGACGCGACGATTGAGCACCTACAGAGGGCCGTGGACGGCGATCCAGTGGGGGCTGAACGCGCGTTGTCTGAGATACGGCTTATCGGCAACGTGCTGATTGAGAAGTTGAGCGACTCAATAACAGGCGATGTCGGCAAGTACCTTGCAAGCCTGCCTGATTCGGCTCGGCGAACTGAGCTGGGGCTGATCAAGGGCTATGTGGAAACGTCGCGGCGCGACAAAATGACGGATGAAACGAACTTGATCTTCGAGCGATTGGAGAAGGAGTTTCGCGCAAGAGGCAATGATGTGTTTGAAGCACTTTCTGCTTTTAAGGTCGCGGACTACTACTACTACTCCAAGCGCTTTAAGGAGAGCATCGAGAAGCTAAAGCAGCTCCTCTCTTCTGTCGAGTCGCGCGAGTGGCCTTTTGATCGAGCCAGGTTCTTAAACGCGCTTGCTCTTGTGACGTCCCGGCTCGGGCAAGACTCTCTCGCGATTAAGTATTTTCAGCAGGCTATATCACTTTGCAGTGAGTCCCCTGAACTTGAGTCGAGAATCCTGCAGTACATGAGCGTTCCATATATCCAGCTCGGGAACATTGACGGCGCGTTAGGGCGGCTTCGGGAATCGACGAAATCGATCCTAGAGAATGGGCGGCCCTCAGGAAGGCTCTTAAACCTTGCCTACAATTACTCGCAAATCGCCAGCATCTACAGCCTCCGCAATCAGCATGCCCTCGCCCTGCTTTACGCCTATCAAGCGCTCAGCTATTCCGAACAGGCGAAGAAGTCTGAGTACGCGGCGGAGTTCTCATCCTTTGTCGCCGTAGAGAACGCTCGGCTTAGTCAGTCCGAGCAAGCCGAAGCCAATCTAAAACGCGCCTTTGATTACCTGGAGGCCACGGCGCAAAGCCGGGCGCGCGACCTCACCGAAGCGCGTGTGCTCACTAACGCCATTGAGATCGCGTCGCGAAGCGGCGATACGCAACGCGCGCTCGGATACTACGCAAGAGCCGAGGGCCTGGCGGCGCTCGACGAAGGAAACGCCCTGCTAACGATAGATCTCCTCCGTGCCCGCGCCAACGCGTACATTGCATCGGGCCAGAACGATAGGGCGCGATCAGACCTGGTGCGCGCCGTGTCGGAAATTGAACGTTACCGCGCCAACATTGCGACTGGCGATCAGCGAAGCCACTTTCTGGATGCAAGCCATAGCGTGTTCGATCAACTGATCTCTCTGGATGTTGGCTCGCTCGATCGATCGGCCGAGGCGTTCGAGATGTCGGAACGTTCGCGCGCCCGCGCGCTGCTTGAGGAAATCTCGCATACGGCCAGGCCAAACGAACCTCAAATCGTCGGTTACGATCAACAGAACTCCGCAAGAACCTCGGGCCCGTCCAAGCTGGTGGCACCGCTCACCCTTGCCGATGTCCGGTCCAAGCTCCCCGATGACCTGACGGTCGTTCAATACTCGGTTACAAGTAAAGGCACATACCTGTTTCTGATCACGCGTTCCGGATTGAAGGTGAAAGAATCATCGGCCACGACCGAGACGCTCGACCGGTTGACGCGCGAGTACATCGCCGGACTTCGAAACATTGCGCCCATAGACGAAATCAACGAGAAAGCGCGCGAGCTTTATGACTACTTGATCAAGCCGGTGGAAAGAGAAATCGACGGCGTGATGAATCTTTGCATAGTGCCGGACAAGGCCCTGCATTTTCTTCCGTTCGCAGGGTTGGTCGACGGATCGCTGCAGTATCTCTTCAAATCCCACCGTTTAAGCTACGCGCCCTCCGCTTCGGTGCTCATCCGATGCCTCAAAGAGGGCGAGCGAACGTCAGCCGCCAAGCTCGAAAAAATCCTTGCGGTGGGCGACCCTAAGTTCAATAGCGAGTACTTTCCGAACCTGCGGCCCCTGGAGGACGCGGAAAGGGAGGCCGGTCAATCGGCGAGGTTCTACGCCCCCGAGTCGGTAACGCTAATTGGGGCGCAGGCCACCGAGCCGCGAGTGCGGTCGGCAATGGGAGAATGCGACGTAGCGCATTTGGCTGTTCACTGCCTCGTGGATGAAAGCTCGCCATGGCTGGCGGCGCTGGTGCTGGCAGGCACAACGCCGAACCAAAGCGCGCCGCTGCCTGGCCATGACTCTGCTCCTGCCGCGTCGCCGCCTGCCGGCGCAACCAGCAAAGGAACGATCACGCGAAGCGCCGCCCTAACAAAAGCGTTGCCTCAGGAGCCGGCCGTTGATCCTAATGACGGATTGCTTTACCTCAGCGAGCTCTATGGTATGAAACTGCCTCGCACTAGATTGGTCGTGCTCTCGGCTTGCCAGAGCGGACTAGGGCAATACTACCGAGGCGAGGGCATAGTGAGCCTGGTTCGGCCACTTCTTGCCGCCGGGGTACCGACGGTTGTGGCGAGCCTCTGGCCTGTGGACTCGAAGGCGACAAGCGAATTGATGATCGAGTTCCACAAACAACGCAAGCTGACCGTCGGTATGCACGCAGCGGAAGCACTCCGTAGGGCTCAGGTGGAGTTGGCGCGGACCTACGAGCATCCGTTTTACTGGGCGCCGTTCATTGTGGTCGGCGGCAGCTCAGCCTCGAGATGACCTGAGAATCGGCATGCACTTAAGCGAATCCGAAACGAAATGAGACGAACTGACATTTACAAGAGATAGGTCGTATCAATCGCGGCTTCATGGATAAGGGAGTATCCAAATATCTGGTGAAAGGAGAGCAGACGCCAATGCGAGTAACAATCATTCTTGACAGTGGGGGTTTTCTGATCGACGACAGTGCCGGCCCGGCGCCCCTCGATGTCGGTTACTTTGAAACGCCAGGACCACACGACATTGTGGTGTCCGAAGATGGCAAACCTGCGCAACCTCTTTCTAACACTAAGTTGGGCAAGCGCAATGAGACGATCGACGTGCAGCACCTGGCAGCAGACGGGAGCGTTAAGGCCGGAGTGAATCAGTCACAATCCTTCAAGAAAGACATCTTGAAAAAGAACGAACTCTACCCAACAGGCACGCCGGATTTTATTGTGTCGGAGTACGATTGCATACTGCGCTTTCACTCAGGTGACTTTGAAAGCAAAGACGTCAGACCCCGAACCTTCAAGGAGCACCGGTTGAGCGACGATGGCGCCACCGGGAACAGCTTGCCGACCCGGCCAATCGCCAACGATGTCCTTGTTCACTTTGACCTGGACCTTGGAGAAGAATTGAGATTGCGAAGAGATGGTGGGACCGATGTGTGGTCGAGTTCCTCGATCGGAAGTGCGACAAAGCGCGTTGAAGTCAAGCTGCTGACCGACACTTCGCTGGATACCAAGTACTTCAGAACGGCGCTTAAACACAAAGGACCACACTACCATCGACCAAACCCCGATCCGCCGCCGATGAACGGAAACGACCCGGGAGTTGGAGGGGGAGGTTAGGTCGAAGATAAGTGAAGCGGCGATCTCACAGGGAAGCCGCATCGCCCGCCAACTACTTTTTGAAGCGCTGCCTGAGTGCTTCAAACAAAACGACGCCCACGGCTACCGAAACGTTGAGCGACGTCACCTTGCCGCGCATTGGGACCGATACCACCGCGTCGCAACGTGCCCGCACCAGCCGATGAAGTCCATGGCCTTCGCCGCCAAACACGAGAGCTAGCGCGCCGGAGTAGTTGAATTCGGTGTATGCCATCGGGCCTGAGGCTTCAACGCCCACAACCCAGACATTGCGCCTCTTCAGCTCTTCGATAAGGGAAGCGAGGTTGGTGACGCGCGCGACGGGCAAGTGCTCGACCGCGCCTGCCGACGTTTTCGCAACCGCATCGGTGATGTGAGCCGCTCGACGCTCTGGTACGATAACCGCTGTGGCGCCACCGCACTCGGCAGTTCGGATGATCGCGCCCAGGTTCTGAGGATCCTCCACGCCATCAAGAAGAACGAAGATCGTGTCGGGCGAGATTCGGCTTAAGAGTTCGTCGGCGTCCGAATAGCTCGCAGCAGAAGTGATTGCCAGAACGCCCTGATGATTTGCGTTGTGAGTTAGCCGATCCAGCGCAACGCGAGGCTCGCGTCGAACGGGTACACGAGCATGGCGCGCGGCTTCGATGACTTCGCGCAGCCTGGCATCTCGTACCCCTTCGGCGATGACTATGCGATCTATACGACCCCCGCCGGCTCGCAACGCTTCAAGCACCGGCAGCACTCCGTAGATGTTGGGCATAAGGTCACCTTTTAGCGCATGACATCGGCAAACTCAAATCGCTCGCGATGAGCCGAGACCAACGCTGCTGATCGAGTGCAGCGAGGATTCGTCATGTGACGTGCGAAGGTGGTGCACTCTCGAGTTCGATTCGCCGATTCAGCGCGCAAGAGCGTGCTTTCTAGTGTCGGCAAGCGTGGCACGCCACTCGCGATGCGTTCACGCGACCTCAGTCGAACCTGGAATTGGTAGATCGAACTTGTCATCGAACATTCTCTTCAAGGATCGGATACACCTTTGGCAGATAACTGTCGGCGTCGGTGTATGCTCATATCTCGCGCTTGGGGTGGCGACCAACAGCGTTCGCGCTTACCACTGGTTCATGCTGTTGGCTGTTCCCGGCGCGTTGATGTCCGCCGAACGCGGGCGAAGACTCTTCGTGGATTGGGCGCCCCTGTTCGCTTTCTGGCTCGTATACGATCGGCTGCGATTGGTTCAGCCGCTGCTGTATGCTCGCGTAGCTGTCGAACATCCCTTCGTCTTCGAGCGCTGGGTATTTGGCTGGTTGGCGAGCGGCGCCGTCCCCGCGCACGCGGCGAACGCGTGGCTAGGCGCGCACTCCGGGGCATTTGTGCGGGCTGTTGAGTGGACGGCGCAGATCGTCTACTTCTCGCATCTGTTTGTTGTGCCGCTGGTTATCCTGGCGCTGTGGGCGCTAGGTGCTTCGCGAGAGCGATATCGCGCAGCATTCCTTCAGCACATCCGGGCGTTCACGCTTTTGAACTTCGCCGCAATCGTTGTCTACTTGTTGTTGCCGGTTGCTCCGCCGTGGTGGGTGACGTTGAACGGGATGGCTCAACCGACGGCCGAGCTTGTTGCTCAGGCAAACATTGCCGAGGCCATGCGCGGAACCTTGATCCAGGGAATGATTAGAAACGCTTCTCAGTGGTTCGCGGCTGTGCCTTCGTTGCACGGTGCTTATCCCGTTTTGTTATTGCTGCTCTTTCCACGCAAAAGGAATCGCTTAGCTCTCACCGCAATGGCTTGTTACGTGTGCGCCATGTGGACTGCAACGGTCGTCCTGAATCAGCATTACGTGATTGACCTCGTGGCCGGCGCTCTCTTAGCGTTCGCTGCGTGGTGGGCTGCCCGGTATCCAGGGTTCACAAGAGTCTACAAAGCGGATTTTTGATCTCGGCATGAAGGAACTGCTCCGCTGTTCAGTCACACCACGTTGGCTTCGCGCTCTGAAGAAGCTCCGGAAAAGCGCTCGAATGAGAACGGCGTCAGTTCTGCGTCTCGATCCTCCCGGCGTGCGATTATGTCGGCGAGAATGCGCCCCGCCGCAGGCGAGTGTTGAAAGCCATGCCCGCTGAAGCCTGTGATCAAGAAGAAACCTTCGACTTCAAGCGCCGGCCCGATGATGGGCATCGCGTCAGGAGTCATTTCATACAGGCCAGCCCACGCGTGCGCGATCCCGGCTTCTGCGAGACGCGGCAACCGTTTCACCGCCACCCGGGTGACCCGCTCGAGAAACTCCCAGCTCACTGTCGTGTTGTAACTCGAAGGCTCGTCCGGATCTATCATGCCAAACAGAATTCCTGCGCCCTCTCGATGAAAGTAAAACGTCGTGTCGAAATCTATGACCATGATTCGCGATGCGGGGGCGGACCCCGGTTCGATAGGCTCCGTTATGAAAATATGGCGCCGATAAGGAAGCACCGGCACGTCGAGCCCGGCCATCCTGCCAATATCGCGCGCATAAGGCCCTGCCGCGTTGACGACCCGGCGAGTTGATATAGTGCCCTTTGTTGTTTCGACCCCGGTGACCCGGCCTGCTTCAGTTCTTATGCCGGTTACTTCCGTATCGCGATTGATCTGGGCTCCCCCAGCGAGAGCTGCCTTGGCGAACCCCATCGTCACGCCGTTCGGATCGGCTATGCCATCGCGTTTGCAGAAGGTCGCTCCGATCACGCCGTCGACTTCAAGCCCCGGCGCTAGCCGCGTTGCTTCGTCGGGTGAGAGCACATCGACCTCGACGCCGAGCCGCCGCTGCATTTCCGTATTGTGTCGAAAGGCATCCAGGTCGTTTTGGTTCGACAGAAGAAAGAGGTACCCGTCCTGATGAAAGTCGATCTCGTAGCCGACTTCTTCGGCGAAACGCTCAAACAAGCGGATGGATTCGATCGAAAGCTTGACGTTTGCTTCGTTTGAGAACTGATGGCGGACGCCGCCCGCATTGCGCCCAGTCGAGCCCATTCCAAGCATCGGCTCACGCTCCAGAAGCACGACATCGTTGATGCCGTTGCGCGTGAGATGGTGAGCGGTGCTTGCGCCCATGCACCCGCCGCCGATTATGACCACTTCTGCGGTTGTCTTCATGATGAGGCCACAATTTACACGAAGGCTGTGCGGTACGGAAGCCGCCGGCCGGGCGGCGTTGGTAACCGTGAAAGAGTGAAGAGAGGCGGAAGGAATTGCACTAACCCGCGAAGCGGGTGGCGGCATAAAGCCACGGGTGAGTCCGCGAACCCGTGGATCACAGTGCGGCGACACGCAAACCCCGGAAGGGGTGGCGGCCATCACGTTCAATCCCCCGCGAGCAAAGAGAGTGTACCCGCGCTCACGGGTTCAGGTCGTTTACTATCGTAGCGTCCACGGGTTCGAGGACTCGCCCGTGGCTCTATTTCGCCATCGTTCTGGTCATTACCGCGAGCGGTAGCGAGCGTGGCTCGGTGAGTTGGCTTATCAACTCACGCTCGCTACGGCTCGCGGTACTGAAGAGTGACGCCAATCGTCGACCCACTACTTTGCTCCTCGACGAACGACGATTTTGCCTGCCATATCCTTGCCGCCTTTCTCGCCGTGGAACTCGCAGTGATAAGCGAAGCTGCCCGCTTTATCAAACTTGTGCTCGAACTTGTCTCCCTGCTTCAGCGCATCGGATTTGAAGGAGCCGTCGTCGGCTACAACCGAGTGCCGGCCGCCGTCGTTGATCCACTCCACCGTAGTGCCTGGCGCTACGGTCAGCACCTTGGGCTCGAACTTGAAACTGCTGATCTTAACCGTAGCCTTTGCCTGGAGCGGTGCGTTCGCGCTAGCGGTTCGGTTCTTAGTTGCTCTGGGTCGTGCCGATGCCACGACGGCAACAGCGAGCACTGCTGCCGATATTAGGGTGATTGTCGTAAGCTTTCGCATGGTTTCTCCTTGAGGTTTGAGATTGATTTCACTGGCCGCGCGGTATCACAGTTATGACCCCGGCCATGTCTGTGCCGTGTTTTTCACCGTGGAAGGTGCAGTAGTAAGGGTACACGCCCGGCGTATCGAACTTGTAATTGAACTGGCCTCCGGCCGTGAGAGTGTCGGACTTAAACAAGCCATCATCGGCCTCGACTGTATGCCGGCCTCCCTCGTCGGTCCATTCGACGATCGTTCCGGCCTTCACTGTCAGTTCTTTCGGTTCAAACTGGAAGTTGGAGATTTTGACGGTCACTTTCTCGGGCGCCGAGGCGGACTGAACCACGCTGGTCTGTCCAGCGGGCGATTTCGATGCGGACGCGATGTACCAGATGTAATACGTACTAACGCCGATCAGCACCACAACCCACCACAGCGCAAGCTCGGTCCGCATCCACGGCTTGTAGCGCTTAAAGCGAAGCTTCTTAGGAACAAGCTTAGTTGCCGCGACCAGCACAATGTAGATTCCAAGAACTTCAGCTATCGTGCCCAGGGTGGCGTGCACAAAAGGCACCAGGTAGTAGGCTTCTTTGAGTCCACCGGGTACTTGCGGCTCGACCTGCTTATGAAATGATGGAGCCATTATCAGGAAGATCATCACCAGGTTCAGAACCATCACTGATGACTGACAGTACTTGTGGGCTCGAAACTTTTTGCGTTTGGCGAGGAACATTCCAACCACGAGCGCGAGTCCCATCGTTACCTGAACAATTAGGTTCAGGTCCGCGCGAAAAGTCGCGCCCGTTCCCAGAAAGCCGTTCATTTGTTTCTCCCTGACGGTTGGTATCGACGCGCGAAGAAGCTCTGACAAACAGCTCCACTTCAAACGTCATTACGCAAGCCGATCGCGATTCGGATTGCAACTGCGAGTATTCTAGCGGCGACAGCGAGCTTTCAAAAGTAGACAAATCCCCAGCCCAGGCGCACAATCACAATCAACGGCCGAGGCGGACCATTTCATTCGCGAGCTCTGAACAGAGGTAGCTCAATGACCTACATCGAAGAGACTGTTACGGCCAGCGACGGGTTACGCCTCTATCTGCGACGGCGTGAAGTTGCGAATGCGCGGGGTGAGATACTCATCTCTCACGGATTCGGTGAGCACAGCGGCAGGTACGGCGCGCTGACGGACCACCTTGTTACTCACAACTATTCGGTGACCGCCTACGATCATCGTGGGCATGGGCTCTCCGACGGGTTACCCGGCCACGTTGAAAGCTTCACTGAGTATGATGACGACCTCGCTAAAGTCGTCACCACGGTGCGCTCGCGCAGCGATTCGCGGACCCTGTTCCTGATCGGTCACAGTATGGGCGGACTTGTCGCGCTGAGATACATGGAGCGCAAGGTCGGTAACCTTACCGGCGCGGTGATCTCGGCTCCGCTGATCGAAGGTGCCGTCCCGGTTCCCGCTCATAGGCTGATGATCGCGAGAGTCGGCGCCCGGATGTCTCCGCGTTTTCGATTGGACAACGAAATAAATCCGGCGAACCTGAGCCGCGACCCTGAGGTGGGGCGCGCTTATGCCGCGGACCCGCTCGTAAATCGAAAGGTGAGCGCGAAGTGGTTCGCCGAAGCTACGCGAGCTATGCAAGAGGTGGCCGAACGGGCTTCTCAGATCACCACGCCGGTGCTTGTGATGCATGGCACCGAAGATCGGCTGGCCAGCGTGGAGGCGACGCGCCGGGTCTTTGAACGGATCGCGTCTTCAGATAAGGAACTGGTGATATATCCCGGCTTCTATCACGAGTTGTTCAACGAGCCGGAGAAGCAGGAAGTATTCGAGCGTGTGACCGAGTGGCTGGATAAGAGAGCTTGAATGTGAACCGGGAGGAATTTCAAATCTCAAATTTCAGATCTCGAATCCCATCTCGAATCTCAGACGGCAAATCTCAGACGGCAAATCTCAGATCTCAGATAGCAAAGGTCAAATCTGAAATTGGAATTTGGAATTTGACATCCGAGATCCGGAGTCTGAAGTCTAAGACTTAAGATCTGAAATAATCTAAAATCTGAATCTGAAATTTGCATTTGCGATCTGAAATTTGAAATCTGAAATGATCTGAAATTTGAAATCTGAAATGGATTTACTGACGCTCACTTGACGGCGGCCCTTTCGCTTAGAGTACATCTACAGGCTCACTCGCGTGCCAATGCCTCCTTCAATCGCTCTCGAGTAAGCGAGCTTTGCCGTGACCAAATCCTCAATCGCAAGCCCGCACGATTTGAAGAGGGTTATCTCGGAGGGTGACTCTCGCCCCGCTACCTTGCCTGAAACAATATCAGCCAAAGTGCCTTTCAGGTGATTTGCCTCGATGGCGCCTTCGGATATCGGTATTAGTATCTCGCCGGCTTCGCGGCCGGCAGCGGACTCGGCGTCGATGATCACTCGCGCCCTTCGCACAGTTTCAGTGTCGAGCTCGCGAGTCAGAGGAGTGAAAGCGCCCACCGCGTTGATGTGAGTACCCCCGTTCAGCAGTCTGCCATCGAAGAGCGGCGCAGGCGAGGAAGTGCATGTACAAATGAGATTGGCCATCGCTGCTGCTCGCTCGGCGGAGACGAGTTCGCAAGGAAGGTCATGAACCGCACGGACACGATCAGCCAGCGCCCCGGCCTTATCAGCCGAGCGAGATACGATCATCACGTGTTTGACATCTGCGGCTTCGATCATTGCTTCTAGGTGAGACTCCGCCTGCACGCCTGCGCCAAACACGGCCAAACGCTTTGATCCGGGCCCTGCCATGAACTTCGTTGCCACGGCCGAAGTCGCAGCAGTGCGAATGGCAGTGATAAAGCGCCCCTCCATCAGCGCAAGCGGAACGCCCGTCCTGCTGTCGAGCAGCAAGTAAACGGCTTGAACAGCATCGAGGCCGCGCTCTGCATTCTCTTCGAAGACCGAAACTATCTTGGTGCCGAGCGCGCTCTCTTTCGAGCTATTGAGGGAACCCAGATAAGCGGGCATCTGGAGCAGTACACCTTTATGCGCCGGCACATCGAGCCGAAGGCGCTCAGGCACGTTTGCATCGTCGCGAGCGAGCGCGCGAAACCCCGCTTCCACAGCTTCGATTACGTCGCCCAGCGAGAGCACGGCGCGGAGATCTGATTCGCTGAGTATCAACATTGAAGGGCTGGCAGGTGCGAGTGCGAGGGCTTAGCTCTGCGGCTGTTCGTCGATGTACTTAACGAATATCAGCTCATTATGTTTTTCGTTGTACACAAGCTCGTCGATGACCTGCGAAGCCAGCATGATTCCAAATCCGCCCGGCCGCAGGCCAAGCTCCTGACGCACCTCCATGTGCCGGGTGGGATGGTCCGGAGGATTGGCGAATGCGGCATGCTCGATCTCTTCGATGTTGAAGCCCTCGCCAGGGTCTTTGATCGAATACAGTATCGCCCGTTTCAGGTTGATGAACTTGATGTCGACCCGCTTTGTAGGATCGCACTTGCCGCCGTGCTCGATCGCGTTGTTGAGCAGTTCGCGGAATACAGCTCCCACGGCTTCGCGAGTCTCTTGTGGAATGTGATCGTGCAGATGAGCGAGGAATCTCTGGATCGGTTCAACCGCGTTCAGGTCGCAAGGCACGCGCAGTTCGATCCAATCGGGCTTGTCGGAAATTACTTCGATCTGACAGCCAATATCCCTGCTCATCACCGACCGCACTGCTTCCACAAGCTCGTCGGTATGGAACGGCTTTTCCAGAAACTCGCAGGCTCTATTTCGCAAGGCGCCGATTACCGACTCACTCGTCTTGTGACCGGTCATAACAATCGCGCGCAGGTCGGGGTGGATTTTTCTAGCGCGTTCAAGCAACTCGATACCGGTCATGCCCGGCATCACTATGTCGGTCAGCAAAAGGTCTACGGGTTCGCTGTTGAGCACGTCCAGCGCCGCATTTCCGTCGGGCGTATCGATCACGCGATAGCCTTCGGCGTCCAGGACCGCGTGATAGATTTCACGGCTTGGCGTGTCGTCCTCGGCTAGCAACACGGTGGTTGACATAAGCTCCTCATTGCGATTTCGAACGCCTGCGCCCGGCATGGTCCTTGACCCAATTATCGTATCGCATGCGCAGAGTCTTTACTGGATTGTCGTTCTCATCGGGCTTAATGTCCTGATCGGTCACCGGAATCTCGAGATAGTAGCTCCCGTCGTTCAATCCCTCGCCTATCTTATCATTCTTGTTGGCTACGACAAGATAGGCGACGTGGGCCGTCTTTTTATCGCAGGGAGCAGGCGGGTCGGGCTTCGAGTTGCAGTTACAGCGCCGGTCTCCGCCTCGCGAGTCGGCTGCCTCCATCGCGGCCATCACACGATCAGCCAGGTTTCCCCTGGCCTGCTTAAACGCTTTGACCGCCTCTTCGACAACCTCGTCGCCCGCTAGAATGTTTCCCTGGATTGAAAAATAGACCTGCGTGCCTTCGACTCTGCCCTGGCGGTCGAGCGATTGCTTGCCGTTGCTGGCTCCCGAATACCCTGCCGCCCGCCCCTTCAGATCGACGATGCCATACTGACGCGAGGGGTGATTCTGATCCTGGACTTTGAGCATATCTATGATACGAGCGGGATCAGTGCCGCGGTTCAGCTCATTAGCGATCAGCTTCTGTAGCAGGCGAGTTCGATCGACATTAGCCTGCGCGGCGGCAACTCCGACGCCGGGAATGACGATGGCTTGAACATCTTTCAATCCCTTTGCCGGGAAGCCGGCGAACGCTTGTTGAGGAACACAAGTGGCGGATGCGATGACAACTTGCCCGGTCTTTCGATCGACGGCGATGACCGACCAGGTAGCCTGCGCTTGTATATGAAGTGTGAAGAGGAGAATAAGAAGGACGGCGATCTTTCTCATAGGGACCTCGGGCCGTTGTTGGGACGTCTCATCGGGTCGCGACGATAGCATGGAGGTTACGTGAGTTTCAACCGTAGCTCGGATTTCTAGTTGCCCGGCCTTCAGTCCGGGTCACGAGTCTGGGGATCTGAAGAAAGATTGAAAAATGAAAATTGCAGAGCCTCTTGCAAAACCCATTCAACCTGATGGTTTTTGTAAAAGGCAAAAG
>JBBPIH010000052.1:0-34794 GCA_038040455.1 Acidobacteriota bacterium
CTTTGTTCGTCTTCTTTTCCTTGTGGCTCCCCCTGCTGCGAGCGACCACCAGCCTACAGAGCCTCCTGACCACGATCAACAACCCTCAACTCTGAACTCTGAACCCTTAACCGTTTGTGTTTGTGCTACACTGCATCGGAAAAATCTGTGAGGATGGCTCACCGATGAAAAAGACACTCATTGGGTTTCTCCTTCTCGCCGTAGCAACGATCGTTCAGTTGAACGCCACTGCACAGGAGATTCCTTTCCTATCGGAACTGCTTTCGCGCTACGAAGAGTTCAATCGGCTCTACACCGAGAAGCGACGCGCTGGAGCGAACCTCTCGTCCGTCGAACCTCTTCGCAAGCGAGCTGACGAAGCTTTTAGACAGGGGAGCATTCCCGGCATCCTGGAAGCTATAGCCGAAGCTCAGGCGCTGCTCGCCGGTAAGAAGTGGGACGACCGCCAAAGATTTATCGCTTCGCTCACGCTGGAAACCGACCGTCTGATCATCGAGCCTAATCAGGTGCTGCAGGTGTCGCTCATACGGATGTTCCAGGTAAACATCGACAAGGCTTTCGCATCCGCGCCAACGGTGACCTTCGCGATCATATCCGGCGAAGCCGCTTCAAAGCCCACCGACGCAGAATCGGCTCCGGCGCTGGCACAGCCGCTGGTCATTGCTGCGGGGCTGACAATCGCAGAGACCAGCAGCAACGCAGCCCGCCGCTTATTGCTGCCGGACGGAGTTTACCAGGTGGTCGCGCGAATCGAGTCGAGAGGTCAGAGGGTCGCCGAGATTAAGCGGCAGCTTTACGCGATCAGCGACTTCAGCGGCAGCATCGGGCAGATGTTAAAAACCCTCGCCGTCATCAAGAGTTCATCTGACGCAAAAGTGAAAGCGATGGCGGCGATGGTCGCCACTCCAGAGTTTCAGCTTCAGCGTCTTGCACCGTTAAACAAGACCAGAGGCGAAGAGGATCTCAACCCGAATCAGGAAATGTATCAGATCGAAGCGGAGCTTTCGGAGATTGCGAAAGGACGGAACCCCTTTGCGATGAAGCGCGGCGAAGTCGAGCGCGCCTATCAAGCTCCCGACAACAAGTTGGTGCCTTATCGGGTTTATGTGCCGAACAGCTACGACGGCGCAACTCCGAAGCCGCTTCTAGTGATGTTGCACGGCGCACTTGGCGACGAGCGCTCCTATTTCAGCGGACTGTTTGACCCGGTGGTTATCAAGGGCGAAGCTGACCGGCGCGGCTACATTCTGGCAGGAGTGAATGGGAGAGGCCGCTTTGCCAGTTACAGCGGTGTGAGTCAGGATGACGTGTTTGAAGTCATCGCCGCCGTGTCTCGCGACTACAAGATTGATGCTTCGCGGATATATCTGACGGGCCATTCGCTGGGCGGATTTGGAACGTGGCTCGTGGCCTCGAGCAACCCAGAGAGGTTCGCTGCAATCGCCGCCGTCTCAGGCGGACCGCCCGCGCAGGGCGATGCGTTGACTGGGCTTTTGGAAAAGCTGAAGGGCCTGCCGGCGTTGGTCATCCACGGTGCGCAGGACGGAATAGCTCCAGTGCAGCTCTCGCGCGGCATGGCGGCGGCGGCTCAGAAAGCTGGGCTGAAGGTCAGCTACGTGGAAGTTCCCGACGGCGACCACACAGGCGTAGTGGCTTCAACGTTCCCGGCCGTCATGGACTTCTTCGATAAGAATGTGAAGTCATCCGGCTCGAAGTAGCACAGACTTTAGTCTGAACTGGAGTTTGGACTTTTCAGCGAACCGCTTCATCGCGGAACTCCGTAGGAGTTTGATGTTTGTAGAATGATGTCGGCACAAGGGCCAACTCAGTTAGGAGTTGTGACCACCTCGTAGAGGTGGAATGTTTGTAGAAGAATCGCGCGCTGCTTACAAACCCCGTCAGGGGTTGAATGTTCTCAGTGCTCCCGAGCATTTCACGTCAATATCCTGACGAGGGAGGACCAGCACATATCACCCCGCTGGGGTGAGGTCGTATTTGCCGTCGGGTCTATAAACATTCCACCTCTACGAGGTGGCTGCACAGTCTTTAGTCTGTAAGCAACGTGACGCCTAAGCCGATCGCCACTGATAACAGGATCAGTGGGCCTTGAGTAACACACGGTGGCGCTCATCTTCAACATTAAATCCGCCTCTGGTATACTGGCGGAGAATCGATCGAACACGTTACCTAATAATTCAATCCTCAACCGAGCTGAGCCTTTGTGAAGGAGCTGCGATGTATCAACGAATCAAATCGCCCGTAGACCACTCCGACAGTTACCCGACATCACGCTATGCGCGGGTGATCATCATACTCGTCGCGATCTGCTGCCTGTCTATCGGAATCGCCGTAGGTGCGATCGTGAGCGGAATCGCACGCGCTGGACTGGCAGACAACCGGCTTACGATCAGCAGCACACCAACCGCGCCGGATATGTTATCCGTTACGTTCGCGCGGGCCGCGCGGGATGTCGAGCCGTGCGTCGCTCATATAAGGGTATGGGAAAGCGAAGTCTACGCGCGGGAGGGCACGGGCTCAGGTGTTATCGTGAACCCGGCAGGGTTCATATTGACAAACGCGCATGTCGTGAGACGGGCGAACAAGATCAGGGTCAAATTGTGGGACGGCGTTGAGACTGACGCAAAAGTCGTCGGCGTCGATACGCAGACCGATCTTGCGGTGATCAAGATCGAATCTAATAAACCGCTACCCATCGCTCGAATGGGAGATTCGGACAAGCTGACAGTTGGCGACTGGGTGCTTGCCATCGGATCTCCGTTTGGCCTGGAGCAAACGGTGACCGCCGGGATAATCAGCGCCAAAGACCGCGTGACCGACAGTGGCTCGAATCCGTTCCAACAGTTCCTTCAGACCGATGCCGCGATCAATCCGGGGAACTCGGGCGGTCCGCTGGTCAACCTGGCGGGCGAGGTAATAGGCATCAACACTCAGATTGCAACCAACACCGGCGCTTACAGCGGGATAGGCTTCGCGCTTCCTTCGGTGACTGCTGTGGATATCTACAACCAGCTCGTGACCGATGGCCGAGTGCGCCGAGGATTCCTCGGCATCAATCCCCAAGAGATGTCGCCGCAGATAGCTCGGTTGAACAAGGTGCCGGACGGCCAAGGCGTGCTGGTCCGAGACGTGACCAACAGCGCCAGCCCGGCTGGCCGGGCCGGCTTGCAAAGCGGAGATGTGATCACAAGCATCAACGGCCAGAGGGTGAAGACGGTGCGCGATCTGATACGCCGGATCGCTTCGCTTCCTGTTGGGAGCCTTGCCAGCATTGATTACGTGAGAGCAGGCGAGCGGCGAACCGCCAATGTAAAGCTCGAAGAGAGAAAAGAGGAAGCAGAAGACCGTCCGGGCATTCGGCCGCTTCCCTTCGATCCGCGCAATCCGCGGCGCGCGCCCGAGAAACAAGAAGAGCCGCAAGAGCGTGGCAAATCCAGATCGGGGCTCGGAATAAATGTGAAAACGCTGACACCTGAGCTGGCAAGGCTTCAGGGGCTTGAAGGCGCTCACGGCGCATTCGTGTTCAGCATAGAGCCTGGAAGCATCGCCGACGAGAACAACCTTACTGCGGATGATCTGATAGTCGAGACGAACAACAGGCCTGTCACGAACCAGGAAGATTTTCTTCGAATCACCCGCGAGCTCAAGAGCGGCGACGATGTCGTTATCAAAGTATTGCGCAAAGAGCGAGGTCCGCTGCGGCGAGTATGGATCGTCTCATTCACGATGCCGTAAGAAGCGGGTCATTTCCACTTGTCATTTTCCATTTGTCATTTGTCAATTTGCGTTGGGTTAGTCAGGCAGCTGTACCCAGTGACAAATGACAAATGAAAAATGGAAAATGATTCCCGATCCTTGCTTGACCCATTTACACCGGCTACTGTAGACTTCGACTTGGGTAATGAGCAAGGTGGGACGGGCAGTGTCCGCGGTTCTAAAACCGAACCTGCCCAACGGATCACGCAACGCACCCTCCGACGAGTTCAGTTCGCGGCTCGTCGTCAATAACTGAGTAATTGGATATGTCGATGGGTAGTAGGTCACCCCTGAAGTGCTCACTTCGCGGACACGATTCCGTTCGAATGGTCACAAGGAGGTATCTGTGAGCTTCAAAATAGGCGAGAAAGTTGTCTATCCTAATCACGGCATAGGCGTAATCGAGAAGATTACCACTACCGAAGTTGCAGGCATGCAGAACAGCTTTTACCTGCTTAGGCTGAAAGCGACCGAATCGACCGTCATGGTTCCCATAGCCAACGCAATCGAGATAGGTCTAAGGTCGCCAATCAACAACAACCAGTGCGACAGGCTGCTGAAAGCCCTCTCGGCGGATTTCACGAACCCCCCAATCGATTGGAAAGACCGATACAAGGAATTCCTTGAAAGGATGAAGACTGGGGACATCTTTCACGTCGCAGAGGTTTTGAAGAATCTCACATACCTGTCCATGAGCAAGCCGCTCTCGTTTCGCGAGAAGAGGATGCTCGAACGCGCGAGGTACCTTGTAGTGAGCGAGCTGTCTACCGTATGCCGCAAGTCGGAATGCATAGTCGAGCCGCTTGTCGATGAGGCGCTTCGGCTGTGTTGCTCGAAGCATACGCGCACGGCGCCGTCGAGGCCACTATCGAGGTCATCGCGCGCGGCCATCGCACACTGAAGTCATAGCGTAAGTCTCTTGGGTTGGGAGCGGGGCCCCGCTCCCACATTGAATCAAAACTTAAATCATCAACACGCGAGTCAGGGTCGCGAAGCCGCAGGTGTGCGAACGAGCGTGCCTGGGAGCGCAGGCATCCCTGCCTGCTTGGCGTTTGCGCGACACCGCTCTCTCTCTCTCTCGGCGAGAAGTCGAAAAACCTAAGGAGCAGGCAGGGATGCCTGCGCTCCCAGGGTCCGCTTGCTTTCTTCCCACCCCAAAGCCAATATAAACACTCGAACAGCGATCAGCTTCAATCAAAGGGAAATGAGCACGGCAACTCGACATGGAACCAGCACGCTCGCCCAGGCCATCACGGGTCCGCTTGCGGTCGAGCAGAGCTGGACGCTGGATCGAGCCTATGAGTACTGCGAGCGGTTGGCGCGTTCGCACTACGAGAACTTCCCGGTCGGCTCATCGCTGATCCCAAAGCGGCTCAGAAAACATTTCTACTCGATCTATGCGTTCGCCAGAATCGCGGACGACTTCGCCGACGAAGGCCACGGTGAGGGTTACAGCGAACGCGAGCGGCTGGATCTGCTCGATGAATGGCGGCGAATGTTGACGGAGTCGCTTGCCGGGCGAGCGAGGCATCCAGTCTTCGTGGCTCTCGCTCAAACCACCGCGGAATTCGATTTGCCGGCCGCCCTGTTCGAAGACTTGCTTTCCGCTTTCGCTCAGGACGTGACGGTTCGCAGATACGAGAGCTTCGATGAGTTACTCGATTATTGCCGACGATCTGCCAACCCGATCGGAAGGCTGATACTCTTGCTCTTCGGCTATCGAGATGACCAGCGACATCAGTGGTCAGACGATATCTGTACCGCGCTGCAACTGGCGAATCATTGGCAGGACGCCGCTGTTGATCTAGACAAGGATCGCATCTACCTTCCGCACGAAGACCTCTCGCGATTCGCCATAGCCGCGGATGATCTAATGCTTCGCCGCGCGAGTGACAGCTTCCGGCGGCTGATGAAGTTTGAAGTCGAGCGTGCGCGCGACATGTTCGCTCGCGGCAAACCGCTGTGCACGTCGGTGAGCGGCAGGCTCGGTCTCGAGCTGCGCGCTGTCTGGCTTGGTGGAGCGCGCATCCTGGAAAGAATTGAACAGAATGGCTACGACGTTTTCGCCCACAGGCCCGTGATCACTTCGAAAGACAAGCTAAAGATCCTTTTTGGAGCGGCGACCCGGGGGGCATTTCGGAGTTACTGATGGCTTCGACCGTATCGTCAACAGTGTCTCGAATGCTCGGAGCGCGGCGCAAGTTGGCCCGCGCGACCGCCTCAAACTTTTACTACTCATTTCTTCTGCTTCCACGCGCCCAGCGCCGGGCGATCAAAGAGGTCTATGAGTTCTGCCGTGTGCTCGACGATGTAGTCGATGAAGACCAGACCGGGCGGAACCCTTATGCGGAGCTGAAGTATTGGCGCGGCGAGATCGAGGCCTGTTATCGAGGCGCTGCGACCAGCGAATTCGGCGAGCAGTTGCTCACTTCGATTGAAGAGTTCGATCTGCCCAAGCAGCCGTTCCTCGACTTGATCGACGGAATGGAGATGGATTTGAAATGGCACAGCTATCAGACGTTCAACGATCTCCGCGAATACTGCTACCGGGCGGCCTCTGCAGTCGGCCTGATATGCATTGAGATATTCGGGTACGAGTCGGCGCGCACTCGGGAGTATGCCGTGAATCTCGGACTCGCGCTGCAGCTCACCAACATCCTGCGCGACCTTAAGGAAGATATCGCACGAGGAAGGATCTACATTCCACTCGAAGACCTCGAACGATTCGGCTATTCAGAACACGAGCTTCGCATGAACCTTTACAATGCGCCGTTCATCGAGCTGATGAAGTACGAGCACGCGCGCGCGCTAGCATATTTCGAAAAGGCCGCCGCTTCCCTTCCCGACGGCGATCGTCCTTCGATGTTTGCGGCCGAGATTATGGGCGCGATTTACAGAGAGCTTCTCGATCAGATACCCGCGGTTCAGTTCGATGTCTTCCACAATCGCCTTTCGGTTTCGAAATCGCGCAGATTGAAAGTCGCCCTCAGCATCTGGTCGAAGAGCAAGTTCAAGAGATAATGGCCAAGCGCGTCGTGATAATCGGAGGCGGGTTCGCAGGGCTTGCCGCAGGAGTCAGGCTGAGTGAACGCGGCTACGAGGTGCTGCTGCTCGAGCGCCGGAATCATCTCGGGGGCCGCGCATATTCTTTCATTGACTCGAAGACCGGCGATGTAGTCGATAACGGGCAGCACCTGTTCATGGGCTGCTATCGTCACACTATCGCTTTTCTTGAAACGATAGATCGGATCGACAGACTTAGATTCCAAGCCCGGCCGCGAGTTGATTTCCTCGACCGTCAGGGCTTCACAAGTTTCGATTGCCCTCCGCTTCCGGCTCCGTTACACGTGCTCGCGGGATTGTTGAGGATGAAAGGGCTTGGTCTGGGCGACAAGCTTCGAGCCTTCAACATCGGCCGCGCAATCAAGAGCAACGGGAGGGTTTCGCCCGATGCGCTCACGGTCGATCAGTGGCTCGACGAGCTAGGTCAATCGGCTCGAATCAAGATGCGGTTCTGGTATCCGATGGTCGTCGCCACGTTGAACCAAAGTCCCGACATAGCCTCGGCGAGAATGCTGAAAGTGGTTTTGCGAGAAGCATTCGGCGGCGATTCAAAGAGCGCGAGGATCGGGATCTCCCGAGTCGGATTGAGCGACCTCTATACGGACGGCGCTTTCGACTTCATCACGACCCGAGGCGGGAGCGTGCAAACGGGCGCGCAAGTTCGAGGGCTGATCATTGAGCGAGGTGTCGTCGTCGCTCTCGAATTGAAAGACGGCCAGCGGGTTGAAGGAGACTACTTCATCAGCGCGGTTCCTCCCGAAGCGTTGTTTACCATCCTGCCCGAGGAACTAAAGAACAAAGAGTTCGCTTCGCTGTTGGCCTTGGGATCGTCCCCGATAGTGTCGATCAATCTGTGGTTTGACAGACCAATCATCGATCACGAGTTCGTCGGGTTGTTGGGGACCCGAAGCCAGTGGATCTTCAACAAAGATATGATCCTGTCGCCGTACAAAAAGTCGAATCAGGTGGCAGTGATCATCAGCGCCGCGCGCGACTTTGTGGATTGGAAACGAAACGATCTGGTTGAGATGGCTATCAGCGAGCTGCACGAGTTACTGCCGAAGAGTCGAACTGCCGAGCATCTTCACAGCGTGATCGTAAAAGAACGCGAAGCGACCCTCTCACATTCCGTCGAGTCGGACAGACTAAGACCTGGCCCACGAACGTCGATTCCGAATTTTATTCTCGCTGGGGATTGGACCGACACCGGACTGCCTGCAACGATTGAGAGCGCCGTGATGAGCGCGGATGTAGCGGTCCAGATTGTAGAGGATCGCCATTAAGCTTTGAAGTTCTGATGAGAGCAGGGGGGTTTCACGCCTTCTTTCTTGGTGGTTCTAAGAGACCGAGTCTAAGCAACTTCTTCGCCAGCTGATAAATATCCCTGCTGCTTCCTTGCTTGCGCAACCCAACAGCCATCACAACCACGATGACCCTTCCTTCTTGTACCTGGTAGATGATTCGGTAACGCTGCCCAACAGCACGCAGGCTTCTATAACCTGTGAGGTCTGCGGTCAAAGGCTTACCTTTTTTTTCGGGTTCTTGCGTGAGTCCGTTTATTCGTTCCCGAATTCTCTCCCGCACTCGCCGATCTGAAATGTTCTTGAGCATCTTTCGCGCTTGAAGGGTGAATTCGATCTGGTACGTCAAGATTAAGCTCCTTCTTAACTTGCTCCCAGGGAATTGTCTTTCCTTCTGCGACTTCCTGTATTGACTGCCTCAAAGAAGCGATGAGTTCTTGATCGCCCATAATCTCCAGAGTCTCGATGACGGACTCATAGAGTTCCCAGGGCATGACAGCCAAGACGGGCTTGCCGCGCCGCGTTACGGCTACGGTAGTTAGTTTCTCAGCGAGTTGCTCCGGTAAGCTGGTCAACTCGTCGCGAGCTTTTGCAATCGGGATTTCTCGCATCCTTCTAATCCTATAAGGAGGTATCGTACCTTCGCTATACCCTCAACGTACATTTCGAAGAAGCGGTGGTCAAGCCGAGCACCTGCCAACAGTCACTCGTTCAGCAATTGAATGATCTCCGTTTCGAGCACGTCTTTCTTTGTGATGCCGACGTGCCGGAACCGTATGCGACCCTGCTTGTCGATTAAGAGCGTCACCGGCAACGACGAGTCAGATACGTTGAACGCTGCTGCAGTGCTTTCATCGCCGATGATCTGGGTGTAGTTCATCGGATGAGCTTTCAAGAACGGCTTAACCTTCGCAGCGCCTTCTTCATCGAGCGATATTGCGATCACTTCGACCCCGCGAGGCTGGTATTCCTTCTTTAACTGGTTGAACATCGGAATCTCAGCCAGGCACGGAACACACCACGTCGCCCAGAAATCTACGAGCACCACTTTTCCTCGAAGCGATTCGAGCCCGAGCGCCCCGCCATTTAGCAGGTTCAAATTTATGGTCGGCGCCGGTTCTGCTGCTTTGCCAGATGCCGCATCCGCGACCGCGGCTTTTGCGTCGCCCGTGTTCATTGCGAGCGTCTGGTTGCCTGCGCCAGGTGAAAACTCAACTTGCTTCATCCTTGCCAGGAAAGCGGATGCCTTCTCGAATCCTTCGAGGCGGAGATCCGAAAGCTCGCGGCCAGTGCCATCCAAAAAGATCACCGTTGGCACCCCACGAACTCCAAATCGCTCTCTTGCGCGGCCCGCTTCTGACTTGGCATCGCTGCTCGTAAGATCGAGCTTTAGGGTGAGGAACCGCTCTGCTTCTTTCCTCACTTCGACATCGGTGAAGGTAAATTTGTCCAGCTCCTTGCACGGTAGGCACCAGTCGGCAAAGGTGTCGATGATGATGCCCTTGCCTCCTCTCTTTGCTTCGGCAAGCGCTTGCTCGCTATAAGGCAGCCACGGGATTTCCTCCTCGATCTTCTTCGGTAGAGCCAACATTACGGCAACCACAGCTGCGCTTATCCCGACGACGCGCAACACCCACGCGAACTGCTTCGGCTTGGTCCTGCCAGCCTCCCACAAAATCAAGTAAAGCGCCGACAGGGCGAAGAACGCGACGAACACGTACGTCGACGAGTCTCCCAGCAGCGGCATCAAAAAGTAGAGCGCCATGCCGATGAGCACGAGCCCGAACACTTTGCGCACGGTGATCATCCACAAACCTGATCGCGGAAGCGCATTGATCGCACCCGAGAATGTTCCCAACACCAGGTAAGGGAGTCCCAGTCCAAGCGCCAGCACGAAGAACATGAAGAAGCCGTAGACCGGATCGCCCTTCTCCCCCACGAAGACCAGCAGCGCCAGGACGAACGGTCCGATGCATGGAGCGGCAACGATCCCCATCGTCAGTCCCATAACCAGCGCTCCGATCAGGCCGCTCGTCGATTGCGTGCGGCTCGTGGCAAACCGGTTCAACGACTCGGGGAGTTTGAATTCGTATACGCCAAACATCGACAACGCCAGCGCCACCATCACACCGGCGAGCACGATAAGAACTATGGGGTTTTGCAGCGCAGCTCCGAACAAACCCTTCGACAGTGAAGCAATCACTCCGAGCACCGAATAAGTGATCGCCATACCGAGCACGTACATCAGCGCCATCGAGAATGTGCGTCTCAGCCGCGGCTTGCCTTCTTGCGAAGCGCTCTGATTGACAAAGAAGCCAATCGTGATTGGAATGATCGGATAAACGCACGGCGTTGTGTTGAGCACCAGACCTGATAAGAAGACAAACAGCAGCGTGAGCGCGAGCCCTTTGCTCGAAATCAACTCAGCAATCTTGTTTGGCGCTTGAGCACTGCCTTGATACTGAATCAGACCGCCACTCGATTGAGGCTCCGCGTCGTCGGCAACGGGCGCAGCCGCGGCTTTAGCGAAAACGTCCGCGTTCGCCTCCTTGATCTGCTGTTTCGCCGCAACAACTTTGATCGGTATCTCAACGGTCAGGTCGGAGGGCGCGAGGCACTGCGAGTCATTGCAGGCTTGAACGGTAACCAGCGCGCGAACGGTGGTTGTGCCTTGCTGAAGCGTTTTGTCTGTCCGCGCCTCGGCAGTGATGTACAACGTGCCTTCGTGGACGGCGAGTTCCGTGTCCGGTGCGAACTCAAACCTGCGATGTTTCGGGGCTGGATACTTTTCCTGTGCGATGCTGATGCCGGCGACAGGTTCGAACTTGACGGTTGTCGCAATCAGAAAATCGAGTGAGGGACGATGGGCATTGATGTGGTAGCCTTCGCCCACTTCAATCGCGACGGCGACGTTGAACTTGTCGCCTGGGCGCACTCCGTCAACCGACGCGTAGCCCTTTGCTTTGACCACGCGCTCGCTGCCTTGAGCTAACGCTGCAAGCGGCAAGAAGAGCGCAGCTAACGCGACTAGCGCAAAAACCTGTACGGCCGTCCTGGGAGCGCAGGCATCCCTGCCTGCTTTGGTTTGCGCGAGAGGAGGCAGGCAGGGATGCCTGCGCTCCCAGGGGCGCCGTACAGGTTCTTGACTTTTCGTGTCTTCGTTTATGTTCATTCCCACAATCACTTCCTCAAGTCCCGAGCCATCTCCCCGGTCACTTCGATGAGCGAAACCAAAGTGCCTCCGTTCGCAGCAACAAACGCTTCAGCGTCTTCACGTTTGCCAAATGGCAGAAAGTCCGGTCCCATCGGGCCCTCAACTTTGCTTTTGTAAACAAACTTCGCCTGTCGCGCATCGATCGGTTGCTTTGACTGATGATCCTTCACTGTGATCCGTTCGATCTTAGCCAGATCTTTGTGCGCGTCGTCGACATCGTAACGGTTCGGAGCCGTGTAAAACGAGAGCATATCTCCGGGCGATTCAAACATCAGCTTCGTGCCGTCTTTGAAGTAGATCTCAGCCGCCCAATCGTCCGATGTCTTCACCTTCATCTGACACACCGGACAGGTACCCATCTTGGCGCCTGCCGGAACGGCGCCGCTACGTGAACCGCAGGAAGAAGCGAAAAGTAAAAATAGGCACGCGCCTGCCGCCACCCCTCTGACCCTGAACAGCCCGTTTTTCATTTTCCATTTGCCATTGAGCGACACGCTAACTAATAAGTAACAAATGAAAAATCGCAAATCGCAAATGGAAAATCCCTTCCCCTTCTCATTCTATCCATCCCCCTCCAACCACAGCATCGCCGTCGTAGAAGAGCGCTGCCTGCCCGGGCGAAATCGCGGCCTGGGGCTCATCGAACTCGACTCGAACGCGGCCTGTTTCGGTGGGAGTTATCGTCGCCGGAGCCTCGTTGGCGCGATAGCGAATGCGCACATTCGCCCGCAGAGGCTCATCAGGCGGCGCGATCGCTACCCAGTTCACGCCCCTGGCGGTCAACAACTTTCCGTACAACTCGCTCCGGCTACCAACCACGAGTTGATTGCGGGGCACGTCGATCTTGACGACGTAGAGCGGCTCACTGGAGGCGATACCGATCCCGCGGCGCTGCCCTATCGTGTAGCGATGCAGCCCTCCATGCTCACCGATAACTCTGCCGCCCTCAGTCGTGATCTCCCCGGCCGCGATGGCTGGCTCACCCAACTCGTAGCGGGCGTAGTTCTCAACAAAGCGCGCATAGTTGCCGTCCGGCACAAAACAAATCTCCTGGCTCTCAGGCTTCTCGGCGGTCTCGAGACCGATGGTTCGCGCGATCTCGCGCACCTCGGGCTTGGTCAAATCACCGAGAGGAAACACCGCGCGCGCAAGCTGCTTCTGCGTCATCTCAAACAGGAAGTATGATTGATCCTTCGAAAGATCGCGTCCCTTCCTGAGTATGAATCGCTCATTCTGCTGGTTGTATTCCACGCGAGCGTAGTGACCGGTCGCAACGCTCTCGGCGCCGACCTGGCGGGCGACATTAACCAGTCTGGCGAACTTCAGCTTGGTGTTGCACGACACACATGGGATCGGCGTGCGCCCCGCCAGATAGTCCTCGACAAACGGACGAACTACCCCGCGCTCGAACTCTTCTTCAAGATTGAGCACGTAGAAAGGGATTCCCAGATCCTGGGCCACGCATCGCGCGTCGTAAACGTCCTCAAGCGAGCAGCAGCGCGAGGGCTGAGGCTCTTCATCCGGAGCAAGCCGTCGACGCTGATTCCACAACTGCATCGTGAAGCCGACGACGGCGTGGCCCTGGCGCTTAAGTATTGCGGCTGCGACCGAGCTGTCTACCCCGCCGCTCATTGCTACTGCTACAGTCATTACTTGTCCTGATCTTTGCTCGCACGCTTAGGCGATGCTATGATTTCCGTTCGTGAGCCCGCTCAGCTAAGCGTGCATGCAGGTTTCAAAGCAAAGAATTATACACAAAGCCGGGAAATTGCGGAAAGGACCCACCGATAAAACGAGACTCACACACAAAGGCATTGATGTACCGTAGACTGTCTAGTCTGCGGTAGTCTGCGGGTGGTAAATCCGCAGACTAGACAGTCTACGGTACATCAGTGCCTTTGTGTTTAAGCTGCAACCTCATATGACTGCAGAGCAAGCCACGGTAGAACAAGCGATAGAGAAACACGTCGTCGGCCGAGAACCTTACTACTTGCCGGTCGGCAAAGAGGTCGCGTTGTTTGAGGCGGCATACCGCGGGAAGCTTCCGGTTATGCTTAAAGGGCCAACCGGCTGCGGCAAGACTCGATTCATCGAATACATGGCGTGGCGTTTGAATCGTCCATTGATCACGGTCGCATGCCACGAGGACCTGTCAGCAACTGACCTGGTAGGGCGGTTTCTGTTGGAAGGCGACGAGACCGTCTGGCACGATGGCCCGCTCACCACTGCGGTCAAGCACGGTGCGATTTGCTACCTTGATGAAGTTGTCGAAGCGCGCAAAGACACGATAGTCCTCATTCACCCCCTGACTGACGACCGGAGGATCTTGCCGGTCGAAAAGCGCGGCACAATCCTCGAAGCGCGCGAAGAGTTTATGCTGGTCGTCTCATATAACCCCGGCTATCAAAGCGTGCTCAAGGACCTGAAACAATCAACCCGGCAGCGCTTCGTCGGACTCGAGTTTGACTATCCGCCTCCTCATCTGGAAGCCGCCGTTTTGATCCACGAGGGCAAGGTCGACGAGCAGACCGCTCGCGATCTGGTCCTGATCGGCGAGAAAGTGCGCAATCTGAAAGGCCACGGGCTTGAGGAGGGCGTATCAACCCGGTTGCTGGTCTACGCCGCGCAGTTGGTCAGCAGCGGCATCCATCCTCACCTGGCGTGCGAAGTCGCGATAAGCAGCCCCATAACCGACGACGTCGAGCTTCAACGCAGTATCCGCGAGATAGTGACTACGGTGATCTGACGCACGATTGACGAGCCGGCCCGCCCGGCTGTCGTCCGACCCAATCTTGCAACAGGCGAATCATCTCATTTCGCGTTTGCGCCTCAAGCCGAAAGTGCGACCGCAGTTGACAGTGATGATAGAATTCCGACCTGCCACGGTTGCAAGAAACATCCCTTACACTGAATAGAATAAGAATCGCCCCGAATCAAGCGAGGAGAGAGTTCATGTTGCAGAGAAGAGCCACCGGTTGGACGTTTTGCTTGCTCGGGCTTGCGCTTGTGAGCGCCAGCCCGGCAAACGCGCAGAATGGTCCTCGGGCGAGAGTCGTGGGGTTTCCGGTCAGCCTTGCAGGCGGCGGGAGTAGATTGGACCAGACGGCGACGGCGTGGCTTCGCGATCGAGTCAGTGTCAGAGTGGATGCGTGGCCGTCGTGTTCCGGCGAGCAACCAACCACGCCTGCCGCTCAGAGTCCCGGCACTAGAAGTCAGCCGACTTCGACTGCCGACAACCAGACGGCGAGCCAGGCTGGAGATCAAAAGAACAATCTCGCTTACGATGACCAGCAGAGCTGGATTCCGGGTCTTAGTCACGCTCAAGTTCTCAAACTGGTTCCCTACTTGAACGCCAGACCGCTGAAGGGCGTTTACCCGGAATCGGTTGATCCCGAAAGCCACACACTTACATTTCACCTCGAGCGCACTGACGCTTCGAAGGAGGCTTGGACGGATCTGCTTAGCAATACTGGTCTCAAGCCGCGTGTGATGACATTCAGCGTCGGCCTTGAAGACACGCAGCAATTCCCAACTTGCGTAAACACATTCAACCTCGTTGTCATTCCAGTGAAATGGTTCCTGGTCGCAATTGTTCTCTTCTTGATCTTACTGTACATCTTCTTTCGGCTAGCTGCGGGCACAGCCTTCCTTCGCGATCCTGGTATCAGCCAGGGCAACATGCCCGGCTTTTCCGTTCTGTGGCGACACCAAACCCCAGACACTAAGCTCGGTCCTTTCAGCCTTGCCCGCACTCAGATGGCATTCTGGTTCTTCATGGTCATCACCGCTTTCGTGCTCATCTGGATGATTACCGGGGACACTAACACGATCACAGAAGGCGTTCTTGTGCTTATTGGCATCAGCGCAGGCACAGCGCTTGGAGCCACGGCAATAGATTCGAGCAAGCGCAATACCACAACTACAGAGCCGCAGCCAGGCGAAGAATCGAAGGGCTTTCTTAACGACATTCTCAGAGACGGAACGGGCATCAGCTTTCATCGCTTTCAGATTGTAGTCTGGACTATCGTACTGGGCTTCGTCTTCTCCAGAAGCGTTATGAGCCACCTGGCGATGCCGGATTTTGGGACGAACCTTCTTACTTTGATGGGAATAAGCTCAGGGACATATCTGGGCATGAAGCTACCAGAACGAGAAGCTCCAGAGTCACCTCCCACTGGACAGCCGCAAAACCCCGCTGGCGGCCAGGCGTCTACTCAAGATCAGCAAGGCCCGCAGAACAACGATCAAACTAATAGGGTCCAGCAGGAAGCTGGGTCGGGCGATCAAGCGGGTCAGGGGTGACGATGCAAATCCGCAACTTGTGATCGCTGATATTTGTTGGTGACCTTAAAGCAGGAAGGGCGCCCCCCCCGTTCGCTATCTTGAATTTGCCGGTCAAAGTGTGGCACTTTGTAGCTGTGTCCTGCGGCCCCTTCCCCGTGGAAGCTAATAGCACCACCGAGCACGGGCCAGCGGTTGAGTCGTAATGGTAAAAGGTCAGAAGGCATGGATCAGGATTCGCGGAGCGCCGGATGACCCTGAGTCGTTCGACCTGGCCGCCTGGAACGGAATTGTCTGGGAAGTTCCCCGCGTGAATTCATTGGGCGACACGATTTACATTCAAATCGCCGACTACGTGGTTATCGAGACTATGCCCGCTGCGACTAAGCCAGAGGAACTCTATCGCAAACTGCCTAAAGACCCGAAGATGCCTGAGCGCCCGCTCTAATATCGACTGCTCTCCGAGGTGCTATTGGCGTTCTTCATTTGTACCCTCGACTCGATGTGCCCGTCGAAATGAGGAATCTTGAATATCAGATCGCTTGTATTTGATCGCTGTCTTGCCCCCGTATCCCCCTGTGGTTCCGGCCTTCGACAATCATGGACAAGCGCTTCATCGTTTCCTCCGAGGGTCTGATGAGGGGCGATCAATATCAGGCAGCCTGCCGCTCGCGCAACAGATCCTAAAGGTGCAAGTCGCCGACATCGACGTGGCTTGCCGAGCCCCATCTCTTACTCTATGCTGTCATCCTAAAATTCGTCGGGGGGTAGGCGTGATCATTCCATTCAGCGAGATTCGCAGCTTGATACCCCAGTACATTTTCAACGAGTTTGGACAGCTCACCGGCCACTTCGTTCGCTACGATGAGATCATTTGCGAATCCGGCGACGGCCGAATCAAAATCTGGTTGAATCAGGACGCACTCGACCAGCAAGACCCTGAGCGGCTGATCTGCGACTACGCCGAAAGCGACCTGAAAGGATACTGAAGCAGCAGCGTAGACTGTCCAGTCTGCGCGCGTTCCACAATTTGACCCGGTCCGAATTAATGCGCAGACTGGACCGTCTACGCTACTAAGGGAGAGAACGATGAAGCTCGAACAATTCCAGATGGAGCGCATGCAGTCGACCTGGGAGAACCTTGTCCGTTACAACCTCTCGGAAAGCGGCGTCCATCCAGCGGCGATCGGCGAACTGATACCCGATGCGGCTGAACGCGAAGAGTTGCTCAGCACCGAGCTTGGTTACAGCCAATCGAATGGCACGCCCGAGTTGAGAAGAGCGATTGCCGCAATATACCCCGGCGCAACAGAAGAAAACATCATCGCGACCGTCGGCACGGCTGAAGCGAACTTTCTGATAGCGTGGATGCTCACCGAGCCGGGCGATGAAGTCGTGATGATGCTGCCGAACTACATGCAGCTCTGGGGGCTTGTGAGAGCATTCGGGGCTGAACTCAAACCGCTTCCTCTGATTGAAGAACTCGAGTGGGCCCCTGACCTGGATGCGCTTGAGCGAGCGGTTTCGCCGAGAACAAAACTGATTGCTGTCTGTAATCCCAATAATCCGACAGGGGCGATTCTAACCGAGCAGGAAATGGAGCGTGTAGTCGAGGCGGCCCGGCGAGTTGGTGCGTGGCTAGTGGCTGACGAGGTTTACCGAGGCGCAGAGCTTCAGCGAAACGAGACGCCGAGCTTCTGGGGCAAATACGAAAAAGTAATCATCACCAGCGGGCTGTCCAAGGCGTACGGGCTGCCAGGCTTGAGGATCGGCTGGATCGCGTCGTCGCCCGAGCTTGTGGCGAGCGCGTGGTCGTATCATGACTACACGACGATCGGCCCGGGTCCCGCCAGCGACTTGCTCGCGCGAGTGGCGCTGAGGCCCGAGAACCGGGCGAAGTTTCTAGACCGAACACGAGCTATCCTGAACTCGAATTACCCGATCCTGCGCGAGTGGGCCGAGGCGAACGATCTATCGTTTGTTCCGCCGCAGGCCGGAGCGATTGCCTACTTGCGCTACCACCTTGATATCGGCTCCCTTCAGTTTGTTGAGAGGCTCAGAAAAGAGAAGAGCGTGCTGATCGTGCCAGGCGAGCATTTTTTGATGGGCAAGTACCTGCGAATCGGCTTCGGTTCGAATGCGGACCATCTTCGCGAGGGACTCGAGTTGATCGGCAACTTCATCTCGGAACTTTGAGGAGTGACTCGTGATGCGTGATGAGTGGTGCGTGACCTGATCGTGATCCGAGTTATTAAGCCGTCCAGCGGGATCCGACTTGGGATCACCGGTTGGGAAGGGTGCGAAGTGGCGCAGACTTTAGTCTGTGTCTGGTAACTCCGTTACAGGAGCAATCACCAGACACAGACTAAAGTCTGCGCCACTTCGCACCCTTCCCGACCTGTGATCCTGCACTCACCCTGACGCATTGGAAATCTCCAACTATGGAACTGAACCTCGCGTTCATCGGCTTCGGCAACGTAGCGCGAGCTTTCGCCCGGATCCTCACCGATCGACAGTCGCAGATTGCCGTCGACTACGGGCTCCGATGGAAGACGACCGCTATCGCAACCGCCAACCACGGTTGCATCACATCGACCGCCGGGATCGATCTGGTCCAAGCCACCGCATGCGTCGAGCGAGGCGGCAACCTCGCGGAACTGCCTGACTCGATCAGCGTTCCTCATCCTCTCGCGGTAATCGAAAACTGCAACGCCGACATTTTGTTCGAGACGACCCCGCTGAATGTCGACGACGGCGAACCGGCCGTCGACTACATTCGACGAGCGCTCGTTTGCGGCATTAACGTTGTCACCGCGAACAAAGGACCGATTGCGTTCGCGTATTCTGAGTTGAAGTTGCTCGCTGCTGATAGCGGCGTCAACTTTCGCTTTGAAGGCGCGGTGATGGACGGAACGCCAATCTTCAATCTCGTCGGGTATTGCTTGCCCGGCCTGCGAGTGCTCGGCTTTAGCGGTGTCCTCAACAGCACGACCAACCTCATCTTGACCGGGATGGAGTCTGGGCGCTCGTTTGAAGAATCACTGGCCGAAGCACAACGGCGTGGAATCGCCGAAGCAAACGCGGATTACGACATCGATGGCTGGGATGCGGCGGTGAAAGCAGTTGCCCTGGCAAATGTACTGATGGACGCCGACGCACGCCCGACCGACGTCCATCGCGAGGGCATTCGCAACGTATCGGTGGAAGACTTGCGGAGGGCGGCCGATTCGGGAATGGCTGTGAGGCTGGTGGCGCGCGGCAAGCGCTCAAGAGATGTCGTGAAGCTGACCGTCGCTCCAGAAAGGGTTTCAGTCGGTTCGACCCTCGGCTCCATTCGTGGTACGTCAAACGCCCTCGTGCTCGAGACGGACCTGATGGGCGAGATCGCGATAGTCGAAACCGACCCGGGCGTTGGACAAACGGCGTACGCGCTTCTCAGCGATATGATAAGGATTCGCGCGGGGCCTTGAGCTAACCGTCAAGTCAGCTCGCACGAATTTCGGTGGCCTACTTGATCAGCACAAATCAAGGCCGTTTGCCGTTATAGGACGGCACGATCGGCAACAAAACCCGGGAAGCGTGAGCTTTATCGTGATGAATCGTGTTCCTGGCTACGCGAGTCTCGCTATCCGCCCGAAGCGGTTTTCCCGTGTTGGGATTCGGGTCGAAACGTGGATCATTCGAACTCGTCACGTGAATCGCGATGCGATGTCCCTTGTTGAACACGATGCTCGTGGACCACAGATCAATTGAGAACTTGTAGACCTCGCCCTTCTTCATGAAGACTTCGCGATCGAACCCATCTCGAAATCGCGCGCGCACCGCCGAGTCGAGCACCAACCGCTCGGTGCCGTCTGGATACACGTCGACCAGCTTAGCCATCCAGTCTGTGTCCGGCGCATCGCTCTCAGCCCACAGCTCGACCTTCACGCGCCCGGTCACTTCCACCGGGGATGTGAGAACAGGTGTGATGAACTTCAGAATATCTTTTCGCTCACCGGTCGCGCGCTGGTCCATCGGCCCTTTCTTGACGCTCAAGTTCGCTCCGCCGATGGTCGGCACCGGGTTCCGGGGATCGTAAGAGTAAGTGTCCGCGCTCTCCTGCTCGACGGCCATCTTCTCGCTGAGCGCTCCGCCTGGCTTCAAGAAATATGAAGTCGGCTTCGCGGGCACCGGCCACGTTAGCGCGGTGCGCCACTCGTTACCCGGAGCTTGTGCGTTTGTGACGTCACCCATCACGTAGAAGCGAACAGGAGGCTCATCCATAATGCCGTTGTCTTTTCCCTTCAGCCAATAGTCAAACCAGCGCATCGCTTCTTCGGTGGCATTGATCGCTGAATCGGTGGGGTATTTCACTTCTTCCAGCTTGCCATGCCCCCAGGGTCCCATGATCAGCTTTTGATTCCCTGCTGCGAGCCCCGCCGCCGCCGATTGCAAGCCTACGAAGTTATCGATGTTGCCCTGCCCGAATATATCGTACCAGCCGCCGTAGTTGTAAACGGGCACGTGAATCTCATGCCAGTGCTTGGGCATCTCGGCCAGGTCGAAGTGGCCGTCGTAGACGTTGTGCTTTATCGTCTCGGCTATCACCCATTCCGCGTTTTGCCGCTTCAGCCAGGGGTCGTTCAGCTCCTTGCGATAAACTCCGCCCATAAACGCCGACTGATTGTAGATGCTCGCTCGCGCGACCATGACGAACGTCGCAACAAGATGAGGTGGGTTCATCATCGAAGCTAGATTCGCCGTAATACCCATCGCCGAGGCGCCGTACATCCCAACCTTGCCGTTCGACCACCGTTGCTTCGCGACCCACTCGATGGTGTCGTAGCCATCCAGGTGATCAGTCGTGAAGGGCCGGTACTCGCCTTCGCTCTTGAACCTTCCTCGGCAGTCCTGAACTACGAGAGCGAACTCGCGGTTGGTCCACAGAGAGTTCCCGGTCGCCTGAAGCTCTTTGCCGTAAGGCGTTCGCACCAGCACTACCGGCCACGGCCCTTTACCCTGAGGCAGGAAGATGCTGGTAGCGAGCTTGACACCGTCGCGCATCGGGACCATCTGCTCGAGTGGCTTCGCAGCTTGAATTGCAGACTGCGAAGTAGCGGGAGCAGCTTGCTGTGACGCGGCAGCGATTAACGTGCCCAGCAGGAGGACGAAAACAAGCGAAAGGAAGATTGCGAGGGGTGACGAGACAGCGGCCCGCCGTCTCAGCGCTTCAGGAGCGCGGCCGGCCGCCCGCGCCGTCGGTATGAACAATTCCTTCTTCTCAACCTGTTTCATTCTCGAATCCTCCATTTAGCGCAGCCGCCAAAGCGGCGACCAGCACCGCGAGCCTAAGTTTTTCCGGGGCCGTTTACTTCCTATTCGTTGCAGATCATGACTAGTCCGTCGGGGCGCGATGAAACGGTTGTGTGAGATAACTCCTTTTCATTCGTGCGACCGTTGGCGTGATTCGATTGCGTATTAGTCCAAGATGATGGGCCGAGTGTACTAACTTTACGCCTTCATTTCAAACCGGGCGATTTCTCAAGACTAAATTATTCTTTCATCAAGGACGAATACGTCGATTTTCAATTTCAATTTATCGAAGGATGCGGTAAAACAGCAGTGCAGCAATTCGTCAATCACACAATCTGTCTGAAGTACATTGGAGGCCCTTTGATCGAACGCAGAAGAGCGAAGCGGTTTCAGGTGGATTGGCAAATACGAGTTGAAGGCACCGATGATGGTAAGGACACCTTCGTGGAGGCCGGCGTGCTGAGAAACATAAGCTCCAGTGGCGCGCTGCTGTCCCTCGCAAAACCTCTGTCAGCGGGCACGAAGCTCGATATCTACGTCATGCTCCCCCTACAGGGAAAAAAGTGGATGAAGTACCCGGCTCGCGTCGTGCGCGTTGAATCCGGCATCGCGGCTGTTGCCGCGGCCGTCAAGTTCGACAGCACGCGTCCCGATTTCCGTATACCGCTTGGCCCGGTTTGATTCTTAAGGCGCGAGTCTCTCAATCACCCATTTGCCTTCACCGGCGAGGCGGTAGCGGATCCGGTCGTGAAGGCGGCTTGGGCGGCTCTGCCAGAACTCGAACATGACCGGCACTACGCGGTAACCTCCCCAGTAAGGCGGCAGCGGTATTGGTCTGCCCGCGTACTCCCTCGACAACTCTTCCATCTTGCGCTCGAGCACCTCGCGGCTGCTAATCACCTGGCTCTGATTTGAGACCCACGCGCCCAACTGGCTGTCGATTGGGCGAGTGTGAAAGTAGGCTTCCGACTCGGAACGCGTGGTCCGCGAGGCCGGGCCCGCTATCCGCACCTGCCGCGAAAGCTCTGCCCAGTAGAAGCTCAGCGCGGCGACTTGATTCTCCTCCAGCTCCTGGCCTTTCTGGCTATCGTAGTTTGTGTAGAACACAAACCCTCGCTCGTCGAAGTCTTTCAACAAAACTAGTCGCGCTGAAGGCACTCCATCTTTCGCCGCCGTAGCCAGCGTCATAGCGTTCGGTAAGATCGGCACGGCGGTTTCTGCTTGCCTGAACCAGTTCTCAAACTGCTTGAGAGGATTTGGGTCAACCTCGTTTTCGTTGAGGTCCGGAAATTCGGGCTGGATAGGATCAGGCATAGATGATCAACTCTCTCAAAGAACCTGAGCTTGAACAGCGGTAATAGCTACTGCATCGCGAATGTCTTCCGCCTTGCAGCCGCGCGAGAGGTCGTTTGCCGGGTGGGCCAGCCCTTGCAAGATTGGGCCGATAGCCGCCGCTCCTGCCAGACGCTCAACCAGCTTGTAAGCGATGTTGCCTGCTTCGAGATTTGGGAAAATCAAGGTATTCGCGCGGCCCGCGACCTGGCTGCCAGGCGCTTTGCTTTGACCGACTGCGAACACGAGCGCTGCATCGGCTTGCAATTCGCCATCGACGAGCAACTCCGGCGCGCGCGCTCGGAGAGTGCGGGTTGCCTCGATGACTTTATCAACGCGCGGATGTTGCGCGCTGCCTTTCGTCGAGAAAGAAAGCATCGCGACGCGCGGCTCGACTTGAAGCAGCGCTCGCGCGGAATCGGCCGAGGCGATCCCAATCTCAGAAAGCTGGGAAGCAGAAGGGTCAACGACAACCCCGCAGTCGGCAAAGATGAACGCTCCCCCCTCTCCCAACTGACTTCCGGGAACGACCATCAGAAAAAAGCTCGATACGATCTTCAACCCGGGCTTTGGGCCAATGCACCTGAGCGCCGCGCCGACCGTGTGCCCGGTTGTGTGGGTAGCGCCCGACACGCTGCCGTCGGCTCGTCCTTCCCTCACCATCATATTGCTGAAATAAAGCGGGTCATCCATCTGCTTCCGTGCCTCGTCCAGAGTCACGCCTTTGGCTCGACGCGCCTCGTGGTAACGGGCTGCGTACTGCTCGCGGTCAGAAGAGCGTCGATGATCGAGTATCGAGACTCCAGTGAGGGCCGCACCAATCTTCGAAGCGTTATCCCGTATCACGTCTTCGGCGCCAATCAGGGTGAGTTGGGCGAGGCGCTCCTGTACGCAGAGCGACGCCGCTCGAATGATTCGCTCGTCCTCGCCTTCGGGCAACACGATATGCTTCGGAGCGGATGCTGCGCGCGCGCGGATTCGTTCTAGCACTTGCATCTAGGAAATGGCCTCCCGGGGATCTTGATTCAGGTTTACGCTTCAGCTGTCGACGCAAGCTGAAGTTAGAACTCCCAGCGCTGAATGCGAGAGCAAGATTCTAGCCGATTTTGTTGATTGGGGCGAGGAAGGCAGGAACTGAAAAAAGGCTGGGGATGAGCTGCGTCGCTCAGTCCTCAGCCTTCGTAAGCAACCACAGCGCCTCGTCGATGACCTGAGCTAACTACGCGCGGGAACTCTCCCCTTTTCCCGCGCAGCCTCGCGTGAACTCTCCCTGACTCGCGCGAGGCCTGCCCAACTATTCGCCACCCGGCGCCGTGGTATCTTGCAAACTCTCTTGAGAATCAGTCGCCGCCACCAGTCGTTGGTCGCTCGGTGGGCTTGCTCACTTCGCTGAAGAGTATGTCGGTCAGATCGAGTCCTTCGCGGCGATCGATGTCTCGCTCCAGCGTCTTAAGCCTGGCCTGGTGCTCTTGAATTCGCGTTGCGAGCTTCGCCAGATCAGCCGAGCGCATGTTCTGAAGCTGCGACTCGAGACTTACTAGCTGCGCTTTGATTTCCTCTTTTTGCTGACGTTCGCTCTCGGCAATAAGATGGTTCACTAGCAACTTCACTTCAGTTCTTACTAGTTCGATGTTTGAGCCATTCGACGTCTCAACGCTCTTGCCCTCGGCTACGTTGATTGGCTGCGCGGTCCGATCGCGACGCAACAGGTCCGCGTGAAAGGAAAAGCCGTTGCTGCCGACGCTTACGTCGGTGCCTAATACAGCGAGTATCAGCATCGCCATCGCCACAGCGCCGAGCGCCTTCGCCCATACCGGTGTCAGGGTGAACAATTCCCTAAGCACGCCGAGCATCGACCGCTCGCCTGAAGGTCGTTCCGCAACCACTCGCACGACCGGCAGATCATCGAGTTGCCACTGCTGAAGCATGCCTCGCACACGCTCGAACGAATGTAGCTCCTGCTTGCAAGCCGTGCACTCGATGAGGTGTGCTTCGACACGACGGGTCTGTTCGGCGGTCGCCTCGTCATAGAGATACGAGACCAGCGCCTCGTGCATATCGCAATTTGGGGTTTTCTGTTTGTTGCTCATTTCTTCACCGTTCAATTCCGACTTCTTCCACGGGCTTTCTTTATACAGCCTCGCGGAGGTGCTCGAGTCGCTTCCTCAACTCTGACAACCCGGTATACATTCTGGTCTTCACTGTCGAGATCGGTATACCGAGTACTTCAGCGATCTCGGAGAACTTCAATCCTTCGTATTCCTTCATTATGATGACCAGCCGCATCTCCGACGGCAGCCCTTGCAGCGCGCGGCGGACGTGCCGAGTGATCTGCTCCTGCTGAATGCCGCTGCCAAGATCCTCTGCCTCTGCCGCAAGCTCGAACCCGCTCACTTCTCGCTGCTCGTCAAGCGAGATAGTGAATTTAGATCGGCTCCTCAGCTTCGTGTTGCAGATGTTGAGGGCGATCCTGTAAATCCAGGATGAAAACTTTGCCTCGCCCCGAAACTTCGACAGATTGCGATAGGCCGACAGGAACGTTTCCTGCGTCGCGTCCTTGGCCTCCTCATCGCGGCCGAGCATTCTAAGCGTGAGGCCGTAAATCTGCCGCTCCCAGCGACGCACCAGTACGTTGAAAGCGTCGGGTTCGCCGCCCAGGGTGCGTTCGATTATTTGAGTATCACTCAGTTCCAAGTGCTCTCACGCCACCTATCCGATGATAGACCCCCATCCGCTTCAATAGTATAGACTGTGGCGCTAGCCAAAAAGTCGGAAAATTATTCAGCACCAGAACTTGGCGGCTGGCGCCTCGAACGTGCCGACGAGATCGCGTATGATCTCTGTAGCAGCGCGAAACGAATCAAATGAGGCGGGGCCGCTCTTGTCGATAGACTCCTTGCTCAAGAAATTGGTGGCACAGGTTGAAGGAGCTACCGGCGCGATCATTCTAGAGGCAGATGGAGAGGCCGTACGGTGGTACGCGGTCGTGGACAGCGATCGGTTGCGACTGCGAGGCGCCTACGTTGCCGTGGTGCTGAAGGCATGCCGCGCGACCGCCTCTAGCGCGGAGCGTGGAGACACTAGAAGCTTGCTCCTCAAGTATGACCGCTCGTGCCTTGTTGTGCGTGAGATCGACCGCGACTGCTTCGTCGTACTCGAACTGGGTCCTTCTGCCAACATCGGTCAAGCTTTGTTTCGCCTTGAACCCATAGTCACAGATCTCCGAGGTGAGATCGCGGCCTAGCGCCGTCGCGCACCGGTAGGACGCTTACCCTTCAATAATGGACGTATATTTTGATTAGGACTTTGCGCACGGTGATGGGCACGCCGTTGATAGTTGCTGGATGGAACGTGGATCGTCGTAGCGCTTCGATTGCTGATTCAGTCATGAAATCTACAGGCATCGCTACTTCGATATCGCTGATCGTACCGTCGGCGTTGAAGGTTGCTCGCAAGACAACGGTACCGATGACTTTGTTTTCCTGTGCCTCGGGCGTGACTGTGGCAGTCCACCTGCGGATCCAGGACCACGTTTTGTACCCCGGAAGCGAATTGATGCGATTGAAATCAATGACGGGCGGCACATTACCGCCTGAGCCCTCGCGCAACCCTGCAGGCCCACCATTCCTTCCACCTTTGCTTCCGGCACCTACGCCGGGATCCTTACCGCCTCCAACGCCAGTACCTGCCCCGCGGCCGATTCCACCATCAGCCCCCGGGCCACCAGAAAACTCCCCTCGTTTTCCTGTAGGGTCTCCCACTGGAGCAGGCGGAGGAGGCGGGCTCTCGGGACCAACAACTGTTGGACTAATCGGCAGCGACGGTTCAGGAATCTTGGACGGATTCATGCTGACTATTTGGGGTAGGGGCAACATCGGGGGCGGTTCGCCTTTCGATGGTGGTAACTGAGTGTGCTGACCACCGCCGCCACCTCCAGCTTCGCCCTTCGCCACTTCCGACTGAGTTGGCTCGGTCTTGTGAGATAGTGATTGTAGCTCGGGGAATATGACGGTGTAGTCGTGAGCTTTCTGATCGACCCGCTTCACGAACATCGCCTGCCATCCAAGCACAGCTATAAGCGTAAGTAGCACAACATGCACAACAGCCGCGCAGGTGAGCCCGACGTAGATCCGCTGGCGGCGCTTCGCGTCTTTCGTGTCGGCAGTAAACAGATCCCTGATGAAGCTGCGAGGATCGCGAGTCAGTTCACCCACAGCGCCTTCGAGTTCTCGAATGAGCCGGGAAACTAGACCTTCTTGTTCGATTAATGAGAATGGCGGGGCGTCAGCGTGGATGTTTCTAACAAACTCCGTTGTCACTATTGAAGCCATTTTGAGGTGAGCCACTCGAGCGGAAGGACATAGCGTATGCCAGCGAGGGCCACGATCGCTCGCAGCCCTCACCATAGATCGGCGTTATCTCAGATTGAATTCTATCGCAACAGGCTTCCAGAACGAGACAGGCTGCCCGCTCTTCATCGCCGGCTTGAATCTCAATTGATAAGCGGCCTGAATAGCTTGTTCACTCAGTCCGTCCGGTAGCCCGCGCGTCACTGTTACCCGCTTGACCAGGCCGTCGTTGCCAATAAGCACGCGCACCAGCACAGTTCCCTGAATCTTGTTCTTGCGGGCCTCTTCAGTGTAGCGAGGCTGCGGGTTGTTCAGCAGTACCGGTCCTTGATCGACGCTTGTCGCAGGGGCGCCACTTCCCCCGCCCAGCCTCGGGTCGCCACCGCCCATGTTGTATCCGCTGCCTGGGCCGACGCCTCGCCCGTCGCCCGGACCCATGCCGCCGCCCTTACCATCGCCCATGCCGCCCCCTGAACCTGGCCCAGCCGAAGGCGGACCCGGCACACCGGTGGGCAGGCCAGTCACCGCGAGTTCGTCGCGTTTGGGCTCCAGCCGTGGATCAACCATCACGGTCTCAGGAACAGGCAGTGATGGAGGCCGCGGAGTTGGTTCGGGCCGGGGCGCTATGAGCGGAGGCGTGAGCGAAAACTTGGGCAACTGACCCTTTGAAGCCGGGGTCGGTGTGTTTCGCCCGCCGCCGCCGCCGCCGCCTGCTTTTTCTTTAGCCTTGGGCATCTCGATCTCGACGGGCTTGAAGTCATCGGGGTTAATAAAGTGGACCGCCACTTCCTCCTGCGGAATGTCCTTCGCCTTTGCGTGAATCGACCACAAGATCAGAATGCCCCCGAAGAACAAAGCGTAGACGACGATGCCGATAGCGAGGCCGAACCGGAGGAGCATCTTCCGGCGGTGACCGCCAATGCCGTCCCCTTTGAACGCGGTAAGGATGTATGCCTTTGGATTCTCGCGGACCTCGCGGCTTGCTTCTAAAAACTCTTTGACCAGCCGAGTCAATATAAACGGCTGATATTGAAAGGCATCTGCGAATAATGCTTTCTCTTGCATTTCCTCTCTCCAGAAAGCCTGATGCTGCTATACGAAATTGCCTGCAACTGGCTCAGAGGCTACAAGAGGGAACGATCCCTCTACACATCCTGTTTCTGCGCCATCTTCATTAGCGATTGGTTGAGATGGCTCGTCATATTCTCACTTGGTACTCTCACCGGTGTCAAGAACAAACGTCTCAAAACATCTACGACGTGATCCTGATCAGCGTTCCCGAATGCATCAAAAACCTGCCATCCTTACTGTGAAAGCGCCAATTGTAGAATGAATCCAGCGGCTCCGGCTTGCAGTTTAGTTTGATTACTGGCCACCAGACCCTTAGTGCTCTGAACGGGAGGGTGGGATGCCTGTGTAGCATGGACTTTAGTCTGTGTCCGGTAGGGCCGAGGCACAGCGATCACCGGTCCCGGACGAATCTCTATGGCTACTTCGGCAATCGAGCGCTAAAACTCAGCAACAAATCGCAAGACTTTGTTCATCTACTTTGATCTAATTCAAATCGTTAGCTCAGCGTGGTCAACCGAACGCCTTTCTGGAAGGACCTCATTTTATGCCAAGCCAAAATCAAAAAACACCGGTTGCGCTCGAAGACCCGAAGGGCAGACTCGGGGTGTTGTTAGTAGGGTTGGGCGCGGTCAGCACAACGTTCATCGCCGGAGTAGAAGCAATCAAACGCGGCATAGCCGAGCCAATTGGCTCGCTGACGCAGATGGGCACCATTAGATTGGGCAAACGAACTGACAATCGAGTGCCCTTGATCCGTGATTTCGTACCGCTCGCTTCGATCGACGATCTGGTTTTTGGGGCATGGGACATCTTCGAAGAGGATGCCTACGAGGCTGCGCTCCATGCCGGCGTGCTCGAGCGCGACCTTGTCAATCAACTCAAGGGGGAGCTTCAGGCGGTGCGGCCGATGAAAGCTGTGTTCGACCAGCGCTACGTCAAGCGCCTCAACGGAACACACGTTAAGCAGGGCCAGAACAAGATGGAGCTTGCCCAACAATTGATTGAAGACATCGAAAACTTCAAGCGCGCTAACGAATGCGATCGGCTGGTGATGGTCTGGTGTGCTTCGACTGAGATCTTCAAGCAAACAGGCGAAGAGCACGACGACCTGGGATCATTCGAGCGTGCAATGCGTGAGAACAGCGAGGCAATCGCGCCTTCGATGATCTACGCGTACGCGGCGCTAAAATCAGGAGTACCATTTGCGAACGGTGCGCCGAATCTGACTGTAGACGTGCCGGCGCTTACAAAGCTCGCCCTAGATCAGGGCCTGCCAGTGTGTGGCAAGGACTTCAAGACGGGGCAAACTTTGATGAAAACAATCATCGCGCCGGGTTTGAAGTCACGTTTGCTCGGCCTGGATGGGTGGTTCTCGACAAACATTCTAGGCAACCGGGACGGCGAAGTTCTCGACGATCCCGAGTCGTTCAAGACCAAAGAAGAGTCGAAGCTCTCGGTGCTCGAGTATATCTTGCAGCCAGAGGTATACCCGACTTTGTACAAGGACTTCAGCCACATCGTGCGGATCAACTACTATCCGCCGCGGGGTGACAACAAAGAAGGATGGGACAACATTGATATCTTCGGCTGGCTCGGCTACCGGATGCAGATCAAAATCGATTTTCTGTGCAGAGATTCGATATTGGCTGCGCCGCTTGTGCTGGACCTGGCGCTGTTCATGGACCTGGCGAAGCGCGCGGGCATGCGCGGCGTTCAAGAGTGGCTGTCGTTTTATTTCAAGAGCCCGATGACCGCGCCTGGTTTGTATCCCGAGCACGACCTGTTCATTCAGTTGATGAAGCTCAAGAACACGCTTCGCCACATGAGAGGCGAGGAGTTGATCACCCACCTGGGGCTCGAGTATTACGACTAACTCCGAGTCCTCACAAAGAGGAACATGGCCGCCGAACGCGGATTTCGGCGGCCATCGTTCTTCATACTCACTATGCGGGTTGCGGAGCGCTTTCTTTGCTTCGACGTGTCACTGCTAAAGCGATGCCTCCGAAGAGCGAACCTATCACCGTCGTGAACCCGATCCACATGATCAACTGCGGTACGACTGCAAGCTGAAAGTACTTCGTCCAAAACGGCAAGTCCTGGGGAAACTCGCTGGGAATCGCGTCGTAATGCGTGCCCCAAAGGACCTGCCCCACTTCGTCTGCTTGGCTCAATGCGATGGCCCGAGATGAACCGAAAAGCGTGCTGGCCTTGCAGCTCGGCGATTCGCGCAGACGCGAGTTTCGCTACGCCTCTGCGGCTGCGTTAGCTTGTCTGCCGCGATGAGCGATCGCAACGGCGGCTGCGCCGAAAAGCGTACCGACTACTACTGTGAACGCGATCCAGACAACCAACTGCGGAAGCGCGCCGATCAAGATGAACTTGGGAAACCAGCTCACGTCAGCGGGAAAGCCCGGCGGCGGTCCGTCATAGTGGGTTCCCCAATTGCCGCGAATTGCGAAGAACATGATTACCACAACCGGAATGCGCGCCGCGTATGCATATGCCAGCAGCGTCTTGAACAGCGCTGGCCACGCTTTCCTCTGGATTACCACAGCGACGACTGCAGCGATTCCTATGACCAGTTGCGCGAGGGGTCTTCCCGGCTGTGACACAGCAAAGGCCACAGCGACTCCGATCACAGTTACCACGATGCCGAGAAACGCAAACAGTACCACGCGACCTGCGCTCACCGGACCCTCGCCCGCATTCGATAGCTTGATGGCAAAGTAGATACCGAAGATCGGGACCAGCCACACGATGCCGATCAGGGCCCCCGGACCGCCTGGCGCCGGGTTGAACCATAGCGTAGACCAGCCCTGCATTTCGCCCATCAGTCGCAGTATTGTGATTGCCAGAGTTATCACTGCCGGGATTGCGATTAGCTGCAGAGTGCTCGTGCGTTTGTCAGAACTCGTTTTTGCCATGGGTGTTTTCTCCTTCACTCGAGTTTTCGCTGACCGACCTCCACGCAAGTTCTTCTTGATACAAGCGTCTCGCTTCTGGGTGTGGTCGCTCAGTTCGTCGGGCGGACTCTTCGTTTGTCGATCAGTGCAACTTCAATCGAGCATGTAAGCGAACCCATCAGAATCGTGACCTGCCGGAAGATAAACTGAGGAAAAAGCCGGCCTCTGTATATCACAACCGAAGCCAGCGAACAATTACCTTTGCGCGCCGTCGGTGGTGTCGTAGTTTCAACTCTCCGCGCTATCTCGGCGTCCTTTGCGCCTCTGCGGTGAGGTTTTCCACAAGTATTTACCGCAGAGAATAATTCAAACTAGGACACACCGCGCCGTCGCTCTGCTGGCATACGGTCCTGACGGATGCTAAGATTCGGGGTCAAAGCTTAGATTCATACGCAAAGGTTCTGTACTTAGCACAATCTCATGCGAGCCCACCTGGTCACATTTGGCTGTCAAATGAACGAGTACGACACGCACGCCATCCAGTCGGAGCTTGCGGGTATCGGATATTCGTTCGTCGACAACTTCCGGGAAGCGGATCTCGTGCTTGTCAACACTTGCGCCGTGCGAGGCAAGCCTGTCGAGAAGGTCCAGTCTCTACTGGGCGAGCTGCGAAAGGAAAGGACTCGGCGGAAGCAATTGACTATCGGTTTGATGGGCTGCCTGGCTCAGCTCCCTGAAGGCCAGCGAATGGGCCGGAGGTTCGGCGTCGACATAATGCTCGGACCAGGCGCGATAACCGAGATCGTTCCGGCAATCGAGCGCGGCAAGTTTCAATCATTCGAGTTCAAACGTGAGCTGCAGTTCTACTCACCGCCTCCGCCAACTGGAGAGCTTAGCGCCCACCTCACGATCATGCGCGGCTGCAATCACCGATGCACTTACTGCATTGTGCCGGCGACTCGAGGCCCGGAAGTCTCGCGGCCCGCGGAAGACATCATCAACGAAGCGCGCGCTCTCAAGGACGCAGGAGTGGTGGAAGTGAGTCTGCTGGGCCAAAACGTTAATTCGTATGGAATGGCCGCGGGAACCGGGGCCGCGCGGGCGCCGATTCCTGGTTACCCGTCGTTTGCTGGGCTGCTTCGAATGGTAGGCCGGGTCGGTATTCCTCGAGTTAGATTCATCACATCGCATCCCATCAACTTTGACGACGAGACAATGGAAGCCATTGTCGATACCCCGGCCGTGTGCCGGTTCATCCACCTGCCCGTTCAATCGGGCTCGAACCGCTTGCTTAAACGAATGGCTCGCGAATACACGCGTGAGTTCTACCTGGACCGCGTGCGCAAGGTGCGTGAGCTTCTGCCCGACGCTACAATCTCAACGGACTTCATCGTAGGCTTCCCGGGCGAAACTGAAGAGGACTTTGAGCAGACACTCTCGCTCTATCGTGAAGTGCGCTACGACATGGCTTACATGTTCATCTACTCGGAGCGCGAAGGCACACCGGCAGCGATCCACTTTCACGATATGCCGCGCAATGAAAAGGTTGAGCGACTTTCGCGCCTGATCGAGCTGTCAAAGGAAATCTCGCTGGAGCAAAACTGCAAATGGATCGGGCGCGAAGTGGAGGTTCTGGTCAAGAGTCCGGCCCAGGAAGAAGGGTTTGTGCAGGGACACACTCGCGGCAATCATGTGGCACTGGTCAAGGGCAATCTCGACCCGGGTATACATCAGGTTCACATCGCGCACGCGACGCCAAATCGGCTCTATTGCACAACCGAGTCAGCTGGCCAGATCGCAGAACTGAAACGGGCGCAACTGCCCTCCACCATTTACCAAACGAGCTTCACCGTTTAGTCGCTGTTCTCGGACGCCCTGTCTTGTTCGGGTCAAATCGAAGTGATATATTGAATCACTGTTAATCCAGTGTGGACGACAGCAATAGAGTGAACACTGTTTTATTGGAGGGAAGAGATGGCAGAGAATCAAGGATTGTCAGCAGCGGAGAAACTAACGTTCTTACTCATAGGCGGGGGCATAGGAGCGACGTTGGCGTTGTTGTTCGCTCCGAAGACCGGACGCGAATTGCGTGGCGACATCGCCGATTACACCAAGCGTGGCGTTGACGCCGCCGGCGAACAGGCACGCGTGATCGGTGAGCGAGCAGGCGAACTTTACGGGACCGCAGCCAGCAAGGCCTCCGAAGCATATGGGGCCGCCTCGGGTAAGGTCTCTGAAGTCTACGGGACCGCCTCCGAAAGAGTGTCCGAAGCTTACGGAACCGCGAGAGAGAAGGTCGCAGCCGGGGCAGGGACAGTATCTGAAGTTGCCGGACGCCAGAAAGATCAGATCGCAGCCGCGATCGAAGCGGGCAAACAGGCTTACCGCGAAGAGAAGCGCAAGGCTGGTGTTGCTGGCGAAGGCGAGGAGGCCTAAGCGAATCGCGCTTGCAAAAGCACTCGCGTTTCCCAGCCGGGACTGCCGAGTTCGAAGTAGCGCGAATTCGCGGTCGGGCGAACTTCAGTTGCCTTTCCTCGACGGCGAGCGGCGTATTTTCAAGACCGGTCGAAGCGGTTAGCGCCTCTCTATCTATCCTAAACAGACCTTCAGGGGCTTGTCCCCTTGTGTTCAGCAAGGAGGGCTCGTGGATCAGCAGAAGTTTTACATCGTCATGACGGTGGCGGCAGCAGTCATCGCTTTGAGCTTCATAGTGCAGGCGGCGATGTTCATGTTTATTTATGGCGCGATCAGGAGGCTGACCGGCATTGCCGCGTCGCTTCAAGCCAAAGCTGAGCCTCTGATTGCAAAAGCCGGGCCCGTGATCGACCAGGTCCAGGGGACGATCAGTACAGTCAAGGACTCTGTCGAGAAGATTAGCACTCAAGCCAAAGATGCCTTTGAAAAGGTGACGGTCGAAACACGCGCCGTAGCCGCCGCGGTATCGGCTTCCTCGCAAGAGATTTCTAACCTCGCGCGGCGCCAGGCAGAGCAGATTTCTCAGACGCTCGACTACACCAGCACCACGCTGCAGCGGCAGGTTGCCGAATTGGACGACCTGCTCGTGCGCACGCAGGACCGCTTTGAGGATACGACTAAAGAGGTGCAAGCCACTGTGCTACAACCGATGCGGGAGATCTCAGCGCTGCTTGTGGGCGTGCGGAGGATCCTGGAGACGTTGTTTGGGCGGCACCGTAAGTCGATCGACCAGGCGTATCAGGACGAAGAGTTGTTTATTTAGGTGCTCCTTGAACTGGCTCCAGGGGCCAGTTTCACGGGAGCTAACAATTAATTACCAACAGCACCTGGTTTCCTTTCATTAGGAGCCAGGTGCTTTTGGTAGCATAGACTTTAGTCTGTGTCTGTTCTGATTCCTAGAAAGCAATCGACACGGACCAAAGTCTATGTTACTTCGGGCGACAATCCAAAATCGGGGAGAATGATGGCCACCGAGACGCCTTTCGATCTGAAGGCAACAGTCAACCTGCCGAAGACCAGCTTCGCGCAGAAGGCAAACCTTACTCAGCGCGAGCCTGAACGACTTACGCGCTGGAAGCAGATGGACCTTTATCGCGAGATTTGCCGGGCGCGAGCCGGTCGTCCTGTGTTCCTGCTACATGATGGTCCGCCCTACGCCAATGCTGATATTCACATTGGCACGGCGATGAACAAAATCCTAAAAGACTTCATCGTCAAGTCGCACTCGATGATGGGCTACGATGCGCCGTACGTGCCTGGATACGATTGTCACGGCCTGCCGATTGAGCTGTACGTCGACAAGAAGCTCGGCGCGAAGAAGTCCCAGATGAGCCCGGTGTCCATTCGAAAAGCGTGCCGCGAGCATGCCGCCCAGGCTCTGAAGCGGCAGACGCGCGACTTTCAGCGCCTGGGAGTTTTGGGCGAGTGGGATGATCCTTACCTCACGATGTCGAACGCGTATGAGGCAGAGACCGCGCGGTTGTTCGGGCGCTTCGTCGGCAGAGGCTACGTTTACAAAGGCGCGCGGCCAGTCTACTGGTGCATACACGATCAGACCGCGCTTGCCGAAGCTGAGGTTGAGTACAAGGAGCACACCAGCCCCTCGATCTACGTCAAGTTTCCGCTACCGGAAGATCAGGTGCGTGAGTTGGAGAAGAGAATTGCGGATTGCGGATTGCGGATTGCGGATTCGGGAGATTCCACAGTCGGTGCGGGCTCCGATCAATCCGCAATCC
>JBBPIH010000052.1:34804-58173 GCA_038040455.1 Acidobacteriota bacterium
TATCTATTTCCTTTATATTCATTTTTGCCGATCGCGCATTGCTATTCGTGATCATACCACTCCCGCCGTTCCAAATCCGCAATCCACAATCCGCAATCCGCAATCCGCAATGGGGAAGCCCGTCTTTGTGTTGATCTGGACGACGACACCGTGGACGCTTCCCGCTAACCTTGGCATCGCGGTGAATCCGAACTTCGATTACGCGGCGGTCGATGTCGGCGATGAGATCTACATTGTCGCCAAAGATCTGGTCGAAGCCGTCGCGGAAAAATGCGGACTTGGGGCGGCGCGCACAGTCACAAGCTTCCCCGGTTCGGCGCTCGATGGTCTGCAAGCGCGTCACGCGTGGATCGATCGGCCGTCGTTGTTGATGGTCGGCGAACACGTGACGCTCGGAGGCGAAGCCGACGCCGAAACCGAACTCGATGTCGCAGCAGCTCAAAAGAAAGGCACCGGGAAGGCCGGGACTGGATGCGTTCACACGGCGCCGGGTCACGGCCATGATGACTTCGTCATAGGTCAACAATACCGCGATCAGCTTGCGCCAGTGTACGACCGGCTTCGGGAGGCCGGTATGCTGGGCGGGCAGATGCAAGGCGCCGAAATATATTGTCCCGTCGATAACGCCGGGCGCTTCACTAGCGAGATCGAAGGCTTCGCCGGTCAATCAGTGTTCGACGCTAATGATCAGATCGTAGACTTCCTGCGCGCGAACGGCGCGTTGGTGTTCACCGAACAGTACGCTCATCGCTATCCGCATTGCTGGCGCTGCCACAACCCCGTCATCTTTCGCGCAACACCACAGTGGTTCATCTCGATGGACCGCTCGACTGAGGATGGTCACAGCTTGCGAGCAGGCGCGCTCCGCGAGGTCGATCGCGTCAACTGGGTTCCGGCTTGGGGTCGAGATCGGATGCGTAACATGTTTCGCGGCCGGCCCGACTGGTGCGTGTCTCGGCAGCGTGTGTGGGGCGTGCCAATTCCGGCCTTCTACTGCGCGGGCTGCGGCGAGACGATCGCGGATGAAAAGGTGATCGATCATGTCTCGTCAATCTTCGCGAAGGAGACGGCCGATGCGTGGTACGCACGCGAACCGGAATACTTGTTGCCCGATGGCTTCACCTGTCCGAAGTGCGGAGGCACGGCCTTCACCAAGGAGACTGACATCCTCGACGTGTGGTTTGATTCGGGCTCGTCTTCAATTGCGGTGCTTGAAGCGGAACGGCATCTGCCCTGGCCCGCCGACGTCTACATTGAAGGCCCCGATCAGTATCGCGGCTGGTTCAACTCGTCGCTTATGGTCGGGCTCGCCGCTCACGATCAAAGTCCGTACAAGACCGTCATCACCCACGGCTGGACGGTAGACGGCGAAGGCAAAGCCATGCACAAGTCTACCGGCAACGCGATGCCGGCGGACGAAGTCGTCAGCAAGCAAGGCGCGGAGATACTGCGGCTGTGGGTCGCGTCCTCGGACTATCAGGAGGACGTGCGTGTCTCGCCCGAGATCCTGAATCGCATGGTCGACGCTTATCGCAAGCTCAGGAACACAGCCCGCTACGCGCTGGGAAACATCTCGGACTTCGATCCGGAGCTAGACCGAGTCGATGAGAGCGAGATGTACGAGGTGGATCGATGGGCGCTCGCGGTAACCCGTGAAGTCACGCGCAAGGTGGACGATGCGTACAAGCGCTTCGACTACACGACGGTGTACCACTCGCTTTACAACTACGCGACGGTGACTCTTTCAAACGTCTACATCGACATTCTGAAGGACCGGCTGTACACGTTTGCGCCCAAGTCGGTTGGGCGCCGTGCCGCACAGTCGGCGCTCTACCAGATCGTCGACACGTTCACGCGCCTGCTCGCTCCAATTCTTTGCTTCACAGCAGACGAGATATGGGAGACCCTCCCCGGCACGCGAGAGGTATCGGTTCACCTTGCGGAATTCCCGAAAGTTGAGAAGAGGGAGGGTGATGAAGCGCTGTTCAAGCGATGGGACGAACGTGAGATGGGGATTCTGTTCATTAGATCAGAGGTACAGCGCGCGCTAGAGCAAAAACGTAACGAGAAATTAATAGGCGCGTCACTGGAAGCCAAGGTGACACTGTCGGCGGGGCGCGATCAATACAAGTTGCTGAGAGAATACGAAGACCAGTTGCCGGCCATCTTCATCGTGTCGCAGGTCGAACTGCTTGAGAGTGAGATAGGCGGCCTGGAGATACTGGAGATAAAGGTTGAGCATGCGGAGGGGGCGAAGTGTGAGCGGTGTTGGAATTGGTCCGAGACGGTCGGCAAGGACCCGCGCTTCCCAACTCTTGACGCTCGCTGCGTGCGCCAGATAGAGGAAGGGTGGGGCACCCCGTGACAACCTCAGGTTTGCCGGCCATCACTTTGATCTCGGCGGATGCTGCTCAACACTGCCGCGCGCGCTGAAGGGGTTGCAGTCGACGACCCGAACACTCATCCTTACACGGAGGAGTAAAAGTTGATGAGCTCAGAAGTAATAGCCACCAAAGCCAGCGCTATGAAGCTCTGGTATTTGCTCATCGCCGGGCTGGTGCTGGCGTTTGATCAATTCACCAAATACTGGGCCTCAATGAAGCTGAGCGGGGGTGATGAGATTGATATTATTCGAGGCTTCTTCAAGCTCAGCTACACCGAGAATCCGGGGATCGCGTTTGGGATGCTCAACAATGGTAACGTGAAGTGGCTTCTGGTGAGCGTTTCCATTGCAGCGATACTGGTCGTGGTTTATTACATGAAACGCACTCCGGCTTCAAACACCTTGCTGCTGTGGTCGCTGTCACTGCTTGCAGCGGGGATTTGCGGCAATCTGATCGATCGCTTTCGATTGGGCCGCGTAATAGATTTCATATTGGTGTACTACAAGAGCTACCAGTGGCCCGTGTTTAACATCGCCGACACTGCGATAACAATAGGTGCGGCGTTGATGGCCATCGAGCTGTTCCTGTCGCCGCAAGCTGAACGGACGACGGTCGTAGAGCCGGCCGAAGCTCCGAACGTTGATAGTCAGTAGTCACTGACTACGGACTACGGACTACTGACTGCTTTTGGAGTAGTAATAATGTTCCCAGAGCTATTCAAGATACCCGGGCTCGGGATTCCAATCGCGACCTACGGCGTTCTGCTCGCAATCGGCTTCATCGCGGCGCTCTGGCTGACGGCGCAACTCGCGGCGCGCGACGGCCTGCCGAAAGACCGGATCTATGACCTTGGGCTTTACATCCTCGCTTGCTCACTTATCGGGTCGAAGGTGCTTATGATTATCACCGAGTGGAGCGAGTATCGCGGCGAGTGGCGGCGCATATTTTCATTTGATCTGTGGCGTTCGGGCGGAGTCTACTACGGCGGCTTCCTGATCGCGCTCCTGGTGAGCGTGATCCTGATGCGCAGATGGCACCTCCCGTGGCCTAAGACCTCCGACGCGTTTGCGCCCGGGGTTGCACTCGGACATGCGATCGGCAGGCTGGGGTGTTTTTCCGCAGGCTGTTGCTGGGGCAAACCGACCACCTCCTGGATAGGCGTGCACTTCTCCGAGAAAGCGAGTGAGTTGACGGGCGTGCCGGTTGATTCCGCGCTCGTGCCGACTCAGTTGATCGAAGCGGCAGCGAACCTGGCGATCTTTGGCTTTCTGATGTGGCTGCGAAAGCGCCGCGCATTCGACGGCCAGATAATCTATTCGTACCTGATGATCTATGGAGTCGCGCGTTTCACCATCGAGTTCTGGCGCGATGATCCGCGCGGCCAGCTATGGGGTCTTTCCACATCTCAGCTTATCTCGATCATCATGTTTGCGCTCGGTCTTGTTATGACGCTCTATTATTGGCGGCGCCGGTCGATTCAAGGAGTCGCTCACGGCCAGGATGTAGCACAAGCGTCGTAACGTCGCTTGGGATCACGACACGCTTCGAACATTCGAGACGCTCTGAATTTGAATCTCGACTACGAATGTGGCCACCGAAGTTCAACTATTAACCATCGCCCCCCAGCAGGCAGGTCTGCGCCTCGATTTATTCCTTGCTTCTCAACTCAAAGAAATAAGCCGCACTCGAGCTCAACGCGCCATTGTAGACGGCGACATTCTCGTAAACGAGCACGTGGTGAAGCCCAGTTATCGACTGTGTAATGGTGATCAGATCGAGATCGATCTCCCCGAGCCGCCGCTCGTCGAGCTGGTTCCTGAACCGATTCCCCTGAACATAGTCTATGAAGACGACGATGTGATCGTCGTAAATAAACCCGCGGGGATGGTGGTTCATCCCGGCGCGGGAGTTGACTCGGGAACGCTTGCTCACGCGTTGGTCTATCATTTCAACTCGCTTTCAGGCACCGCAGGGCGCATTCGGCCGGGCATCGTTCATCGACTGGACAAGGAAACGTCGGGTTTGCTTTTAGTCGCCAAGAACGACGTGGCGCACGAGCGATTGTCGGATCAGTTTCGCGATCGGCAAGTCTTCAAGAGTTACATCGCGCTGGTCTATGGCCGAGTGTCCAAAGAGCGCGGCGCAATAGAAGCGCGCATCGGACGCAGCCGGCACAACCGCACGCGCATGGCCGTGCTTCGAGGAGGCGCCGGACGAACGGCTCATACCATCTTCGACGTCGCCACGCGCTATCAGGATTTCACCTTGCTGAATGTGCAGATCAAGACCGGCCGCACTCATCAGATTCGCGTGCACCTGGCGCATATTGGCCATCCGATCGTTGGGGACTCGAGTTATGGAGGCGGGCGCGAGAACTCAATTAAGAACTCGCCGATCAAGCACGCCGTGCAGTCGCTTGGCCGTCATTTCCTGCACTCGGGGGAGCTTGCTCTCAATCATCCGCGTACCGGCGAACGCATCGCGTTCACCTCGCCGTTACCGCCCGAGCTTGTGGCTTTTTTGACGACGGTCAATTGAGCGTTGACATGAAATACGATCTTTGTTGACAACGTAGGAGTTGGCGAGTCGGGGTGAAGAATTGCAAATTGGGCGAGTAGGCAGGTTTCTTAGCGTGGCATCATGAAACACGCCAATCTAAGTGCCACTTGTTTGACGAGAAAACAAATTGCGGCTAGCTTCACGGCTCACGGAGAGATGCAAACCGTGAAGCTATGTTTGTGATCTTTCACTGCTGCGGAAACCTCTTCACCCTCTCGGCTGCCTTCACAAGCCGTTGGGTCGCCTGATGTGACGGAACCTTAGCTGCTGCTTCTTTCAAATACTCTACGCCTTCTGATGGCGCATCGCGAAAGATTTGGATTACGGTGTATATCGCATTCTCGCATCAGCGCCCAATTATACCGCTTGACTTAATGTGGGAGTTTAGACTCTCTCTCCGAAGCTTCGCCCCTAAGTATCTGGGCCTTGGCGTAATGTATTCGTGCCTCTCTTGAATTACCAGCCGCCTTCTGAACATCACCGAGTAAGTTATGAATCGCTTCTTTGGCCTGGATTTTTCTTAATTCAAAGTATGCGGCAACTCGCTCCTTTATTTCGGCGTTTCACTTCCTTGCAGGTCAGCATTTGGTTTGCTAGCGGAGGGATCATCGATCATACGTAGCACATCACCACAGATTTGGATCGCCTCGGAGTAGCGTTTCTGCAAAATCATTATCTGGCAAGCTTGCTTGCACCAGGTTGTCCTTGCCGTTGTCGGCAAGGGATTCGGGGAGTAAATGTATTCCACAAGCTGTAGAAGATGGTTATTTCCTTGTTCCCGTCGCCATCAAGGTCGGCAAAGACTATATGTTTATCAGCGTTGGTGATATTTGATCCCGAAGGGAGATACTTGAGTGGCTCGAACTTTTGATTCATTTGAGGAGTTGCTTGAGAAATGCGCTGAAGAGCAGGACCCTCAGTTCCAGCTCGGTGATCGGTTCGGCTACTGTTGGTAAGCAGAGTTAGAGCCACAGTCGATAAACCAACAATAAGGGAAAGCCGCATCAGGAGAGGTGTTGTTTTTGATAATGCGGATCGGCGCAATTAATAAGGATCGGTACTTGACAATTACCTTCTGATGCGTGACCTGTCCTCCCATTCCAAACCCCCATTCCAAATATCGGACCGGGCTTTCAAAAAACAATGTCATCGTTGGGGAAGGCTATGAGGGACCGTACGGCTCGCAACATCACGGAGGACTTCTAGATGACCCTCTGTCAGCTCAAGCTTTATGTCTCCTAGACTGACTTGTACGGTCTTGGCATTCGCAATCCTAAGAAAGATATTGCATGGTATAGGGGTGAAGAGCATTTCAATAACAGAATCGTTCAGGACGAAGATCTTAAGTTGAGTCGTATCGAATGATATCTGTTCGCCATCCGCTTTGAGAACTAGATGCGTCGAGGCATTATACTTTGCCACTCTTGAACGTGAAATGAAACCCAGCAGTATTGAATCGGGTCTGGTAACTTCCTGGCCGCGGCTGGCGAATTCCGCGGTTAATTCAACCTCACCACCACTGCCACCCACTATTCGGATCGGTTTGCTCTTAACTAAGACCGCGTCCGCGTCTGACACGTAAGCTTCAAATATCTCTGTTGAGTGCTTGAAGGGACGCTCCGTGGGCGGCCTTGACGCTGCGTCCTGCGCGGAGGACGATGCAGCGGCAGTAGCAACTAGAGCAACTGCAAACAGCACTAGTCTTCTGTAATGCATGTAATACCTCTGTACCTTACGTCAACAAATTCCAGAACGGGCCCTGTACAGCAACGTCGTAGCTATAATAATAGACCCCCCCCAATTAACTGAGCCAACCGAGACAGCAATAGCTCGGCGTCTTTTAACCTTTCACGTCTCAAGATGCAGGAATCTCAACTCGCGTGCCAACCGACAGAAATCCCGTAGTTCCATCCATTATTAGCTTTCTCGCCAGCATACTCAATAGAAATGTAGTACTCTCCATCCCTGAATCTTAGCTCACGACCACCAAAATCGCTCCACCAATCTTTGACTTGGCGTTCTCGTTCAAGTTGCCAGCCGAGCCGTGTGAGGCTGTCGGTGTAAAAACGCTTCAGTTCATCATAACTGGCGTTGGACTTGTACACTTTGCCCAGACGAGCTATTCGATCCTTAGAGGATGAAGAGGTCGTGACTTCCTCTGACCCCGGATAAACCGGAATGGCGCGAAATAATTGTTCAACCTCTTTGAACCTCTCGTCGTCCCGGTTCGGCGAGTGCAGTTTCGACAAGTAGGCGGCTACATTCACGCCGATAATCATCAGAATCCCGATCAGTAGTGTTCGATACATCGTTGGGCGCTTCTTCACGATAGACGTTCAGGTTCTGTGCCTTACCCGGCACACATCAATTGCGGATGACTAATAGTGAAAGAAGGCGCAGAATGACTATCTCGAAATTCGACGCCGTCAAAGCATCGCCCGTATCTCGCAAGCTATTGAGGCGTCTCTTTGCCAAAGGAGTTCCTCACAGTCGTTGAAGTATACACTTGTTCGTCAAGCGATGCTCATGGCTTCAGCCTCTTAAGCAAATCATCGTATGTGAAGCCATACCCAAAAGCGAATCCGCCACCCACACCACCGCCGAGCAACACTGCATTACGTACCCCATCGTTCATTGGTGACCGGATATATCCGAAACCCACGCCTGCCCCAATAACCCCTTTCCAGACAAACACATCAAGACTCCATGAATAGCCGGTTAGGAAGCTTGAAATCTCGTCGTTTGTCGGTTTGGTTAGCTGGAGGAGCCAGCCAGCAAAGACCGATATTTCGGTACCGGTGGCACCTCCGAAAGCACCGACTAGATTATCCGGCAACTTTCCTCCTCGAAGTACTGAAACGGTAACCTGCACGGCTCCGACAGCAACATTCACGAGAAAGAAATCCGGCTTTCTTAGCTTCTTCAGCAGATCAAGAACGGCCTTCACGCCAGCCATTACGGGATTGTCGAGAGAAAACCTGGAGTCGCCCGCAATCAGCGACGCATCACCATACCCAGTCGCAAACGCTGCTCCAAGTGCTCCCCAATATACTGTTCCACCAACCGACACTCCGACATTTGAATTGCCGTTAAGGATCGCGGCGACAAGGCCGTAATTACCGCTGTTCCACGCCCTTGACGCAGCGGCACGATCAAAGGTGTTCCGCAGTCTGCTATTCCATTGCCCCTCGAAAAACTCGCTCAGACTACCCCACTGGGTTCCAAAGCCTGGCAGGTCCACTATCCTTCCCCCCCAGAACGCATAGTCTGCTCCGCCTGAGCCACCACCTCCACCTAGGAACGTTCCCCTGTATAACCCCCACACTGCTTCTAATCCTAGTGGGTCCGTAGAGTTTATCGGGTCGTTGTTTACATATGAGTATCGGTTCAAACTTTGCGGAGTGCTTATCGAGCCCGTGACCGGATCAGGGCGATTGAATCTACCGGTGTTTTGTGAATACTGCCGATTCACCGCATAATCTGTGTTGCTCTCGCTATCCCTTTCATAACTCGTGAACCGGTGCTTCTCTACCTGGCCCGTCGATGTGCCAGAGTCTTCTCCAAACGGCAGATGGTCCTGCGTCCCTTTCTTCACTCCGCTGCTGTCTGTGATCACTCGAGTCGAGAACCGGTCTGCAAGGTAATAACTCGTTCCTCCCGCTCCTGCCGGAGCGTCGCTGTACTCGGCTATTACCTGTGATCCTCCCCAGACATAGTAAGTCGTGACTCCTCCAGCAATCTTCTTCACCCGGCGGTTCGCCGAGTCATAGAAGTAGCCTGCCGCTGTACCACTATCTACAGTTGCTATCCGGCCTTCTCCATCGTACTGATAAGTGTGAGCCCCGTCGCTTATAAGGTTGCCAGATGCATCGTACGCATAGCCTAATCCATTGACGCTTGTTATTCTGTTATTCGGTATACCGGCGGGTGCTCCTTGCTGCTGCTGCAGAATGATGTTCTGGGTTGAGGCGCCGCTCACGCCTGTGCGATTGCCCCAGCGGTCGTAGCTATAGTTCCGCTGTGCGTAAAACCCGCTGGCGCTCGCAAGTCTGCCCAAGTCATCATAGGTGTAGCCCTCGCCGCGGCCCGCGCCGTTTATCGTGCCGGTGATGCTCATCAACTGGCCGCTGTTGCCTGCTGTGGTGCCTGCTCCGGAAGCCCCTACTGCTGCCTGATATCCATAGGTCAGGCTTATCAAGTTGGTCCCTGTGCTGTTCACCACGCTTTGAGTAGTCAATTGCAAGCGGGCGGCGTTATAGCCGTATGACTCTGTAATCGCATTGTTTGGTCCGACTTCCCCGATTCCCAGGCTCGTTATTTGCCCTGCCACGTTGTACGCGACCGACCTGACATATTTTAAAAGTACATTGTCTGCTGCGTCTACTTTGTCTTCTCCGCTCAGACGGCCGCGCGAATCGTAGTTCATCCTCACCCGCTTACCTGACGGATAGATCATCAGCGTAACCTGGCTTGCCTGATTGTACTGATATTGACTCTGGTAGCTATTCACTCCGTCTATCGTGCGAGTCTTGCCTACCGTTCGGCCAAGCGAGTCATAGCTGTACGTCTCAAATCCTCCGCCGTCGTCGATGCGGCTCACCTGCCCATTGCCGGGAGAGCTGGGGTTATAGGCGATTGTCACGTCGGAAGTAGCAGCAACTCCGGCAGGCAGTGCGGGCCTGGTTGCATTTGGGTCGTCCGATCCATTCAGCCCCGTGTACCAAACCTGAGTCAGGCGATTCAGCGAGTCGTACTTGTAATGAGTTTCGACGTTGCGAGCGTCCGTCCGCTTCTTCGCCGCTCCGAAGTCAACGTAAGCTACATTGACCGTGCCACCCTCTGGTGTTGTCCCACTGGTCATCCTCGACAATGAGTCGTAGCTGAACGAGCGGGTTTGCCCGCCTTGATCTACCGACATCAGATTATTCAACGCATCGTATCCATAGTTCGTTGCGAGCGAGAGCGCACCGGTCGACGGATCTTGCTCAGTTACAGCGATCAGTCTGCCCAACCCGTCCACCTGGCTTTGGCGCTTCCGGCCAACTTGATCAGTCACCGTTACCACCGCCCCGCTGTAGCTCGTAGTCACGGTGTTCCCGTCAGGCAAGGTCACCGTCACTACTCTGCTCAGCGAATCGTAGTCATAAACAGTAGCATTGGGCAATCCCGCAGTGTTTCCGTTGCTGTCTCCGATGTAAGGATTGGTCGTCTTCCTCAACCTGCCCAGATCGTTGTATATGCTTTTCACAGCGTCAAAGCTCGTTGGGCTTGGCCCCGCTGCGCTGCCTGACCTGATCGCACGACCTGTCCCGTCTAGCCATTGATTCGTGACGTGCACTTTCGGGGTCGAGCCGTCGAGGTAGCTGAATTTGCTTTGGTACACGAGCCCGTCCTTCGTGTAGTTCGGGTCCGCGAAGAACGTCTCAGAGAGCGCCCCGGAAGGCTGGCTTATACTCCTTACGCGCATTGCGCCGTCAGGCAAGAAGCTGGTCACAAGATCATTTGCGTCCGTCGCCATGTTCACGAAACTAGTATTGAAGTCATAGCTGTATTTCGTTGTAAGAATCGGCCCGCTCGCCGCTCCATCTGTAGCCGAAAATGGCGTTGACCAATACATCGCAGAAGTGCCTGGACTGGTTACAGGCGCATCCCTGAACTCGACGCTCTTCTGTGAACAGCAGCTCACCTCCACCTTCAATTGATTGCCAAAGATGTCGTACTGGCGTCGAAAGTTGATCTGAGCCGTTCCAGCCGTCGCATCGCTCCACGACTGAAGCTTGGTCACGTTCCCTCGCTCCACCCTGTTTATCTTGTTGGTGGCAAATCCTGGCGGCGGAGAGCAGCCGGAGCAGTTTTGGGTGAAGCCGTATGTCTGTATCTCCCACCCTGCATCTGGCGAGTCATAGACGAATCCTGTTCTCGCTATCAGCGTGTCATCATCAAGCGGCGTCGTTCCTTTGGCGTCGTACACCGACACGTCAGTGACTAACTGCCGCAGAGAAAGATTGATGTAGCTCGCCGCATCCACGTAGCTGTAGAGAGTTCTCCTCCGAGGCTTAAAAACACTTGCAATAGGAAACCCGGATTCCACCAGCTCAATTATTCTGCCGTAATTCCCAAAGTTCGATGTCGTTTTCGTCTGATTTCCCGCATCATCTGTTGTTATGACGACTGTACGTTGAAGCCCCGTCGTCGAGGTCCGGTCGTTGTACGTGAAGTCACCCTGAGAGAGGACCGCCCCGTCCGAGACTCGAATCAGTTTCTCGGTAGTCGCCAGTCCAAACTGAGATGATCCCGAGTCGCTGTTTGACGTCGATTCTGTCTTTACGCCGTTGGGAGCGATTACCCACGTTATAGAATTATCAAAAGTCCGGCCATAGGTATACACGGCGGGGTGCGTGGAGTCTTGCAAGTTTCCGAAGTCGTCGGTCTTTCCTTGCCACCATTCGCGCCGCTCGGTGAATTGCGGCGAGTCAGACAGTGCGCCTGTCGTCTGGAAAAGGTACTCGGTAAGTGCAACCTCGGTTCCATCAGAGGCATCGGTCATACCCAGCCGCATGGAGACCTTCGTGCACATTCCGTAACCGGAATAAGGCCCGAATACGTAACCGCGCCCGGTGTCTGGAAAGTACACCCGCCGGAGCACGTCTACCTGGTTGCCCGCAGGCACATTGGTTACAGTCATCGAGCCGAAGTTATACGCGAGCGTGAGTGATTGATATGAGAACTTCGCGACAGTCCGGTCCGGCGCGCCGGCCCCGTACCCGGGCACTCTGATCTCTGCCAGATTGCCATCAGCTTTGTAGTAAAACGTCGCAAGCCGGCCCAGTGTATCGGAAATCTGATTGATGGCCTGTCGCGGGGGCCGTACGCAGCCGCCGTTGCAGTTGCAGGCCTCAACACGCTGGGCGTCGATACAGGAGGTGACGGACGATATGGACACCGAATTCCCATTGATGTCTTTGATCGAGTTAGGCACTAGCTTCGAGCCGTTGAAGATGTAGAAGACCACCGTGCCATCGGGATAGCTTAGCCCGTTGGAGTTGGTATCGAAATCTATGAAGCGCCCGTCATTGCTGCGATATGTCGTTCCACTTAGTAAAACCAGAGGTGTGCGCGTTCCGTCTGCCTCCACGAGGAGGTAATTGCCCGATCCATCGTAGTTGGGGATAATTCTTCCGTAATTCAGGCGAAAGCCGGGGGCCGGCCACCCCTGGTCGTAGTCAAACACCATCGTGTTGCCGTCCTTGGTCCAGGTGCGGCTGTTGTAGGCGAGGGCTACGCCAGCGCCAACGCCACGGCCGCCAGAACCGAAGATCGGAATAGTCAGCCCGAAGTTGAAGCTGCCTAATTGATTCTTTGCCTTACCGGCGATCCCTTGAGGAACTTCGGCGGGAGTGAAGCGCGAGTCGCCGGTCGCGTTAGCCGTGCTGCCGGCACCGGCGACATTGGGTGGATCATCGGGGTCGACGACGACGGCTGGCGTGATCACGCCTTTTCGTGAGCCCGGAGCAAAGCTGCTTATAGCCGGTTCATTAGCACTAGGGGCGGCTTCAGGTGATTTCTCCGGGTCGTCGCAGTCGCCACCGTGCTCAACATCCCAGTTCGCATTTGTTAGAAACGGTCTCCTACCCTCGCGCACTTCGACACTCACCTTGTCCTTCTTGTTTCCCGCCGACGCGGTGACTGAACACCGCCCAGTCTTCAAAGCCGTGACGCTGCCGTCTGAAGCTACATCAGCGACAGCACTGTCGCTGCTTTCCCATCCAAAAGCAACACCGTGGACCACTTCCTTTTTTTCATCAAGAGGCAGCGGCACCAAAGTGAACTGCTCGCCGACATAGAGCAAGAGCCGTCGCGGGCACAGTCGCACGTGCTTGACTCGGGACGCCCGCTGCGAGGGGTCCTCGGCCTGCTGTGTTAGAAAGTCTTGGCCTTTCCGCTTCGAGGTGCTGAGCGTCTCGTGTAGGAAGCGAACAGAAGATTCGAGCGCCTTGCGGGCGCGCTTCGCGACTATTTCGGCTTGGGCCGGTGACAGGGGAAAGCTAATCGTCGCTATTGCGAGGAGGGCCAGACAGCGACGAGTTGCTTTAGCTCTCGAAACGGGGCGCCTATATGCAGCTCTTGAAGATTGCTTCATCTGTCTCCTTATCGTAACGACTCAGTAGCCTATTTCACGCGGAGGTCAGTGTCCTCTCCCGCTCGATGTAGTTGCTGCCAGCGACCGGACCACTCTAACGCGGACAAAAGGTATGTTATTGCCGACGTTGAATGCCCCGCATTTACTGCAGACTGAGCAGAACCAGAATCTCGCCGACGCCTTTATCGAGCGGCTCGAGCGCCTTGCCGATCAGAGTGCCGGGCCGGTGAATCGGAGTGCCTCCCAGATCGAGTGGCAGTGAGCGCATCGCGATTCCTTCCTTGTCGCTTGTGACAAGCAGGTCTCCGACACGAATGGGAGCGTTGGTGGCATCGACCTTTACTCTGACTCGCCCAGTGGTGGCAACCATTACCTTGCCCGGCCCGCCTTCTCCCAGTAACACCCCCGGGTTGGCAGAGACGACTCCAGCAACGCGGGTATCGTAGGAATGTGAAGAGGCGAGCACGTGATTAGAATGTTCAGGGTCGAGAACGACGACGGTCCCCGCGCTTATAGCATTTTTAGCGGGAACCCATTCAGCCAGGTCCTGATATTTGGCGGCAATATTGCCGTCAACCGTCAAGCTGCCCGTAAAGTAGCCATTCCCGACGACGTGAAGCTTAGTTGTAGGCGCGGTTATTCCTATACCAACATTGCCGGCGTTTTGAATGGTTACCAGATCACCGTTGCTTGAACTCCAGAAAACGCTGCTTTCTCCGGTGGGGTTATACCAAACATGGATGGCTCCGCTTCCGCCTCGCGGAAAAGCATTGAATCCGGCGCTCGACCCTGAAACGTTTACACCTCCCACAACGTGCAGTTTTTCTCCAGGTGTCGCAGTGCCGATGCCGACTTTGTCGCTAAGGTTATTCAGATAAGTGTTACCGGAAACGCTGGTCCACGCACTCTGCGCCAGAGCGAGTTTCGGCTGTCCCAAGAAACAGACAAGAGCTAGCACGAGCAGGTAAACCGTCCGAATAGATTGTTGTGTGGATGTTAGTTGTCTGGTGCCGATCATTTCTGGATACCTCCTTTTGTCACTGTCAGTCTCATTGCTTGTAAGCTGATGTTAGAGCGTTGTGTCTGGGCTTATGGCGCAAGCCGATGTCTGATCCTTCGCCGCAGATCGTCAACGTGTGCTTTCTTGATATTGGTTGTGCCCCCGCCAGTCAAATTCGGATCAGTGTACTGCGGCTGTGCAGGAGGATTGATTGCGCCGAGCGCCTCGTCCAAATTGGTGCGAAGTTCCGTTACATGCACTGCTTTGATTTGCTGCTGCGCAGCCAGACCCGGCTGCCAGCTAGCAACTGTAGACTTCTCGGCGGCTACCCTGACTGCGTTCACGGCATCCCTTAGTTCAAGCAGATGCTGCGCCTTGACCGTAGTCACTCCCTGTTGGATCTGGTCTTCAGTCCAGATAATTGCCGTAGCCAGGTCGAGATTGCTGAAAGGAGACGTGTTGCCGTTGTTGTCGAGAGCGCGAACCTTGTAAAGGTACGTCGTGACTGAAGAGCTATTGCTGTTGAAAGTTACGCTTGAATCTGTGTAGAAAGTCGCGGTGGTATCCGGCTGTGTGATGCGGGTAAATGAGCCGTTGATGGTATTGCCTCTCCAAACCTCATACCTGGTGGCGGTCGCTACAGCATCCCAGGTAGTCGCGATCTGTCCGACAGTATCAGCGGTGGCCTTGAGGTTGGCGGGCGGGGCAAGGTTGCCTGACGAGCTAGGTTCTTCGGTTGCCACAAGCCTGCCACCAGCGTAGACGTACTCCTTTGAAGGGCTGTTCGAGTTCAAGCTCGCTATTGATACCGTTCCGCTTTTCTTTCCCTTCTGCTTGAACACCGAGTCAAGCGCGCCGGAGTAGGCAAGCATCGACCAGGCGGCGAACAAGCTCAATGCGACGGCGATAGCGACAACTACCTGGCGCTTTCGCCGCGTCATACCTCGCAACTTGCCGGGTAACTCTTGCCGACTCGCCTTCTTTCTCGCCATGGCTTCTCCTTCGCCTGAATGCGCTCTTTTCTGGACAACCGGCCAATCGCTCTATCGCGCAGTCTCGATCACCACAGGTGGCAACATTCCAGCCCTGTCTCCCGAAAATATCGGCGAACAATGTTGCAATGATCTCGGAGCCGTCTATGATCAGCATTGATTTCATGGCTGGGCAATGAACCGTGAAAAAAGAGAGGGAACGCAGCGCCGGTTCGGACTTCCTGGGTGTTAGACCTCGCCGCAAGGCGCACCCTCTCTAGCCGCTAAAGGAGAACGAAATCAAGGCTCCCCACAGTGCCAGTTGCTACTGTTGAGTGACCGAACAAGAATTCGCGGTTTTTCCACTCCAACCATTGAGCCGCGGTGGCGCTCCGTGATACAAACAGCCCCGGGACCGAGCACGCGATTGGCTGTCTTGGGCTGGAGTCCATTTGGAAGCGGAATAGTAAGACAACTCGCGCAACATTGTCAACCGATATTTTAAGCGTGCCTGGAATATCAGGCAGACTGGTAAGGTCAACCGTTATGGTCAAACCGAGTAAGGAACCTCTGAAGCGGTACGTCAGGCGAATCATGAAGCAGAAGGGATTTACGCTGCGTGAAATCGAGTTGAGGTCTCACGGTGAAATAACTGATGGCTACGTCGCTGACATCTTACGAGGCACCGCAAAGAATCCGTCCGCCGAGAAGATCAAGGCTCTGGCGCTCGGACTTGGTGTTGATGCGCATGCACTTTTTGATGTGATCTGCGGTCCCTTCGAGAAACGCAAAGCGGAGGAGCCACCTGAAGTCACATCGGATGCTGTGTTCTTTCTGGAAGTGATGCAGGAAGTTGCGGAGAGTCCTGAGTTGGTGAAGATTGTAGAGGAAGCTATCCAGCTCTGGCCCGAAGAGCGTGGGGCTGTGCTTGAATCATTGGAGTCCCTGAACTGGCGCAAGCAAAGGCCGCAGCGTTCCAAGAAGTCACCGCTTGGTAGAAAGTAAGCTCAGCTCTTCATTGTATGCCGTCATTTTTCGGTTCCGACAATACCCTTTCAATGGCCTCCAAGATTCTCAGTAGTTCGTGATCGGTTCTTTCCCGCGCACCAGTGAGCTCCATGATCTTGAGCAGCATCTCTCTGCCGTCCATGTCTTTGAAGCTCTTATTATTTTGAGGCGTATCGTTTGGCTCTTTGCCCATCTTCTTTTTCCACTCCAGTAAATCAAGCACACGTGCTGTCTGTTGTGTGGGGGGGGCGATAGGTTCCTCGTGGCTGGCGGTATCGCCTCGCTCGGGCGCAGGCAGGCGCACAAGGTTCCTAACTTCGGTGGCCTGCTGGTTGACTGCTATTGTGGCGCGAGACGCGCGCCATCCCCTGAGTTCTATCTCATCGCGCGTCTCGCGCCACTCAGGATACGCACTGGCGAATGGCGATGCAAGCACGATCTGAGAGACGTTCTTAGCTTCTTCGAGTCTCCCGACCTCACACAGCTCCACGGCAAGGCTGTTCATGTAGTCGTAGTAGACGTGGGGCTGCCACCGACGCATAGAGTGGGCGAGGGGTAACAAGTTCTCCAGCAGCGCAACCGCACCACGGTGATTGCCATCCTCGCTGTTGATCACTGCGACCATCCTTTGTGTGTGAATCGTGGCGTAGGGGTCATAAAGTCCGTTGCGCGTGGCGAAGCGACTTGCCTCACGGTAAAGAGGTAAAGCGGACTGGTTGTCGTCTTGATGGCGTGAATTTGCCCCTAGAGAGATCAGCGCTCTAACTTTATATCTGGCTGGCGCACTTTCCACTACGCCTTTAAGCAGACCCACTGCCCGCTCTATATCGCCGCGTCCGAAACTTTGAGTACAAATCGCCTGATAGTATTGACCGACAGCTTCATAGTGGGGCAGCGGCAAGCTCACTAGAATCTGGCTCACCTGCTCAAGGATCTTCATCTGACGGAACGCGTGAGCGTGCTCGGCCAGCACTACGAGCCGTTCGCCAAACTCGCGAAAGACTTGTTCACTATAACCGGCTTTGATTAGACCCGACGCAATTAGTTGGTAAAATCCGCCGTAGCTGATTGCTGCTTCCGAATCAGCTAACCGCTTAAAGGAGGAAAGATCTGTGAGGACAAGACTAACATTTGCGGCTGCATGCATGCTCGTTCTCCCGCTTTGGTTCTCAGCTTCTTCGGGCGACAAGTCGGCTAACCCGACTCCGTTTAGCACAGTCGCCTACGCCGGCCATACTACAGCTGGCGATTGGTGCGGATGCGGGCTTCCCGGTTGCATCTGTGACCCAGGCGAGGTGGGAGGCCAGACCTACAAGCCGGTCTCCGATCAAACTAGGAAGCCCTCGGATCAAGGTGCCTTTCCGATCCGCGCGCGTTCCGGCTTTGATTTCGGCACCGGCGCGCTGATGATCGCGTTCGCGCTGTTCGTGTGGACCAGGCTGCGGGCGTAAGCTCCCGGCCGCTGTTTCGCAAATATTCAATAGTCTCTGCTTCAATCCGCCTCAACGCGGCGGCTCAGGTGGTTTGTGTCCTCTCGACGGGCCACTCGACTGCACTGAAAATCTAGATTACAAAAGATACCCTGTGTTGGGTTAGGTACCCATCGCGTCAGAGCACCTGCCACGCCTGGGCGGTCGCTGAGAGTAGGTGCGGCCTCAAAAATCCAGGCCCAAAGAGGCGGGCCGATGATAAGGCCTTTGATTGCGTGTGTCAAGTTACACTATCCTGATGGGGATGCGTCACTATATTGATCGAGGCGACATTGGGCACCAACGCGTTGCGGCTAGCAATGAGATTGAGGAGGAGATGCAAACAACCGCTTTCCTGTTCGGACCGGGGCGCCGGTCTTCCCAGACCTTGGCTTGGCCGAGATTTCGTTCATCTAATTGATCGCCGCCGAGTAGTCTGGGCTGAGAAGCGACGTTCGGAGTTGTGACCGCGCCGGACCATCCTCTATAATTCTATTTCGAAGCATCGCTAAACTAGATTCCGTGCATCAGACCCGTCGGAGGTTCCCCGTAGCAGATGACCCGATCCTCATCGCTCGCGCTTACAATCCTAGCCGTCGGCCTGGTCGTGGGCGCTACTGCATTCGCGCAGAAGCCAGCGGCTAAACCTAATCAGACCACGCCGCAGGAGCGCGATGACAAGATCGGCGTGCTGGACGTGCGGCTCCCAATCTCGGCGAAGAACGACAAGAAGTTTGTGTCCGGTTTGACTGTGAACAATTTCGAAGTCTATGAAGACGGAAAGCGCCAGAAGATCGAGAAATTCGTCTCACCCAGCCAACTGCCGCTCAACATCGCCCTGCTTATAGACACAAGCAACAGCGTCAAGCTCAAGCTGCCGTTTGAGAAGGAAGCGGGCGAGAGCTTCATTTCGACGGTTACCACTTATCGCAAGAAGGACAAGGTCTTGATGGCGTCGTTCGATTCGGCAGTCGAGCTGCATCAGGATTTTACCGACAATCAGGAGCTGCTCATTCGCGCTCTGATGAAACTCAAGGCGGGCGGCTATACAAAGCTCTTCGACGGCGTCTATCGCGTCGTCGAAGAGAAAATGGCTAACCTTCCAGACTCCGAGGCTCGCCGCATCATCGTAATACTCTCGGACGGCGAAGACACCGCCAGCGAGCACACCTTGAGAGACGCGATCGAGATGGCCCAACGTTACGACGTGACCATCTTCGGCATCAGCACAAAGAACTTCAGAGGCGTAGATTCCGGCATGGTTGAAAACGCCGACGATAAGGAGCTGCGCAGGTTGTGCGAGGAGACTGGTGGACAGATACTCCTTCCCTCGCAAAAAGTGGAGCTGTTCCGCGCGTTCATGCAGGTCGCGCTAGATCTGAGACAAGAGTACGTTCTCTTTTATACCCCGACTAATCAGGCTAAGGCTGGCAAGAAGCGCGAGATCAAGGTGAAACTGGTTGGCGCCGACGCGCGTCTCTATCACAAGCACGGGTACGTGTATTGAGAATCGCGGACTGAGGATAGGAATTATGTCATCACTGAAACTCGTCACCACATTGATCGCACTCACGGTACTCGCGTGCACCAGCTTCGCGCAAAGACCCAAACCTGCGCCTCAACCTCCGCCGCGGAACTCACAAAGCGGGCAGACAATTAAGCAAGACCCTAAGACGCAAGACAAGAACAAAGACGATGACATAGACTCCAGCGACGAAGCTGTGCGCCTTGGCGCGGACCTCGTCAACGTCTTATTCACCGCGGTCGATCGCAACAACCGGGTCATCGGCGACATACGACAGGACGAGATCAGCATTATGGAGGACGGGCGGCCGCAGCAAATCTTCACCTTCAAACGCGAAACCACATTGCCGATAAACATTGCCATTCTGATGGACCTGTCAGGCAGTCAGGAGTACACCTTCCCACAGGAAAAGATCGCCGCGGGAGAGTTCCTTCGTTCGATCATAAGGCCGGGCAAAGACTCCGCGGCGATACTCACGTTCCAGTCCGATGTCGAGCTGGTGCAGGGACTCTCGTCGCGCATGGAGACTCTGAACCGGGCGTTTGACGAGATTCAGTACCATCGTCGCCTGGGCACTGCGAGTTCGCGGCATCAAGCCACCGCGCTGTACGACGCCATCTACATCACTGCCGACGAGGTGCTGGCGCACGATGAAATGCGTAGAGCGTCCGCTGACGATCAGGTTACCCGGCGAGCCATCATCCTGCTTACGGATGGAGTCGATAACGCGAGCAGCCGAAAGCTCGACGAAGCAATCGATCGCGCGTGGCGGGCAAGCGTCATCATTTACTCCATAGGCATCGGCGATCGCTTCAGATTCGAAGGCGTGCGCGAGGATGTGTTGAAGCGCCTCGGAGATGAGACCGGTGGAAGGGCGTACTTCCCTCGCGGCGCCGATGATCTGCTTAACGATTTTCGTCAGATCGAAGCCGAATTGCGCAGCCAATACCTGGTGGCTTATGCGCCTTCGAACTCGACGCACGATGGGCGCTTCAGGCGCGTTGAAGTGCAAGTCAAAGCGCGGCCCGAGGCGCGCATTATTCATCGCCGCGGTTACTACGCGGCTACGGAAGATGTGAAGAAATGAAATCAGTACGAATACATTTTGTAGCAGCAATTGTGTCAGCGCTGGTCCTTCTCTCGGTGTCCCTGAGCGTGGCCCAGACACAGCCTCAAGCGCCACCCAAGACCGGCCAAGAAAAGTCCGATAAGAACAAAAAGCCCGCGGAGTCAGAAGGCAACCAGGACGAACAGGTGCTCAAGCTGGGGACCCAGCTTGTGACGGTTCCCTTCAACGTCACCGACAAGAAGAATCGCTACATAAACGATCTCTCGAAAGACGACATTGACGTGCTGGAAGACAACAAGGGGCAACAGGTCTTTTCCTTCGAGCGTCAGACTGATCTGCCGATTACGATCGCAATGTTGATCGACATATCCGGCAGCCAGGAGTACACGCTGCCCGAAGAGGTGTCGGCGGGTAAAACTTTCTTTGGCCGTGTGCTTCGACCCAAGAAAGACCTGGCAGCGGTGGTCACTTTCGAGCATGAATCAGTGCTTGTGCAGGACCTGACATCGGACGTTGAGAAGCTCTACCGTGCACTCGACGAGGTGCGAATTCCCGCGCAATCGACAGCTATGAGGCGCCCGGGCAGCACGCCGCCGATCAACAACTCAGGAGTTGGCTCGACCGCAATGTTCGACTCAATCTATTCCGTGTCATCGGAGCTGCTAAGGCGAGAGGCCGGCCGCCGCGTAATTATCCTCGTCACCGACGGCGCAGACACGTCAAGCAGCGTGAAGATGCGCGAGGCCATCGAACGGACGTGGCGCAGCGAGATCATCGTTTATTCGATCGGCATCGGCGGACCGATGGGTGTCGACTCCGGAACGCTCAAGAAAATTGCAGCGGAAACGGGCGGACGAGCTTTCTTCCCGCGCAACGAGGAAGACCTCGATAAGGCTTACGCCCAAATAGACGAAGACCTGCGTTCGCAGTACATACTTGCTTACACGCCTGCGAATTCGGCAAAAGACGGTTCATTCCGCACGATTCAGGTCAAAGTGAAGAATCACAGTGATTTGACGGTGCGACATCGCCGTGGATACTTTGCTCCGAAAGAGACCTGACCTTGTGGAGTGTAACGGCGAAAGTGGTAGTCCTGTAAGGGCGGTCCGTGGCCGCCCCTCTCTGCCCTGAATGATTCCATCCGCGCAGGGAAGGGGCGGCCACGAGCTTCCATGCTCGTAGTAACGAGCCAATGAACTTGTAGAAACCACTAGTGGTTTCTAAGGAGGACCGCCCTTACAGGACTGGCTGTTACTCGCTAGCGAAGTCTTGTCACATGACACTAGAACCCGAACAACGCTCCCTGAACGATCCGCGTAGAGTAAGCGCTTTGATCGAGCGTCAAGAACAAACCGTCAACGTGATCTCCGCTCGAGCGAAACTCCCTGGCATGTTCTTCTGACCAGAAGAACAAGGAGTTTCCTCAGTAAGCGTGAATGATGTTAGGCTCGACGAACCTTGCCCAGTCTATCTCAGGTTCAAACAGCAGCGGTCTGACGCGTCTATTCGCGACCTGGTGCTTTAGGTCGCTGCCGATAGTCAGGCGCATAGGCCTTGCGCAGTGCGCGCACTCTGTTTCTACTTGCAATGACAGTCGCTTTTTTCGTAAACGCCCTTCGACGAAGGGCGCCGCAAGCGCGTCCTCCGCTCAAGCTGCGTATATCCGCTCGCCAGTGCTGAAGACCAGGCGATGCCGCGTCTTATCAGAGGTAACCGGATAGGCCCAGGACACGAGTCCCTGCCTGTCTCGAACTAGAAAGAAGAGTCTTTCCTCCAGCTCGGCGAGAATCTCGTTTACCCGATGTAGTGGAAGCGTCAACCTCGACGCGATGATCTCAGGTGCGAGGGGTCCTCCGATGCGAGGGAGCTCTCTCACGACGAAGTAGCGTACGAGGTGATGCTGCCTGGTCATGAAACTGAGTCTGGTCTTCATAGACTCCGGCACTTTGCTCAACTGCTCTTCCCATTCGCTTCGAGGCATCGACTCGATTTGTCGTCCTCGTCCAGTCAGTATTGTTTCGCTCATAGTCATTCTCCGTCTATCCAAAAACAGGCTGCACGCAGACTGCCGGTGATAAGCCACGCAAAAAAATTCGCCTGCATGCAGTGGGGCACGCAGGCGACCTTCGTTTGTGATGGCCTGACTATAACCACGCGAGAAAAAGAGAGCAAGCCGAACTCGCCAGCTACTGGCCGGCCTTGCCTATGACTGATAACGACCGCCCGACACTCGAAGGCTGTCCATTTCCTTCTCTTCGATACGAGAAGAAGAGTTCGTTCTGGTGCATAGTGCAGTAGTCGGCTACGTGTATGCGATCTTCGCTGAAGCCGCAGAAGCTGAGTTGTTGAACATTCGCCGCGCGAATATCTAAATGCGCCTTGCCTTTCTCTTTGAAGTTTACGAGCAGATTGCGCCAGTAGCCAAACTCGTTCTTGTATCGCTCGATGACATCTTCTCCAACCTCGTAGCACTCGGCGCAAGCAGCCGGTCCAAGCGCAGCAATACAGTCGCGAGTATTGACGCCGTGAACCAGCATCAGGTCCGCGACCGTGCGTTCGGTTATTCGCCCAGCCGTGCCGCGCCATCCTGCGTGAATAGCCGCCATCGCGCCCGTCTTTGTGTCGCCGATCAGCACCGGCAAGCAGTCGGCAGTCTGCACCGCAAGCAGCACTCCGATCAATCGGGTGATCATCGCATCGCAGTCAGGTTGAGGTCCGCGCACTTGCTCCGGCGACTCGATCGCACATCGTTCGGTCGAATGCGTCTGCCGCGCAGTGATTATCTGCGCTGGGTCTGCTCCAATTGCTCTTGTGAAACGACGGCGATTCTCGGCGACATTCTCCTTTTGGTCACCTTTGAAATGAGCCAAATTGAGCGCGCTCTCAGGCAAGGGGCTCACGCCCCGAAGGCGCGTACTGAATGCATTTACGAAGCCCGCTTGCTCCAGCGGCTCACAAACGAGATACGCGATGGTCGCCTTTCCGTCTGCGGTATCGACCTCGCGCTGGCGCATCGAGAAGGGTGGTGTTGCAAGAGCCCATTTGTCATCCATAGTCAGTAATGCTAGCGGGCGTCCACTGACCATCGCAACCTATCGAGCCGCAGGTTGGACAAGTCTAAGTTTTTTTGAATCATGTTTAGCGTTTCTTAGACAACCATCGGCTTCCGTTCTTTACGCTTTCCTTCGTGTAGTGTCCTAGTCTTATGTTGGTCTTTCTGAAATTCTCTTCGCGCCCGAGATGC
>JBBPIH010000053.1:0-57609 GCA_038040455.1 Acidobacteriota bacterium
TTTTGCCTTTTACAAAAACCATCAGGTTGAATGGGTTTTGCAAGAGGCTCTTCATTTTTCAATTTTCAATTTCCCGTTCCTACCCCACGTATCCCAGTCCTCTCAGCCGCGCGCGAATCTCCTCGCTCTCCTCTTCGGTCATCACAGGCGTCTTGTCGGGCGCATGGTAATCAAGACCCATCGCCCCCGACACTCTCACCGGGTTCTCGGCCAGATATTCCTGGGTGAAAATCTCTTCCAACACGCGGCCATCCATGTCCGACGGGACCTCAACACCAAAGGAGTGCAGAATCGTTGGCGCGTAGTCGATAATGCGGGCGCCTTCAACTCGCACACCACGCCGGAGCTCCGGCCCGCGGCCCAGCATTATGCCGTTCATTCGGTGATCGCCGGAGTTGCCGTAGACCGGTGTTATGAACTTGTTAGAAGTCAGGTCGAGCGTGCCAAGCGGCTTGTTACACATGTCGCTCGGAAGGAATTGAATGTCAGGAGATTGCTCGATATGCGGGCCGGTGTACAGATCTTCGCGACGCCAGATTGGGCCGATCAGAGGTTGGCGCGTTCCGGGGTCAACCAGAGCGCGCAGCTTATCGATGACCTGCCGCATTACTCTTTCATACTCCGCTCCGGGTTCAACGATGCCGTGGTCTTCACGCCCGCGCAGATTTATGAATATCTGCCCGTAGTTCCCTTTTGAAAACGCAACAGTGCGCGACCAGTCTACGTCTTCAAGCGAGAGCATGAGCAGATTCGCCAGCTTCATCAGCTTCGAGCGGTTCGTCACGCCCACCGACAATCGAAGGTGCGCGAGCCCCATCTTCATCGCCGAGCGGTAGGCGAGATCAGGAGTCAGGCCCAGCCTGAAAATCGCGCGCTTGAATAGAGTCATCGCATCGCGTTTGAGCACGAGCAAGCCTTCATCAATCAGCCACACATTGAAGCAGAGAAACTTCTCGATCGGCCCGAAGCCGTGATCGGAACCCATGTAAACCGTAGTGTCATCACCGGCGTCGTCGAACAACTCGCCAAGCGTTGAATCAACTTCGTGCCAATATTCGTGTATGCGGCTTATGTGTGCGTCGTGCTCTTTGCGGTCGAAGGACGGGTGAGTCTCATCAAGGAGATGCCAAAGCTCATGCTGAAACCGGTCTGTTCCCCAGTAGTGAGTTGCGAACACATCCCAGCCGTACTGTTCCAACAGGTAGCGATTGACTTTGGTCTTGTACTCCAGCTCGATGAAGAGCTGATTGAGAATCTTGTCGACATTGCCCGGCCTGTAGACTTCGGTGATGTATAGCTCGTAGGGTCCAAACCTGCTTTCGACCTCTTCAATCAAGCTCTCGGGGTACGTGAAGTCGCGACGGCCACGTGGCGTCAGAAAATCCGAAATCATCACTCCGTTGACGATCGCCGGCGGATAAGTGCATGGGACATTAGTAACGATCGCCTGCTTACCCATCTGCCCAAGGATGTCCCAAAACGGAAGCCCGTCTCGCGAACGCGAGCTCACCGGCATATCGGGCAGTGCGCCGCTTCCCTTTCGCCTGAGCAGGAACTCGAATACGCCGTGTTTGCCGGGGTTTTTGCCGGTCATCCACGATACCCATGCCGTTGGGGTGATTGGAGGAATGGTCGTCTCTAGCGGCCCTCGCACCCCTTCGTCGATGAACTGTTTCAACCGAGGCATCAAGCCTCGATCTATCAACGGGTCCAGCACATCAAAGGTCGCGCCGTCGAGGCCTATGAATAGAACTTTCTTGCTCATAGCAAAAGAAGTGAACTATAGCTGATCGATTGAAAGCTTTTCAACCAAGGCCTGGTTTGGCCGGGCAGGTGCGCGCGCGCTCCTATACTTAGCAACCAGTTATCTTCAAACGGTGGACCGCAGCGTACTATTGACATTTTGTGTACACGAATTTGATACTGTCGGTAGCCATAATATGCATATTACGGTAACCGCATTCTTTGAGATCTGATTTGGATGATGAGAGCGGGATTCGAACCCACAAAGGTCGAGGAGAATCGATGTCTGAAGAGAACGAAATCGCCTTCGTTGAGGAGCTTAGAAAGCACGAGAATCAGTGGGTTGCTATCCATGAATCAGGTGAGACTGAGACGATAGTGGGTAGTGGGTTGAATGCTGTCGAAGCTACGCGCGAAGCGGAAGCAAAGGGATTCTACGACACGATTTTGTTCAAGGTCTTACCGATGGACAAAGCTTATGTCCCCGGTAGCCGCAATCTGGCGCGACTCGTCACTTCAAATCTGCCTCGGTATCGCTCAAAAATGATGCGATAGTTGTCGAAGAACCCGGACTGACCCAGAATGCCATATACCCATTCGGAATCAGTGAAACCTGCTTCAAGATCGATCTTTTCCGAGAATCCTTGAATCTGCATTTGTATTGGTTGCATGTAAGCGTCCACAAATTGCCCCGCTGCGATACCGGCGAAGCGTTTCAATCTCCCGGCTTGCACGTCGATTCCAAGAACCTCACCCACCGACGTATGAAATAGGCAATCATCGGCGCCGCTGTCCACCAGGCAACGAATGTCTTGGCGATTAGGCCCGTAGTATAGCCTGACTTGCAATATCGGACGGGCTATCCACCGTTTCAACGGATCCGTATCATCTGGAATTTTTCTATATTTGTACTTCATCGCGCCGCCCTTTACTCCCTTCTGATTCTGCTAGCGTCTGCTCAATCCGTTGCTTGTCCTATGCCACTTTGTTGTTGCAGCGCTTGGTCCCAGTATTAGCATCGGGTTCGTCGCCCCGCCTCTCTTCATTTTGCGCTCTACTTCAACATCGCAAGGGCATAATAAGAGATTCGTCAAACTTCGTCATCTGGTGTTCAAATGAGATTTGAAACAGGGCGGTCTCGCCCGAATTCATCAGTCTTTTGAAATCGGGAGATAGCTCCCGAAATCAAAGGTGATTTTGAAATCGGAATAGCGCTTCGGTTGTCCAAGCAAAGGTTGATTCGAGTGACGCTTAGTTCTCTACTTCAGGCAGAATGGCTTTTTTTCTCAACGACTCGGCACTCACTCTGTTCTTCTGATCCGCGATTACTCTTTCTTTATAGTCCGGTATTGTGTCACGCGCTGCTATCTCCATCCTTATTTCCCACGGGTCCTTATTCCCAGAGCCATCGGAATTGCCCGGAATGCCAAACGGGTTAATCTCTCTAAGCAAATCAGGATGATTTTTTAGTATTGGGTACGCCTTCAAAATATGGTCTTCCCAGGTTTCACCATGAAGTCTCAGCGCAGCTTCTGCATCTCGTTTTACTCGCATTAGGATGGGTTTTAATTCTACATACCGTTTGCCGAGGCTCTCTCTTACATCTTTTGGCAAATCGGGTACATTCACATTATGTGGGCCGCCGCGCCTCCTAGTCATATACCGCGCTAATGATTCTTGATTGAAAAGAAAAGCACGCGCACGGAGCAATGGCGTTAAGTCCTGGTCCTTTATATCAAGGTCGCGATCTAGCCCGCAAAACCTTATCTCGTAATCGAATCCTTGAAATATGATTTCTAAATAGATCGGACACTCAGTTATTTGTGGCTCATAGCATATCCTCTGCCGCAGGATTGGGACTATCAAACTTGGTTTGTCTTTTACGGTCAAACGCCAATAGGGGTATGAATCAGCGTCCTTTGATTCGCCTATTTCAATACCGAAGAATTCGCAAACATAGCCTTCAAATCCAGCATCGCCTTCTTTCCAGCAATCTCTATAGACTACGGTTCGCCTGTTTTTCTTCCGAACATCATTATGTACCTTCAAAAGCGCCAACACCCCGTCATCGTCATCATAGCGCATCTGTTTAAGTGCCGGTCGTACCCAGGGCACGGACTCGCGCCAACTAACAGTGCACAACCAACACTCCCCATCTGTGGTTTTGTAGTCTTGATGCTGTTCGGGGCTTTTACAAGGCAGGTCTCCGAACAGTTCTGTTATATGAACGACCTTTCCGTAGTGAGCGTGTCGCATCCTTGCGGCCCTCGTGTAGCGGCTGCTGATTCATCGCTCGCCCGGCCAACCACACTCAGGATTGCGCCGATATCGGTCCGTCATGGAGCCGATGCTAGGCGAGCCGATTTCGATTTTGGATTGTATCAGAGATCGGGCGCCCTATCAGGAGTATCACACCGAGGCAGGCAACATCGATCATCCAGCTTCTGTCAACCGGCGCCGCCTAAACGTGGCCGTTAGTTTCTGCCACATCTCAGCGATCCTGCGAAGCTCGCGCTCATCAAAAAAGCCAAACGCGAACAGCAACAGCGGGAACGACAGCGCCAGCGTCGTCTTGATTGCCAACGACACGAAAAGGGTAGTCCGATTCTGGGTCTCCCCGCGCATCGAATCGTTGAAGTAGAAGGCCCCGATCAGCAGCGTTCCGACAGCCATGATGCTAAACACTCGACCCCACTCGTACCGGACTTTGAAAAACAAATTCGAAGCCCAATATCTGAGCGCACAGAACACAACGTAGGACAGCAGGGTCGAGAAGGTCGCGCCCATAATGCCGTATCGCGGGATCAACCAGAAGTTCAATCCGATGTTCACCGCCAGCGCCGCGATGATTACTATCGGCGCAAAGATCGTCCGCTTCTTTAGAGTAATGCCGATGTTCAGCACCCGGGACGCACAGTCGAGCACCGCTGCCAGGCCAAGCAGCGGGATTATTGTTGCCGCCGGCCAGTAGCTCTTCAAGCTGTACAACCGAAGCCCGTCTCCGGCTACCGCCGACACGCAAAGCGCGAAGAACATGCTCACGAACAGAATGTAAGTCAGCACCCGCGAGTAGTATTCATCGGCGCCTTCTTCGTTCATCACCGAAAACCGCATTACCGTCCACACCTGACTGAAGGGCACCGTCACTAGAAGCGTCACCACCGACACCAGCGTGTTTGCCATCGAATAAGCGCCAAGATCTCTGGGGCTGGCGTACCGTTCCAGAAAAAAGCGGTCAATCACCATGAATAAGTGAAACGATATCTGCCCGAAGATTAACGGCGCGCCAAACGACAGCATTCCCCGGAGTTCGGCCGCGGAAAAACGCAGGCTCAAATCGCGCCTTACCATCGCGTAGAACAGCACGGCTTCAAACGCCCCGCCTACCAGCCGTCCGATCAGCACGTTGCGAATATTCGCGCCGACGCCAATCACCAGGTACGCGATCAACACCAGCTGGAACAAGAACGCCGTGATGTTTAGGGCGGAGTACTGGGCGGACTTGAACCTGGCGCGCAGTATTGAATCCGGGATAAGAGTGATCACTTCAAAGAAGCTGATAAGAAAGATGAGCTGCATCAGATCGGCATGCGACCGATCGCCACTGAAGACGGCCGCCGACACCTGCGGTGCGACCATCCACAAAAGAGCAGTCGCTGCGGCCGATGACACGAACAGGAAGATCAGCGTGGAGCCGACTATCTTGCGCCGATGGGATGGGTCATCGGTCTCGTAGTAGTGGCGAAAGAATGCGTGATTGAGCCCGAACTTGAGTACGATCGTCACCAGGGTCAGCGTAACAATCAGCAGCGATAGCACACCGAACTCGCCGGCCCGGAGATAGCGAGCGTAAACGGGCACCAGCACGAGTCCGAAGGCGCTGTTGACCACGCTGCCGATCCCGAAGATCAGCGTGTGCTTAACCGTCTTGGTGATCTTGTCGTATATCGTAGCTGTTACTCCGTCTTCGTTTGACGGCCCCGAGAATCAGCGCGACCAGTATCAACGCAGCAGCCGCGAGGCTGCTGTATATTGAGACGAAAAGCGTCGCCGGCATAAACGCAAATGATACCATATGGTGACCGGCCGGCACGTTGACCGCTCGCATGGTATGGTTGGCTCTAAAGACTTCGGTCGGCAAGCCGTCCACAAACGCTCGCCAGCCGGGATAGTAGTTATCGCTCACCACGAGCAGGCCTTCTTCGCCGAAGTTGGTTTCGATCACGACTCGATTTCGTCTATCTTCGATAATCTTAGGGAAAACATAGGCCCGGGGGGGGCGGGAGTTGGGGGCGGTCGCGACCCGATTCCCAGTCTCGATCACAGCCGCAGTGTGCGGATCAAAGCCGGCTTCGCGCAGGACCTCGAGTGATGCCGAGGCGCTCTCGACCTCGATCACGTCCCGCGCGAAGAAGGCCCGAGGCATTGCTTCTCTGTTTTCGTACAGCGAGACGCCTTCGGCGGTTGCGAGCAGATCGTATCCGGCGAGTCGTGCCGCGGATTCGTGAGTCATAACGTATCTCACGTTCAGAAGGTCGAAGAAAGGCGAGCTATACTCATCGAAGACAACGTGGCTGAGGTTTTGTTGAGGTTCTATTAGCGATGCGAATTCACGATACCATTTTGGAAATTGCTGATTCTTACCGGTCACCGTCGCGAGCTGATAAGGCAGCAAAGTATTCGGCGGTGCGATGATTTTGTGCGCGATGGGTTCGTTCGCGACTCTGCGATTAGTCTCAAGGTCAGAAGGGACAACCAGCACTCGGCCGGGCGGAAGCGAATGTAGAAGATCGGTTATTTCGGTCTTCGGGAATACGCGCGAGCGATCAAAACTGTGGTTAAATTGGGAGCTGTTCCAGAACAGGTCGACCATCAGCAACACAGTTAGCAGAGCGAAAAACCGTCCGGCTGAAACTCGTCGTTGGCATAACGCCCAAACCAATAACGCGGCCGTGCAGAGAAGCCCAAGAGTGATTAATACGCTCAAGTTTGGAGGCGTAAATTGAGCGGTCAGTGCACCGGCCGTTCTTCGAATGAAAGCCAGGCGGCCCCTCTCGCCGGTATCAAAAGCGAAGCCGGAGAGCGATACCAAGTAGGATCCGAGCACCGCGAGCATAACGAATGCTACGATCCAGATCGCAAAACGTCGCGCGAGCTTGCTAAAAGGCCGAAGCGCGCCCGCGCCGGACTGAAGAAGCAGATCCGTTCCAAACGCTACGAGCACCGAGGCCCCGAAAAGAAAAAGCACCCCTGCATGAACGGTATCGCGAATGACTTGAAGAACAGGAATGTATCGAGTTACAGGAACGTAGAGGGGCGCGGTCATCATTATGATAAGCGACAGCGCCGCCAGCGCCGCGAAGAAGGCTATGTGATTTCGAGCTGCAGAGCCGGAGTTCAGAGTCTGAAAGAGATGGTTGTCATCTCGTTTCCTGCTTGTCTGCCTGAGCCAGTAGAGACAAAACCCAAGAGGCACGAGCGCCGCTATTCCAAGATAGAGAATATGGTCGTGCGAGACTCCCAGCGCCGTGAACACCGTGAGCATCTTCGTGTCGTAAGCCGCGCCGAACAAATTTGGGAACACCAATGTACCCGCGTACCACGGAGGCAAATAGACATACCCTAGCTCAGCGCCGACTATTTTGCGATTCGAGTATGAGAGCAACTCCAGCGACGGCACCCATTGAGTAGCTGCAAGAGAGAGTCCGATCGCAAGCGTTACAACCATCATCGCCAGCAAGCGCGCGCCCGAGCGGCTACTACTGTCGCCACGGCGCGCACGGAACGCGAAGAACAAGTAGTACAAAATCACAGCGCCCACATAGTAAATCTGATTCGGCAGATACCCGCAGAAGAACTGCGCCGCTAGAAAAACGCCCGCCAGCATCGCCTGCGCATAGCTTTTGTGACTGATCGCCCGATCGACAAACAACAGGACGAGCGGGAGCCACATCAATCCCCCCCACCAGCCGAGTCCCGTCAAGTGCAGCATCGAGTGAGCCGAGAACGCAAACACCAGCGAGCCCATCAACCCGCCGCTTGCACCCGCGCCAATGGCAACCAAAAAGACATACATAAAGACTGCCGCAAGCATCAGCTCAAATATGCGTGCAAGCGAGTAACCGAGCGGGATGTCGAAGAACCTGTAGAACAACAGAAAAGGTGACAGTGTGCGTGTGACTCCGTCGGCGTAGATCGGATGCCCTGCCATCGTGTACGGGTTCCACAATGGAAACTCGCCCTCACGATACGCTGCCGCAACGAAGTAGTCCCGAGTCACGTATGTGTCGGTCAGGTCGCGGCGATTGTATGGGTAGTTCGATTGACCGGCGTGATAGCCCCAGGGAAGCTGGTTGTTCAGCGTGTTGACATCGATTAGGGTCTCGCCGAGAAAGAAGACACGCCAGAACAACGCTATGACGGCGACGGCTATGAACGTCACGTGCGCTGCATGTCTGGCAACGGTATAGAGGCCCCCGCCAGAAGGATGAACTGGGCGTAAGTCGTTCGCTGTCGTGGAGCGCTCGACGTCTGGCTCAACTGTCATCCTTCCTTCCTCATCCTTACATATAACCGAGGCCGCGCAGCTTTTCCTCGACCATCCGCTCCTCTTCCGCGCTCATACGGGTCTGATCGGCGGCGGTCCGCGAACCGGCAGAGTCAACTTGAACGGGATGCGCCGTGAGGAACTCGTCGGTGAACACTTGTTGAATCACGCTGCCATCCAGCTTGTCAGGTACAGGCAAGCCGCCTGCGTACATCATCGTCGGCACAAGATCGTAGACCGTTGGCAAAACGGTGAGTACGGTCGAGCGAAGGCCCGGGCCTTTGCAAATCACGATGCCCTCAGGCCGGTGATCGCCGCTCCACCAGAAGCCCCGGTCGCGCACTTCATCGGGCGGCTCACCAAGGTGAGCAGCCGGATTCCAATAAACATAGAGGTCGCTGGCACGCTTCGTAAACGGTCCGGCATACGCGTCGTCGCGGCGCGCAACGTGGTCGACTACTCGGTTCCCTCGAGCATCGGTCCATTGACTCAGATCATCGATGATTCGCGAACATACATCCGCGTACTCGGACCGAGGGACGCTGCCGCCGGCGTTGCGTCCCACCAGGTTGACATTGATGACGTGGCGGCCCGGTTCGGTATAGGCGGCCGTGCGCTCCCAATCAATGGAAGAGTAGAACGAATCCTTCTCCGCAGCCTGCAATCGCTCGATGCGATCTTCGCCGAGTCCTGCTCTCACTCTTTCCCTGACAGAAACAGGCAAGAGACTCCGCGCAGCCCGGCGGCCGGCGCTTATGAACGACTGCCGGCCTGACGAGCGGACGCCTCGAACCATGTAACCTTTGCCTTCGAGCCATGCCGCGAGGTGATAGGACGCGCCGGTGTGTGGCCCCATCCCGTGGTCTGAGATCACGTAAACTTGAGTTTCGCTGTTCGAGTGGTTCAGCAGGCGCGCGATTGCTCTATCAAGCGCGCGATAGATTTCAAGAAGCGGATTGCTAGCGGCTGCCCCGCGCAGCTGATCGCCATCCGCGCCTTCAAAGTATTTCCAGAGATTGTGACCCGCCCAGTCGCTCGCGGTGTAGACCGTCATGAAAAAATCGACCGGCCTGCTTGCCATGAGATACTCCGCCACGTCGGTTTGAGTCTCGGTCAACTTTATCCATGCGGCAATAGCATCGTCGAGCCTTTCCGCTCTCATCAAGTCTCCGAGATTTTCGGGCGAGAAATGATAGCTCGGAAATCGATTGACCAATTCAGCCCGCAGTTCCGCGGGGCAGAACCCGCCTTCGTTCAAGGAAGGAGCGTCGAGCCCGCTAACCATAAAACCGCCAGGCTCGCATTGAGCCGGATAAGTCATCGGCACATTCAGGAATCCGGAAGTTCGTCCGTGCCTTGCAAGATGCGAGCTTATCAATTCGCCCGCGCGGTCGCCGCCTTTGAAGAAGACCTGCTTGCCAGTTGCGAAGTCCCGGTCGGAAAAAACGAACAAGCCGTGACGGCCGGGATTCAGTCCAGTCAGTATTGAAGTCCATGCCGATGCGCTGTGCATGTTGGGAGTGGACAGCAACCGCGCCGAAGTGCCTTCCTTCATCAAACCCGCGAGCGCGGGCAGATATCCCGCTGCCGCCCAAAGCTCGACAAGGTCCATTGTGGCAGCGTCAAGACCGATGACTAGGATTCTCATAAGAAGCTCGTTGACCCGAGGTGAAAATCAATTGAAGAGTGAGAATTGCAAAGCGTTAGATCGTATCAGATTTCAGATTTCAAACTACAGATTTCAGATTCAGATTTCAGATCTCCCACTTAGATTTCAGTTTCAAACTTCAGATTTCGGATTTCAGAGTACTCACTTCCAAATTTCAGAAACTTCAGATTCCCGAATTTTTCAGACTTCAAATTGGAAGGCTCGAGACTTCAAATTGTAGATTGAATGTGTCTAAAGCGAGCGGCCTCATCACCATCTGCAATGTTCTGAGATCTGCAATCTGAAATTTGCAATCTAAATCTGCAATTTAAATCTGCAATTTATTTGCAATCTGCAGTTTTTCAATTTTCAATGAGTTCGGCGTTGCGCAGAACGCCGTCTTGCCACCCTAGATTCAGCTCCGAGTCTACTCAATGTAGCCCAAGGCTCTCAGCCGCTCGCGAAGCTCGGCTTCTTCGCCCGCGTTGTAGACCGGCTGAAGCGAGGCTTCCCTTGTTCCCGCCGCGTTCTTGTATGAGCTACCTAGCCGCTCACCTTCGGCCGAGTCAGTGAAGACTTCTGTCAACACGCACCCGTCCATGTCTGTTGTGAGCGGACAGCCAAGTGAAACAAGAGCGGTTGGGCCCACATCGCGCAGATTCGGCTGATTTACAAAAGATCTTCCGCTGTTGATTCCGTTGCCCCACGCGATGAATATCCCATCGCGTGAGTGAGTGCCCGTCGTCGAATCCGCCGGCACGACTACCTCGCCGTAGCTTGGACGCTCATTGTAGACGTACTCGTCGCGTCGCGGGACCATCACCAGATCGGGAAGCCTGCTCGACCACGCGCCGGTGAATGTTTCCTCCCGGCGCATCACTCGTTCGAACACCGGCAGGCCGTCTTCGGGAGAGATTAGTTGCAGCAAAGCGGTTCTCGCTTCTTCGATCACGTCATCGTATTCGCTCTCCCGCACGACGCCTTCGGTTTCGCGGCCGGCCAGATTCACCCACACTCCTTTGTCTTGAGCGAAAAAGGCTCGCGTTCGCGACCAGTTTATTTCGTCGAGGAACGCGCTGCCGTATTCCACTTTTCTATCGAGCACGTTTCCATTGGGCACTACGGGCGAGAATCGTCGCGCGATCTTTTGCTTGAACTCTCTGACGCGCGCGATGCTCTTACGCGAAGACGGCGACTTGAACTCAAGCAATCCGGCAGACGCAAGAAGCTCGTTGACCCGGACTTCAAACAGCTCAGAGCAGAAGCCGTGGTCCGAGACGACGAGCACTCTAGTCTCGACAGGCAGTTGCTCAATCAATCTCTCGACTGCCAGGTCGAGCCGTTGATATGTCTCGTGAATGAACTCTCGGAATTCACGCGGTGTGTTCGGGTCGTGCCGTGGATGCGCCGGCTCCATGTCAGCCCAGTAGTCGTGTTGCGCTCGATCGAGCACCGAGAAGACAACCATCAGGAAATCCCAGTCGCCTCTCTGCATCAAGTATTTGAGAGCTCGCTGGCGGACTTCGATCGACCGTCGAAACTCATTCGCTCGAGCATGCTTGTCGGGGAGTCGGTCGGGCTCGATCACGTAATTCGGAAACTCCGCGAGGAGTTCATTCTTGAGCGAAGGCGGATAGGTAAACTCTGAACCGCGGCCTGGCGTGAGCATCCCGGTCACCATCAGCCCGTTGATCGGCTCAGGTGGGTATGTGGTAGGAACATTGAGTACAATCGAGCGCCCGCCGTGTTCGGTCAGGATATCCCAGACCGGCCTGGTCATAATGTCGCGCCCGCTCATCGCCCGTACGGTGTACTTCGAGGGATTCTTGATAAACGGAGAGAAAACCCCGTGCATTCCTTCACTGGTGCCGGTGGTGCAGCTCGCCCAACCGGGAAAACTGTTAGGCAGGATGGTGGAACGAAGCGGCGCGCTCACGCCTTCGCGCATCAGCCGCGATAGAACCGGCAAACGGCCCGCGCTCGCAAGAGGTTTGATTATGTCGAACGTAGCGCCGTCCAGTCCTATGATTACCGTCTTCATCGATTTTGGATTTTGGATTTTCGATTTTGGATTCGTTCAAGATCGCAACGTTGAAGTCCTGCCACGCGATTTCAATCCAAAATCTAAAATCCAGAATTCCTCAGTGCTTGTGCTGATGATCTTTGTGTTCGTTGCCCGAGTCGTAGCCTCGCAGTTCGTCGTACTTCTTGATTTGAGTTGGCGTGAGTAGCCGTCGCATATCGAGATGAGCCTGAAGATGGATCGCGCGCAGCTTGCCCTGAAGCTCGGCGATCTCAGCTACCGCGCGCCGAAGCTTATTTGAATCAATCGTCTTGCTTGCGAATAGAAGGTCAAGTTTGCGTTCCTTCTCGACGATCAGGCTTCCCAGGCGCGTCGCGCCGGCGTGCATCCGGTCGTACACAATTTGCGTTGCCGCTTTCTGTTTTTCGGTGAGCTGCAACTGTGGGGCGAGTTCGAGAGCGTGCTTCGGTCCGGGGAATTGATTGAGCTCGGCGGTTTTGGCAAAGCCCATGCCTTGACCGTTTTGATAGGCCTGAATGTCATCCTGCGAGAGCGCCTTGATATCGCGCTTGTCCTGACCCGCGTAAGGGGTCTGGGTTTGGCCATGGGAGAAGGCCGATATCGCCGCCGCGACTACGAGAATTTTGAGGGTGCGCATTGCTTGAACTCCTTTTTTGGCGATCAGAGGTGGCGCAGACTTTAGTCTGTGTCTGGTATTACCGCGAAAGAGAAATCACCGGACACAGACTAAAGTCTGCGCCACTTCACTTACACATAGCCAGGCGCTCTTCTTCGTTCTCGGTGTAGTCGCTAGGCGCGGGCATCACTAAGGACATCTCTTCAAGCTTCGCGATTATTCGAGCCGCGCTTTCCTCGGCGGATTCGCGGTCGGTTTCGACGATTACTTCTGAAGCGAGCGGCGCTTCGTATGGATCATCGACTCCGGTGAAGTTCTTGATCTCACCCGCGAGCGCCTTCTTGTATAGCCCCTTAACGTCGCGATCGGCCAACACGTCGATCGGGCACTTCACATAAACCTCGACAAAGGAGCCGATATCGCGCCGCACTTCGTCGCGCACTTCGCGATAAGGCGAGATCGCTGCGGCTATCGCGACCACTTGATTGCGAGTTAGCAGATTGCACACGAAGCCAATGCGCCGAATGTTTGTGTCGCGATCTTCTTTTGAGAAGCCAAGCCCCTTTGAAAGATTAGTCCGGATGACGTCGCCGTCCAGCACTTCCACTTTGTGACCGCGTGCGTTCAATTCACTCTCGATCAGCCGCGCCAGCGTAGATTTGCCCGCGCCCGAAAGCCCGGTGAACCACAACGTAAACCCTTTTTGTTCCATCTCTTCTCCAATGTGATTGAGAGTTTGTTAATTCTATTGCGAAAACCGCCGATTGCGCAAAGGAGCGAATACAGCACCGTGAAGGCAGGCGAACAAATCGATGCGAATCCCCCGACGCATCGGGGGATCGTTTCGCGCAAAAGTGCAAAGACCGCAAGGAACTCACGAGGCCGCTATTCGGTACTGTGGCTTCGATCCATCCAGCTCAGTAAGCATAGAGTCGAGCGTTGCCGTTATCGCTACTCGATCGAATTTCAAACCGATCATCGGAATGAACACGATGTCGCGGGTTGTGCCCTTGATCTCTTTTAACAACAGACGGCAGAACGCCGCGACAACTTCTACGTCGAACTGTTTACCTGTGTGCTTCCGCAAATCCGAAAGCGTTTGGTCCAACGACAGGCGAGAGCGATAAGGACGATCGGTCATCATCGCGTCGAATGAATCGGCGAGCGTCACGATCTTAGAGCCCAAAGGTATTTCGTCTCCTCTCAGCCCTTGCGGATAGCCCGTGCCGTCAACTTTTTCGTGATGGCACTTGGTCATGTAGGCAATCTCATCCCACGGGTGACGGATGTTTGACAGTATCTCGAACCCGGTCGTCGCGTGCTTGCTTAACTCGCCGAATTCCTTGTCGGTAAGCGGGCGAGGATTGTTGATGATCGCGCGATCGACGGTGATCTTTCCGATATCGTGCAAGTAAGCGGCTACGCCAATGTGTTCCAGTTCCTGGCCGGTCACGCCCATCTCTCGGGCTAAAGCTTCGGCGTATCTGGCGACGCGAGCTGAATGGCCGCTGGTGTAGGCGTCTTTCAAATCGATGGCGGCGCCGAAAGCGCGAACCGTGTCGCGATAGATCTGGCGCATCTCGCCATAGAGCCGCCGGTTCTCGTCAGCTTTGCGTTTGAGCGAATAAAGCAGGCGGTGGTTGTAGAAAGCGATGGCGATGTTCCTCGAGATCGCGCCGATAATCTCCATGTCTTCTTCGGTGTACTCATCGCGAGTGAGCTTCTCAGACAGGAATATCATACCCATCAGCTCGCCGCGCGCGATCATCGGCAGCGAGATGTGCGCTCGCAGGTGCGCGAGCATCTCGCCATTGCGCTGAAGAAAGTGTGCAAGCCCGTCGCTTTCAGCGTGGATCGATATAGGCTGCGCGCGCCTGGTGAGACGCTCGACTTCATCGCGGTCGAGCGCAATCCGCTGGCCGACAGCTCCCGCGAGTCCCTTGGCGGCCGTGATCTTCAACTGGCGAGGCCGCGCCGTGTATCGTGCAATCGCCCCGCGTGGAATCGCGAGCGCACCAAGCAGAGTGTGAAGTGATGCGCGAGTGACCTCTTCGAAGTTGTGCGTCGAGCTGGTCTCGGCGGCGAGATCGGTCAACGCGCTAAAGTTGTGCAGCATCTTCCTGAGCGTGAGGTTCATTTGCGGTCTCCTAAGTCATCAAGTTGCAGAACTGGTAAGAGAGAGTGTTTCAATTTTCAATTTTCCATTTGTCATTTTACATTTGTCATTGTCATTTAGGTGATGGAAGCAGTCCCGCTTCAATGGCAAATGAAAAATGACAAATGGAAAATGGAAATCCGCTACTAGATCGCAGTTGGGCGTCGGTTGGCGACTTGTTCCATTTGAGCGCCAAGCTTCAACAGCGCGCTCTCTTCGGTGTCCACCATCTCGACGTGCGACATCAAGCCGAGCATCTCAAACAACTCGCGATTCGAGGCGTTAAGATTAGAGAGCATCAGCGCCCCTTGTGCGTGGTTCACCGACTCTATCACGCCTAGCAATATCGAGACGCCGATGCTGTTGATCAACTCGGTCTCCTCGAAGTTGATCACGATGCGGCGCACCCCGCTCGCGAGAAACTCCTGACACTGGCTCTCGATGCTTTCTCCCCTGAGCTGATTGAGGTATGGTCCGGGATATATCACCGCCGCGTCCTCGATAAGCCTTGCTCTGATCTCAGCAGCACTCATAGCCTTTCCTCCAGACAAACAGCCGGACGCCGGCGCATAAGCGACGGGCTTCCGACTTACTGCAATCCGTGATGTTTCCTGCTATTGACTGCCGGGGCGTTTGAGGTACTTGGTCATTACGAGGCGCGCGCCATCGTCGGTGCGTTCGAACTCCACCTCATCCATCAGTGCGCGGATTATTTGAAGTCCGCGGCCGCGCGCGCCCTTCGCCGGCGGGGCTGCAACCGAGGGGGTCGATTGTCCGTTCGCCCTGCCAAACGGTTTTCCTTTGTTCGATACGGTGATTATAAGCTTATCGTCGTCAATTGCGAAGCGCTGATGGATTTTTCGGTCAGGGCTGTCGCTGTGCTCCGTAACATTGATGCAAGCCTCGATCAGCGCGGTCTTGATCTGATTGATCGCTTGTTGATCAAAGTCGGCTGCGCGCGCTATCTGCTCGGCCGTGCGCGCGGCGATCAACTCAGCTTCGTCTTCAATGGGAATGACCAGCTCAAACTCGCTCGCGGGGCGCGCTTCGCCGCCCAGCGCCAGCTTGGTCAAGTAGTCCTGAATCAGATCGAGATGCGTGTACGTCGATAGGTATGCGTTCAACCTCGATAGCCGCTCGGTCGCGAGTGCCGAGAAGCCTTCCTTGCTGATGTACCAGCGAACAGCCTGCTGGGCCAGACCGGATTTCGCTCTTTGCGCACGCTCCGCAGCCTCGAGGGGCTGATCGATCCGGCCGAGTGTTTCGACGTCGAGCGGCTCTTTCGAGTTGATCAGCGCGACCAGCCACAGCACTTCGTTGCCTTCAGTATAGATGCCGCCTTCAAACCCGGTCGCGGCAAACAAGCGCCAACTCACGCCGGGCTGCTCACCCGCGCCGACGTCGTGGACAAGTACGATCTGCGGAAGCCGCACTCGCTTCTCTTCGTCGTCGAGCGCGCGCCGCACCTGGATGCGGCTCATCCCGCGATAGAGCTTGTCGTACGCAATCTGATCGAACAAGCTTGCGGGCACGTTCTGAAAGTCAAAGCGCGATAGCAGCTCCACTAACTGCGATTGAATCGCGCGATTGTAGCGCGACATCATGAGGCTATACGAATGTTTGAGCTTTTCGCCGAGCAGTTCTTCTCCCGCAGCGGGCCTCGGCGCGCCCGCAATCTCACTGCGGAATCTCGCACGCACATAATCCGACAGCACCGGATCGCTGGACGCGTTGACAAAGCCGTAGCTTATCTCGAGAAGCTCGCGTGAGTGCATACGCGCAAGTAACGCCTCTCCGTCAGAAGTGTGCTCGGCGATGCGCTCGGTCACGGCCTCGATCGGAACGCGAGAGCCTGCCGCAATGACCAGGGACAGCGCTTCAAGTACGGCGCGACCAGCGCGAGGCTCGGGAGCGACATCCCGTAGGACTGCATTCAGGTAAGCGCCGATTCGCCCACTTAGAACTTCGGCGGTATACAGCCGCTCGAACTCGATGAAAGTTTTCAGCGACGATCCGCGCGAAGCTGCCCCGTCGAGAATCGCTCGTGTGTAGAAGGCGTCGCAATTGAGCTGCCGGGTCATCAGCTCAATCGTCGAGTCGCTTATTTCGACTCCTAGCAGTTCCGCGCGCCGGCGCACGAGCGTTTCCAGATGCTCCTCGCTCATTTGCTCAACGCGAATCATCTCGAGCCGATCGAATAGTTCTTCGCCGGCCGGAATCAATTCCGTCATCGTCCGCCGCAGACTAGAAAGCACGTATGCGGCACTCGCTTGTCCTGATGCCCCGTTCTCGGCTAAGGCTCGGAGAAACTCGGTGTGGAGCTCGCTGCCCGCGACCAGGTGCCAGTTGTCAATCAACAAAAGCGGCGTGAGACCCGCGTGCGCGCAAGCGGCGAGTGGAGCCGAAAGAGCAAAACGCATGAGCCGAGACGGGTCTTCCGCCTGCGATGCCCAGGTGAATGAATCCACCATCGATCTTGCCCAGGGGTAATCTTCGGGCGGCGCGCCGCGGGCGATCACGGATAGCGCCTCATCGGCAACAGAGATCAGCCCCGGATCGTTGCGTCTGAACGCTACGAACTGCGCCAGAAACTGCGCAAAATAATCTCGGGCGAACTTCTCAGGATCGAGGCACGAACGGCGGAGCGCGTAATAGATCGGGATAACCTCACCGCTCTTGTTGAATAGGCGGTCGAAACTCTTACGCAGTATCTCGGTCTTGCCAACTCTCGGTGCGCCGAGCAGGAGTGCGGTAATAACCGAACCGCGCGACTGCGCCCCAGGTCCGGTTTGCGTCAGCGCACAGACTTTGCCCACCTCGACCTCCCGGTCGACGAACTCCTTATCAGGGAGCCGGCTCAGTATGCGGATTGCGTCGGCGTTGCTCATGGGGTTCAGTCAGCCGCGTGCACGTCTTCATAAACGGCCACGCAGTTGCGGCCACGCGTTTTTGCCTGGTAGAGGGCTCGGTCTGCGCTCTCCATGATCGCAAGAGGGGTCTGGCGCGAAGCGCTGAAGGAAGAGATGCCAGTGCTGATGGTTACCTGTCCCATCAGGTCGCCCTGTTCCGTTCGGTATTCGGTTTCGCATATCGTTTTGCGCAACCGCTCGGCGATGCGAGCCGCGTCTCCCAGTTCTGTTTCAGTCAGCACAATACAGAATTCGTCTCCAGCGAATCTGGCAGACATATCTATCGCGCGAATCGAACCGCGAAGTATTTGGGCGGTCTTCACCAGCACTAGATCCGCATTCGTGTGTCCGTAGATGTCGTTGTAGGTTTTGAACCGATCGACATCGATGATCATGAAAGACAGGGGGGTGTTGTAGCGCTTTGACCGCTCGACCTCCTCAAACAATCTGTCTTGAAGATAGCGGCGATTCGGCAGTCCGGTCAGCGGATCCGTCAAAGACATCTGCTGAAAAGTCTCGGCCTTCCTGGCCCATTCGGTACGGTCTATTATCAGCGCCAGGTGAGGGGCCATCATCTCGAGCATCATCAGGTCATCATTCTCGTACGGCAGGCCGTCGATTCGGTCCGTCAGATTGATGACGCCAACCTTGCGCAGACCCAGAGTGATCGGATAGCTGATAAATGACTTGGTCTTGTAGCGGTCCGGTCTCGGGTGCGGAACCCGCGAGTCATTATCGGCGTCGCGCACCACAAGAGGAGTTCCGTTTGCCAGCACCGCCCCGGCGATTGGGTCGCCCATCTTAAGCCGAACCGCACCCGTAGTCGCGGAATCTGTCCCCAGAGCCACTTCCAAGACAAGCTCGTTGGATTCCGGGTCGAAGATCATCAGCGAGCTGCGCTCGGCCTTCATCAAGCCGCTGAATTTCTCGAGTAGCGACTGATAAACCTTTTGGGAATCGAGCGTTGACGCGATGCCTCGAAGGAATTCATAGAACTGCCCGATCGATCGCTTCCTGCTTTCGAGCTGGTCGGTGAGACGAACGATTTCGAGTTGCGCGTCTAACAGAGTCAGCGACCCTTCAGCAGTATTCGGCGGCGGCTGGACAGCCTTTCTGGTATTCGGAAAATGATATGAAGCAGTCGAGCCTACAAGCTGGGCGGTCTGGGTCAACTCACGAGCGTCGATGAACTTGATGTTCTTGAGGCACTCGCCGCTCTCGACCGCTGCGAGAGAGTCGTAGCGGCGCAGAAACTCGGTGTACTCGGACGTGGAAGCAAACGACCGCCCTCCAAGAATCACCACCTGCTTTTGATCAATGGCAATCGGGATAGCGAAACAGTGCAGCCCGGCATGGCAGGTGAAATCGAACTGCGTGCCCGCAGCAACTGCATTGCTGTATGCAGCTCCGCAATCGGCCGCGCAGAACGGCGCGCGCTCAGCAGAAACTCGCATCGCGCGGCAGATGCTGTTGTCGTTCTCGATCCGCCCTATCACCGCGCCGTCGCGGCTAAGCGTTGTGAGTGCGATCCCGTTTCTCTCGGCGAGGGATTTCTGAAGACGCAGCCATACAACAAGAGAGTTATCGAGGTCCGGCTCGCCGCTTGCGGCCCTGGCTTTTTTTACGGATTCGTTGGTCAACTTAAGCGGAGCTTTAGGTGCCCCATCCCTCCCACGCCGTCTGTGAAAAATAGCACCGGCTGGTCGCCTACGTCAGTTGCCTGATAACCGAGCCCGCGAGCCGTTACTTATCGTGTTATCCGCGGCTAGAATCGATAGCGATGGATGCGTTGTGATAAAACGCAAATAACGCAACTCCGCAGGTACACCTGAACGACCAACCTCAAGGCCAACCTAGCATAGCAGCGTCGAAGGTTTCAATGAAAAGGTAAGGTACCGGTTTAGGTACTGCTGCTTGTTTGAGTATATCCATCAAAGTCCGTTATCAGAGTCCGTTATCTTGACAAAGCTTACCACCTAATATAGTTTTCGCTTTGCGAGAGCTTCCTCAAATTTAAGCAAGCTTCCTCGGTTTTTAAGCATGAAAATCTGCCCGCAATGCGGCAAAGACTACGACGATGCGATCGAGGTCTGTCGAAGCGATCGCTCAAAGCTGATCTCGATCGACGCCTCCGATAACGATCCGATGCTCGGTAAACTTCTCGACGGACGTTACAGACTCATTCGCAAGATCGGCGAGGGAGGGATGGGGGCGATCTACCGAGCCGTTCACACGGAGATAGTCCGTACCTGCGCCATCAAGCTGCTGACGGGCTTATCGCCGGGCAAAGACGACGCGATCGCCCGATTCAAGCGCGAAGCAAGAAATTCCTGCCGCATTGACAACGTTCATGCCGTGACCGTCTATGATTTTGGTCAGACCGATGAAGGATTGCTCTTTCTTGCGATGGAGTTCATAGATGGCAAACCCCTGTCGCGAGTGATCGCAGAACAGCGCGTGCTGCCAATTGAGCGGGTGGTTCACATAACCAATCAAATCGCCGAAGCACTGACTGCGGCTCACGCATTACCGATGATTCATCGCGACCTCAAGCCTGACAACATCATGATCACCCGCAAGGGGGCGAACACCGACTTCGTAAAGGTGCTCGATTTCGGAATAGCCAAGGCGTTGGCCGATGAGGGCGGAGAGAACCTGACCAAGACGGGCTTCGTGCTCGGTACGCCCGTATACATGTCACCCGAGCAGTTGCTTGGGGAAGAGCTTGACCCAAGATCGGACATTTATTCTCTCGCTATCATCGTGTACGAAATGCTCAGCGGGCGCTTGCCGTTCGAAGGCGACAACTTGCAGGCGGTGATGATGAAGCGGGTGATGTCCGAGCCCATCCGCCTTCGCGTGGCCGCGCCTTCGTTGAGCGAATCCGTGGAGCAAGCAGTGATGTCGGGCCTCGAGCGGAACCGCGACTCGCGAACGCCAACCGTGGAAGCCTTCGCGGATGAGCTGAGCCGGGTGTTGCACAGCGGCACGCAAATCATGGGCGGGGTCGTTACCGGCTCGCTCGCTTCGTCTGAAGGAAGAGCGACAGCTCAATGGGGAAGCCCGCAGACGCGCGTGGATAACGGCCCGGCTTTCACAGGCCAGGCTGAGTCGTCACGCCAGACATCCGGTGCGCGCGGTGATGCGAACACCTGGGCTCCCACCGAGATAGGTCCCGCCGTTGCTCAACCTCAACGGGGCGAGCCAACACCACCTCAGATTCCCGCGCAGGCAGCTCCGGTTAGCGCACCACCTGTTACCCTTCGGGATCAGACGTTGGTCCCACCCGCGGAGCAAATCGTCACCAAGCCGGAGCGGCGCAGCGCGAAATGGGTTTGGCTCGGCAGCGTGCTGATTCTCGTGGTGATCGCGGCGATTCTGTACATAGTGCTGCCGCTCGGTTCCTCCCCCTCGGCCGGTTCGGGATTCGTTTTGGTTGTGAAGGGCGCGCCGTCCGGTAGCCAGGTCTTCGTCAATGATGTTCGACGCGATGCCGTAGCTGCTGATGGGGCACTCAAAGTGTCTGACGTCGATCCGGGCCAAGTGAAAGTTCGCGTCTCGCACGAAGGCTTCGCAGATTTTATGACAACGCTCACCGGCAGCAAGGGCGAGACACAAACGTGCGAAGCCCAACTCCTGCCGGCGGTGATCGACTACGGTGGCGCGATGGTGGCGATTTCGGGGGGCGAGTTCGAAATGGGCGACAACAATCACGACCCCGACGAACGGCCTGCGCACGCCGTACCGCTTCCGTCGTACTACATAGACAAGTATGAAGTGACAAACGCGCAATATAAGAAGTTCTGCGATGAGACAGGCAAGGCTTCTCCCCCAAATCCTACGTTCGATCCGAACTATTTCACCGGCAAGCCCGACAACCCTGTGTTAGGTGTCCCCTTCGAGGACGCGTTAGCGTATGCAAGTTGGGCTGGGAAACGGTTGCCTACGGAAGAAGAGTGGGAGAAGGCTGCATCGTGGGATCCGGTCGCTCGTAGGAAACGCCAGTACCCTTGGGGAGACGAGTTCACGGCGGATCGAGCGAACATTAGAACCGGGCGTCCAGTTCCGGTTACCGAGGCTACCGGAGACCTCAGCTTCTACGGCGTGTTGCACATGGCAGGCAACGCCTGGGAGTGGGTCAATGCTCCGTATAAGCCTTACGAAGGAAACAAAACGCCCAACCCCGACTACAGCAAAGACGAGCGAGTGATGAGGGGAGGAACATTCCTGTCGGGCAGCAACCCCGATGCAGCGCGGACGTCTTACAGGGACCATCTTCCTAGAGTGTTTCCCAAAGATAAGAGCACATCCGTCGGCCTTCGATGCGTAGTGTCCGCGGACCATCCCGGAATCCAGTCACTCGTGCGAGCGCGTAGCAAGTAGACAAACCAGAGGATCAACCTATGCGATTTCGATTATCGAAGCCTTGTATGATTTCGGCGGCGGTGGCGGCGCTGCTCATTCCCGCGATCTTCGTACCCGGCGTCGACGCGCAAAAGCAAGGCGCGCCGCTGTGGTATGACGTCGTCACAGTCAAACGCGTCAAGAAACCTGATCGGCAGACGGCTCGGGTCGTGCCAAGAACCCAGAAGGCTGCTCTGCTTACTCTTCAGTGGCGTGTGCTCAAGCGAACAGATGACGGGAAGCAGGAAGAGGCCGACCCAAGCAAGGAGTTTCAGACCGGCGATAAACTGAAGCTTGCAATCACGGCCAACCAAAACGGCTACCTTTACATAGTGAACCAGCCGGAAGGCAAAGATGGCGCTCTGCTCTTTCCCGACCTGCGTATCAACAAGGGTCAGAACTACGTGGTTAAGAACAAGGAGTACATATTGCCGTCCTATTGCGAGTACGATGACCCGAAAGATTGTTGGTGGCAGATGATACCTCCGGCCGGAACCGAGACGTTGATCGTCATCTTCAGCCGCGACAAGATCACCACCCTGCCCAATCAGATTGCGAAGCCCTACTCCGCGGTGAAGCGCGCTGTAGTGGAGCAACTGATCGCAAGCTCGGAGCAGAAAGTCAAACAGATGACCGGTGAGCTCGACACGATTCCCGGCCAGAAAACCGTGCGCTTCGGCACGCGGGCTCAAAACACAAATCTTCAGGACAACGAGGAGTTGATCGCAACAATCGAACTCACACACGGACAGTGACTTTGAGGGAAAAGGAGTACGAATAAAATGAAGGCGATAGTGAGGCTTATCGTAGCCGCGTTGGTGTTCAGCAGTGCAGCGGTATCTGCTGTCAGCGCTCAAAAGAAACAATCTCAAAAAAGTAATGAAGCGAGCCGCGCGCGCGGATTGTTCATCAGCAAGAAATCGGATGCGATGAGCATTCTCGTGCAGAAGATCGACGGCGGGCTTCTGGTTCCCGTCGACCCGAGCAGTGAATTCAAGGCCGGCGATCAGATCAAAATCCAATTTCAAAGCAACTTCGAAGGGTACATCTACGTCGTGAATATCCAGCCAAGCGGGAAGAGGTGCCTTATGTTCCCGCATCCGGAAGCCGCGGACAACAAGGTAGACCCCGACGAGCGATATGACATTCCACCGGGCAAACTTACGATGCAGTTCGACGAGGAGAAAGGAACCGAGGTCCTTCAGGTGATCATGTCCCGCGATCGTATTCCATATCTGGATGCGGCGCTCAAGGAACCAGAGGGGTGTCTCTCGGAATCGGCTTCAAGCGCTGCCGCTGAGCTGCAAGGCGGCATAGCCAAGAAGGTCACCCCGGTAGTGCCGCAAACCGAGGGCAGCAAGGTTAAATCACGAGATATTATTCTCGCTCCCGGCAGGGACAAAGACCCGAAGGGTTCAGTCGTCGCAATCCCCGACAACGGCAGTGGCGGCAAGCTCAAGTCGGGCGAGATCGCCCCGTTTGAGATTCGGCTTAAGCATAAGTGATGAGAATTCTTCCAGGTAGAGTCAGGCTTACAGTGGCAGCGGTCATCGCAGTCCCCGCTGCCGCTGTATTCGTGCTCGCGGTCTCGGCGTTCACAGGGCAGTCCGCAAATAAGAAAGGGGGCATACCGCCCGAAGTTCGCGCCCTCGTCCGCCAGGCTATGGCATCAACCGGGCTCATCTCGGTCCGCAACTCGAGCGATTCTTCCAGCCATGCTCCCCGGGCAAGAGGATCAGCAGTCGTCCTGCGAAGCGACGGCATCGTCGTCACCAACCAACACGTCATTACCAGCACCAGGACCAATCGCTCATACGACGAGATCTTCTTAAATCTCTCCGGCGAAGGCGATGCGGCTTCAGCTTCGGGTAGCTATCGACTCAAGCCTCTGCTCATAAATAAGGAATACGATCTGGCTTTGTTGCGCGTTGAATCGGACGCGGCCGGCAATCCCGTACCGAACTCGTTCACATTCCCAAGCATCGAGATCGGAGACTCGCGCAAGATCAAAGTGCTGGAAGACCTGTTCATCATCGGCTTTCCCGAGAAAGGCGGCTCAACCCTGACCGTTAATCGCGGCGTGGTCGAGGGCAAAGATCTGTTAGAGAACTGGATCAAGACCGACGCTCGTGTGATACGCGGCAACAGCGGAGGGGCCGCCGTTAACAGCGAAGGCAAGCTCGTCGGTATTCCGACGAAGGTTTTGTCCGACGAACAACAAGGCGTTGACAAAGACGGGGACGGCTTCCCTGATAACTATCGCCGCTTTGGTGCAGTAGGTTTTCTTCGACCATCGCAGCTCGTTGCCGAGATGCTTGCGCAACTGGACGACAAAAACGCAGAAAGCCGGCCGGCCCCAGCTGCGCCGAAAATGATGGAGTCTTCAAGGTTCATCAGCGTTAGCGGACTCGTCAAGTCTGCTGCGGGCGGCAAGCCCATCGCCGGGGCGCTGGTTGGACTGCTTCCGCTTGGAGAGACTAACATCACTGAAACTACTCTGCTGACATGGGCCAGTACTAATTCCGATGGCGAGTTCAGACTCAACAGACCCGTTCCGCCCGGCCGCTATACGCTCAAGGCTAAGGCCCTTGCCCGGCAGGCTTACACGCTCGATGTTGAAATTGGTCCCAGCTCTCCTGCACTGATCATAGAAATGCTTGGGTCATCGAATCGCTAAGACTCTGGGCCGATCGATACAGGTGTCAGCAACACGACCGCATCATCGCTGGAAAGCGCCCGAATGGCCACGCTCATCTTGCCCGACAAGGCGCTCGACGGTCGAATGGCAGAACTTGAGCACCACCGAAGCGGAGACGTAAAGGGTCATTTTAAGCTCGCAGAAAGAAATCACGAATCAGGCCCTCCTACGCTTGATTGCATTTTGGTTTCTGGTTAGAATGAAACCGCACGCTGGGCGGGCGAGCTAGTCAAGGCGCCAGCGTAGCGGTAGTAGCACTGAGCCGGTTGTTCTGATCGGCGCTCTTTCTGAATCGTCAAGAAACCTGAAGTGGCGACAGCGGATGCCGCCTGACGTTTGGTGAATTCAAGCCGGGCTTAATAGGTCAGCCTCCTTCGAGGCTAGCCGTGAAACCGGGGGCAATCGTCATGAAAAAGAATCTCGCGTGCGCCTTCTTGACCGCGCTCGTCGTTCTAGCGCTGTCCCAAGTTCTTGCTCTATCGGCCGGACAGGATAATAAAGCCTCGCCCCAGGCCCCAAAAGTCGAACCCGCAAAGGCCAAACCGGCTGACACACCGGTCCCGCCTAAGACAAGCGCCGACGCTAAAGCGACCGCGGCGAAACCTGACGATACCAAAATCCAGAAACAGACGGATGGCAAAATCATTCTGGACACCGAAGTCGTCAGCGTGATCATCAGTGTCACCGATCCTTATGGCAGATATGTCACCGGCCTGGGCAAAGACCACTTCGAAGTTTTCGACGACAAGGTGAAGCAGCAGATCGCGCATTTCACCGATGAAGACGCGCCGGTGTCTCTTGGGATCGTCTACGATGTGTCTGGCTCGATGAAAGACCGTATTAGCCGGTCCATTCGCGCGCTCCGCCGCTTCATCGAGAATTCACACAATGACGACGATTTCTTCCTCATAGGTTTCAACGATCGCGCCAAGCTGGTTCAAGACTTCACTACGTCGGGAGACAGCATTCTCGGCAAGCTTATGTTCGTCAATCCACACGGCTCGACTGCACTTTACGATGCAGCCTACCTTGCAGTCGAGAAGGTGCAGCAGGGCCGCCACTCAAAGAAGGCGCTCCTGTTAATCTCCGACGGTCAGGACAACAACAGCCGCTACACATACAAGGAACTTCGCAACAGGGTCAAAGAAGCGGACGTGCAAATCTACGCGATTGGCATAACGGATCCTGTCAATGATTCGCTCGCAGGCTTCGGCCGTGGGATACTCGAAGAAATGACGCGGATGACCGGGGGCCGCGCATTCTTCCCCAACGCTTACAATGAGCCGGAACTTGTGGAGATATGCACGCGAATCGCATTGGAGCTTCGGCATCAATATTCCGTCGGCTTCTATCCGACCGACATCGCTAGCGAAGTCAAATGGCATAAGGTACAGGTAAAGGTGAATCCGCCGCGAGGGCTTGGCAGGCTGTCGCTCTCGTATAGAGACGGGTATCCATCGTTCAAGAAGTAAACTGCCTCATAACGTCCAGCGAACTGCCCTCCCGCTCATCCTTTCGGCAACGGTTGAGGTTGGTCCGTGCATCCCAAGCCTCGGAGTCCTGGTTTCTAAATATTGACACCCGGGAGTAGAATTCTGTTATGAAGTTCGAATCGGGTAGACTGACCTTCTTCATCAGCGCACTTATCGCTCTAAGCTTTCTTATCGCGGGCTCTGCTCCGCGTTCACGAGCGCTCGGTCAGCAGCGACCCGACAAGCCCAAACTCCAGAAACCGCAGCAGCCCAGGGACGAAGAGCCGCAGCAGAAGGATGACTCTCCGATACGCATTGGCACCGACCTGGTATTGCTCGACGTCACGGTTGTCGACCCCTCGAACCGGCCGGTCATGGACGTGCAGCGGGATGACTTCGCGGTGACCGAAGACAAGGTCTCTCAGAAGATTGAGTTCTTCAGCCGGGATCAGGTGCCGGTATCGCTGGTTTTCACGATCGACACGTCCGGCTCGATGCGTCCTAAACTGGACACCGTCGTTAAGGCCGCGACCAACCTGGTGAAAGAGAGTCGCTCCGGCGACGAGATGGCTGTCATAGAGTTCAAGGACCAGCCCGAGCTCTTGGAAGAATTCACCCGCGATGTCAATGACGTTATCGACACGCTTAACGGGTTGGTCGCTTCGCGCCAGACCGCAATGCTCGATGCTCTGTACCTCGCTGCCGACTACGCAAACAAGGAAGGCAAGAACCGGCGGAAGGCTGTACTGCTGGTGACCGACGGGCTCGATAATGATAGTTATTACAAGTTCAATGAAGTGGTGAATCATCTTCGGGAGATCGATGTTCAGATTTACCTGATTGGATTCATCAGCGATCTGGATCGGGACTCGGGTCTGTTCAAGAAGAGCGCGAAAGAAAAGGCTGAGACGCTTCTAAACAAGCTTGCAGAAGAAACCGGAGGTAAGGCGTTCTACCCAAGGGAGCTTTCTGAGGTCCACACAATCGCGCAACAGATTTCTACCGACCTTCGCACTCAGTACTCAATTGGCTACTATCCAACCAATTCCAAAAAAGACGGTTCGTTCCGCGCTGTGAAAGTACAGGTGAACAGCGGCGCCCGGCGATTGGTCGCGCGCACTCGCAACGGATACACCGCGCCCCGCGAGGGCGAAACGCACAACAACAACAGCAAATAGGCCTGACAGACCCGTTTCGGGATCCATGACGCCGTCACCGGCAATCTGACCGCGCTCATCAAGCGGGCTCCCATACCAATCTTGAATTGTGTCAGTTGACCCATACTAATTCATATTTGATGGTCTTGCGTCTGATTGATAATATTGCGCGCTGCTTTCTGTGAATTCATTCCTGGGGGATGAGGTAATCTGTGATTAAGACTCTTGTGCTCAATCGTGAAACCAGAGCTTTCACCAAGTGTGATAATCCTGATGAAATCAGTAATCTCTGTAAAATACCACCCAATATTATTTGGGTAGATGTGGCTGACCCGACAAGCGAAGATTTTGAAGAATTAGCTAAAGAATTTGGCTTTCATCCTCTGTCGATTGAGGACTGCCGCAACGAACATCAGCGCCCTAAAGTTGAAGAGTTCCAGGGGTACTACTTTATCGTACTTTATGAAGCGGAATTAGCCCTTGGAAGACATCTGGAACTTCGCGAGCTGAATATTTTTTTAGGGAAGAACTATTTAGTCACTGTTCACAGCCAGCCTATTCGCACGATAGAAACTGCTGAAAGGCTCTGGCGGGAGTGGGCGGATTTAGCTGAACGAGGCACGGGTTTGTTGGCGTATCTGCTCATAGACGCTATTGTGGATGATTATATGCCTCTGCTTGATACGATTTCTGATCGAATGGATGAATTGGAGGATAAGATCTTCGTGGATTTTCAGGCAGAAGCATTGGAAGAGATTTTCCGCATAAAGAAAGATTTGCTCTTCTTGCGTAGGTCTGTCACGCCTTTGCGAGATGTGTTCAACACGTTATTGCGTCGCGAACAGCAAATCTTTTCACGCGAAACTCACATCTACTTTCAGGATGTTTTCGATCATTTGATTCGCGTCGCCGACACTATTGATACTCTACGCGATTTGCTGGGAGCGACAATGGATGCTTATTTGTCGGTTTCAGGAAACCGAATGAATATGGTCATGAAAAGATTGACCTCGATTTCAGCTATTCTTATGTCGGTCACGCTCGTTGCCGGAATTTATGGAATGAACTTCGACTTTATGCCCGAACTGAAATGGAGATACGGCTATGTCGGCGCGCTAGGCTCAATTTTAGCCGTCGGTGTATCCCTCTATCTCTATTTCAGAAGGATTAAATGGTTATGAAACAACAAAATATCAATAAACATAAGCAGAGGAAACACAAAGGGTGGAACCGATTGCGCAAGCCTCAACACGACACTGAGACGACCAAGCAATACACGGAACAAGAAATTCAAAGCTTGTCGCGTAACCATGATAATGTCGCGGGAATTATTCGCCCTGATACGGGCGACCTTCATATGCCATCGGGTTTAGCAGAGCCTGGATACGGGCAACAGACCAATAGCCCGCCCCGTGTTCTGCTGGTAATCATAACCCTGGCTTTGACTTTCATAGCTATCATTACCTACCTGGTCAGCCAGATGCCCAAAAAAGATTAAACATTCGCGCAGGCGCTCGCCGAAGTCGGCTTGCGGCATTCGACCATCACAGTTCCTTTAACAGTAAGGGAAGCGTTATGAACAGCGGGGTAAGATCCTGCTTCAGGTATCTCCTCATAGTGTTAGCACCAGTGATGCTTCGCCCGCTTCCTGCTTGTGCTCAGCAACCCCTCTTCACAGATGATGCGGACGTTACCGCAAAGGCCAAGCTTCAGCTCGAGTTCACTAATGAATTTGACATACTGCAACGGTCCTCCTTCCCCAACTTGAAACAGAATACGAGCAGCTTCACGCTGAACTACGGCCTTTTTGATAGTGTCGAGATTGGCATCAACAGTCCACTGATTGCCATTTTCAATGCGCGTGGCACGAGTCCACGCATCGCCTTCGGGGTTGGCGACACGACCCTATCGATCAAATATAACTTTCGCGAGGAGCGAAACGGCTCGCGCCTTCCTGCAATGGCTGTAAGCTTCAATCTCGAGTTACCGACGGGGGATAAAGACCGGCAGCTTGGCTCAGCGCTTGTGGATTACCAATTGAATGGCATAGTGCAAAAGTCGCTCACCGAACGGACAAAGTTGAGGCTGAACAGTGGTGTTCTCTTTTCGGGAAACACACTCTCGGGAGCGATTGGGATCAAGACTCGCGGGACAGTGTTTACAGGTGGCGTTTCACTAGTCAGACAATTCACGGAGAGACTCGACTTAGGCGCTGAAGTCACAGGAGCAGTCGCAAAGGATTTTCAACTCGGCAAAGGTCAACTACAATTCCAAACGGGCGGCAACTATCAACTGAAAGAAGGCTTTACTTTTGATTTCGGAATAATCGGCGGGCGCTATTCGGCAAGCCCGCGTCTCGGGTTGCAGCTAGGCTTCTCTGTAGACTTTTGATACGAGCTTGGCCAAGTATGAGTGGCACAAGATTGGGAGAATGTCTGTTGAAACTGGAGTGTGTTGGAGACGATTGCAATCGCCTGCTCTTATAGTGAGGAGAGATGGAAAACAATACGAACGCACAAGCCGGAACGACTGATAAACAAGAAAAGGCCGACGCTCCCACTATCCGCCATTCTGAACCAGCCGACAGCAGCGGCCATCTTGAAGCGGCTATCGAGCGAGAGCCGAATCCAATAAAACGCTTCTTGAAGATACTGGGGCCTGGCTTTATTACTGGCGCGTCAGACGATGATCCTTCTGGCATAGGCACGTATGCCCAAGCAGGTGCTTCGCTTGGATTCAGTACGCTATGGACAGCACTGGTCACTTTCCCATTGATGACCGTAGTGCAATTCATCTGCGGAAAAGTCGGCATGGTTAGCGGCATGGGCCTGGCTGGCGTTCTGCGAAAATACTATTCACGGAAGGTGCTGTACCCGGTCGTGCTAGGTCTTGTCATAGCCAACACAATCAATGCCGGCGTAGACATCGGGGCCATTGCCGCCGCTCTAAACCTGCTCCTGCCGATCCCGATTATCGCAATGATAGTGCCGGTTACGCTTATCATATTGGCCTTGCAGATATGGGGATCGTACCGCGTGATCGCAAAGGTTTTTAAGTGGCTGACATTGGCTCTATTCGCTTACATCGCTTCAGCCTTCTATGCCAAGCCTGAAATGCGTGACGTGCTTAAAGGAACGTTCATCCCGACGTTCAGCTTTGATAGCACATTTCTCATGGCACTGGTAGCGATTCTTGGAACTACGATCTCTCCATATCTTTTCTTTTGGCAGGCTAGTCAAGAGGTTGAAGAAGAGAAAGACATGGGCCGCACGAGTCTGTCCCAGCGCAAGGGCGCTACTAAGAAAGAACTAAGTGACGCCAAGTGGGATACGACCATCGGGATGTTATTCTCTAACGTAGTAATGTACTTCATAATACTGGCGACGGCTGCGACCCTCTTTCAGGCAGGCAAGACCGATATAGAGTCAGCCACTCAGGCTGCGCAGGCACTGCGTCCCCTTGCTGGCGATGGCGCATATTTTCTCCTGGCATTTGGTATTATAGGCGCAGGTTTCCTGGCTGTACCTATCCTGACAGCCTCAGCCGCATACGCGGTGTCTGAGGCATTTGGCTGGAAGTACGGTCTTGATGAGAAGCCGGCGCAAGCTAAGCAATTCTATGCAGTTATATGCGTCTCGACTCTAATAGGTATGCTTATCGACTTCATAGGGATCAACCCGATGAAGGCACTCTTCTGGACGGCGGTAATAAATGGCTTCCTTGCTCCACCCTTGCTGGTCGTAATAATGCTAGTCGCGAATAACAAGAAAGTCATGGGAGACAGGGTTAATGGCGCATGGACTAACGTGCTTGGATGGACAACGGCTGTGTTGATGTTTGCCGCAGCAATCGCTCTTGTCCTGACTTGGGGGAAGTCTTGATTTCAATTAACAATCTCTATACAAGCTGTGAAGCGTCTGGGATTAGAGTGAAATCAATGTTCAAAGGCAGTCCCTGCAAAGCCGGTCTCGCTGGCGTTTTGGCTACGGTGCTGGTCGTTGCGCCTGCTATCGCCCAGCAGGATGAGAAGCCAATCAAGCTTGCAACCGATCTGGTTATCGTCGATGCCACGGTTACTGACAAAGACGGTACTTTCATTCGCGATCTGAAAACTGACGATTTCGTGATCTACGAAGACGGCGAGCCGCGGAAGATCGGCTTCTTTGAAGCGACCGAGGAAGCAGCGTTGACTTGTCCGCTGGCCGTAGTTGTGGCGATAGACACTTCGGGCAGCATCAAGCAGGAGGAGATTAGCCGCCAGCGCGAAGCTACCGAGAACTTTGTGAAGCTCGTGCGGCCGGACTCTCTCTTCGCAATCATCGCTTTCAACAGCGAAACCCGCGTGCTTCAGGACTTCACAAGTGATGCAAGGAAGATCAGCCAGGCATTTCAGCGACTAGGTGAAGTGGGAGGATCATCTAGAATCTTCGGTTCGATTGACCGGGCGATTTCGATGCTCAAGCGGGCGCCGCGCTTCCGCAATGGCCGAAGACTTCGCCGTGTCGTTATCGTGCTGACCGATGGCTACGACAACGTCAGTCCACCGGACCAGTCTGAAATGATCCGCCGCGCGAATGATGCCGAGGTGACCGTTTACTCTATCACACTGCCTTCATACATTGCTGGAATAGGCGCCAATCAGCGAGCCATGACATTGCTCGACGTGTCGCAGGTCGTGCCTCTAACGGGGGGCAAGGACTTTTCGGCTGATAAAGACTTAACGCCGATGTTCAAGTCGATTGCTGAAGAGATTCGTTCGACCTACACGATCGCCTACTACCCGCCGGAGAAGAGCCGCCGCGACGGGCGGCTTCACCAACTTCGCATTGAGTGCAAGAGAAGCGGAGCGATAGTTCGCGCGAGCCGCAACACCTATCAGGCGCCCAGACAAGCATCTTAGACTAGGGCGAGATGGTTTTAACGAAGCCTTAACTACCATGTCACAGCTTTGTAATGCGGCGGCTCTATACTCGGCGTTCTAGCAGTTCTACCTCATCGTGCAGGACACGTCTTGAATGAGCAATCGCAACAGACGGATACGCAGAGCTGCCACACTTCTTCTTAGGGCGTTGTCTGCGTTTTTCTCAATGCATGTACCGGCGGGCCCGGGGCGAGACGAGACGGAGGTTCGGTTGCAACTCGCACTACCAAATGGTTCTGCGAGCCGGTTGAAGACTTGTGTTTGTGAATAGGAGCCCTGTACCCTAATGAATCCGAAAAGGAGGAAAGATCGGTGAAACATCTGACGCGTGTAACAAGTGTTTGTACTGTTGCCGCCGTGCTGTTCTTATTGAGCTGCGGACCCAGGAATGGTGCAGGAAGCGCAGGGGGCGGTGTCATCAAGATCGACGGCTCAAGCACTGTCTTCCCGCTTACAGAGGCGGTAGCCGAAGAATTCCAGAAGGCGAAGCAGGGCAAAGTGAAAGTGACGGTCGGCATTTCCGGCACCGGCGGCGGGTTCAAGAAATTCGTCCGTGGCGAACTTGACATAGCAGACGCCTCCCGCCCAATACTCAAAGAAGAGATGGAGCAGGCGAAAGCCAATGGTATCGAGTACATAGAGCTCCCCGTCTGTTTCGACGCGCTGACTGTCGTAGTTAACCCGCAGAATGACTGGCTTACCTCGATTACTGTCGAAGAACTCAAGAAGATGTGGGAACCCGAAGGGCAGGGTAAGATCACTACGTGGAACCAGATCAACGCCGAATGGCCAAATGAAAAGTTAGCACTTTTCGGAGCGGGTTCCGACTCCGGCACGTTCGACTACTTCACGGAAGCGATCGTGGGCAAGTCCAAGTCGAGCCGAGGCGATTACACCGCCAGCGAGGATGACAACGTGCTTGTCCAGGGAATCGCTGGCAACAAGTATGCGCTGGGCTATCTCCCTTACGCGTATTATGCCTCGAATACGGCGAAGCTGAAGGCGGTGGGCATCTCATGGAGTAAGAACTCGGTCCAAGAGGCCGTCATGCCCACGCTTGAAAACGTGCTCGCCGGGAAATACAACCCGCTTTCGCGGCCCTTGTTCCTATACGTGAGTAGGAAGGCAGCGGACAAGGCTGACGTGAAAGAGTTCGTTGATTTCTACCTCCGGAACGCCGCGAAGCTTGGTGCCGAAGTGCGGTATCTTCAGTTACCGGACACGGCCTACCAGATGGGACTAGAACGCTTTCGTAGCTTGCAAACCGGCACGGGCTTCGGTGGCGTGCCCGAGGTGGGTCTGCACATCGAGGAGATTATGAAGCGGCCGCCAAAATCCTAGCTCTTCTGCCCCGCGCATAACGGCTACGTCCTCCGTGTCTTCAAAGGAACCATAAGAGTATAGAAGAAAGCAATGGCACAAAGCGCCCCGCCTGACAGTTCGGTTTCCTTCGGCAGCGCCGGCCAACCGTCTTTATTATTGCAACAGTTATCTGGGGTGAGGCTGTTGCAGTATTGGAGAGAGCGGTTCATTGAGTCGTTGCTGTTTCTCGCCGCCTTTTCGTCGGTGGCAATCACCGTGGGAATTGTAGGGACCCTTATCTACGAATCCTCCACCTTTTTCAGAAACGTCTCGGTAGTTGATTTTCTCACCGACACGCTTTGGACGCCTCTGTTCGCCAATCCTCGTTTCGGCATTCTGCCGCTGGTCACCGGGACCTTGGTCACGACGGTGGTCGCGCTCGCCGTCGCCCTGCCAATAGGGACTATCGTTTCGATATACTTGAGCGAGTTTGCGCCTCCACTTTTGCGCGAGATTATCAAGCCAGCCCTCGAGCTACTGAGCGCGGTGCCCACGGTTGTCTATGGCTATTTTGCTTTGTTGTTCGTCGCGCCGCTCCTGCAAAAAATCATTCCGGGCTTGTCGACCTTTAACATGCTCAGCGCCGGAATAGTCATGGGGATCATGATCATCCCTTATGTCAGCTCCCTGAGCGAAGACGCCATGCGCGCCGTTCCGATGTCGCTTCGCGAGGGGTCCTACGCGATGGGGGCTAACAAGATCATCACGGCGCTAAAGGTGGTCTACCCTGCCGCCTTTTCCGGTATCGTTTCTTCTTACATTCTGGCCATCTCGCGCGCCATCGGCGAGACTATGATCGTCGCAATCGCAGCAGGGATGCAGCCGAATCTAACGTTGGACCCTACACAGCCGGCCGCTACGATCACGGCCTTCATCGTCCAGGTAAGCCTCGGCGACCTGCCGCATGGGAGCATCGGCTACCAGTCCATATTCGCCGCAGGCCTCATCCTGTTCATTATGACTTTATTCTTCAACATCGTCGGGTACGTCCTCAGGAAGCGGTTCAGGGAGGTGTATTGACATGGACAACCTCAGCAGAATCATCTCCCTCCGCAAGCGGCAGGACTTTATTTTCAACATCGTCGGCATCGTTTGCCTGCTGGTCGGGATCTTGACTCTCATTGCGCTGATTGGAGACCTGGCGATTGACGGGCTTGGGCGCATCAATTGGCAGTTTCTTACGTCCTTCCCTTCGCGCTTCGCCTCACAGTCTGGGATCCTATCGTCCTGGGTCGGCAGTCTGCTGGTCATGTTCGTGACCGCGTTCACCGCGGTGCCATTGGGGATAGCCGCAGGTGTTTACCTCGAGGAGTACGCCCGCAAGAACAGAATCACTAACTTGATAGAGATTAACATCGCGAACCTCGCCGGCGTGCCTTCGATAATTTATGGGCTGATGGCTCTGGGGCTACTCGTCTACCAATTCGGCCTCGGGCAGAGCGTGCTCGCGGGCGGGCTCACCCTGGCATTCTTAATCCTCCCGATCGTCATCGTCGCGACCCGTGAAGCTTCACGAACCATCCCACAGAGCATCCGCGACGGGGCTTACGCGCTCGGTTCTACCAAGTGGCAAGTGGTCCGACACCACCTGCTGCCTTATTCCATGGGCGGTATCATGACTGGCGTCATCATAGCGATGTCTCGCGCAATAGGGGAAACCGCTCCGTTGATCACGATCGGCGCTCTGACTTTCATAGCGTTCTTGCCGCCTGCTCCGCTTCAGACACACCCTCCCTTTGTGTCTTTGGACTGGGTGTGGTCACCCTTCTCGGTGCTGCCAATACAAATGTTCAATTGGGTCTCTCGACCCGAGCAGGAATTCGTAACCGTTGCTGCTGCGGCAGGCTTGGTGCTAGTAGTGATGACTCTGTCGCTGAACGCTATAGCAATCTTCGTTCGATATAGGGTGCGAAGACGGATCAAGTGGTGAAAAAGGCGAGTATGGATACTACTCTCAACGCGAACGCAGGCGAACCCGCTCAGCCTCTAGCGCCAAATGGGGGTAACATCTCCCACCAGGCGTCGAGGGCGGAAACTGGTATTCAGCACTCGTTGGTAAAAGCCGACGTTCAGAACCTGAGTTTTTACTACGGTAAGCTTCAGGCGCTGAATAGCATCAACCTAGTCTTTCCCGCAAATCTTATAACGGCAATCATTGGTCCGTCCGGATGCGGGAAGTCCACGCTTCTGCGGTGCTTCAACCGAATGCATGACCTCTATCCGGAGACCCGATACGACGGGAAAATAATTCTGCACCCTAGCGGAATAAACGTCATTGGGCCCGAGACTGATCCGATCGAGATGCGCATGCGGGTAAGCATGGTCTTTCAGAAGCCGAATGCGTTTCCGAAATCCATCTTCGAGAATGTGGCATTCGGACCTCGGCTGAAGGGAGAGACAAAGGCTACGCTTCAGGAGAAGGTTGAAACATCACTGCGTGCCGCCGCGCTGTGGGACGAGGTGAAAGACCGACTTCGCGAGTCGGCCTACGCTCTCTCCGGAGGGCAGCAGCAGCGGCTTTGCATTGCGCGGGCGCTTGCGACCAACCCGGAGATACTCCTATTCGACGAGCCCACTTCCGCCTTGGACCCTATAGCAACTTCTAAGATCGAAGAATTAATCTCTGTCCTGAAAGAGCGGGTCACAATCATAATCGTCACCCATAATCTCCAGCAGGCGTCGCGCGTCGCCGATTACACCGCATTCATGTACCTCGGAAAGTTGATCGAAACCGACCGAACAGAAAAAATATTCGAGAACCCGGCGAACGACCTTACGAATGAGTATATAACAGGTGTTTTCGGATAAGGAGCATTTGGAAAAAAAGCGACTTACACGAGGCGACGCGGTACAAGCCGATCTGAGGGTACCTGAGGCTGTTTTTGGGTATTGCCCAAATGCTGCTTGTGCCGGCCGCGCTTGCACTACTATTGACGCTGGGCCTGCATCTGCTGACATTGTACTTTGTCGCGGCAGCGAGCATTGCGACCATGACGGGTCGCCTGCTTTAACGAGGTAGGCCGGACCCGAGACTAAAGAAGTAGCTGGAGAGCGAACCGGGACATAGCTGTAGTTCGTGTCTTACCCTTAACAATGGACGAACCGCCAGAGCCGCAAGAAGAGAAGACTTTGCAGAGTGCAAGCGTAGCCCCGGAGTCAATTGCGGCGCGACCGCGTGCGGAACGAACGACTGCAGGCAGCGTTAAGACAGACCCGACTCAGGGGCAGCAAACCAAGATCAGTATCCAGAGCCTTAGTTTCTTTTATGGCCGGGTCCGGGCACTCGAGAACATCTCACTCGTGATTCCGCCAAACAAGGTCACCGCATTTATCGGCCCATCGGGCTGCGGCAAGTCGACGCTGATTAGAACGCTCAACCGTATGAACGATGTGATCCCAGGCACGCGCGTGGAGGGACGTGTCGAACTGGACGGCGAAGACATCTATTCGCCGGGCATCGACATAGTCTCGCTCCGGCGGCGCGTGGGGATGGTCTTTCAAAAGCCGAACCCGTTTCCTCGATCGATCTTCGATAATGTAGCATATGGGGTCAGGATCAATCGGATGACTCGTTCCAAGACCGAACTGGCTGACCGGGTGGAAGCAAGCTTGCGCGCGGCAGCATTGTGGGACGAGGTCAAGGACCGGTTGAAGGAATCGGCGTTCGGCCTCTCAGGCGGGCAGCAGCAACGCGTTTGCATCGCGCGAGCCCTCGCCGTCGAGCCTGACGTGCTGCTGATGGATGAGCCGACTTCAGCGCTTGATCCTAGAGCGACCCAGAGAATCGAAGAACTGATCGCCGACTTGAAAGAGAAATACACGATCGTGACCGTGACACACAACATGCAACAAGCCGCTCGAGTGTCCGAGTTGACCGCGTTCTTCTGGCTGGGGAAGATGATCGAGTTCAACACGACCGAGAAGATTTTCACGAAGCCCGATGAGCGAATGACCGAGGATTACATCACAGGACGGTTTGGATGAGAACGGTTCAGGGTTCAGAGTTCGTGGTTTAAGAGTCCGGTGTTGAACTCCGAACCCTGAACCCGGGACCGTTTCGGAAACACCATGCACAAACGACTAATCGAAGACAATCTGAATTCGCTCCGCGACAAGCTGCTGATTATGGGCGGCGCCGCTGAGAAAGCAATAATCCTGTCGATGCGCGCTTTGGTCGAGCGCGATTCCGAACTGGCCGAGCGGGTTGTTCGCGAGGACGACGCGATCGATCAGATGGAGCTGGAAATAGATCAGATGTGCGTTGACGTGCTGGTGCTCAAGCAGCCTGCCGCCGGTGACCTGCGCTTCGTCGTCTCGGTGGCGCGCACCGCCCCGACCGTCGAGCGCATAGCCGATCACGCGGTCAACATCGCCAAGCACTCGCTCTCGCTCAACAACGAACCGGAACTCGGAGCGCACATCGATTTGTCGGCGATGGCGATAGTCGTGCAGGAGATGCTTGTGGATGGGCTGGACGCTTTCACATCGGGCAATCCCGAACGCGCTCAGGCAACTATCTCCCGCGACGACGAAGTGGATGCGCTCTACGACAGGCTCTACGATCAGGTGATCGACGTAATGAAGCGCGACTCTTCAACGGTACGGCGCGGAGCCGAGTGGTTGTTCGTGTTGAAGCACCTCGAGCGCATCGCCGACTATGTGACGAACATCTGCGAGCAGATCGTGTACATGGCGCGAGGCCAGGTCATCAAACATACGGTATGGTAGCAGCCAGCGATCAGACACGCGTCCGCAGCATAGTCATCGTCGAAGACGATGAAGATATAGCCGACTCGATTCGTTACAACCTGGAACGAGAGGGCTTTCGCGTACGCATAGCGGCCACGGGCGAAGACGCGCTTAACCTGGTCCTCAACCGCGTGCCAAACCTGATACTCCTCGATCTGAATCTTCCCCACATGAATGGATTCGAGCTGTGCCGCCGTTTGCGAACCGAAGCGACTACTACGCGCGTGCCAATCTTGATGCTCACGGCTCGGACCGACGAAGCAGACAAGGTGCTCGGCTTAAACATCGGCGCCGACGACTACATAACAAAGCCCTTCAGCATGCGCGAGCTCGTCGCGCGAGTGAACGCGGCGCTGCGTCGCGCGGAAGGCTCGGAGGTCGAGCGCCCAGTCTTTGACAACGGAGCACTCAGGATCGACCCCGCAACTTTCAGCGTGAGCTATCAGGGGCGCGAGGTGCGGATGACCCGAAAGGAATTCGCGCTCCTGTCCGAGCTTGCACGCAACCAGGGACGGGTGTTGACGCGCGAGGCGCTGCTCGACAGGGTCTGGGGCGTATCTTACTACGGTGACTCGCGCACGTTGGACGTTCACATCAGAAGGCTTCGCCAGAAGCTCGACGATCCGTCGGTGATTGAAACCGTCACGGGGATAGGCTACCGGCTGGTCGATGGCAGAAAGCAGAAGGAGTGAATTGGGAATTGCGGATTGCCTCTTGAACGACAGGCTTGATTGCTGAAATCCGCAATCCGAAATCCGCAATCCGCAATCGAATCATGCAGGATCTTGCGCGCCGAGTGTGGCTTGTGACCTTTGCAGCGCTGGTGATCTTCGTACTCTACGAGATCATTAAGACAGTGCTGTTCCCCCACATCTCCGTCATCAACTCTCACGTCATCACCGTGATCGTAGTGGCTGTGATGACCTTTTTTGTATCGCGGTATGCGCTCGGCCGCTACAGCCAGGCCCTTGCCGAGATCCAGCGCCAAACCGCGATCACCGAGGAAACAAATCGGTTGTTAGGCGGCGTGCTTGCGACGATGCGAGAGGCCGTTGTGATTGTCGATTCAAAGATGCGAGTTGCGCTTTACAACGACGCCGCCGCGTGTGCATTCAAGCTCGCAGCATCTGGCGCCGGTAAGCCTGGCGCCCGCAGAGAAGAGTCTGAGATCGCAATCGACGAAGCCCTAAACGCAGAACCAACACCCGATGCCGCTGCCTCGACTCGCGCATACCGCCTGACGGATGCGACTCGCGACCCGGCGATAAACAGCGCGTTCAGCCGTGTGCTCAAAGACAGGGTTCCGGTCGAATTGCGCGTCGAAATGGCAGACCGCGAGCGTCGCAGCTTTCAGCTCAACGTCGCGCCGCTCGGCAGCGAACTCGCGGTAGGAATCTTCTTCGACATCACGCAACTTGAGAAGCTCGAGCGCGTCCGCCGAGAATTCTTCGCAAACCTTTCACACGAGCTTCGCACTCCCTTAACGGCGATGCTGGCCTGCTCAGAAACATTACTGTCAGGCGCGATAGATGACCCGGCCGACAGAACCAGATTTCTTGAAACGCTACAGAAGCATGCGCTGCGAATGAAAGACCTGATCTCGGGCATCTCTGACCTCTCCGCCATCGAGTCGGGTCAGGTGGAGCTTAAACTCAAACCGGTGAGGCTGCGCCGCGTCGTCGCCGATGTAGTCGCCCTCGTCGAGTCGCGGAAAGTGGACACTCGCATGTCTTTCAGCACCTCGATCACCGAAGGTATGCTTGTACAAGCAGATCGCACGCGGCTGGAACAGATTCTCTTCAACTTGATCGACAACGCCGTAAAGTTTAACCGGCCAGGCGGCTCCGTTACCGTTTCGGCGGAAGAAGTAGAAGGCCGCGTAGTCATAAGAGTCGAAGACACTGGTGTCGGTATAGCAGAATCTGATTTGCCGCGCGTCTTCGAGCGACTCTATCGCGCTGACAAGTCTCGCTCGCGCAAGACGGAGGGCACGGGGCTGGGGCTGGCAATCGTCAAGCATCTCGTGCGCGCGCATGGCGGTGAGGTTTCGACTGAGAGCGAGTTGGGCCGCGGCTCGCGGTTCACGTTCACCATGCCCGCCGCGGCACCCGAGGAGAAGGCAGATTCAGGCGTCAGTGTCGTGCTTTCAACCGTCGATGTCTAATCTTGATTCGAAGCGATTTCTTCAAAGAGTTAAAGGAGCGACAACTCCGCTATGAACTCGCGCGCCTCGAGGAAAAACAGAGAGCACTGGCGGCTAAGACCGAAGGCACGGCTGTTAAGATCGGATCGGGTCTGGGTGTGACTGAGCCAACAAGCGTTACGGACGCCACTACACGCGAGCTTCAAGGTGCGCCAAAAGCCCCCGCGGATTATCAAGGGTAGTTGAGAAGTTATTGATTGCAGGCTGAGCAGGCTGGTGATGACCTGCATGTTGTTCTTGACGCGGTGTGAATTTACTTCAGGAGCAGCTCTTTCTCGTGCAGCGAAGTCTTAATCTGCTCAAGCGCCTGCTTGCTCACCGTCACGTCGTCGACGACACCCGCGACCCGGTACACCTCGCCGGACTCGTTCACGATGGGGAAGGCGCGGTCACGCACCCAACGAATTTCACCGTCGAGCCTGACAATGCGATACTCCATGTCGTAGTGGCCGCCGGCCTGAACCGTCACCGCGGCCTCGATCACCCGCGAGCGGTCTTCCGGGTGGACGGCGTCTAGCCATGTGCGCGACACCTCGGAGAGACTTCTACAAGACCTGCCCCATACCTCCTCGTATGCCGGACTGATATAGACCAACTTGTTGTCCTGGGGTTCGGTTATCCAGAAGACCTCGCGGATATTCTCCGCAATTTGACGGAACCGCTCGTCGCTCCGGCGCCGCGCCCTCTCCGCCTGTCTGCGGGCGGTGATGTCGGTGGCGATGCCGAGCACCTGATTCGCAGTGCCGTCTGGCGAGATGATGGGGCGCTTGATGGTTTGCAGCCAGCGGACTTGCCCCCCGGCGTAGGTAATTACCTCTTCCGCGATGAACTTCTCCTTCAGGCTGTTTATGACTTCCAGGTCGTCACGGCGGAAACATTCGACCTCTTCCTTGTTCGGATTGAAGTCGGCATCCGTCTTGCCTAACAGGCGCTCGACGGACGTGCCGTAGGCTTCGGCGACGGCCTGATTCACCAGAGTGAAGCGCCCCTCCCTGTCTTTAGCAAAGACGAAGTTGGGATTTAGGTCGATGATCTGACGCAGGAACGCGCGCTGTTCAGCCAGTTCGGCCTCGGCCAGCTTGCGCTCGGCCACTTCTCTTTCTAATTCACGGTCGGCGGCGACGAGCTGTAAGGTACGGTTCGCGACGTGGGCTTCCAGCCCCTCATTCAAGCTCTCAATCTTAGCCGTCCGCTCGGCGATACCCCACATCTCGCCGATGCTGTGCCTGATTGCGATGAACAGGACAGTGTCCTCGAAGATGACCCAGGCCGCGTGCTCCAGCCAGCGCCAGCTGCTCGCCGTCAGCACGCCGTAGACGGACTGCGGCCAGAAGACGCCGCGCAGGAGGTGGTCGGCGGCGACGACGACCGTGGCCGGGATGAGCACGCGCCAGTCGCGGTAGAAGGAGAGGAAGGCGAGCGAGCCGAAGACGTGGAAGTGGGTCTCGATCCGCCCGCCGGTGAGATGGATCAGCAACGCTCCCATTAGCATCTGCCCGACCGCGACCGTGTAGCGGGTGGTGACGTGACCGGGACGAGTCACCGCCAGAATGATGGGGAGAGCACTGATCGCGCCACCCAGGAACAGCGCTGCCCATACGTGCGTGTGCGTGTAACTGGCCGCCCCCGCCCAAGCCTTCGGCGAGACCCACAGGGCTGCGGCTACACCTGCCAGCCACTGGAGCGCCATCAGTCCCGCGAACACGCGGTCTGTGCGCTTGTGGACGTGTCGCTGGTGCTCGTTAAATATCTCTGCGACTCGCTGGGTGGTCTTCTCGCGCGCGTCCGGGCTAGTGCTTATGTCTATCATCCAACGACCCCCGACATTCAGAGTTATTAAGTCCCATTGATCTATCTCTACCCTCGTTAGGCGCGTGTGTGGAATCCGGGATAGACAGAAGACCACCCGAAAGTGCCGGGGAATACCCTCCCCCCAGCGGCGCATGAGGGTCGTTCGCGCGGGGCCAGGCGCTGCTGGGCAAGCGGCGGGCCACGCAGCGGTTTAGGGGCTATACGGTAGAATTAAGAATCATTGAGACTGATGTAGGTGCGCCTGTGAGTCCAGGACATCAATCTGACCGGTCATTGAAGCACTCTGTCTGGATCATTAAGCTCTCCTCTTTAGGGCTTGTTTTGTAGTGGTGCTCAGGGTGAGTGTTTCGGGTCGGACGCCCCATCGGCTGATCGCAATCGCGATCAGCCTCTTCTAATCAACTGCCGGGCCATCCACATCTCCCCGCGAAAGTGAATGGCCCCTACGCGTTCCCCAGGGAACGCAGGCCGGGTGCATGGTAATAAAACGTGTTGAACTTCACGTAAAATGTTGATGAATGTTCTTTGAACCTTTGCCGGCGCCCAAAGAACCTTGCCGGAAGCGCGAGGTCTCTTCACTAGTACAATTCACACAAAGTTAAGAGTCAGGCCACACCAATCTAACTCTCCGGGCCTATCCTCTGTAAAGCTGGACGTCGGCTAAGCGCCTGATGAAGCCAGTCAAGTTAAAGCCGTATGCACCTTCATGCAGACGATTCGATTGCGCTAGAGCGTGCACTTGAGCACCGGATCGAAAGGTGCGCCGAAACTGCAAAACGAGCTATTCGTGCCTACAACCATTGAAACCTGACCACACGAAACCTCCTGAGGCACACCGCGCTGCGCCTGACAGCGCGCGGACTGTGCGACCAGGACTAGGAGGAATCATGAATGCCAGTTATTTCGAGGAGCACTCCGTTGAGACAGCTCCATTCAACCTCAACCGGGTCGATCGGTGCATTGATGAGCACCGCGCACACACCTTGCTGCTGGAACTTAGTTCATCCGCAGCATTGGATCGAATCGACCGAGAAAGGCTCGATGGAGATATCTGCACACTTTGGTCCGTCGAATTCGCGAACGAATTTGAAGAAGATTTTGCGCGGACGCTTGAAGCGCATCGAATCCTCTGGCGCTACAAACCTCGCACGTTTTCCGTTGAATGGGACGAGGAAGGAAACTTTGTGGATAGCTTCACTCCGGGCTTCTATCTACCAGCGCAAAACAGATACCTCGAGGTGGCAGCGCCGGATTGTCGCGTATCCGCCATCGCTCGGAAGGTTCGACTGCTTCGCCAGCAGTACTCCCTCATCAAAATCGATCTGATTTTCTGGCACGGACTATCGCAAGCATAGTTGATTCCAAAGGCACAAGCTTACGTGAGAAAAAGCGAGATGGTGATCGAGTGTGCTCTCAGCGAAATCAAGCCGGTTTTTTCAAAGCTCCGGTAATCGGTGGACGCGGCCAACAAGAAGTACCTGGTGTTGCTGAAGCAGAAGGCTGAGAAGGATGAAAAGAAGCGGCGCAAGGGCGACGAGGAAAAGCTTTTAGAGAGAACAAGCGGTGCGCGAGGCACTTGAGGGCCTGGATTTCTCGTAGCTTGCTTCTGCGCCTAAGACCATCGGAGCAGCCTGTAACTGGCCGCGTGCAAACACACTATAGCCAATCGGCGATGCTACCTACAGAGAATTAGAGTATGGGGACTTTAGTGTTTCAAAGGTCGCCCTTATTCTTCAATTGAATCTTCTTGCGAAGTCGCCCGATCGCCTTGTGCGTCTGAGTGTACTTCATCACCGCTTGTTCGATTTGCCTCTGACGCTCGAGCTGGCGCGCAGTACCGCCCATCGTGAAGGTTTGCTCGGCATCGTTATAGTTTCGGACCACGCGGCGAATAACCCTGGCTCGATTCTCAGCCTTGCGGACTAGCCGAGTCGCTTTCTTCTCTAACTTCTTTGACATTTCTTGAAACCCTGTGTGTCCCGTCATAGTGATTCCTGGCAAAGGTAAATCTAAACGAGAGGGATCATCAAAGTATTAACTCTTTATGAAATAGTTGTGAATTTTCTGCACATTGATAAAGCGTCTCTCCTATCAGTGAACTTTCACATCTATTTAACGTCGTCTTCATAACCGATTAACTGTACCCTGCTAGACTCCGCCATCTGATATCCCACGATTGCAAAGCTGAAGCGGCGACACACATACCAATTTCGCCGTTTCCACTTGGGTCGTCTTCGCAGGCGACTTGAATCGACTAACCAGGCAACAGTTCTCTCAACAAGAGCAGGAGGCATAGACTGATGAAGCCAAGAACAAAGTATATCCGCCGACACAAGAAACTGGTGAAGACTCTAATAGTCTTCTTGCTGCTATCAGTATTCACCACGCCGTGGTCCAGGACCCGTGCGCAGTCGGGCCCCACGGGTACATTGACCGGCGCGGTGACCGACCAAACTGGCGCAGTGGTGGCTGGCGCCGCCGTCACTATCACCAACGCCGCGACGAAAACCAGCAGGACCGTCACCACAGATCATGAAGGGCGATGGAAGGTTACCGCCCTCGATGTTGGCACTTATACTCTCGTTGTTGAAACCACAGGCTTTAAGAAGGCGATTGCGGAGAGAGTCGAGGTTGAAGCCGCCGTCCCGCGAACCGTTGATATCAAGCTCGAGCCCGGCGCGATCCAGGAGGCGGTAAACATTGTTGCCGGGAGCGAGGTGTTACAGCGCGAGACGGCTACAACCTTCCGTCAGCTAAACTCGCTCGAGCTACAGGAAGTGCCTTCTTCGACGCGTAGCTTTACCCACCTGCTGTCGGCGGAGGCTGGCGTCAGCGCGGATCTTCCGCCCGTGCTCACTAACAGCAACGGCAACCTCTCACCTTCGGTAAACGGTTTGCGTCCCACGTCAAACAGCCTGCAGTTTAACGGCGTTGACACTACCAACATAACCTCGAATGAAGGCTCGCTTACGGACAACATTTCGCCCGCACCTGAAACGCTTCAGGAGGTCAAGCTGCAGACGAGCCTCTATGACGCCTCAACCGGGCGGAGCGGCGGCGGCAACTTCCAATTGATAACCAAGTCGGGCGGCAACGACTTTCACGGCTCACTCTACTGGTTCGTTCAAAACGAGAAGTTCAATGCGAACGATTTCTTCTATAACAAAGACGGGATCAACCGGCCGGTGGCGCGTCGCAATGAAGGCGGCTTTACTATTGGCGGCCCTATCATCAAAGAGCGGTCGTTCTTCTTCGTAAGCTACCAGCGAACGCAGGCTAAGACAGGCTTTGTGCCGACCGCCCAGAGCATCACTCTGCTCCCGCGCGCATTGGATTTAGCCGGCACTGATCGGTCGGCGGCGGCTTTGATCAACGCTTTCAAGCAACTCAATCCCGGCTTTAACCTCAACGCTTCGCAGGTGTCGAGGTTTGCGCTGAACCTGCTTAACCTTAGAAACCCGGCAACAGGCGGCTTCGTCATTCCTGCGCCGAGCAGCCTTCCCGGAATGAAGGATCTGGTTGACGCCAATGGCGTTCCGTTGGTGGATCTTGAAGGAAATCCGCTCGCCCGCTTGCGCCAGGTTTTTCCCGCCGAGTTCGAGCAAGACCAGTTCACCATTCGCAACGATACCCAGTTGACGACAGCTAACAAGCTGGCCGTGACATTCTTCTTCTCGAATTTCCCTGGCCTTGATCCTTTTCCGGATCCATCGAGCCTTGCATCCCCGTTCACCCTCGAGCGAAATGACCGCGCTCGGGCGCTTTCTGTTTCTGACATTCATTTGATAGGTAGTCGGACGGTCAACGAAGCGCGCTTCGGTTATTTCAAGCTGAATAACACGCGGCAGGGAGCCGCGCAGTTTGACGGCATCACAAGTGAGAGCGTACTTCAGGGAACAGGTGTGCCGATTCAGCAATTCAACCCTTCAGTGCTGTTCGACGACAGTCTGGCTACGCGCCGCCTCGGACACTACACGGCCGCTCCGAATTTCAATTTCTCGTTCGGATACCCGAATGACTCCTACAACACGCGCAAGCAGCAGACCTATACGGTAGCCGACATTCTCTCTTACACGCGGGGCGCGCACACGTGGCGTCTGGGCGGCGAATACAAGCGCCACTTCTATGACACGAGTTTGCCGGAAGAGCAGCAGACCGAGTTTGAAAAACAGCGCGGCTTCACGTCGCTGCTTCGAGGGGTGACGACCGAAGGCGATACCCAGTTCGGCATTACCGAAAAGAATTTCCGCATGCACGATCTGAGTTGGTTCGTGGCTAACGACTGGAAAGTCTCACCCCGTCTGACTCTCAACGCCGGCCTGCGTTGGGACTGGTTCGCATGGCCTACCGAAAGGAACGGCCGCATCGGCAACGTGGATTTCGAGCAGGTTGGACCGAACCTTTTGCCGAGCGCGTTCATCGTGCCTGAGAATGTAAAGTCCACGGGTTTCAACGCAATTGACGCGACGGTCGCAACCGCGGTGAAAATCGGTAACAAGCACACGCTGAAAGGGGAGGACCTGAACAACCTCCAACCGCGATTGGGATTTGCCTGGACCCCGTTTGACTCACGCCGTCTGGTCGTTCGCGGCGGCTATGGGATTTTCTTTGACCGTCCATCGGCGGCATTCGTCAACACGATCTTTTCAAATTATCCATTCCTGCGCGAGATCGAAGTAACGGCGCCGAGCAACGCCGTTCCTTTCCTGACCGCGTTCTCGCAGCAGAATCCGAACCTTCCGTTCAGCCAGTTCCTGCCGTTCAGGATTATCCTCAGAAGCGGCGTATATGAGATACGCGACAACACCGGTGTGACAAGAGGCGCGGACGGCACGCTCAACGCGAATGATCCTTCCACCGGACAGCCCACCCGCGGTAACATCGCCGAGACGTTCGAGTTTCGCGCCATAGACCGCAATCTGCGCACGCCTTACGTCCAGCAATGGAATCTCGGGTTCCAGCACGAGCTGGCCAAGAATCTGCTCATCGAAGCGCGATACGTCGGGACTAAGGGGACAAAGCTGCTGCAAGCTCTCGCGTTCAACCAGCCGTTCGATTTGAATGATCCTTCGACCCCTGACTTCATCTATCAGCGCTTCGTTGATGCTTACGTCGCGGCAGGCTCGCCGCGCGGGGCGCTCAATGCCGGAAGCACCGCGCGCGCGCGTGGCCTTGGCAAGGCGTTCGGATTCACGAATCCGCTCAGCGGCCAGATCGACCTGAACTTCTCCCAGCCGGTCGCGCTTGTGAACGGCCAGCCCAACCTCACGCAGCGAGTCATAATCCCGTTTGAGGCTCGCGGCGTGAGCCTCGGATTCAACATACCCGAAGCCCTGCTTCTCACATCAAGCGGCAACTCAATCTATCACGGATTGCAGCTTGGGTTGCAGAAGAGGATGTCGAACGGATTGCAGTTCAATGCCGCATACACCTTCTCGAAATCAATGGACACAAGCTCGTCTGATCCCGGCTCGACGGCAGGAGGCGGAAAGCCCGATGTTCCGAACGTTGGGTTCGTCGTTCAGGGCAATCAGCGAGACGTTCGCTCGAACCGCGCGCTTTCGGACTTCGATCGGCCGCATCGCTTCTCATTGTCGTTCGTCTACAACATTCCGAGCTTCGGCAGCGATTCACGCTTGTTCACAGGCTGGCAGATAGCCAGTTTCGTTCAGGCGCAGTCAGGCACTCCGTTCAGTATTTTTACATCGGAGCCGGAAGCGAGAACGCTGGCAGATCTGCTCTCTTTGAATCTCGGAGCGGGCGGACTGTACCGGCTCGGCTTTGGGCGTCCTAGCCTCAAACCGGGCACGACACTTGACGATCTCAGGCGGACGGGAGCCGACCCGACTGAGGCTTTCTTCAACAAGGATGTGCTTGCCAGCCCGCTTGGCGGCTTTGGCAACATCGGGCGCAATGTTCTTCGCGGGGGGAATCAGAAGCGATTTGACATGAGCCTGTCGAAGACGGTGAGTATAGTTGAAGACGTTAACATCGAGTTCCGTTGGGAGGTTTTCAACATCTTCAACAACGTCAACTTCGCGACGCCGAACAACGACCTGCAAGACCGGCTTGATCTCGGAACGATCACAAACACGATAGGCGGGCCGCGCGTGATGCAGTTTGGACTGAAGCTCCGGTTTTAGCGAGCCTAAGACTAAACGGACAGGCCGGTCGGGTTCTCTGACTTTGCTTTGTCTGTACGGGATGGCTCACGCCGAAGCTACTTGAGCGTGAGCCATCCCGATTCGCGATTCGAAACAAGCAGGCCGGCCCCGGTTTGGCTAATAAATGGCATCAGAACCCAGATTCTCATTCAAGCAACACTCAAGCGCCAACAACGATCAAGACGTAAACGTCTACGATGATGGCTACCTGCGCATAGAGTACGACAACTATTACGTCGCCTGCGGCGGAAAGCGGATTTCGCTTCCGCTCAAAGAGCTTCTGATCTTTTCTCGGCTCGCGTGCAACGCCGATCGCATCGTGCCCTCCGAAGAGATATGGCGTTATGCGTGGGGCGACGCGCCGTTCAACTCACTGAGCCTTCGCGTGCACATTCATCGGCTCAGGCGAACTCTTCAGCCGTTCGATCTTCGCATTGAGTGCATGGTTGGAGTCGGCTATTGCCTCTCAGTCGATAAGGCTGGAGACTGAAACAGCCGAGCCTGGGGCCGAGAGATAGCTGTGAACGGGGGTCTAGGGGCGCACAAACACGTCTCGCTCTTCAGCAAGCTCACGCGCCGCCGGAGTGATAATAGTCTTACTGTTGATGTTGATCTTCTCACGTGACGCAATCGCGCGTTTCACATCCTCCTCGCAGACGAAATCGTAGACCAGTCCGTTGCTCGCTCCGTTCGTTGAAGCGCGCGAGGCGGGTTGAGCCGGCGACTGTTGCTGCGTCCTCTCAAACGGCGCGGTTGCAGGCGAAGCAGAATTAAGCGGCGACGCCTGTTGTGTCGGTTGATGAACGTGGCGTTCGGCGAGGAAACGATCTACAAGCGCCGCAATCTCGGCGCGACCGACCGTCGCAGCCGGCCGCGCGGCTGGGCGCACAGCGGCCGCGGCTGCTTGATTGATAGGACGTGTCTCGAATGCGATGCGCTTAATGTCCACCAGGTGGCGCGGCGAGATGTTGTCCGACGTGACGTTGCCACCCCACGACCCGCAGCCAAGCGTCATCGACGGCTCGAGGTCGGTTGTGAAACCAATCGCGCCGTGCGTGGAAGGGCTGTTGACCACGACCCGCGATGCCGGCATGCGAATGCCGTATTCGCGAGCTGCATCGCGGCTCTCGGTGTGTATCGAAGCGGTGTGACCCATGCCTCCGTACCTGAGTATCTGAGCGCATCGTTCGCAGCCTTCCTCTAGATTCTCGACCACGTAGTAAGCGAGGATCGGGGAGAGCTTCTCCATAGACAGCGGATAATCGCGTCCCACACCCGAAAGCTCACAGATCATCACGCGAGTTCCTTCAGGTATCGTAATGCCGGCCATCTCGGCAATAACCTTTGCGCTCTTGCCGACGATCTTTGGATTGAGTGTGTTGGTAGCGGTCGCGACAACCCGCGTCAGTGCCTCCTGTTGATCTTTGCTCAAGAAGTACGCGCCCTCTGCAACCAACCGATCTTGCACCTGCGAATCAACAGACCGCTCAACGACGATCGCCTGCTCTGAAGAGCAGATCGTTCCATTGTCAAAGCACTTACTGGTTAGTATGTCGCGCACAGCTTTGGTGACATTGGCTGAGCGCTCGATCATCGCCGGAACGTTGCCTGGGCCGACCCCGAAGGCAGGCTTGCCCGAAGAGTACGCCGCGCGCACCAGGCCTATTCCCCCGGTAGCGAGTATAACCGCGGTGCGCTTGTGCTTCATCAGCTCTTGTGTGCCCTCGATCGTCGCTAGAGTCATGCAACCGATCGCACCTGGAGGTAAGCCGGCCGCTTCGCCCGCTTCGCGCATCACGCGGGCAGTTTCGCTGATGCAGTTGGTGGCCGACGGATGCGGGCTCAACACCACAGCGTCGCGAGCCTTGATAGCGATCAGAATTTTGAAGATGGCAGTTGAGGTCGGATTGGTCGAGGGGATTATCGCGGCGACTACGCCCCGCGGTGAAGCGACCTCGATTATGCTCTCGGTCTGGCGAACGACGCCGACAGTGCGCATCGGCTTGATGAAGTTGTAGACTTGTTCGGCTGAAAATCGATTCTTAGTGGCTTTGTCCGCCGCTGAACCGTAGCCGGTTTCGAGGTGGGCCATCTCCCCAAGGCGGTAGGCATCTTCCTGAGCCGCGCGCGCCATCGCGCCTACGATCTCGTCAACTTTTTCCTGGGCGAACGCGCCTAGTACCTTCTGTGCTTCGTACGCTCGCTCGGCAAGCTCGCGCGCCTGCTCGATGGATTTCAGGTCCTTGTCGCTGCTCATGACAACTGCTCAATCAGAGAGTCCGTAGTCAGTAGTCCGTAGTCAGTAGTCAGTAGTCCGTAGTCAGTAGTCCGTAGTCCGTGGTGCGCGGTCGGCAGCATTGCTACGGACCACGGACTACGGACTACGGACTTATTTCGCTCGCTCTTTCGAAGGGGAAGAAGAAGACAGCGAGCGCTTTCCGTCCTCTTGAGTGCCAGACGTCAACTGACCGCGACTTCCTCCGGCGAGCTGCGCACCTCCACTCACTATGCCGCTCGATTCCAGCACCTGCTCGAGCTCCTTATGCGGACGCGGTATCACGTGAACGCTGACTAACTCGCCGACTCGGCGGGCAGCCGCCGCTCCAGCGTCGGTTGCGGCCTTTACAGCACCCACGTCACCGCGCACGAGCACCGTTACGTAACCAGCGCCGATATACTCGCGGCCAACCAACACGACGTTGGCAGCTTTGACCATTGCGTCAGCGGCTTCCACTGCTCCCACGAATCCTTTGGTCTCGATCATTCCGAGCGCTTCGGTATTCATAGATAAGAATCCTCCGAGAAAGACGGCTTTAAATGAGCATGAGCGCGAGCTTTGGCGAGAGTGCTCACGGAGAGTCTGAAACTAACAAAACGGTCACAAGGCGTCAAGCACATCCGAAGTAGCTTAGTACTCAGTCACGCTGAAGGTAATGAACCTGTACGGGCACTACTAGACTTTAGTCTGTGGCGTCTTATTGTCTTGTCCCGCGAATTACCCAGCAACATACTAAAGTCTACGAAACTCATGGATGAACCATCACGCGCGATTGCTTGACACCCTTTAACTGCTTATCTTAAGATGCAAGTTCTGCAAATCCCCTTCAAAGCTGCGGGCAGGAGTTAGAGAGGTCGCTCGGCAAATATGCCCACACTGGGCGAAGAACTGAGACATAAGCGGGAGCAGCGCGGTATCACGCTTGCTGAAATAGCGGAAGCGACCCGAATCGGCACGCGCTTTCTGAAGGCCATAGAGACGGATAATTTTCCAATCCTTCCAGGCGGAATCTTCACTCGGTCCTTTATTCGAGCTTATGCAAAACACGTCGGCATGAACGAAGACGAAGCGATCGGGTTGTATCTCCAGCAGGTCGCAGGCCCGAGCCTCGAGCAACAAGATGCCGCAAATGAACCCAGCAAGAAAATTCCACCGCCCGAGAAGATAACCAAGCCGCCACCCGCACCCTCTCTAGTCAAGCAAGCAGTCCCGGCAGCCACCAGTTCACGCTTCGAGCCGGTAGCCTTCCGCCAGTCGCCTGCGCGAACAAGCTGGCCGACGATCGTGATCGGCGCAGGAATTGTGATTTTCATCGTGATCATCGTGGTCGCTCTCGTTAAGCAGCTCAATCAGGCCGGAGGCGAAAGCGTCTCGCAATCGTCGGTCGCGCAAAAGAATGCACCTCCGAAACAAGCCCCTCAAACAGGGCCACAGCCGGCGACGCAACCCGGCTCTCGCGCGTCCGGTCAGCCCGCCTCCACCCAGCCTTCAGAGCCGTCCTCGAATCCGGTGACAGTGCCGGCGGGTCAGCCGCTTATCGTCAAGATCGAAGCAGCCACCGGCGACAGTTGGATCAAATATCAAATCGATGACGCGAAGCCGACGACTCTAGTGTTGAAGCACGGCCAGTCGCAAGACCTACCCCCGGCCCAAACCCAGATCACCCTCAACTACGGCAACCGGCTCACGCTCAAGCTGAAAATCAACAATCGGGACGCCAACTTTCCAGCCGACTCGCAAAAGTTCAAGTCTAAGGTGGTCATCTCTCGCGACAATTTCCAGACATACTTTCAATAGAGAATTGTCATTGGTCATTTGTCATTTGTCATTGGTCATTGGTCATTGGTCATCATTAGTTATTGGTTCATCTATTTGCCATGTCCATGTCGACTTCTCACTTCTGCCTTCTGCCTTCTGCCTTCTGCCCTCTGACCTCTGACTTCTGACCTCTGACTTCTGACCACTGGCCACTGACCACTGCCTTTGCTACTATCCAACTGCGAGCAGATCGGCTCGACTACTCCTTGAAAGGTGCCAGCAGATGACCACCCCGATGAACAGTCCGCTTGCTGAAATTGACCCCGAGATCGCTGCAACCATCGCCGATGAAGAACGCAGGTTGGCTTACAACCTCGAGATGATCGCTTCCGAGAACTTCGTCTCAGAAGCCGTGCTTGAAGCGATGGGCTCGGTGTTAACAAACAAGTACGCAGAAGGCTATCCCGGCAAGCGCTACTATGGGGGCTGCGAGTTCGTCGACGTCGCCGAGAACATCGCTCGGGACCGCGCGACGCAGATCTTTGGCTCTGAGCATGTGAACGTTCAACCACATTCGGGCTCGCAGGCCAACATGGCTGTGTACCTGGCAGCGCTGAACTACGGAGACACGGTTCTCGGTATGAACCTCTCGCACGGCGGTCACCTCACTCACGGTCACCCGCTCAACTTCTCGGGCCGCAGCTACAAAATCGTGCCGTATGGCGTGAAGGCCGACACCGAACAAATCGACTACGACGAGCTTGAGCGCCTGGCGCACGAGCATAGGCCAAAGATGATCTTGTGCGGCGCGTCTGCTTACTCGCGAATCATCGACTTCCAGCGTATCGGCAAGATAGCTCGCGACGTGGGCGCTCATTCGATGGCCGACATCGCACATATCGCCGGTCTCGTAGCAGTGGGCTTGCATCCGAGTCCTGTCCCGCACATGGACTTCGTCACAACTACTACTCACAAGACGTTGCGCGGTCCACGGGCAGGAATGGTAATGTGCCGCGCGCAGTTTCAGAAGGAAGTGGATCGTGCTGTCTTCCCAACTGTGCAGGGCGGCCCGTTGATGCACGTAATCGCGGCGAAAGCAGTGTGCTTCAAAGAGGCTATGGAAGCCAGTTTCAAGGGCTACCAGCAGCAAGTCATCGCGAACGCGAAGGTGTTGGCCGAAGAGCTATCGAGCGCAGGATTCAGGATTGTATCCGGCGGAACCGACAATCACTTGATGCTGGTTAACGTGTTTGTGCGCGGGTTGACCGGCGCACAGGCGGAAAAGACACTCGAGCGCGCGGCGATAACCGTCAACAAGAACGCGATTCCGTTCGACACTCAACCACCGATGAAAGCTTCGGGCATAAGGATTGGAACGCCTGCGTTGACCACTCGAGGGATGAAGGAAGAAGAGATGCGGGTGATCGCAGGTTGGATTAGCGAAGTGCTCGCCGATCCCGAGAATGAGTCTGCACATAAGAGCGTCCGCGAGCGCGTAAAGGAACTGTGCGAGCGGTTCCCGATTTATGAGAAGCGACTCGTGCGAAGCCGCGCGCAGCATACTACGTAGTTACGCAACTATGCGAAGCTCAAAATCAAGGTCAGCACGGCGTGCCAAGGCTAAACCGTCCTCGAGGAAAAGCGCTACGGGCGCCAGCAAGAATCCGGCACCACAGGTTGCAGAGGATGACGTGGAGCCGCTCACACCCGCGCAGATCAAAGAACTGGAACGTAGAATTCGCGATTCACGCGATCCAGTGAGATATATGCTGGTTTCAGAATTCACCCGACGCTTCATTCTCTACTACAACGTATCGGATGACACGTACGTGATGAACGATCCGACTGGAGGAACTCTTTTCAAGCGACTCAAGGCTGCTCAGAATGTGAAGAAGCTGCTGGGTAGTGGGACGTCGATCGTTAAGTACACCACTGAGCGTGGCAAGCTGAAGCGGTTGTCGCCCTATCGCCCTCGGATATGAATGATATGATTAGCTCAGCGTTAAACGGTAGAAAGAGGCGGCCGACTCATCCCGGAACGGTCTTGCGAGATGAGATACTGCCTGCCGCCGGTATCACTCAGGCCGAGTTCGCACGGAGAATCGGCGTGCCAAGCCGTGTAGTTCGCGATTTGTGCCGCGAGAAGAGGGCCGTTTCCGCCGACCTAGCTCACCGTCTTTCGCGACTCTTCGATACTTCCATAGATTTGTGGCTCAACATGCAGCTAGCAGTGGACATCTGGGATGAGCTTCGTGCGCACAAGCATGAGTACAACCGAATTGCGGGGATCAAGCTGACAGACGATGGAAAGACGAAGAGCAAACCGCGCAGGAGCTCAACGCGGGGCGCCAGAAGTTTGGCTGTTATGAGTGACTGAGGATGGCTTCGGGTGAACTGAAGCTTATCCAACCCGCTCGATGATGTGCAGCGAGGTGTGATAGATGGAGAGCGAGCTACGATCACTCCTTTCACGGTGGGCAGCGGTTGAACCGAAGCGCTGCCGTCAACGCAATGATTTCAGTTTTGATGTTGCGTACCTAGGCCAGTGGATCACGGTCACGGTGCAGGCTATCAGTCACGGAGCGATCATAGCGTCGGTTCTCGCTGGGTGCCAGGAGAACGAAATATTCTGTTCTATCGACTACACGCCACGGTATGACCAGCAGCCTGCGAGCGTTGAAGTCGGTTGTGTGTTTCGAGCGTTTCGCTACGCAGAGGGAGAAGAGGTCATCTCGTCGATCCCAGGTCTCCTACTGAAAGAGTATCTTGAGCAGCTAGAAACATCGCTGAGCCGTGTGCCGACTTAACAAATGGAAGAAGTATTCGGCCCTGGTGGGTTAATCGCCCAACATCATCCCAACTACGAATACCGGCCCGGCCAGGTCGAGATGGCCGAGGCTGTCAACAACATCCTCTCAGACGGCGGCATCTCGCTGATCGAAGCCGGAACCGGAACCGGCAAAACGCTCGCTTATCTGATACCTGCGCTCGCCGCCGGGCGCCGCGTGCTTGTTTCAACGGCGACGAAGAACCTGCAAGAGCAGCTCCACAAGAAAGACGTTCCCTTTCTTCAGCACATCATCCCGCGAGATTTTAAGGTGACCTGCATGAAAGGCCGCTCGAATTATGTGTGCCTTCATCGGATGAAGAAGGCTGCCGGCACGCCGCTGCTTCAAGGCTTCGAAGAGATCGATTACTTCGATCAAATTCGAAAATGGGCGGCGGAGAGTGAAACCGGTGACCGCGCCGAGCTAACCGACCTGCCCGAAGACCTTTCATTCTGGCCTCAGATCGACGCGCGAGCCGATACCTGTCTCGGCCAGAAGTGCCCCGACTTCGATGCGTGCTTCATAACGCGAATGCGGCGCGAGGCGATGGAAGCCGACGTGGTGATCGTCAATCATCATCTCTTCTTCGCGGACCTCGCGCTGCGCGGCGGGGACTACGGCTCGGTGCTTCCGGACTACAACACGGTGATCTTCGACGAAGCGCATGAGCTTGAGGACGTCGCCGCTTCCTACTTCGGGACAAGTGTTTCGAATTATCGCGTCAATGACCTGATTCAGGACGCGAACAAACTCGAGATCAAAGAGGCCGAGCAGCAAGGAGAGCTGGTCAAAGCGCTCGCGAGACTATCCCAGCGATCGGATACGTTCTGGCTATCGTTTCGCGGAGACGGCCTCGATGACGATTCGCCGGAAGGCGGCGGCGATGGTTCGCCAGCCAGTGGCCGGTGGCAATCGAACAGAAACACATACCGGCCGCGCGGATCTTCGCTAGATGGACGCTATCCGCTGAGCAGCTCGCGGTTCGCTCGGGTCGATCGAGAAGACAACCTTACACCGACCGCAACCGGTGAAGCTTACATCGCGCTCAACAACGCCATCGATCGACTCATTACGACGCTCGGCGTTGTGAAGGACCCGCCGGCGGAAATCGACAACATCGTCCGCCGCGCTCAGAGCTTGAAGTTCGATCTTGAGTTCGTCGTGACCTGCGATCAGCCGGATTTCGTCTACTGGTGCGAAAAACGCGGCCGAGGCGTGTTCATCAACGCGACGCCAATCGACGTGTCGGGCATACTGGAAGAAAACCTCTTCGCCAAGGTGCAAACGGCCGTGCTAACTTCGGCAACGATGACCGCCGGTGCAGCCTTTGATTTCATCCGCGGCCGGCTCGGCATTCGACAAGCTCGTGAGTTGATCGTCGAATCTCATTTCGATTTTAAGAAGCAGGCAGTGCTTTATCTTCCCCGCGGCATGCCCGACCCGCGAAGCCGTGATTTCCTGGACGCGTCGGTGGACGAAATTGTTCGGATTCTGGAAATGACTCGCGGTCGCGCGTTCGTGCTGTTCACGAGCCTGGCTTCGATGCGCGAGACGCACGAGCGAGTGCGCGACTTGATCGACTATCCAACGTTCATTCAAGGCCAGGGCTCAAAGACAGGTCTGCTCGAGCGCTTTCGAAAGACTGACGGCGCGGTGTTGTTTGCAACCTCTTCGTTCTGGCAAGGCGTTGACGTTCAGGGCGCAGCGCTTTCGTGTGTGATCATCGCGAAGCTGCCGTTCGCGGTTCCCAGTGATCCGGTCGTTGCCGCTCGCCAGAAATACATTGACGATCAAGGCGGCAATTCGTTTTATCAATACTCGGTGCCTCAGGCAGCGATCACCTTGAAGCAAGGTTTGGGCAGACTGATTCGTTCAACTACCGACAAAGGTGTCCTTTCGATATTGGACCCGCGAGTGAAGACGAAGTCCTACGGAAGGGTTTTTCTCCAAAGCATTCCTCAATGCCGGGTGACTTCAAGCATCGAGGAAGCAGCGGCGATCTTCGGCGATTACAACTAGTGACCTGTAACAGCTGTTTCACTAGCGATCGAAATGGGTACGAAATCCGCGCGAATCCGTCAAACCCGTGTCATCCGTGATGGTATGAAGCTGGTGCCTCCTGCGGCTAAACTAGCCAAATG
>JBBPIH010000111.1:0-5521 GCA_038040455.1 Acidobacteriota bacterium
CAATCCATTTGGCTAGTTTAGCCGCAGGAGGCACCAGCTTCATACCATCACGGATAACACGGATTTGACGGGTATGCACGGATTTCCTCGGGCTGTCGCTACTTAAAGCTTGAACTCTGAACGTCACATTCAACGCACTGACGATCTGTGAGGAAACAATGGCCATACTAAACCTTCCAATCCTTAGATGGGGACAGCCCTACACCAGTCTCGACACCGAAGACGTTGTCCATTTCATCACCGGCGAAACTCTGGCGCGTGTGAGCCAGGCCAACACCGGTCTGCTCGGTCGTGACATGCGGCTGGCGAAGCGCGCGCGGCAGGTTCTAACCGGGATTCCGGTCTCGGACCTGATCGCCATTATGAAAAAGGCCGCGGACCTTTATCTTCACGGAACGCTACCGATGGGCGACGGTGCGCAAACACCGGATGATTTCGCCCGCCAGCAGTCGGCAAGCACCGGCCTGCCTGAGCATATGTGCAAGGCCAACATGAGTAAGAACCACTTCGTGCTGTCGAATATGGACAAGATTCTGGACGCGCTTACCCGGGGTCTGGATCTGAACATCCTTACGCGCGGCTACGGAATCGAGTCTCGAGGAGTGACCGTTAGCTATCAAGCACAAGCGCCCGTTCTCGGGCTCGTGCTGCCGTCGAATTCGCCGGGTGTGCACACGCTGTGGCTGCCCGTGATACCGATGCAGATCGGGCTGCTGCTCAAGCCCGGTCCTCAGGAGCCATGGACTCCGTATCGAATGGCCGCCGCCTTTACCGAAGCCGGCGTGCCCAAAGAAGCGATTGCAGTCTATCCGGGCGGCGGCGAGATGGGCGCCGAAGTTGTGAGGCGATCGAACCGCACGATGATCTTCGGCGGAACCCCGACGGTAGAACGCTATCGCGGAGACACCCGCGTTCAAGTGCACGGACCGGGGTTCACCAAGATAATGTTGGGCGACGACGTGGTGGACGAGTGGGAGAAGTATCTCGACGTGATGGTGGACAGCGTGTTCTTAAACAGCGGCCGCGGGTGCATCAATTGCTCGGGCATCTGGGCTTCGAGACACACGAACGAGATCGCGGAAGCCCTCGCCAATCGGATCGGGCCTATTGCCCCTAAGCCGCCCGAGGACCCCGAGGCTAGCCTCGCCGCGTTCACGGTGCCGGGCGCCGCGAGAGCGATTTGGAAGAGCATCGAGTCCGGCTTGCATGAAGCAGGCGTCGAACATGTCACGGCCAGGTTCGGCCCAAGGCTGGTGGAGAAGCAGCGCTGCGGATACCTGAGGCCGGTCGTTATCCACTGCGACTCACCGGATAGGATGCTGGCCAACACCGAGTTTATGTTCCCCTTCGTGAGCGTGGTGCGATGTCCGCAAAACGAGATGCTCGAGCGGATCGGATCGACGCTGGTGGGCAGCGCGATCACTTATGACGAGCAGTTTCAGAAGCGACTGGTGGATGCGACGCACATTGACAGGTTGAACCTGGGGCCCGTCCCAACGATTCAACTCGATTGGCTGCAGCCGCACGAAGGGAACATCGTGGAGTTCCTGTTCCGCCCGAGAGCGTTTCAGTCGCGCCTTGAGACCGTGGCGGTATAAAGGCGGCCGGCGAACTTGAGTTAGACTCAGCCGCACTCATCACCCGCTTGCTCAGCAAGGAAGCGAAGGATCGCTTGATGAGCCGCTTCCGGCTGATCGGTTGGAAAGATGTGGCTTGCGCCGGGGATCATCACCAGCCTGGCGCCTTCGATTAGCCGCGCAAGACGCCTGCCGTTCTCAGGTGGAACCAGCCGGTCGGATTCGCCGTGCACGACCAGAGTGGGCACTTTAAGGTGAGAAAGACGGCTGCGCGATTCGTACGCAAAGATTGCCTGAACCTGCGCAAAGTAGCCCTGGGCCGTCGGGAACGTCCGCCGCCTGATCTCGAGATCTTCTTCAACTCGTTCGCGCGGAGTTGATCGATCGTAGATGAATGGGATCATCGCGCGGACTCCATCTTCCACAGACATTGTTCCCCTCGCCATAAGCGTGGTGATAACTTCCGCATCGGCCAGAACAGCGTCTGGTCCGCCGTGACTGGTGCATCCCAGAATGAGCGAACGCGTGCGTTGGGGATATTGAAGCGCGAACTCCTGCGCGATCATTCCACCCATAGATATGCCGAAGACGTGCGCGCGAGTCACACCCGCTGAGTCCATAACCGCCGCTGCGTCCGCAGCCATCGCAGGAATGGAATAAGGACCAGGCGGCACGTCGGTGCGCCCCACGCCGCGGTTGTCAAAGCTGATTGTCCTATAGTGTTTTGAGAGAGCCGGCGCGGTGCGATACCACATATCCATCGTGTAGCCCAGTCCCATTATGAGCAGGACCGGGTCGCCCTGGGAGCGCAGGCATCCCTGCCTGCCTGGCGTTGCGCGAGAAGGATAGTCGCCGCGTCGGAAAGATGCAGGCAGGGATGCCTGCGCTCCCAGGGCGCCTTCTCCCTGCTCCTCCCAGTAGACCTTCACACCAGAGTTGTCGGCGTACGGCATTGTGTTCGAGATCTCCCTCTGTGTTTAGTTCAGTTCTTTGACGCCTTCGAGCCGATCGGATCGCCTGGCGGTGTCGGGAGCGGCGGCGTCTGCTTGCGGGTGGCATCGGGACGCGCCAGGAAACGCTCGATGTCTTCGCGAGTCGCGCTTCGATGGGCCGCGTTGATTCCCGCCCGTGCCGGCAGCTTCAGCCACGCGTTCAGTTCGCGAAGCGCTTCCGTCGCCACGGCTCGAACTTGCGGGGCCGCCTCTGAGTTTGCGGCGAGTTCCATCAGTTGGTTGACCGTCAAGCTTTGAAGCGCGCGAGCGATCTCTCCGTGATAAGCGTTCTTCGGCGCGGCGGCCTTCCTGGTCGCTGCGATCAGAGCATCAACCACTTCCTTGAAATCAGGGTTTGCACGGTTGCGTGAGTGGAACTCATTCAATCGAGCGGCGCGATGAGGCTCGAGCAAGCCCGATACCGCGAAGTCTGCGGCTATCGTCGCTGCGGCGATCGGATCGAAAATCGGGTCGGTGCGCTTGCTGAACAGTTCGATAGTCCCTCGTTCGTAACCGAACGCTCGCGGAGGAATCAGCTCCAGAATCCGCGGCGGGATCGCCACCGCGTCGATCTTGATCGTCTCCAATACTGCCGTGAGCGCGTAGCGCTGCCGCGCGGGCGAAAGGATTTCCTGCACCCGCCCAGGATTGGCTCCTGAAGCCGTTCTCACGGCATAGGTGTAGTAGACTCCGCCGAGGGATTTAACTGCCGCTTGAAGCTGATAGCGGTGATGCAGATAGAGCGGAAGCAGCTTCGCTTCGAGCAGCGACAACGGCGTGCCCGCCGGAACGTTCTTCAGTCCGAATTCCGAAAGCCCGATGCGGCGCACTTCCATCTCGTGACGAAGCGTCGCTATCGGGTCGTCGCCGTTGTCCCACAGATTCGCAAGCGGATGCGCAGCACCCGGCGGCCGCGCGTCCGCGTCCGAGATGAACAACATTCCGGCGGCGACGCCTGCTTCCAGCATTCGCTCAAGCTCAGCCGCTTCATTGGCGCCCGGCGCGAAGTCGGAGTAGGCGTACTTGATTGCAAACTTGTCATAAGCTCCGATGCCCACCGCGTACGCGTTCGACAGATCCAACTTGCCGTTCCTGATCTCGACGGTCGGCGCGGGATAATCCATCACCGAGGCGCGGCCATAAGTGCTCGCCGCGAAGTTGTGCGCGAGCCCAAGCGTGTGCCCGGTTTCGTGCGCCGACAACTGATGTATTCGAGCAAGCGACATCGCCGCCGCGTCGGTTGCAGGATCGAGGTCGGTGAGGTAGTCCAGGTCCGCAACCGCGCCGAACTCACATTCGCCCTGGCCGTCGCCCTGTCCGTTGCTGGCGAAGGCCGGAATCAGACCGGTTCCTATCATGTAGTCCTGCCGAATTCGAAGTGATCCCAACGTTACGTTACCTTTGATGATCTCACCCGTGCGCGGGTCGGTGACGCTGCTGCCGTAAGACCAGCCGCGACTCGAGCGGTGCACCCAGTTGATCATGTTGTAGCGCAGATCCATTGGGTCCGCGCCTTCGGGCAGCACCCTCACCTGAAACGCGTTCTTGAATCCGGCCGCTTCGAAGGCCACGTTCCACCACGCCGCGCCGTTCACCAGCGCGCTGCGAATCGGCTCGGGGGCGCCATTGTCGACGTAATACACAATTGGCTTCACCGGCTCTGAAACCGCGGCGTTTGGGTCTTTCTTGTGAAGCCTGTGACGCGCGATCCACCGTTTCTCGACCGGCTCAATGATCGGCGAAGCGTAGTCGTGGAAGGTTATGCCGTGCACACCGACTCGCGGATCGAGCTTGCGGGGTTTGTAGCCATCGCCGGGCAGCTCGACTAAAGAGTGGTGTTCGCGAACAGTTAGCGACTGAGGCGAGGGGACCGTCTCCCGCACGAGCGGCCCGGTGTCGCCGTCGGATGAGAACGTCAAAATGGTTTCGACCTCGGTGTTCTTCGGAAACGCTTTCGTGCGTGTCAGGTAGAACGCGCTGCGAGATTCATCTAACCGATACTGACCTTGCCTGGCTTGCCGCAGCCGATCAATCACGCCGTGCGCGTCGCGAAGAAAGAACGCAGTTGCATCAACCAGCACGCGTTCGGCTTCCGTTGCTTCGACCTTGAATCCCCACAGCACGGATTGTGCAAATGACTCTTCGACGGCGCGGCGTTCAGCCGGATCGGGTGAGAGCGCGCGGTAACGATAGTTCGATTGAATCATCAACACCTTCGGCCCGATTCGTTCGAAGCGCACGACGTGCGAGCCTCCTAGCTGGCCACGATCGAGCCCCAGCGGATTCGATCCAACGCCGGTTGGAAGCGAAAGTTGATATAGAAACTCACTATTAAAACGCGAGATCTCCATCAGCATCTTGCCGTTCGCCTCGTCCCAATAAAGAGGAACGTAGCCGTCAAGCTTCTGGATGCCGGCTGTCCGGGCGCTGATGGTTTTGTCTTGGGCTCTATCCTGCGATCTCTCTTGCGCGGCAACCGGTAGCGTGACGAGGGCGAGAAAAAGGGCAGTTCTCAAGATCGGCATGTTGAACCTTTCAGAAGAAGAGAACTTGTGTTCTCAGTTTTTGAGTTCAAAAGATTTGCGTAAGCTGCTCCACTGAGCGAGCGTGAATGCTATTGGCTGTGAGATGACCAAGTCAAGGGATACCAAACGGCGAGTCTCGTGACGCCAACCCGCGAAGCGGGTGGCGGGATAAAGCCACCGGTGAGTCCGCGAACCCGTGGAGAGAGTGGCGGTAGGAATAGCACTAACCCGCGAAGCGGGTGGCGGCATACAGCCACGGGTGAGTCCGCGAACCCGTGGAGAAAGGAAGGAGGAGGAGCACCAACCCGCGAAGCGGGTGGCGGCACGGGCGAGTCCGCGAACCCGTGGAGAGAGCCGGTGGGAGCCCGTAGTAACGGGTCACCTCGCTGTTGCCAATGCTCGAAGCGGTTCTGACGGGGTTTGGCTC
>JBBPIH010000054.1:0-9350 GCA_038040455.1 Acidobacteriota bacterium
TACGTCTGTCAATAAAATAAATGACTTACGTACTTGAAATGTCCAAACACCAGCCCACCAACACAGTTGGTGGATCGTTCATACTCAGCCTCCATCTTGGTATGACCTGGCCGGCTTTTACCTGATCGCCTTCGCGCACGGTTATTTCGCGAATGCGCCCCTGTGTTTTGGCGGCGACCGCTGCGTCGTCGCTTTCTATGCGGCCGCTCAGGGCAATGATCCCTTCGGGTGCGCCGGGTCCGCGCAGGAAAACCCACCACGCAGTAGCGCCCGCTATCAGAATCAGAGTTGGCACGGCGAAAGACTTGAGACGACGTTTTGTGGGTTTCATCATATCCTCGACGAAGACGGGCTGGCCTGTAGTGAATGCCACGCCGCCCGTTGTGCCTTCCATTGGAATCGGGGTGCCGCGCGCGAACGCCGGCAGATCACCCGGATGTTCAAGCACGTGAGCGCGCAGTTCTCCTGCTTCGGGATCGTAGAGTCCTATTCCACTCACATCGTGCTGTACGACTCGCCGCAGACTCGCGGAGATTACGTGCATGAGTTCGTCCAGATCGAGATGCGAGACACAGCGTTGTTGATGTCGAGCAGCAACTTCAGACGGTCGCGCTCCCGCGCAAGCTGCTGCTGAGGCGAGCCGGCAGCATTTATCCCGATGCTCGGGGGCGTCTTCTCTGACTCGTTCATAACGAGGTTCAGGATAGCATTCCTTCGTCGTCGGCTCAATTTCGGCGGTTCATCTCAAGCTACAACAGACGTCGGAAGGGTTGGATGGCAGAACTCAAGGCTCGTGATCGTCGCACACCGGCTTCCCGAGAGCATTGACGGATTAGCCGACGAGCTATCGGATTCGCCAGCCCTTATCGATGTAACGGTGCGCACCGACATCAGTGACCTGAACCGCCGCGCGGTATCGGCCTACCGTCTCAGTCCTCAAGACCTGTGTTTCAGAGGGAATCTGCTCTTCGTCGGGTCCATCGCGCAGCGCTTCCGCGAGCACCCGGCCGTCGAGGGTCTCGCCGCCGCTAACGCCTTTCAGAGCCAGGATGGTAGGCGTGATATCGACGTTCCCGGCCGCGGTTCGAACGGTAACTCCGCGCTTAAAGTCGGCGCCCCAAAGTATCAGGGTGTTGCGCACGACCCATGGGCTCATGCCTCCATGCCCGCTGCCGGCCCCGACAAGCGGGCCGGTGTTTCCGTCTCCTTCCGTGTAGTGCTTACCCGCCACGCCAAAGGCATTGAGCGCCGAGCTCCACGGCAGGGTGAACAGGATATCTGGACCGCGCTCGGCGTTCGCCTGTCGAATCAGCCCAAGTGAGAAAGTTCCTGAAACCCATCCGAGCTCGTCCCCTGTTTTGCGCCCGTGCCCCGACTGTCCGCGTGTCGCGGTGGCGGGCTTTCGCCCGGCAGTGAAGATCACGTCGACCCAGTCCTGTGCCTGCAAAAAGCTCACGATCCTTCTGATCCGCTGCGAGTCTCGGCCCTTGACGTGTACCAGCACCGACTGCCCGTTGGAGGCCAACACCACGTCGTCCGACTCTGCGGCGGCCTTGAGTCCCGCGTTGATCAACGCTCTCGTTGCATCAACTCTAAAGTTGTGCAAGCTGAAGCCGTGATCGGAGAGCACTATTACATCGGTCTTGTCGGCCAGCCCGAGATCCTGCAGCTTCGCGAGCGTCAGCCCGAGGTTGCGGTCGCTATTGGCCAGTGTCTTGCGAGCCTCCTGCGACCCCGTGCCGTGACTGTGCTGGGCGTCATCGGGCTCGGTCTGCCAGTCGATCACCACCTCGGGTTGTAACTCCGGCAGGACATACTCGCGCAGCACTCGGTCCGACCAGTCGACCCATGAGTTGCCGTCTCCGCTGGGTGCGGGACTGAAACGTGAGAGGATGACGGCATTAGACTCGTCGGGATAAGCAACGCGCCGGCCCGGATCGAACTTGCCGTTAACCAGCACGCCAATGCCTTCCGGTGCTCGATGATTCAAGAGCAATGCGCTCCCCGTCGAACCCGAGCTGACAGCGGCGAAGCGGATGCCGCGCTCGAGCAGGCGTTCGGCCAGGCTGCGCGCAAAGAGCAAGCGCCCGCCGCTTGCCTCTCGCAGCTTTAGCAACTGGCGGTAATCGCCAGTGTTGAAGGCACGGTTGGGATGCACACCGGGCACAAACATCGAGTTGCTGACCAGCCCGTTGACATCGGGGTAGGTTCCCGTCGAGATAGCGGCGGCGTTTACTCGCGTGACGGTGGGGAATACCGAATGCGAGTTGATATAGCTCACGCCTTCCTGACGCAGTCGGAAAAGCGTGGGCGTATCTTCGCGGTTGATCGAATCGGGACGCAGCCCATCCATAACGACTATCAGGATAAGGCGGGCGCTGGCCCGTGATTGCCGAGCTAAGCGCGCGGCCTCTCCGGTTGGCGAGATTGGCGTGCCGAGCACTATGATACTCACTGCCAGTGCCAGCCCCACCAGAGAACTTCTCATTCTTCTCATTGCGTTATGTTCCCCGCTCATTCGTGTGCCTCTCCTGATGCGGCGCTTAGAAGCATGCCGGCAATCCGTTCTCCAGCCCTCTCCTTCAACCGCAACGGCGCCGACGTATCAGGCGCTGGAGCCAGTCCAACCAGTGACCATCGCGACGACGAGCGCGTCCTGCGGGATCTCCTCTGCAAGACGACATCCCGCACGATCCGCGCGAGACCGGCAATGAGTCTGGCTGATACGATCCGCCAGACTGCGTCGATCGCGCGATGTGTATCGGTAGCCGTCACAGCTACCGATCACACCATCTTCAATCCATCAGTGCAAGCCGGGGCGCGCCGCGACTACGGCGTCACGACTTGTTCTGCTTCTCGATCTGCGCGCGCAGGCACTCCTCCTGCTCCTTGAGTTCGGGAGTGAACTCGGCACCGAAGTCCTCCGCCTCGAACACCTGGCGAATCTCGATCTCGGCTTCCACGCCCATCGGGTTGGGGCAGCGCTTGACCCACTCGATCGCCTCTTCCATCGACTTCACCTGCCACAGCCAGAAGCCGGCGATCAGCTCCTTAGTCTCGGCGAACGGTCCGTCGATCACGGTCCGCTTCGCTCCAGAGAACTTGACGCGCTTGCCCTTCGAGCTCGGGTGGAGTCCCTCGCCCGCGAGCATCACGCCGGCTTTCACCAGTTCTTCGTTGAACTTGCCCATCTCGGTAAGAAGCTTCTCATCCGGGAGAACGCCCGCCTCTGAGTCCTTGTCGGCTTTGATGATGACCATAACTCGCATCGTAGTATCTCCTTCTGGTTTTGAATTCGGAGCTTGCGCCTCCTGACGGTTACGACCGGCTGAAGCTCCTACTTACATGTCGAATCAGCAACAGCGAGATCGACAGCTTTCAGCTTCTTCCTGGAAATATTTTTTTGTGTCGGCAAAGCTTTGGTTTTATCAGTCTCTTATGGTGACTGGTCGATTATTTAGTAGTGGCGGAATTATGTCGTTGTGAAAGAAGCTTGCCACTAAGTCACCAGGTCACGAAGGTTCACAAAGCGTCACGAAGCTTGGTGCGGCTTGGTGTCTTTGTGCCTTCGTGGCGGGACAACGCTCGCCAGAGCAACACTCTCTTCGGGGAACCATAAAGACTAAGGACCTCGAGTGACTCCTCCAGGGACCTTGATGCTATTCCGACGGACGGGCTAAGAAATTATTGCAAAGAGGCTTGCTTTGATTCTTCACCCTCGAATCGCTTCCAACTCAGATAGGAGACCATCAAAACTCCAAGGAAGCCCAGAGGGATAACAGCGACATAAAGAGGGTCCCCCGAACTAAGGTGTGATAAGAACGCACCAATTAGATCGAAGGTAAATCCAGCGAAAGCCCACTCTTTCAGACGCGGGAACCGTCCGTACAGAATCGCTGCTACACCTAAAAGTTTGGCAGTTCCCAATACTTTCATGAAATAGATCGGATAACCCAGATGAGTCATTGTCTCGACCATCTTCGGGGCCTCCACCAAGTAAAGGATGGCGCTCCAGGTAAGGGGGAGAACAAACAGAAGGGTAGAAACCCAGTAAACAATCCGCACCCTCTTGCTCGTCATAGCTTTCTATGCCTCCTAGCTACTCTACGTCGAACTTTTGCACGAGGCGTTTTGGTGCTCTATTTCGCCAGGCTAAGACAAGCGCCGTGCGCAGTGTGCTCTTCTTCGCCTTCCGGAGCTGCACCTTCGTGGCCCCTTCACGTCCCCATGCACCATTGAAAGGCATGAAGACGCTGGGTTCGGCTTGAGCGAAGGACTCCTGTTGCTCAGGCGTCAGCTTTACCATCGCCCATCCTAGTCCCGGGGGGCTGAGTGTAGCGAAGATCTTCCCGCCGACGCGGAAATCCGGGTGACCCATATGCGCGGCTTCCGACGTTTCCGGAAGACTGAGAGCCATTTTGCGAAACTCTTCGGCAGTCATAGTCTTCCCTCCTGTTTTAGTTCTTTAATTTCCATTGCCGTTCTGTGATGAGCCGGGCGCCACGTTTTGAGAATAGATAACTCCAGGCCCATTGGACCATGACGGCCACTCGATTCTTGAATCCAATCAGATAAAAAACGTGCACTAAGAGCCATGCCATCCACGCGATGCGACCCGTCATTTTCAAGCGACCTGACTCCATGACCGCGCGATATTTCCCAATCGTCGCCATCTGGCCTTTATCAACATATCGAAAGGCAGTTCTTTCCTGGCCGCGAATGGATGACAAAATGACCTTGGCCGCATGTCGTCCCTCTTGCATCGCGGCTGGAGCAAGGCCAGGCACGAAATTCCCTGGACGCACTTCAAAAGAAGCCATGTCACCAATCACGAAAACGTTTTCGTGACCGGGAACTGACAAATCGCTTTTCACCTTGATTCTGCCCGCACGGTCCATCTCCACTGAGGGTTCGATCTGCATTTTTGCGGCCTGAACGCCCGCCGCCCAGAAAACGCTCTTTGATGGAATGAAGTCGCTCCCAACCTGCACGCCCTCGGCGTTAATGTCCTCCACGCGGGTTGAAGTGCGCACTTCAACACCGAGATCGGTCAAGTCTTGCCGTGTCTTTTCTGAGAGTTCTTCTGCAAACGACGCCAGCAAGCGCGGAGTCATCTCAACCAAAATTATTCTAGCCTGGGAAGGATCAATGCGGCGGAAATCATGAACAAGAACGGTACGACTGATGTCAGCGATGGCTCCTGCGAGTTCAACACCTGTAGGTCCTCCTCCGACAACGACTATATTAAGAAGAGCCTTCTGCTTCTCGGAATCGAGCTCGTTTTCAGCATTCTCAAACGCTGAAAGAATCCTGCGCCTGATCTCTATTGCCTGCTCCAGGGTCTTCAGGCCTGGCGCAAACTCCTCCCACTCGGGGTGGCCGAAGTAGCTGTGTTGAGCACCGCAAGCCAGGACTAGATAATCGTATTCAATTTCGGCCTCCGATCCGGATTGTTTGATAACCTGCTCTCTAAGATCGACGCCGGTGACTTCGCCCCAATGGACCTCGACGTTCCTGGCATGAGCAAATTGGCTTCTAATTGGAACCGCGATATCACCTGGATTCAGACCTGCAGTTGCGACCTGATAAAGGAGTGGCTGGAAGAGATGGTGATTTCTCTGATCGATGAGAATGACGAACACATCCGTCTCATTGGCAAGCTGCTTTGCCGTGTTCAGCCCGCCAAAGCCGCCCCCAAGAACCACGACGATCTTTTTACCCAACTCCTTCGCCGGATGTTTGACCCTCATACTTTCTTCCATGCCCTTGATTTGAGATCCGGAAAAGGAAAGATACCACGAACTGTCTGCCCACCATCGACACCATAAGTCTGACTTGCGACGCAGGAGGCAGCATCGCCGTAGAGGTCCGATAGTTGGCTAATAGTTGGCTAGAAGAGGATCCGAGAGACGATGCTTGTGATTACGATATACAATGGCTCAGCGACCAGGCGCAGAGTCGTTGAGGGGGAGGCTGGCGCGTGCAGGCCTGACGGAAGTCGAGTAATGTTGGCGGGTAAGAAGGGTTTCCCCCAAGACTACAAATAGAGAGAGGGATGATTATGGCGAAATGGAGTTTTGAACCGGGACACACCGCCGCTGAATTCAGCGCGAGGCACATGATGGTGACCAACGTCCGCGGGCATTTTAAGAATGTGCACGGCTCGCTTAAATTCGAGCAAGAGAGTCCGCGCGACTCTTCTGTCGAAGTCACAATCGATGCCACAGGAGTCTGGACTGGAGTCCCGGAGCGTGATGTTCACTTGCGCAGTGCAGACTTTCTTAACGTCGAACACTTTCCCGAAATCACATTTCGCAGCAATCAGGTGGGACTGATCGGTGCGAATGATTATAGAGTGACCGGCGATTTGACGATTCGCGGTGTGACACACAAAGCAACGCTTAACGTTCGCTATCTCGGCCAATGGCAAACGCCCTGGTGGGAAGATGGCGTCAACAAAGGGCCCAAGACGCGTGCCGGCTTCGTTGCAAAAACAACAATCAATCGGCAGGACTTTGGCGTGAGCTGGAATGACACGATGGATAGAGGCGGCATTGTTGTAAGCGACCGGGTGGAGATTACGATTGATGTTGAAGCGATATTAGAGAACACGTGAAGCGCAGAAAAGCCCTTTCATAATGAATCGCAAAATGGGAGGCTTGAGCCATCTGCTATCCCCGACGCTCGGCTGGTTACTCAACGCCGAACTAAGGCGGGAAGTGTCCCTTTTGCTGGTCTTCTTCATTTCACTCTTTTTCGCGTCAACATCATCATTGATTTATCAGGGCTGCGGGTTTCTTGCGCTTTTCGTGACCTACTCAAAGTCGCCCAGCCACCCGCCCGAAAAACCTGCACGGCTAAGCCCAGTAACAATGTACCGGCAGCGGCGCATCAAGCGCCAAAGAAGTCCTGAGCGATAGTTCTCAATCATCAAGACTATCGGTCCCTGATCCAGACCGTAGTAGCCCTTTGAGATCCATTCCCTGCCTGACGCCATCGAAAACGTCGGATTAAGACTGCACTTGAATCCGTACTTGCTGGTCATCTCAGGAAAGGTCTCATCGAAATAGCGGATCGACGGCAACACAATCTCTGGCGCGAACGGAAGTGAAGCGATCACCGCCCACGGGGCCAGCGTGCCGTCATCCGGGCCGTTCGGAATACCGCGCGCCCTGTAGTCGTAGAATCGGCGCAACCTGCCTCCGATCCTTTTGCTTATTGGTCCTGGACCATCGCTCGCGGTGATGCCCCAAATGTATTCACCATAGCCTGCAAAGCCTCTCGGATTTCGAATCGCATACTGCTGCTGAACGTAGGTGGCGCGGCGGCTGTTCTCGAAATAATCGATCGCTTTGTCGCGCATGTACTCGTCCTGAATGCCGCGAAAATCGATCCACATGTGCGAAAGCTGATGGATGAACAGCGGACCTGCGTAGAGAAACTCGTGACCGTAAAGACTTCTCCACTTATAAGTCCTGGTCCAGGCCTGGTAGCTCTTTTCGGGCAACGGGTGTGTCGGCGAAGCGAGACCGAGGACGTAAAGAATCAGGGCCTCGCTGTAGCCCTGCCAACGATACTTGATGAACCCGCGTTCGGGTGTCCAGCCGTGCGTGACCGTCAATACGCGATTCTGCGCCCATTGCCAGTTGGCGCGGCGATAGAGGGCGTCGCCAAGTATGCGAATCTCGCGCTCATCTTCAGTGTCGCGATTGAAATACTCCGCGGCCGTCAATGCTCCAGCGATCAGGTATGCCGAATCGATAGTTGAAAGTTCGCAATTCCCCGTCCGGCGGCCGGTCTTCATGTCGAGGAAGTGATAGTAGAAGCCTTTGTATCCGGTAGCGTCTGGTTCCCGACCCTGCGGACTATTCCTGAAGAAACGAAGTGCCGTGAGGGTTCGCTTAATCGCGTCGTTGCGCGTGATGAATCGACGCTCGACGCCAACGGGATAAGCAGCGAGGGCAAATCCGGTAGGAGCGATGCTGCACGGCGATCCCTGACGTGTGCTGTCCGGCACTAAGCCGTTTTCCGGATTCGTTTCCTTCAGGAAGTAGTCAAAGGTAAGGCGCTGGAGCCCCTCAAGCTTCTTGACCGCATAAGAGTGTTGTCTCGGCTTCAAGGCAAACCTCGCAACCGGGAGTCGCGCCGAAACGCGGATTGTAAAGCATCGAGTTGAAAAAGTAGAATCCCTTAGCTCAACGGCAGAGCAGAGACTGATTCGTCCGCGGATTGCGCAGATTACACAGATCAAGAAGTGCAAGAGAGACCGGATGAAAAGACATGAGGAAATCGTTATGCATCGGGTTCGTCCAATCTGCGTCATCTGCGGACTGCTGTGTGTGTAGCCTGTGAATCGTCACGTCAAACGCCATCGCCGGCCGTCTGAGTCTGCGCCGCCCCAGCGTCGCTCGCTGGCATCCCACCCACCGTCGAGATCCCAGCGGGATTTCTTTTGCCGGTCAGTGAGAGCTTCCGCATACGAGTGTTATGACTATATTAAACATCTCCTGAATAATTTTCTTGACACACGATCCTTTTGTGCTAATATCGCGCACGTCCTTCCTGGGTGATAGTCCCGGTAACAGGTTAGCCGGAGCGTTCCGCCCGACTTGCGAAGCTTAAAATCATTGCCAGTTTTTTCTGCGTTCGTCGGGTTCCTGTTGCCCTAAGCCAAAGTATTCTGACCATCGCGATAAAATGAGACCACGCCAATCCTTGTCGTTGGTCGACAAGATCCGTGACCCACAAACCTATGCCATCATCGGCGCGTCTATGGAAGTGCATCGCGTACTCGGATGCGGCTTTCTCGAGCCGGTGTATCAAGAGGCCCTGGCGAATGAGTTTAAACGTCGCGCGATTCCGTTTCGCCGCGAGGCTGAATTGCCGATTACCTACAAGGGCGACCTCCTCTTGGTAAAGTGCAAGCCTGATTTCATCTGTTATGACAAAGTGATTGTCGAGCTCAAAGCGCTTGCTCAGCTTGGCGGCAAGGAAAAGGCCCAGGTCATCAACTACCTCAAGGCGACAGTTCTTGAGCGCGGTCTCTTACTCAACTTCGGCACAGTTCATCTGGAGTACGAACGCGTTATTCTAACCGCGAGATATTCGTCCGCAGATTTCGCAGATTACACAGATCAAGAAGTGCAAGAGAGACCGGATGAAAAGACATGAGGAAATCGTTATGCAACGGGTTCGTCCAATCTGCGTCATCTGCGTCATCTGTGGACTGCCGTGTGTGTAGCCTGTGAATCGTCACGTCAACGCCATCGCCGGTCGTCTGAGTCTGCGCCGCCCCAGTGCAAGAGAGACCGGATGAAAAGACATGAGGAAATCGTTATGCAACGGGTTCG
>JBBPIH010000054.1:9450-56803 GCA_038040455.1 Acidobacteriota bacterium
GACCGGATGAAAAGACATGAGGAAATCGTTATGCAACGGGTTCGTCCAATCTGCGAAATCTGCGTCATCTGTGGATTGCTGTGTGTGTAGCCTGTGAATCGTCACTTCAACGCCATCGCCGGTCGTCTGAGTCTGCGCGGCTCCAGAGCAAGAGCGACCGGATGAAAAGACATGAGCAAAGCGTTATGCAACGGGTTAGTCCAATCTGCGAAATCTGCGTCATCTGTGGATTGCTGTGTGTAGCCTGTGAATCGTCACGTCAACGCCATCGCCGGTCGTCTGAGTCTGCGCCGCCCCAGCGTCGCTGGCAAGCCCCCACCGTCGAGAATCCCAACGGGATTTCTTTTGCCGGTCAGGCAGAGGTTCCGCATAGGCGCGCTATGACTATATTAATCATCTCCTGAATAATTTTCTTGACACACGATCCTTTTGTGCTAATATCGCGCACGTCCTTCCTGGGTGATGTCCCGGTAACAGGTTAGCCGGAGCGTTCCGCCCGACTTGCGAACCTTAAAATCATTACAGTTTTAGATTCTCTTCGTTCGTCGGGTCCTGTTGACCTAAACTCCGACCTCTCTGCCACCGGGCTGCTATACAAGTCTGCGAAAACACATCGCTAAAGCACAGGTTAACTGCTGGTGCTGACGCCAGAGCTACGTCCTGACGGCGAAGACAAAGAGGCTTCTATGAATCAGCGAGAAATGTTTGACCGGATTAGCGCGCTTCCACGTCTGATTCTCTTCGTGGCGAGTCTTGCGCTCGTTGGACTCGCGATGGCTGACGGGCCGCGCGCTGTGCCGCCGTTACCGACAGGGCTGTTTAGTCCTTCTAACGCAAGAACCCTCGACGGTAAACTCATCCCTGAGTCCGACTTCTTCCCTGCATCGCGATGCGCTTCGTGTCATCAAGACACTCACTCCGGCTGGTCGCAGTCGCTTCACCGCAATGCAGCTCGTGAACCGTTCTATCGCGAAAGCGCCGACATTTTGCTTCGCACTCGCGGGATCGAGTTCACCCGTCACTGCGAGTCCTGTCACACCCCGGTCGCACTGTTTTCCGGCGCGCTCACCAAGGACTCGGGAAAGACCGAGGCGCCCTTCACAAAGTTCGACGACGAAGGCGTCACCTGCTCGGTTTGTCACTCGATAGTTGAGGCGCGAGTGGACGGAACGGGAAGCTTCACTATTCGCAGGCCCGCTTTGCTTGCCAAGGAGGACGGCACGCCGATCTTCGGCGACTTCACCGACGAACAAATCCTCACCGACGTTCCCGGTCACAAGCGCGCGGTAATGAGGCCTCTGCTTCGGACGCCGGAGTTTTGCGCGACCTGCCATAAGGTGGTCGCCCCGCCCGAGTTGAACGGCTACAAGAACATCAAAGGCTTCTCGGCATACGACGAGTGGCAGCAATCGGGCGCGTCGCTTGAATCCGTGTTGCCGTTCTACCGGCGAGACGCTCGCGCGGATTGCCGCGCATGTCACATGCCGAAGATCGACAGTCACAACGACCGCGCCGCAAAAAACGGATTGATCGCTTCTCACCGCTGGCCCGGCGCCAACACCGCGGCTCCGCTGTTTTACGGCCAGACCGAACAGGCCGACCTGATCGAGAAGTTCCTCGGTTCGAACGTCCTCGCGGTAGACATCTTTGCTCTTCGGCGCGAAACGACCGGCGAGCTTATCGCGCCGATCAACGTCGCCGGCGAAAATCGAATCGCACTCAAACCTGGTGAGGAAGTAGTTGCCGAAGTCGTCGCGTCCAATCGTAATGCGGCGCACTCGTTTCCGCCAGAAGTGCGGGACCTCTACGAGGCATGGGTCGAGCTGGAAGCGAGCGACGAATCGGGAAAGACGATTTTTCACAGCGGCTATCTCAAGCCGGACGGAATGCTCGATGAGAGCGCGCACGTTTACAAGGCTATCCTGCTCGACGACTCGGCACGCGTCATCACGAGACATCAGATCTGGACCACCAACATCAAGGCCTACGACAACACTATTCAGCCGGGACGTTCCGACCTCGCCCGCTTCCGATTCCGCGTTCCCGGCGGCAATGGTGAGCGGACGGCCGGCATCAAGCTGCGCGCGCGAATCAACTACCGGCGCTTCAATCAGGAGTACACGAACTATGTGATGATGATGCGCAACTCCAAACTCGAGGTGCCGGTCGTTGAGATGGCCGAAGCGGAGGTGGCGATCGGCGGCCAGTGGTCGGTGACCACAGGTCAGAAGTCAGCCGGTAGGTCAGAGATCATAAGTCAGAAGGAAACGCTGAACCCGCAACCCCGAACCCTATACCCAGCCAAGTTAGCCCGGCGCTGGAACGACTACGGCATCGCCCTGCTCGAGCAAGCCCAGTACGGTCCCGCCAGCGAGGCCTTCCGCCGCGCAAGCGAGCTCGACCCGTCCGACCCGAACCTTCTGGTGAACGCGGCAATCGCAGAGCTGCGAACTGAACGCTACGGCCCCGAGCGCGAGCAACTGCGGAAGGCCGCGGTCTTGCTCGATCGGGCGCTGAGGCTTAAACCGTTGCTCGCGCGCGCGCGTTACTGGCGCGCGGTCGTCTTGCGCGGCGACGGCAGGCTATCGGAAGCGGCAGAAGCGCTCGCGGTGCTGGCCAGGGAGTATCCCCGCGACCGCGAAGTCCAGCGACAACTTGGACAGACGCTTTACTCGCTCGGCAGGCTCGATGAAGCGCGCACCGCGCTTGAAGCAGTCGTTTCGATCGAGCCCCAGGATGCAGGTGCTTATCAACTGCTTGCACCGATCTATGCCAGCCAAGGCCGCAAGGCGGAGGCCGATCTCGCCCGGGCTTTGTATCTGCAATGGCGAGACGATCCGCTGGCGAACCCAATTGCCGCAAGGTTCTTCGCCGCGCACCCGGAGTGGGCCGAGGAGCGCGTCACGTCTCATACGCACGGGTTAGACTCGGCGAATCGGGCAACGTTGACGGGGGCGCTCACGAATCCGGTGAAGTAATCGCCTTTCAAATAGTTTCGCCGAAGAGTGTGAGAGGCATAGCAACGTGAGAAACAGAATCGTCGGGGCAATCACCGCACTGACGCTGGTCGTAGTTCTGACCACGGCGGCCGTTGACGCCCAGCAAGGAGGAACGACCCGCTTCGTTTACGACGACAACGGACGGCTGACCGCGGTGATCTCCCCAAACGGCGAGGCGGCGGTGTACGACTACGACGCGACCGGCAACTTCACCGCTATCCGAAGGATCAGCGCCGACACGCTGGCGCTGCTGGCGTTTTTTCCGCACGAAGGCGGAGCGGGTGATGAGGTCACTTTCGTCGGCACGGGATTCAACGCCGCGGTCACTTCGGTGTCGTTCAACGGGACCTCGGCACAGATCGCAAGCGTGACTCCTTCCGCTGTTGTTGCCGTAGTCCCGGACACGGCCACGACCGGTCCAATCACCATCATTACGCCGCGCGGGACGTTGATCACGCCCGTCCCCTTCACCGTCGGGAGCCGCGTTCGAGTCTTGCCGTCCACGGCTACCCTGCTCCCCGGCGACACCCTCGCGTTCACTGCGATCGTCGGCGGAGGCGGGAACCAAAGCGTTGTCTGGGCAGTCAACGGGATCATCGCGGGGAACAATACTGTTGGCGCCATCTCCGCGGCCGGCTTGTATACCGCTCCGGCTAACCTGACCGGCAACGCCAGCTTGTCGGTTGTTGTGCGAGCCACCAGCGTCGCTCAGCCCGCGCTGTTCGGCGAGGCGCGGGTGAAGGTGCTTAATCCGAACGGCCTGGCCTCGCTACTGGCGCCGCCGGTATCCCTGCGCAAAGGCGATCCCCGAGGACTGGCTGCCGCCCGCGCGCCAATGGTTTCAATTAGGCGAGGGGTCGTGATCAGCGGGCCCAGCACCGCTTCGACTCCGCTCGTCTCGATTAACTTTGGTGCGGCGGGCGCGAGCGTAGCCACCGTTTTCAGCCCGTTTGTTTCTGCCACTACTGGACCGGCGATATCGAGTATTTCACCGGCCAGTATCGCGCGCGGAGCGACAGTGACGTTGACGGTCAGCGGAGCCAACCTCGGCGGCGCATCGGTTATGAGATTCATCAATTCGAGCGGCGCGATTGACACCGCGATCACCGCTTCGAACCTGACCGTGAACACGGATGGGACGCAGCTCACCGCGGCCGTGAATGTGTCATCAGGAGCTACGACGGGTACTCGAGTGATTGTTGTGACTGCCGCGGCGGGAACGACGCGGGCGGTGCCCGCAGGGGCTAACACTATAACGATTCAGTAGAGGAGGACGACGCGAAGGGTCCCCCTGGCCCGCTGCCCCGCGAACTCCCTCGCTCAACTGAAAAGGAGAACGAAAGCGATGTTTTCAACACTCAAGCGTCTGCGTGTCGCGGCGCTAGGTTTTGCCCTGTGCATGGCCTGGATGCCTGTGCCGACGCGTGCGCAACTCAACACGTTCAGCAGCGGGTCGACAGGCGCCGATGGTGCGTTCGCGCCGGCTGCGAACCAGACGATCCAGGTTCCCGAAAGCGGCGTGTTCAACTTCACGACCATCAACATTCCAGGGTCCGTGACCATCACCTTCACGCGCAACTCGAAGAACTCACCGGTCACGATTCGGGCAACTGGCGATGTCACCGTAGCGGGAACGATCAGCGTTGCTGGGGGCAACGGGCTGAATAACGGAGGCGGGGGACGGGGCGGTCCGGGAGGTTATGACGGTGGCGCAGCGGGCTTCGGCTTCGACACCTTCGTTGGCGCTACCGGAGACGGTCCCGGCGGCGGCGGGGGTGGGAGTAGTGCTAACGGAACCAATCTCGGCGGCGGCGGCGGCGGCGGGTATGCGATCGCGGGTATCACCGGCGGAGCACAGAACGCCAACTCCCTCGGGGGCGCGGGCGGAGCGAAGTATGGTTCCAGCACCATATTGCCGCTCATTGGAGGATCGGGCGGCGGCGGCGGTGGCGCGGTTTCCGGTAATCGCGGCGGCGCCGGGGGCGGCGGTGGCGGCGCGATCTTGATCGCGAGCTCAACCAACATCAATTTCACCGGAAGCATTCTCTCGCTGGGTGGGGCTGGGGTCGTGGTCGGCGCTGCGGGAGCCGCCAGCGGTGGCGGGGCGGGCGGCGCGATCCGGCTGATCGCCAACACGATCACCGGGGGAGGCACTCTCAATGTGAGTGGCGGGGCTGCGGGCGGCACAAGCACCTTTCCAGGTGGCGGGAATGGAGCACCCGGGTTCGTGCGCATAGAGGCCTTCACCTTCAGCGCCTTCAATCCTAACGTCCCCACGAACTCGGCGTCCTTCGCACTTCCCAACCCGGTCACCATTCCCAATGGACCTACTTTGCGAATCGCGTCGGTCGCGGGCGTTTCGGCGCCGGCATTACCGCTCGGCTCGCTAGCCGGCGCGCCGGACATCGTTGTCCCGTCGACGACGGCCAACCCCGTTACGGTGACCATCGAGGCAACGAACATTCCGCTAGGAACCGTCGTGCAGGTGACCTTGATACCTCTCAACGGCCCGCGCACCGGCGGCCAGAGCGGAGCCCTTGCAGGCACTCAGTCCGCTTCCACGGCCACGGCAAGCCTGGCTCTGCCGTCTGGGATGAGCGTGCTCACAGCGTCGGCAGTTGTCGATGTCTCCTCGCAAGCGATGTTCATAGACGGGGAACGAGTCAATCGGATCGACGTAGCTGCTACCTACGGTGGAGCTTCTGAACTGACCTATGTCACCCAATCGGGAAGGCGGATCAAAGCCAGCCAGTAACGAGTTGTGCAATGCGATGTGCAAGGGACAGCGGCTTTGCCGCCTGGCCGAGTTCTCCTTTTCAGGATTCAGTGAGGATTGAAGGATGACGACCACGAAAAGCAAACACCGTGCGATCATAGTCGCCGTTCATGTAAGCAGCGTGAAATCGCGTAGAGCAGCTTGCCGCAAACGCGAGACCAGCCGCGCGAATGCCTTCCCGCGAACGAGCACTCGCGTTCGATCTCTGGCTCGCGCATTGCGGCAGGTCTCGCGCACCGTCGTAGGTCTCAACCCTTCAATCCTCACTTCTTCTGTTTTGATGTTTGCATTCGTTTGCAACTCGCTGCTCGCGCCACTTGCCAGTGGCTCCGATCTATCAAGCTCCGCGAGCGTAATAAAGTCACGGACCAAGTCGCCCGCGCGCGCCCGCTCGAAAAGCATTGCCCAGTCGTCCGATACGCTGACCATCTACGGCCCTCGACGCTTTGATCGCGTGTCTGGACCTCCAGCAACGGTCACTGACCAGGTTGCGCTGCCATCCGACGCAGTCCCGCCATTCACACTTGTGGTTCAGAACGGTGATAGCGACGGCTCGAACCGGGTCAGCAGCGCGACCATTACCTTGAACGGGACCGACATCTTTACCCAGCGCGACTTTAACCAGAACACGGCTACGCTAACCAAACAGGTTTCGCTCATTGCCTCTAACACCATCGGGGTGAGAATCTCGAGCGCGACCGGCTCGTTCCTCACCATAACCATAACTTCGGCTCGCTCGTCGCTCGCATCCATCTCACCAGCCACCGGCACTCAAGGTCAGAACCTCACAGTCACGCTTCACGGCACCACCACTCGCTGGGTCGCAGGTCAAACGCGCGCCACGTTCGGAGCAGAAGTCGCAGTAGGCGGAGCGGCTGCGGGCGCGCCGGGACCGGTAACGGTCATCGATGCAGTCACCGCGACCGCCCAGTTGAGCATATCTTCCACGGCGTCGCTTGCGCCTAGAACTGTTCAGGTGTCTACCACGATCCCGTTCGAGACCAGAGAAGAACTGGAGCTATTGATCGACGGATTCAAAGTCGTGCCGGTTACTCCTCCGGGCGCAGCTTCTAGTACCGTTTCGACTCTGGCGGGACTGGCGGGTTCTCCGGGATTCGCCGACGGACCATCAGCTCAGGCTAAGTTCCGCGACCCCGCGGGCCTGGCCGTCGCCCAGGATGATTCCATCTATGTTGCCGACGCAGGCAACAACCGAATTCGGCGCGTTGCTCCCGACGGCACGGTCACTACTGTCGCCGGCGACGGCACAGCCGGTTTTCTGGATGGCCCAGGCGCTTCGGCTCGCTTCGACAACCCGCAGGGCGTGGCCGTCGATTCATCGGGAATGATCTACGTTGCCGACACCGGCAACAATCGCATAAGGCGGATCGCGGTCGATGGAACGGTTGCGACACTGGCCGGCGGCAGCACGTCCGGATTCCAGGACGGCGCGGGCACGCAAGCGCGATTCAACGCGCCGCGCGGCGTCGCGCTCGACAATCAAGGCAACGCCTATGTAACCGATACCGGCAACTCATCCGTCCGCGCCGTGACACCCTCGGGGAACGTCTCGACTGTCGCGGGTGACGGAACGATCGGTTCTTCCGATTCACCCGCGCGGTTCGACGGACTGGTCGGCATTACCGTAGACGGGTCTACTCTGTTCGTATATGTCGCAGACACCGGCAATCATCGCATTCGAAGGCTGGCTCCGTCCGGCGCGACGATCACGATAGCCGGGGCCGATAGAGGCTTCGCCGACGGATCGGCCACCCAAGCAAAATTCGCGGAGCCTTCGGGAAGCGCCGTTGATGGGGCAGGCAAGCTGATCGTCGCCGATGCTACAAACTCGCTCGTGCGCTTCGTCGATCCTGGGAGCGCAGCCGTCTCGCCTGCGGTTTCAACGCTAGCCGGGACCGGTGACCGGGGACTCACCAACGGGACCGGCAGCGTCGCGCGCTTCTTCACTCCGCGTGGCATCGCTGTAGCTCAATCCAGCGCGATCATTGTCGCCGACACCGGCAATCACGTCTTGCGGCGAGTCTTGCTGCCGCCCTCGATCGCCTCTTTCACGCCTACACGAGGCAACGCCGGCAGCAGCGTGACAATCGCCGGCGAAAGATTCGATGGCCGCGCTCCCGCGCGCAACACCGTTCGATTCACTCGCACTGGCGGCGGGCTCACTGACGCCGTAGTCACATTCGCGAGCCGCACCCAGTTGACCGTCACCGTTCCCGCCGACGCGGCTACGGGGCCGATCACGGTTCAGACCGAAGGCGGCTCGGCGATCAGCGCCGCCAACTTTGAAGTCATAGCTAATACGCCGATCATCTCCGACTTCAATCCGAAGAACGGCACGGTCGGCACCGAAGTCACGCTGACCGGTACCGCTCTCAAAGCCGTCACCGGTCCGACTGTCGTCACCTTCGCCGGCAGCAACAACTCTCGTCTCGCCGCGCTGGTCACATTCGTTACGCCGACCTCGGTCCGCACCATTGTTCCGAATGGTGCGGTCACCGGAGTGATCGATCTGACCAACAGCCTGGGGCGCGCGGACACCGCAACGGCGTTCACTGTCGATCCGGGGCAGAATGATTATCGACTCACCATCGCACCTTCATCGACGACCGCAGTTCAAGCGAGCACCGCGACGTTCGTGGTATTTGTGACTAGCCCATCCAGCACGTTCAGTCAACTCGTCAGCCTGACCGCGACGGGCTTGCCTCCGGGCGCAACCGCCGAGTTCAAGCCTCTACAGATCACTGCCGGAGCGCTGTCGACTCTCAGCGTGAAGTTGTCGGGAACCAACCCGGGACCGGGCAGCTATTCATTCACAATTCGGGGCAGCGGCCTTGTCGACGGCAGCGAGCTTGTACGCACCGCCAATGCTTCCTTGACAGTGCTAGCCGCGGGACAGACGACGCTCTCAGGGAGAGTGCTCTCGACTGAAGACGAGCCGATAATGGGCGCGACGGCTTCACTCGATGGCAAGACCGCGACCACCGACGCGGCGGGAGCATTCTTGCTTTCAGGGGTAACCGCAGGACTAGACCGTCCGCTGATGGTCGATGGCCGCACCGCATCAGCACCCAATCGCACCTATCCGCTAATCATCGAGCCTGCGACTATCGTAGCGGGTCAGGCCAACACCGTTCCCTACACATTCTTCTTGCCTGCGATAGACACGCAGTTCGAAGTGGACGTTGTGCCCGGCCAGACTACGGTTGCAACGAATCCTCGCGTGCTGGGTCTGTCGATGACGATCCCCTCAGATGCGCATCTCCGCAACCGCGACGGCTCGCCGGTGGCACGCGCGTCGATCACTCCGCTTGCGATAGACCGGACTCCCGCGCCTTTGCCATCGGATGTCGGGACAAACCTGGTCTACACGAGCCAGCCCGGAGGCGCGATATCAGACGTGCCGATGCCCGTGGTTTATCCGAACCTCGCTGGAGCGGACCCAGGCAAGAGAATCGAGTTGTACTCGTTCAATCACGACACGGTGCAGTGGTACGTGTATGGGTTTGGACGCGTTAGCACGGACGGGCGGCGGATCGAGCCTGAGATCAATCCTCAGACTGGCCGGCCGTATGGCTTGCCCGACTTCTCGTGGCATTTCCCGAATGTTACACCTGATGGTAACACGCATCCGTGCAGCGACGATCGCGATTGCAACGAAACTTGTACTCCGAACACGGTGGACCTCTCGACTGGAGTGAAGATCGAGAAAACAGTCTACGTATCACTAGGCGGGGCGCGTGGGGGGTTAACCCTGACGCGCATCTATACGAGCGACCTCGCTCAGACTTGTGACTCCTGTCCGTTCGGGCGGGGCGCGACTCACGGATATAGTTATCGCCTGACGGGTCCTTTCCAGACCGGCGGGGCTGGTAGATTCGTAAGGCCTGGAGAGGGTACGGGTCGGCTCTTCAGCTACACGCGCACTGACCCCGACGGAGCGTTAGTCTTTTCGACGACTGCCACCACCAGACAACTTGGCGATGTTATTCGGAAGTTTGCTGACGGTACCTTCGAACACCGTTATGAGAGTGGAAGCTTGATGCGGTTTGATTCGAATGGGAGGTTGACCGCCATCCTCGACCGCAATGGCAACACTACGGCGCTGACCTACGCGGGCTCGAACCTAATTCGCATAACTGACCCTGTTGGCCGCTCGCTAGTTCTCGACTACGATTCGCAGAACCGAATCATCACAGCGACGGATCCGATAGGGCGAACCTGGCGCTACACGTATGAAGGCACGCTCGGGGTACCGGGACCGAACGGCCTAACTACCGTAACAGACCCGCTTAACAATGTTATGCGGTATGACTACGTGATCGGAGGCAGACTCTCTAAGGTCACAGATAAGCGAGGGATCGTAGCTAAACAAATCACCTACAACACGAATGGTTGGGTCATCGAGCAAAAGTTCGCGGACGGAGGCGTCGAGCAATACAGTTACGGTCTGGCTGGCCGAGTTGTCGCTTCGGTAACCGTTTCCGACCCGCTTGGGCGGACGATGAGCAAGCGATTCAACGCCGCCGGCTACGTCATCGCTGAAACCGATGCGCTCGGACAGAGCTCGCAGACAGATCGCGATCTGACGACCAATCTGGCGAACTCGACGAGAGGCCCGTGCGGGTGTCCGGAGATTCGTAGGCAGTATGACGAGCGGGGCAACGTGATTGAAAGCACCGATCGTTTGAGCCATACGGAGCGGTTCGAATATGAGCCTGTGTATAACAACCTCACGAGAACGACCGATAAGCTCGGTCGCGCCACATCGTATAGTTATGATTCTCGGGGAAACCTGGTCTCCATCACCGATGCGCTGAATCAGACTACTACGCTCGGATACGATCAGTTTGGCCAGAACATCAGCATCACCGATGCGATGGGCCAAACATCCAGACTAGAATACGACGGCCAGGGCAACGTTGTCGCGGCGATAGATCCATTGGGTAACCGATCGACAATTGAATACGATGCGATAGGACGCGCGACTGCGGTGATCGCTCCGCTCAATCGGCGCGCGAGCGTGACCTACGACGCGATGAGCCGGATGCTCACGATCACAGATTCGGCGGGCGCAGTTGCGCGCTTCTCGTACGATGCTAACGGCAATCGGACGAAGGTAACCGATGGACTGAATCACGAGACATCGACCGGATACGATGCCAAGAATCGCCCGGCATCACGCACCGATGCGATTGGGCGAGTGAGTCAAATAGAGTACAACAGAGCCGACGAGGTCGCCGCACTAGTCTCGCCTTCTGGCCGCACAGTGCATTACTCTTACGATCAGCGAGGGAACATCGAATCGATAATCGACGGAATCGGAGGCGAGACGAGGTTCAGATATGACAATCGCAGGAACTTAGTTGGGTTGACGGATCAGCGCGGGAACACGAGTACGTATTCATACGATGAGCTGTATCGGCCGACGGGCAGTCGGGATCCATTGGGACGACAATCGAGCGTTTCTTACGATGCTAATGACAACCTAATAGAGTCAGTTGACAGGCTAGGTAGACACAGCGCGTTCAACTATGACCTGCTGAATCGTTTAAGTCGAGCGAGCTATGCCGATGCTGTGGTCGACTACGTTTACGACGCGGCTTCAAGGCTTGTGCGAATAGATGACACGCAGGGCGGAAGCATTGCTTGGGCTTACGATTCTTCGAATCGCGTGATAAGGGAAGCGACGCCCAGGGGTATTCTGAGCTACGAACACAATGCGGCGAATCAGCGAACTTCCATGACTGGGGGGGACCGGCCCGCAGTGACCTATGAGTACGATATAGCCGGCAGGTTGCAATCAATTAGCCAAGGGACAGAGACTTTCACGTATGGATACGATATTCTGTCACGTCGGACTTCTCTAGCACGGCCAAACGCAGTAACGACGTCTTACAACTACGACGAACTAGATAGATTGGTGAGGCTACAGCACGCAAAGGCTGGCGGCGCGCCGATAGAGGACTACCGCTACACCTACAACGTTGATGACGAGATCGCATCGATTACATCTCTAGCCTCCTCGCACTTAATGCCCGGGACGAAGACGGCAACTGCTGCAGACGGAGCGAATCGCATTACGCAGTTTGGGAGCGCGAGCTTCGCATTCGACAACGAGGGGCAAACCAGCTCAAAGAACGACGCGTCGGGCTTGACGACTTATCAATGGGATGCTCGCGGTAGACTCGTGAGAGTAACTCCTCCGAGTAACCAAGTCGTTGAATACAGCTACGACGCATTGGGTCGCAGGTCAAGTCGCACAACAGGAAGCTTGACAACCACCTTCCTCTACGATGGAGACGACATAGTGCTGGACCGCGGCAGCGATTCGACTGTGGTCGATTACATTAATGGCAGCGCGATTGATGAGAAGCTACGTCAGGCAACCTCAACTGGGACCGACGGACCGCTTTACTTCTTACAGGATCATCTCGGAAGTATAGCAGGCTTGGTTGACTCTATCGGCGGAATCGCTGAACGGATACAGTACGAACCATTCGGAGAAAGCACCGCTAATGCGCTAAGCCGGTATGCCTTCACTGGGCGCGAACGAGACTCGGCAACCGGTTTGTTGTATTACCGCGCCCGCTGGTACGACCCCCGAGAAGGAAGGTTCCTCACTGAAGACCCGATTCCGTTTAGAAGCGGCGACGCTGCTTACGCTTATGTCGGCAACCAGCCCACTGCCTACACAGATCCATTTGGGCTTGAGCAAGTGCGTCCGTATGCCCGAGTGGAGGATTTCGCGTCGAAACCGCGTAGGTTCAACTCCGCAGAACTGGCGTTCATAGCTTGGGTACTGAAGAAGTGTGGAGTAAACCCTATCACAAGAATGCCGGGGATAAACTTAGCAGAATCCGGAAAGATCGGCGAGCTCAGGAAGGGAATTGGCGGTAGTGGAAAATTTCACGGGAGGACGGGAGGAAAGCACGAAGGTATCGACATCCGGGCCTCCGTGGGGCAGGCCGCCTACTCCGCGTCGAAGGGAGAGATAATTTATAGCGGCTGGGTCAACGGCTATGGTAATACGGTCATCATAAAGCACTGTGATAGCGCGTTCACGCTCTATGCACATCTTAAAGATGCTTCGGACCTCGCGAAGGGCGACGTGGTCAAAACCGGCGATTTCGTCGGCTGGGCGGGAAGGACTGGCAATCCGCCCGCTGGCCAATTGGAGAGTGAGGATCATCTCCACTTTGGCTTTAGTAGTACAAATCCGTGGCCTTTGCGCAAAGGTCAAAGTTTCGATGATCCGGGCGATTTCCTAAATAACCCGTGCCCCTGTGACAAAAAGAAGGATAAGAAGTAGCTGCGCTAGTGCGGTCTCCGCCTGGCATTAAGGAGGGAGGGGGTGAAAATCTGTTTCCTTATGTGTGTCGCAATAGCCCTTGCGATGATGGCTTCGCCAGAGTTGATGAGGCAACGCTCCGCCAGGGCGTTCAAGGTTCTTGAGCAGCCCGGCAAACGTGACGGACAGCTCGAGTGGCGTGCCGGAAGCTACCGAGGGCTCAGGTTGGGGCGATCAACAGAAACGGACGTGATGCAAGTCTTCGGACGTCCTGCATGGAAAGGCCCGCCCGAGGAAAAGTTAATCGATAGTGACCCTGAGATGGAGCTTCTGCTCGAGTACAGAAATGTCGGCGGCGTTAAAGGTCGAACAACGATCGTTATCGACGCGCGGACACGTATAGTCAAGGCGATCGATGTCTATCCCGAGCATCTCACACGCGGGCGAGCGATATCTCTGTTCGGCGGGAACTATGTCGTGCGCGACGAAGGTCTTGGTCCTTGCCCGAGGGAGGAGCGCATCAAGCAATCTAAACCATCTGCACAGCGAAAGTATCCGATCTGGTTGGTCTACGCGCGGCGCGGCCTTTACGTAAGCGTCAACAAAGACGATACCGTTTTGGAGATTGGCTACCTCGCTCGTTGCCCGTAGTGCTAACAGGTTTCCGCCTCTAAAAAAAGCAGGTCGTTTATCGGATGTCTGGCTCGCCTTCTTGACGACAACGATCAAAGGTGTAGGGCTTGAGAAGGGGCCGGGCCTGCAATATTGCAATTGACAAGAGGATCCCCTGGAGTATGTTGTCATCGGCGATAATCCGTATCTAAATGATCTGGCGACTCGCAGTGATCTGCCACCTAACTTACGTGAACCCCAACGTCAGCTTCGCATCGCATTATGGATAGCAAGACCAGATGATTGGCGATGATCGTTGAATTGAGCATGAATCTTAGAATAGTTGTGGTTCTAGTGCTTCTCGTTCTATCAGTGTTCCTTTCGTGCTGCAAGGCGCAATCCAAGCGTGGAGAAGAGTCGATAAAACAGAGGGCGGCGAGTGAACGGACGCCACAAGATACTCAAGAAATCGCACGTAAGGAGCTCGAGAAACGATGGGTTTCCTTCACTGAAGATGCATTGTTCACTTACGTGAAGAGGGGTGAGAATGACATCGTAATGCTGCTTCTTTCGGCTGGAATGAACCCCAACGCAAGTTCCAAGGGCGGCGCGACTGCCCTGATGGAGGCAGGATCGCTTGGCAACGTTGATACGCTGAAGATACTACTCGACGCCGGGGCCGCGGTGGACGCCGAAGACACTTACGGGAGGACCGCTTTGGTATTCGCTGTTCAGGACGGCTTTCACACCGAAGCAGTGAAGACTCTGCTTGAAAATGGACTCTGCTTGAAAATGGAGCCAATCCAAATGCGAAAGCTCTAGGAGGTCAAACTCTTCTGATGCTCGCAGCAATGGGTGATCATCCGGACATGGTCAAAGCGCTGTTGGCGAAGGGTGCTGATGTCAACGTCAAGGACAACGACACTGGTGCGACAGCTTTGATCATTGCGGTTCTGGCCAACGATATCGAGACCGCCAAAGTCTTGTTAGAGGGCGGGGCCGACATTAATGCAGGGGACAATTTCGGCAAGAACCCGCTGTTTTATGCAGCGACCGATCGTCACAACTCATTGCAAAGCTTCTGTTGGCGAAAGGAGCTAACGTCAACGTAAGAACCAAGGATGGAAAAACAGCAATGATGCGGGCGAGAGAAGCAGGCCACAAGAATGTAGTTCAGCTACTTAAAAAAGCTGGTGCAAAGGAATAGCGTGGTGAAGCCCGGTCAATCTCCGGGCGAATACCTACCTGAACACCTTGCAACGCGGAATGATTTGGCTGCAAACCTGCGTGAGGCACCGCGTCAATTGAGAATAGCGTTGGGAACCGCAGGTACTTCGCGCATTACAACTTCTGTCGCGTTCATAGTTCACCAAGAGTGACGCCCTAATGGAAGCGGGATTGGCCATAAGTGTGTGGACGTTGAAAGACCTACTCGGAAATATCTAAGGTAACGATCTTCCGTTCCAATGATGGTTCGGGTCTGTATAGAACGTAACGCTGTCCTCCTGCTGACCTCTCACTGTCACCAACCAGCCACCAGGAACTTTTGCGCGCCAGACGTGAAACTGATCGGACTTTAATCTCTCCCATGCAATCATTGTATAGCCTCCTGTGAAGATTCTTGCTTCCTTGTCATAACATGAAGGACGCGATATTTTTAATCAACACGAGATTAGGACACTACCGTCATCTCAGGGTGCTAGGAACCCCTCACCGGCGCGAATGAGTAAAGAGACGGACGCGAACATTTTGTTCGCAAGTCATTCTCAATCGCTCGGTCCTACCCTCATCTCCTTTGTAACCAATGCAGTATCGATCAATATAGTGACGCGCCCCCGCTAGAATAGTGTAACTTGACACACGCAATTAATAGTCTTATCATCGGCGCGCCTCCTAGGTCCTGGGTTTTGGAGGCCGCACAGATCCTTCCCCGACCGGTTATGGGTGCTGCGGGTCCCTGACGCGATAGCAGCCGGCCAACACAGGGTGTCTTTTGTAACTCAGTTTTTCAGCGCGATCGAGCCGCCGCGTCGAGAGGACACAAATCACCTGAGCCGCCGCGTTGAGGCGGATTGAACAGACCATTGAATGCGACTAGACAGCGGCTGAGAGCTTACGCCCGCAGCCTGGCCCACACGAATAACGCAAACGCCAGGATCAGCACGCCGGTACCGAAGTCAAAGCCGGAGAGCGCGCGGATTGGAGAAGCGCCTTGATCGAAAGGCCTCTTGTTTTGATCGGACACCGGCCGGTTGCTCTGGCCTCCTACTTCGCCGGGGTCGCAGAGGCAGCCGGGAGTGCCACACTCGCACCAATTGCCGGAAGTTGTGTGGCCGGCATATGCGACCGTTACAAACGAAGCCGAGTTCATCAGTTTGTCACTCTGAAAAGCTGAAAACCAAAGCGGGAGAGTGAGTATGCAAATTGCAGCGAATATCAGTCTTGTTCTCACAGATTCTTCCTCCTTAAAGCGGTTCGCCAATTCCCAAGCACCAATCAACGTCGGATTTTACCAACAACTTGCTGCGGATCTACTCAGAAGCGTTTATAAAGGACAAATCTTTAACGAGTTGGGTAATAGGCTCATAGTGCTCGCGGAGCAGGCACATGCGTTTCGACAAATGAACGTGATTGAGCAGGTGAGCCAGATTCTCGGGAGCTTACCGCTGTCCCGCCAATATGAAGCCGTCAGTCGGTATTATCAAGCATTATGCATTCAGAGCTTCGGACGCGGAGACATAGAGCAAGCAATAAGCTTACTTGAAGGTGTCGCGGAGACAGTGCCCACCAGGTACAGAGCAAGAGTAATGATTTCTCTGGGGGCAAATGCGCGCAATAGGTGCGACAATCAATCTGCTTTGTCTTTCTACTCCGATGCGGCTCGTTTCATTTCACTCAGTGGGCTTTATGATCCTTATGCAGCAACTCATACTCAAAAGATGGTTGCCGTCATAAGCGGTGAGGATGGAAATCACCGCGATGCATTGGAGATGCTTGAGAATCTTTTCCCTCTTGCCCATGCTATGCGACCATCACAGCCTCACGTCTACTACGACTACATGAACAGCTTAGCGGTTGAACTTTGTGAGGTCGGGAGACTCGAAGAAGCTCGTAACGTCTCTCGGATTGTGCTTGCGTCGCCATTCGCCAGTGCGTATCCTGAGTGGCGCGAGACGCGCGAGGAGATAGAACTCCGGGGATGGCGCGCGCCTCGATCCGTGGTAGCTTTTACCCAGAGGACCTCCGAAGACAAGAGCCTTGTGCGCGGCGCGTTGCGCACAGATAGCAGTGCGACGGTCGTTGGCCAGTTAGCCGCCGAAGCTGCGAACGTTATACGCCTGCCTATGCCTGAGGGCGGTGATACCCCGAGCGCGGTCGAACCATCATCTCTGGCAGGCCTACCGGCGACCGTGCTCGACATGCAAGAGTGGAAGAAGAAAATGACCAAGCAAGACGAAAGACCCCCCAGGCCAGCAACAAACAAAGAAAAAGAAGCGAGACTTAAGGAACTGGAAAAGCTGCCGTCAAGGGCAATGCTGATAAAGATCATGGACACTCTCGGCGATGAACGGGTAAGTGACGATCAGTTGCTCAGGGCTCTGATAATACTAGAGGGTCTTGAGCCAGACGAGAATCAAGGGAGCTAAGTGCGTTTAGTCTTACGCCGCGACTTCCTTTCCCCGGCGCCAAGCCTCTTTATGAACCCGAGCAAACTGGCCCTCTCCTCTGGGGACAGCCGCACCACTTCATACAGAATCTCGGTCACGTCGGGACTCACCACAGCCTTTTGCACAGTCTCCAAGATCATCAGAGCGTCCGGCGCGTGGCCGTTCTTACGTCTGCCGCCATGTTCTTCCGCCTGGCCGCAAGCCACATGAAACAGCTCGTCCCTGTCCACACCAAGCCCATCGGCTAAAGCCTTGAGTTTTTCCACCGATGGATTGTTAGCCCTCCCAATCGAAATGCTTGCGACGTAGCCATCGGTTATTCTTCCGCCTGACATCCGTTGCACGTCCTTCTGCGTCAGGCCCTTCAATTTCATAACGCGCTTAAGGTATTCACTCAAGTCGTTCGTCGCCGTGGTCATATCGGTCTCCAAGACATGGCGACAAGAAGTGTCAACGAATATTGTTCGATGGTATTGAAAATATTCATTGACATACTCAAATGCACGGCTTAAGATAGCGCCGCCACAATATATTCAGGACACTCTGAGGTCTAAACATTGTCCCCGGTCAGGAGTAAATGCAGAACGCCCCCTGTCTCCGGTTGCATTTGTATCACACTGGACGATGGGGCTCAATGGCTTAGAGCAGGACTAAAGGCGGTAAAGCAGGGAAACTGAGTTGCTCGTAGCGCGCTGGCCGACTTTAGTCCTTACAATCGCAGATGAGGGATACAATGAAGAAATCGCGCGACGTAGCGTTTGGAAGTTGACCTTATTTCTTTTCATCAGACGCGCGTGTGCTGTATTCATAAACGCACTTGTTGAGCGCGCTGTGCCCTGCACCCTTCTCGAACTCGTATTGCTTCATCTCGGCATACGCCTGAGCCGCAGTCCATCGATCATGCACAATCCGACGTTACATCAGCGAACATGTGCAGCGGGGCAGGGCATACGCTCCGGCCGCCTAACCTCCTTTACAATTACCTATTCATTTCTTCTGTTGTGGTGATGGTACGGCGCCGACTTGCTGCAGCAATGCTACTGTGTCAGCAACATGCCACATTTCTACCACCTTACCTTCAACGATCCGATCTATGGCAATCCCAGAGTACCGTACCTGCCTACCGGTGGGAGCAGTGCCTCTGAATTCTCCTCGGTGCGTCCCTTGAAACGTCACTCGAGTTACCACCTTGTCTCCTTCAGCTATCTGATCCTCTATGACCAGGTGGAAGTCGGGGAAGGCGCTACGAATTGACTGCATACCCGCAAGTTGTTGTTTGAAACCCTTTGAGTTGTTGAACACAACATCTGCAGAGAAATAGCTATCGAATGCAGCCAGGTTTCCTTTGTTCAGAACTTCAGTCATATAACCACGGACGATGGCTTTGTTATGTTCAAGCTTGATCTTTTCCTGGTCCGCGTTGCCTTGAGATAGGGTGACCTGGCACAACCCTGCGAAACAAATAAGTGTGAGAACGATCTGTTTCATATCAGCACTCCTTTTGTCGATGAGCTTATAGCAGTAGCGTAACGAGGCCGCCAAGCCAGGGCAACGCAGGCGGAAAGCGCGCACATAGGCGGCTACGCGCAGAATGCGGATTAATGCGGATCAAGAATTTACATTGTCAATGTTAAGCCTGGGTCCCAAGTCGCTAAGCAGTCGTCACCGAGGCTGGATCAATCTTGTTCTAATCTTGTTCGAGGCTGGCGGCTCGACTCCGGCAAGGGAAAGGAGTTGAGCGAGTCTATCTTTGTCTGGATGTTTGTCTGGTCCTGGCGAGCCATTGATTGGCTAACAGTTTTGGGATTGAAATCAGGTTGCGTGAATTGGCCGCGCGCCGAGACATTTCAGCTCGAGCAGCCTCCGCTATCCTATCCTGTCATCCGCTTTACTCATCCGGAGATTTGTTTCTCTTGTCACATGCTACTGCTGATCAGTCTTTATCGTGGCTGGATCGATCTTATACCGTATCCGGTTCCAGTCGGGTGGTTCGATGCCGAGCAGGTGATGAACGAAGAAGTCATACAACAACCTCTGGCCGAACGCCCCGCCAGCGCCGTGACCTCCGCCCGGAACAAAAAGAAGTTCGAACTTCTTGTCGGCCTTAATCAGCGCATTCACGACCTGCATCGTCGATGACGGATCGACGTTTGTGTCCATCTCTCCAACTATAAGAAGCAGCTTGCCCTCCAGCCGTCGAGCGTTATCCACGTTGGATGCCGCCGCGTAGTGAGCACCGAGGGGCCATCCCATCCATTGCTCATTCCACCAGATCTTGTCCATCCGATTGTCGTGACAGCCGCTATTGGAACCCGCGGCTTTGTAAAACTCCGGATGAAAAAGCATCCCCCCTACCGAGCTCTGCCCACCGGCAGACCCCCCATAAATCCCGACGCGGCTGATGTCGTAGTACGAGTACTTCGCGGCGACTTGCTTGTGCCAGAGAATCCGGTCCGGGAAGCCGGCGTCTCCAAGATTCTTCCAGGCGACATCATGAAATGCCTTTGACCTGTTCGCTGTACCCATGCCGTCTATCTGAACGACGATGAATCCTAACTCAGCCAGCGACTGCATCTGAGAGTACGCCGCGAACGACTTCGGCACGAACGAACCCTGCGGGCCTGCATAGATGTTCTCAATGACCGGATACTTCTTTGAGGGGTCGAAATTCGTGGGGCGGATGATGATCCCCCAGATGTCCGTCTTTCCATCCCGTCCGCTCGCAGTGAAGACCTCGGGCGGTTGCCACCCTGACTTAGTCAGTTCCGAAACGTCACCTCGCTCCAGTTCCAGAAGTAACTTTTTATCTTCTGTTCGGCGAAGCTCTAAAGTAGGAGCGAGGTCGATCCGCGACCACGTATCGACGTAGTACTTCATGTCTGACGAGTACACAACCGCGTGAGTCCCGTCGGCTTCAGTAAGCGCCGTCAGACCGCTTCCGTCGAAATTGATCCGGTAGTGGTGTGTGAAGTAAGGATCTTTACCCGGGTACATGCCGCTGGCCTTGAACCATATCTGCCGTTTTTCTTCATCGACCTTGTCGACGGCGCGGACGACCCAGTTGCCTTTTGTAATCTGATTCTTAACTTTGCCCGTCGCACCGTCATACAGATAGAGGTGACGCCAGCCATCTCGCTCCGAAGCCCAAACAATTTCCTTGCCGTCGCCGAGGTCATTGCGATATCTGGTCCCGGTTTCCCTGAGATTCCCGGTCAGCGGGCGATAAGAGAAAAACGTCTGTGGTTCTTCGCTGATTACCGCTCGGGTCTTTCCGGTCGCCGCATCCACTTCGATCACCCGATAAACCTGATGACCGCGCTGATTGTATTCGAACGTAAGAGCGCGGCTGTCCTTCCACCAAACGGAGCCGGACAAGCTATAGGGATTCGGAAACAGGTTGTTATCGACCACTATCTGTTTTTTGGTCTCGACTTCAAAAAGCACCGGCTGCGCCACGTCGAGCGCGTCGCCCGGCTTCGCGTAGTCACGCGTCGAGTGTTTAGGCTGAAGCTGGTCCGCCGGTGACGACTCGATAAAGTGGATCTGCCGGCGATAACCTGGGCGAACTCGGTAGGCGACGAGGCGCTTCGAATCCGGGGACCAGGTGATCGACGCGAGCGTGTAGTAGTTACCCTCGGAACCGTCGTGGCTCAATGGAGATGATTCATTCTTTCCTTTTGGCCGAAGGACCACATTGAAGTTTTGGATGAGTGCTTCCCACCTTCCGTCGGGCGAAGGCTTCGGGTTCTGATTTTCCGGAGCCCCCGGCTCCTGAGAGCCTGGGCGCCGTTGTTGCTGTTGCGGTGACAGATCTACCATCCCGTCGTACACGTCATTGCCGTACTCAGCAGGTGCGTCATCACTGGGTGGCCTCCCGGGCGGACCTTGTGGTGCGGGACCCGTTTTTTTGCACGCGTAATCGGAAAGGTCGCACTTCCACAGCGAGCCGCTCGCCACAAACTGAATGCCGCGTTCAGCGTCGACAAAAGTGATGACCGCGAAAGGAAGAGTCAGGGCCGTAAGCTTCTCGCCGCTTGCGGCGGAAAGCGAAGCCGCAAGTCTCTCGTGATCGAAGGCTGGCTTCCCGGTGAGCGTTTCCGCATCGACCAGCACAAACTGGTTTCCACCTTTGATCGACTTCCTGTACCAGAACCGGCTCGTCTTATCGACCCAGGTAGCTCTTTCGGGGATGTTGATGGCCAGCGCCTGGAATTTGTTGCGCAGCAACAAGGCTCGTGTGTAGTCGATCGCCGTCCCCTGTCCGCTGGCGGCGACGGGAATCAGAAGCGTGCATAACAGACATGCTTTCCAGAAAAGACTTTTGCGGTTCATGGCGGCCTCCTGAGTTGAAGTTAAGCCTGAGCCTTCAATTCGTATGGTGGTGCTTACTATAGCGCAGGTCAAGTCACTCAGGTCTGATCAAACTTGTACGCGTGCCTGGCGAGACGATAAGCCAGGTCGTGGGCCATTTCTTCGGCATCTGCCATATCGACAATGCCGCGCACCACTAGCCCCGCAAGCCAATCCGCGTCTACTCGCCGTGACAGCTCGTGCCGCGCCGGAATTGACGGGAACGCTCGGGTGTCGTCGTTGAACCCTACCGTGTTGTAGAGTCCCGCTGTCTCCATCACCAGATCGCGATAGCGCCGCATTCCGTTGAAACTGTCGTTGAACCACCACGGCGGCCCCAGCTTGAGCGCCGGATAGTGACCGGCCAGCGGCGCAAGCTCACGCGAATAGGTTGACTCGTCCAGCGTGAACAGGATTAGCGTCAGCCGCGCATCGTTCCCGTACTTGTTTAAAAGCGCGGAAAGGCTGCGTGTAAACTCGTGTGCAGCCGGGATGTCCGCGCCTTTGTCGGCCCCGAACCGTTCGAAGATCGCGCGGTTGTGGTTACGATACGATCCGACGTGAAGCTGCATAACCAGCCCATCCTCGATGCTCATTCGCGCGCTTTCCATCAACAGGTGCCCGGTGAAGCGCGCGGCGTCGTGATCGCGCACGGTTCCGTCGAGCGCGCTTTGCAAGATTCGATCGGCGTCTGTCTCGGATAACTCGGCCGTGTAGGGCATCAGCGCAGCATGGTCGGTTGCTGTTGCTCCCATTGCTTTGAAGTAAGCGCGCCGCTCCTCCAGGGCCTGAATCAACCGTCGAACGCTGTTTATCTCGAGGCCACACAGTTCGGAGAGGCGGTTGATGTGCTCTCGCCAGTCCGGTCTGTCGATGTTGACCACGCCGTCCGGGCGAAACGTTGGCACCACGCGTCCTTTCCAGCCTGACTCGCGAATCGCACGGTGATGCTCGAGAGTATCGGTAGCCCCATCGGTTGTCGCCAGTACTTCGATGTTGAACCTCTCGAACAAGCTGCGGGGCCGAAATTCGGGTTTCGTGAGCTGCGCGGCGATGTGGTCGTAGATTGGCTGGGCTGACTCGCCGTTGAGCTTCTCTTCCACGCCGAATACAGAGTGAAGCTCCTCGGTGAGCCACATGCCCGTGGGTGTGCCGCGAAACAGATGGAAGTTGTCTGCAAAGAGTTGCCAGATACGGCGGTGGTCGGTTTCGACTTCAGTGCCATCGACCGTGGGTATGCCCAACCGCTCGAGCCCGATGCCCTGAGAATAGAGCATCCTGAAAATGTAATGATCAGGAATCAGCAATAGATCCGCCGGTGTGCCCAAATTGTAATCGGGATCGGAGAAAGTACGCGGATCGACATGGCCATGGGGACAGACTAACGGCAGATGCGCGATTGTCGCGTACAGCGCCCGCGCGGTTTCTCTTTGCTGCGGATCGGGGTCGAAGTAGCGATCCGGCTGCAACGTGGTTCTGGAAGTTTTCGCCATCAAAGAATCCTCATGAATTGAACTGCTTGGTCATAATGCGTCGGCAGTTGGCTTCTCGCAACCGATTCCCTATAGACAGTGAGCCCAGGTCAAGCAACTCAGCGCCAAAAGTCGAGTTTGAACTTCAGCGAACCGCTTCTTAACTGATCCATGTATTCTGCGTATTCTGCGCAATCTGCGGACGAATATCTCGCGGTTCGGATTGGGAGTTCGTATTCGAGACGAACGGCGCCGAAGTTGAATAAGAGACCGTTCGGGGGCTGCCAGAGCGACGCGGCGATGGCGTTGACGTGACGATTCATAGGCTACACACAACAGCGATCCACATATGACGCCTGTTCCCCTGGGAGCGCAGGCATCCCTGCCTGCCTCTTCTCGCGCAATGCCAAGCAGGCAGCGATGCCTGCGCTCCCAGGTTGCGGAAGTCGCAGATTGGACGAACCGTTGCATAGATCTCCTTCATGTTTTCCCTCCACGGAGTTCGTAACCGCTTCTCGCGCCGCGCAGCAGATGGCCCGTTTTGTTTGCGGGGCGAGCCGCTCTGAGCTGTACCCTCGCATCCGTCATCCGCGTCACATCTCTCGTGCATGTGCTTGCGCGGAGGTGTAACATTACATCGCGGACGTAGAAGGAGCTCCGAGGCTCATTAACAAAACCTTGCAGCCCCTCCAAGGAGGGAGTATGGCAACAATGAACCCTTCCCCGCCTCACACCACCAGGCCTCACGACGAGTGGGTTGTAAGCTACAGGCAGAGTGACGTCGATACGATCAGAGAGCAGATCGAACAAACGGAAGCTACCAAGAGGCGATTGCTTCTTCTAGCTCTGATCGTAGCTATCGCTGCGTTGGCCGGCGCGATCGTCCTGTTGTCGACCAGCTATGCGCTTTACTCGGCGAGCGAATCCAGCAAGAAAAAGCTCGAACAGGAGCACGCGGAACTGAAATCACGTGCCGATCTGACTCAGCAACAGCTCGACGCAAAGACCGCTAAGGAAGCGAGTGACACTCAGGCTCGCGCTGAGGCGCAGGCTAAGCTCGAAAAGCTGTTGCACGCCGTGCTCAACGAAAAGGCCGGCGGGGGCGAGGTCGCCAGCTTCGCGCGATTGGTCTACAACCTTCCGAACAGACGCATTGAACTCGAAGCGAAGCCTCCCGACAAACTGTTCCGCAATTGGAAAGTGACCACCGGTTCTACGACCGAGGTTTACACGCTGGTCGGCGGGTTCGTTGAGGGCAAGTGGGTCGTGTACTCGAACCTCGTGGCTCGCAGATGAATGGCCAAGCGTTGGCTCAAGCTTGTTTCACGGTTTCGCCCGGGCCGTAAAGATCGTTTTCACCAAGTGGCGCCGATATCTTTGCCTCTTCACTCAGATTGAGCCGGCGGCGCGCCGAAAACATTGCGCCGCGCGCCGGTATCACCGGCGCAAAGGCTGAAAATCCAACCGGCATGTTGATGTCTAAGTAGACCGCTTCCATACCGCCACGAATGAAGTAGGCTTCATGCCAGAACCCAGTCCCTCCAGAGTCTTTCAGAAACTGCTGCCACCACTGACGATGCGGTTCCGATCTGGTCCAACTTTCGAGAGAGTCAAAATCGCGCCAGTACTGCCGCATGCCGGCGTGAGGCGGGAACAGCGAAAAGAGAAAGTTCTCGTGAAGCAGCAAGCCTTTGGGCTGGTCATCTACTGACTTGGAGATCCTGGGTCCGAATCCGATCAGCGTCTTGATGCCCGCAATCGCTTTCACGCGCATGCCGAGATAGATGACCACGAGGTCGGGATACGCGGTGAGGTCGACGGTCCGCCGGTTAACCTGGGTGGGCATCTCTTTCCTCCAGCAGTCGATAACAACACAGCGGTCACGGCCAATCCCACCGACGCAGTTGGTGGTTCGTTCATACTCAGCCTACACGGACGGGACCGCCGCTCCGCGAATCCCACCAACGCAGTTGGTGGATCGTTCATATCCGACCTGTCTCGGCAGGCTGGTAAAGCGAATCGCGGCTGTAGTTAGGCTGGGTATGAACGAACCACCAACTGCGTTGGTGGGATTAAACGCACTAAGAGCTGTCTCATTCCCTTTTTTCATGAGCCTGCTAGCAGTCCAGGCCAGGAGACGCAAAAGCGCGAAGGAGACGCTTCTGTGCTTCTTCTTCGCGCTCCCGCGGACTTGCGACTTTGCGTTTAAGCCTTTGGTGCTTCTGAGACGACTTTCTGCTTGCGCTCGTCGAAGTACAACACGCGGCCTTCGCGGTACGACTGCACGCTCATGCCGATGGTCACCATCGCCTTATAAGCCGTCAACGCATCGAGCACCGGCTTCTCCCGGGTGCGCACGCAACGCAGGAAGTTTTCCATGTGCGACTCACGAGGCTCGCAGTTCAGCTTCACCTCGCTCGCGCCATACTTTCCTTCGAACTGCTGCTTCGCGATGCGTGAGGGTGTGACTGTGATGGACTCGACTTTGCCTTCGAACCTTCCATCGGGGACCATCATTATCGTGCCTTCGTGTCCGCGTATCAGCCCGGGGATGTGCGTCTCGTTAGCCATCGAAGCGCTGAGCACCAGCGTGTGACCTTGCGCATAGTCAGCCATCAAATTGAAGGTGTCCGGAACTTCGCGCTCGTCTTTGAAGATGTATATGCCGCCGCTAGCCATCACCCGATACGGAAACTGAGGCTCGCCCCAGCAGATGTTCATCGGCGCCATCACGTGATAGAAGAGATCGGTTGCAATGCCGCCCGAGTAGTCCCAGTACTTGCGAAAGCGAAAGAAGCGGTCGCCATCGTACTTGCGCTTCGGCGCGTCGCCAAGCCATGCCTTCCAATCGATGAAGTCTTCGCCTTTGCCGTCGGGACCTGCGGCGGGATCGATCTTCCAGTTCCATTCGCCGCCAGTCGAGTTGCGATGATAAGACCCCTGGCTCATTATCAGCTTGCCGATCATCCCGTCTTGAATTGCCTTGCGTGCCTTCCACCATTGATCGGAGCTGGTGGTCTGTGACCCGACTTGAAGCACCCGCCCGCTTGCCTTCACTTTCTCATAGACCCGCTTGGCTTCTTCGATAGTGTGAGTCATCGGCTTTTCAAGATAGACGTCTTTGCCTTTGTCCATCGCCTCGATCGCCATGCGCGCGTGCCAGTGATCTGGAGTCGCGATGATGACTGCGTCGACGTCTTTGCGATCGAGTATCTCTCGGTAATCCATAAACCCGTCGCACTTCGCGGTCCCTTTGGCCGCATTCAAACGCTTGGCGTAAACATCACACACAGCGACGACGCGAGCCGGGGTGTTGGGCTGCTCGCCCGTTTTCATCACCCACCCAAGCAGATCGTTGCCGCGGCCGCCTACGCCTATCAGGGCGACGTTGATTTGACCGTTCGCGCCTCGCACGTCGCCTAAGACCCTCGGCGCTCGACCCAGGACGTTCATTGCCGCGCCTGCGCCAATGGCAGACTTAACGAAGTCTCTGCGATTCAGTTTGGTCCACATAATTGATCTCCGCGAGCTGAAAGTTTAGAGTTCAAGCTTTAGCTTGCTGCTCACCGGCAACCTGAAGGTTGGACTCTGAACGGTTGCCGGCAATATATGACACACCTCAGCCACCAACATCAAGCGGCAGGCCGACAATTTCGCGCGGCGCTCGCTTGATTGACAAGGCCCGGGTGGTAGAATCTAGACCGGTTCCGAGTAACAGAGTTCAGAGTTCCGGGTTCAGAGTTCCGGGTTCAAGAGCATGGAGTTCAGGCTTTAGCCTGGTCGTACCATGCTTGATAAACGTACGACCAGGCTAAAGCCTGAACTCCATGCTCTTGAACCCTGAACCCTGAACCCTGAACCCTGAACTGCCATAGGAGACAACCATGAAAAACCTCAGCGACCGTGTAGCGATCATCGGGATGGGCTGCACAAAATTCGGTGAGCACTGGGACAAGAGCGAAGAAGACTTGATAGTCGAAGCCGCTTACGAAGCCTTTGAAGACGCCGGTGTCGAGCCTGCTCAAATCGAAGCCGGTTGGGTAGGAACGCTGGTGTCGGGAATATCGGGCCAGGCGCTCTCGCGTCCGTTGAAGCTCCAGTACATTCCCATCACTCGCGTCGAGAACATGTGCGCGACAGGTCAGGACGCGCTGCGCAATGCCGCGTTCGCAGTCGCCGCCGGAGCTTATGATCTGGTATTGGTCGTTGGGTTCGAGAAGCTGAAAGATTCGGGATATTCGGGACTGCCGGGCTCGGCTTCGTCGGTGATCGGCGCGGGCAACACTGCGCCCGGTGCGTTTGCGCTCTCGGCTAATCGCTACTTTCACAAGTACGGCGTGGGCAAAGAAGAGCTTGCGAAGATCTCGGTCAAGAATCACTACAACGGCGCGCGCAACAAGAAGGCTCACTTTCAAAAAGAGATCACCGTCGAGCAGGCGATGAAAGCGCCGATGATCGCTTCGCCGCTTGGCTTGCTCGACTGCTGCCCTACGACTGATGGAGCTGCGGCGGCTATCATCACACGCACCGAACTCGCACCGAAGTTCAACAAGGACTTCGTAACGATCAAAGCGATGGGGCTCGCGGTCGGGCCGGGCACTGGAAGGATGGACCCGGATTTTGACTTCACCAGTTTTCCTGAAACGAAGATGGCGGCAAAACAAGTCTACGATCAACTGGCCATCAAAGACCCGCGCAAAGAAGTGAGCATGGCCGAAGTGCACGATTGCTTCTCGATCACCGAGATGATCATCTATGAGGACCTCGGATTTTCTGAGCCGGGCAAAGCGAAGATCGATATCGATTCGGGGGCGTTCACGTTGAAGGGCGACCTGCCCGTGAACACAGACGGCGGCTTGAAATCATTCGGTCATCCGATCGGCGCGAGCGGCTTGCGCATGCTTTATGAGATTTATGCTCAGCTTCAAGGTCGCGCCGGCGAACGACAGGTGAAAGACATGAAGCTCGGTCTTGCGCACAATCTCGGCGGAAATCCGGGGTCGTTTACCTGCTCGATCATCGCGCTCGGGCACCCATAGTGGCATTGGAAGTCACCTATTCTGAACGCGTGCTATCATTGCCCCGCTTTCGGAGGCGCAGATGGCTTACAACCTCAACGAAGAAGAACAACTCATACTCGCCACCGTCAAGAAGTTTCTCGACAAGGAAGTCGCGCCGGTTGCATCTGAGCTTGAACACCGCAACGAGTATCCCGACGAGATAGTCGAAGGAATGAAGAAGCTCGGCTTGTTCGGAGCGAACATTCCCGAGGAGCACGGTGGGTTGGACCTGAGCTACACCGTATTCGCAATGATCTTCGAAGAAATCTCGCGAGTGTGGATGGGACTTGCTGGGATCCTCGGCACTCATTGCGTGCTGGCCGATGTGCTTGCGCGATTCGGCACCCCCGATCAGAAGCGCAGGTTCCTCCCGATAATGGCGACCGGTGAAAAGCGCGGCGCCATCTGCTTGTCGGAGCCGCACGCCGGCACCGACCTGCAAGCTATCCGGACGACCGCCGAGCGGCGAGACAACTACTACTACCTCAACGGCTCCAAGATGTGGATTACCAATGGGCGCCGCGCGGAGATCATGTTGATCCTGACCAAGACCGACAGCCACGCGAAGCCCGCGTATGCCGGGATGAGCGCGTTCGTAGCCGAGAAGGGTGAGCCGGGTCTCACGGTCAGCCGAGACATCGACAAGCTCGGATACAAGAGCCTTGAAACATGCGAGCTGTTGTTTGAAAACTTTCCGGTGCCGGTTGAAAACTTGATTAGCGGCTCCGAAGGCGAAGGCTTCAAGCACGTGATGACCGGACTTGAAAGCGAGCGCATCAACGTCGCCGCGCGAGGCCTGGGAATCGCGCGAGCTTCATTCGAGGAAGCGATCAAGTACTCCCAGGAGCGGCGCACGTTCGGCAAGCCCATTTGCGAGCACCAGGCGATTCAACTCAAGCTCGCCGATATGGCGACGAAGATCGAAGCATCGCGGCTGCTGGTCTACGCGGCGGCTGAGAAAAAAGACCGCGGCGAGCGTTGCGACCTTGAAGCCGGAATGGCAAAGCTGTTCGCGACTGAGACGGCTCAGGAGTGCGCGCTTGAAGCGATGCGAATCTTCGGTGGCAACGGCTACGCGAAAGACTTTCCTGTTGAGCGGTACTATCGCGACGCGCCGCTGTTGATCATCGGCGGCGGAACGAACGAGCTTCAGAGATTGGTGATCGCGCGCGGGTTGCTAAAGAAGTATTCGATCAACAACTCGTAGTTAGGCCGAAGCTCACGCGCCTTGGTAGTGTCCTAATCTTATGTTGGTCTTTCTGAAATCCTTTTCCCGTCCCAAGATCCGCTTACTGATTTGCACAAGTGATATCGAGAGACAGAATCTCACCGTGCGTCTGTCGATGCGCCCGAATGGCCTATTGTCCGGAATTCTCATTAACACCTCACTTCAGTGAGGTGGGGCGGGTCGCAGAGTTACGCCCGAACTGTTTTAACAGTTTCGTTCCGCCGAGTGTGGGCAAACCGTTGAAACGGTCATACTAGGCGTGACGTGCGCAGTCCACCTCACTGAAGTGAGGTGTTAATCAGATTCTGAGTGTGTCCGACGAAACGTTCGTTATCAGCGGTATTGTGGTCAAGCCCCAATCAACACAAGATTAGGACACTACCCGCGCCTTGACTTGCCACGAACCAAGCCTTATAAGCCTCAACGTCCACAACTCTAGCTGCTATCCGGAGGAACTATGAACACTAATCGGCGACTCGCACTGGCGCTCCTTCCTGTTGTCGTAATGTTGTTGGCGGCCAAGGTTGTCTCGGCCCAGGGATTCTCTCTAGAGCAAGTGCTCAGCTCTCCGTTTCCGTCGGACCTGATCGCTTCCAAGAGCGGCGACAAGCTCGCCTGGGTCTTTGATCATCGCGGCAAGCGCAATATCTGGATTGCCGAGGCGCCGGCGTTCAAAGGCCGCCAGTTGACCCGCTATGACAAGGACAACGGGCAGGAGTTAACCGAGCCGGTCTTTTCGCCGGACGGCGCCTGGATCGCTTACGTGCACGGCGGACCTCCGAACAGCGAGAAGGATATACCTAATCCGACAAGCGACCCGGCAGGCGCCAAACAAGAGGTGTGGCTGGTCAACACACGCAGTGGCGCGACGGCTAGAGTTGGAGAAGGAAGCTCGCCTGCGTTTTCGCCGCGCGGCGATCGAGTGATCTTCGAGCGCGAAAACCACCTCTGGGCGGCAAGCGTTCCTGTTGGAGTAGCAAAGGTGTCGGGGGCCCCGAAGAAGATGTTCGAGATTCGCGGCGGTGTGTCCGCGCCCGCGTGGTCGCCCGATGGGTCGAGTCTCGCCTTCGTTTCCACACGTGGAGATCACTCGTTCATCGCGATCTATGATCCAGCTTCGTCGCGAATCCGGTTCCTGGAACCGAGCGTGGACCGCGACATCCAGCCTCGCTGGTCGCCTGATGGAAAGCGAATCGCTTACGTTCGCCTGTTCAACGTAGTCGACACGCTGGCGGCCGACAAAGAACGGCTTGTGCCCTGGTCGATTCGCGTGGTCGATGTGGCCAGCGGCGTTGGAAAAGAAACCTGGAAGTCTGGCAACGCCGAGATGGATTCGTTCTCGCGTTTGCCCATGGGAGAAGACCAGTTGCAGTGGGCTGCGGGTGATCGAATTGTGTTCGCCTCGGAGAAAGACGGTTGGGCACACTTGTACTCGATGAACTCCAATGGCGGGGCGGTGACGGCGCTGACGCCTGGCAGCTACGAAGTCGAGAACGTAACGTGGACGACTGATCGTTCTTTCATGATCGTCGCGTCAAATGCTCGCGACATCAATCATCGTCACCTTTGGAAGGTCAGCGTCGCCGGGGGCGAGCCGCAGCAGTTGACTCAAGGCAACAGCATCGAGATGTACCCTGCGATGGCGAATGGCGGAAAGCAGATCGCGTTCATGCATGCGACCGCGACGCACCCGTTGCTTCCCTACATCGCTTCGGCCGACGGGAAGGGCGCGAAGCCGCTCGTTGGGGAGACTCTGCTCGCCGATTTCCCATCCGCTCAGTTGGTCGAGCCCGAGCAGGTGACTTTCAAAGCAGCCGACGGAATAGAAATCCACGGGCAGTTGTTCAAGCCGAAGAACAGGTCGGGTCGCGCGCCGGGAGTTCTCTTCTTGCACGGCGGCCCGATTCGCCAGATGCTGCCGGCGTGGCATTACAGCTATTACTACCACAACTCTTATGCTTTCAATCAGTATTTGGCGAGCCGGGGCTACGTCGTGTTGTCGGTTAATTTTCGAAGCGGGATCGGCTACGGTCGCGCGTTTCGTGAAGCAAAGCATCGCGGGCCGCGCGGTGCTTCCGAGTATCAAGACGTCGTTGCGGCAGGCAAGTACTTGCGATCGCGAAGCGACGTCGAGGGCAAGCGAATTGGTTTGTGGGGCGGTTCGTACGGCGGCTACTTGACGGCGATGGGGCTTGCGCGCGATTCGGACTTGTTCGCGGCTGGGGTTGATCTTCACGGCGTTCACGATTGGAGCAGGCGAGTTGGGCCTTCGCCGTGGGCTACGGGTGATCTCGCAAAGCTCGGGCGAGAGTCTTCGCCGATCAGCTCGGTGGACAAATGGAAATCGCCGGTGCTGTTGATTCACGGTGACGATGATCGAAACGTTCAGTTCAGTCAAACCGTCGAGCTTGTGCGCAAGCTTCGCGAGCGCGGAGTCGAATTCGAAGAACTGGTTTTCCCTGACGACGTGCACGACTTCTTGCGCCACGAGAATTGGCTGCGGACTTATCACGCGGCATCCGATTTCTTTGATAGAAAGTTGAGACACGGCTCGCAGAACTGAGCTTAACAGCGCAAGTTGAAACCCGAACGACACCGACAAGCGTTTTCCACTAGCCCAGGCGTTCAGCGACGGGCAAGCATGAATTTAGAGATACCATCGGGCTTCAACCGATGGAGCTTCAGTTTCAGCCTAACGGGCAAACATGAGCCTTGGAGCTCCATCGGCTAAAGCCCGATGGTATCCAGGGAATTCAGCCCGATGGATCATTAGGTCCAAACTGAAGCTCCATCGGCTAAAGCCCGATGGTATCCAGGGAATTCAGCCCGATGATCATTAGGTCCAAACTGAAGCTCCATCGGCTAAAGCCCGATGGTATCCAGCGAACCAGTGGATGATTAGGTTAGCCCCGTTCACGGGGCTTCCCAAGCAGCTTTAAGCTTTTGGAATGTCGAATTCCTTACACAGAGGATTGCCTGAAGGCGAAACCAAAGCCCGGTGAACGGGGCTCTCTGATCGGCCTGCACGCGTGACCCAGGCGTGAACGCCTGGGCTAATGGAAGAACTGGCGTCGGTATCATTCAGGTTTTGACACGGTCTCACAGTTGGTGGGATTATCGGCAATCGCTTGAGAGAAGTCCTCTATTCCATGCTCAGGGCTCTCCCCCGCCATGGCATGAATCAGCCCATCAAGATACTCGTGACGCTCCTCCGACTGTCGTGCCAGAGCCAAAATAAGCGCATTACGTTAACTCGTTGGTACTCCTTCGTGCCTTGGTGTCTTAGTGGCAGAAAGCAGTTTTTCATGAAACGATAACCATGCAGTGATGTCCGACCAACTTCAGTTTGTCGAACACTTTCTAAGGAGAATCAAATGCTGAGGCTTCTGAAGGCAGGCCAGCTCCGAAACGTGATGTACGAGCTGGCCGGCCTCTTTCTTTTTGTTTCTCTAGCCGGCGCGGCGTACGCGACTGAAGGAGTCACGGTATCGGGCGTCGTGCGCGATCAGTCAGGCGCGGTCGTGTCCGATGCGTCTGTCTCGCTGCTCACTGCACAGCGAGCAGTCATTGGCGCCTCAAAGACCGATGCGCAGGGCCGCTTCACAATCGCAGATGTTCCGAAGGGAAGCTACCTGCTGCTTGTCGCTTCTCGTGGATTCGCGGATCGTCGCATTGCTTTAAGTGTCGGAGCCAACGGCGCTGAAAACATAGAGATCACGATCGAGCCGCGGGCACTCACGGAGGAGGTGACGGTGACGGCGAATGCGGGCCTTGTCGAAAGCGTCGAGAGCATATCGCAGCAGGTCAACGTCATCAGCGCCCAGCAAATCGAAGAACGGGCCACATCGGTCGTCGCACAGGTGGCCAACGAAGAGGTCGGCGTACACCTCCAGCGGACAAGCCCGACCATGGCAGGCATCTTCGTGCGCGGGCTTACCGGAAATAAAGTCAACGTCTTCATAGACGGCATTCGATATTCGACCTCGACGCAAAGAGGAGGCGTCAGCACGTTTCTGGATCTGATAGATGCGTCGAGCCTGCAGGCAGTCGAGATCCTGCGCGGGCCTAACAGCGCGCAGTACGGCAGCGATGCCATCGGCGGCAGCGTACAGTTTCTTTCCCGCACGCCCGTGTACGCGCTAGGCAGTGATAACGTGCATGGCCGGATGGGCGTCTTCTTCAACAGCGCTGACGCCGGCTTTGGCTCGAACCTCTCGACATCATTCGCGACGCCCAAATTCGGACTGATGGCGAACACCGCTGGCCAGCGGGCCAATACAATCAGGACCGGGCGCGAGCGCGATTCGCACAACGCAGTGACCAGATTCTTCAACCTCAGTTCGGACCTGGTGATCGACGGCCGCCTGCCCGATACGGCGTTCACACAATACGGCGGAATGATGAAGATGAACTGGCAACCTGCGGAAGGCTCGCAGCTCATCGCCAGCTATATGCGTGGCCAGCAGGATGGAGGCCGAAGGTACGATCAACTGCTCGGGGGCGACGGCAACCTGGTCGCGGACCTGCGCAACCTCATGCTTGATTTCTTCTACATCAAGTACGACAAAGTGCGAGTGGGCTGGCTCGATAGCTTTACCGCGTCGTATTCGCTCAACTCTCAACGCGAAGAGCGCGTCAACCAGGGGGGCAACGGCAATCCCAACGCCTCGATCAATCACGAATACGAGCGCACGAACGTTCACGGCTTTCAGGCATTTGCCTCAAAGCTCATAGGATCCCGACAGAACCTTTTGTTAGGGGCAGATTTTTTCAATGATCGGATCAACTCGCCTTCGTTCGGCGTCAACCCTGTGACGAAGGCGACCACTCTACGCCGCCCGCGCGTGCCCGACAACGCGCGCTATCGCAAAGGCGGCATCTTCCTTCAGGACGTGTTCGAAGTGATACCAAGCAAGCTGCGATTGACGGGCAATCTCCGGTGGAACGTGGCCTCGTACCGAGCGCGCGCCGAAGACTCGCCGCTGCTCAACGGCAATCCGCTCTGGCCCAGCGACTCGCTACGAGTAGACGACTGGACTTACCGCGCGGGCATAGTCGTCACACCCGTCGAGGGCCTGAGCCTGATGGCTAATTTCAGTCGCGGGTTTCGCGCTCCTCACCTGACCGACCTTGACACGCTTGGGGTGACCGGCTCGGGCTTTGAGGTCCCAGCGTCGGCGGTCGCCGGGCTTGGCGCTACTATCGGATCAACCGCCGATAACCAGGCCATCTCGACGGGACGGCTGGTCGAGCAGACGAAGTCCGAGACAAGTCAGAGCTATGAAGCCGGGGTTCGTTATTACACAAGGCGCGTGGATACGGACTTTACTTTCTTCATCAATGACATCTTTGACAACATCACCAAGCAGGCATTGATATTACCCCTGGGCGCGGTGGGCCTGCAGCTCGGCAGCGAGACCATCACGGCGCAGAACGCGAACGGGGTGGTCTTCGTCGCTGCTTCGACCAATCCCGTGCTGGTGCGGTCCAACTTCAGCGACGCGCGAATCCATGGGTTCGAGCACACGTTCGATTTCAGAATCAATTCCGACTGGTCGATTGGCACCGTCTTCACTTACTTGCACGCCCGCGACAAGGACACGGACCTTCCGCCGAACATCGAAGGCGGAACGCCCGCGCCCGATGGCTACTTGAAGCTTCGCTACGCGCCCGTAAGCGCGAAGTTCTGGATTGAGCCGTACATTCATGCGGCGGGAAGGCAGGAAGACCTTTCCAGTCTCGACCTCGAAGACCGGCGGACGGGCGCAACCCGTTCGCGCAGCTCAATCGCGAACTTCTTCAACAACGGCGCGAGATTTCGGGGACTGGTCAGTGCGGGACCCGACGCCATTGCTAGAAACGCCGACGACAGGCTGATCTCTACGGGCGAGACGCTCGCGCAGATACAGAATCGGGTGCTTGGCGTGGGTGTCAACTCAGCGCCGCTTTACACCGCGATTCCCGGTTACATCACTTTCAGCATTCGCGGGGGCGTCAGGCTCGGCGAGCGCCATGAGGTGCTGATTGATTTCTACAACATTGGCGACCGCAATTATCGTGGCATAAGCTGGGGCGTTGACGCTCCGGGTCGCGGCGCATTTCTAAAATACAACCTCCGCTTCTGAGCGGGTCAACCATGGAAGGGTGAAGGCATAAGGTACGGGTGAGTCCGCGGACCCTTGGATACCGAAGCAACGGGCCAACCCCAGTAGGGGTGGCCATCAACCCTGCGCGCGATCGGCAACAGACTGAGCCGCGTAGCGGCTGCCTTATCGATTAGCCTGGGAGATCACCACAGAACGAGCCGCGAAGCTAACCTATCGATAGCCTGGGAGGTCACCACACACCGAGCCGCGTAGTGGCTACCTATCGATAGCCCGGAAGGTCACCACGGACCGAGCCGCGTAGCGGCTACCTATCGATAGCCTGGGAGGTTTAGCCAGCCTCGTACCGTAGACTGTCTAGTCTGCGGACGTCTACGGTACAAGGCTCCAATATGGTTCTTCTCTTTCCATTAACCCAGTGCGTAGACTTCGTTGGAAGAGTCAGTAATACACTCGAAGGCGTAAACGCCTGGTCCAGGAAAAGGAGTTTGCCGCGCTCTGCTATTTCCCTTCGTACTTCAGGACCACTCCGCTCAATCCAACCGCCCAACCCACGCGGTTGTTGACGAACACCACATTCATCAGCTTGCCCGGAACCGGCGCGCCCACATCTATCCAGCTCTCACCGGCGTCCGGCGTGTGGAGGATCGCCCCCTCCTCGCCGACCACCCATCCGTGATCTCGATCGGTGAAAAAGATGTCGTGCATCTTGAACTCGTCTTTGATCTCGTACATCTTTCTCCACGTCCGCCCGCCGTCGCTCGTCTTCGCTATCCGTCCGCTGCGCCCCACTACCCAGCCGTCGTTTGGAGAGGTGAAGAATATCGACCTGAACACATTTTCGGGCAGCTTCGTTTGAACCCTGGTCCAGTTGAGTCCGCCGTCGTCGGTCTTATAAAAGCTGCCGCCCATCGTGCTGGCCCACCCATGCTCCGCATTCAGGAAGAATACCGCTGAAGCGGTTTGGTCGAACGGGTAAGCGATCTCGTTCCAGTTCTGACCGCCGTCGACAGTAGTAAGGAGAATGCCAGGCTGCTCAGCGAATTCATCCTTGCGGCCGCCTCCCCACGCCCATCCGTGCGAGCCATCGATGAAGCGGACCTGGTCAATCTGCTCCGGCTGTTCAAGCTCGGGCTCGCGCCGATTGCCCGGCAGTTTGAGCTTGACCGTGCCCGCCTTGCGTTGAAGCGTCCAGCTGGCCCCGCCGTCGGCTGTATGAAGAATGTTTCGATCTATTGTAAGCGCCCAGCCTAGTTGAGGATCAGCAAACCAGACTGAGCGGATCTTGTTCTTGAACTGCTCGCGTATCGGGTGCCAGGTCTTGCCGCCGTCGGTTGTCTGTAGGACCTCAAAGCCTTGATTTGCCTTGAGCGGGTCTTCAACCTTCGCACCGGGCTTCTTCGGTTTGGCGATCTTGTTAGCGTTCTCGTTGCCTTCGGGCGGCTCGTAGCTACGGCCGCTCTGTCCGTTGAGCCAGCCAACGCTCTCGTTGACGAAGTTGGCGCTGTAAAACGAATCGCCGGTTCCTGTGTCTTGAGTCACCCACACGCCCGGCACTTTCGAGCTCGAGCAAGCCGGGCTGAAGAGCATTGCAGCGACGAGAAGAATAAAGAGTATTCGAGCTTTATGCATTCGGATTCCTTTTTTGAGATCTGCCTGACGAAAATAATCAGTCATCAGAATACTATCATCGCGATGTTTGGTGGATAAACCGAACCAGAGATGAGACTATCGAAGGTCAGGAGCAACGGAGATCATGCCACACCAACCCAGCCCTCTTGTCCTTGGACAACTGGACAGGAGTGTAGGGGTGGGCGGATTTGTTTTAACAGAGACAGTGCGGCCTCCGACGCTGACTTTGCCGTGGCACTTTCACGAACACACGAATATCGCATTTGTCATTAAGGGCTCGTTCATCGAGACTATTGGCAAGCGCCCTCAAGAGTGCGGCCCTCCCAGCATGATCATAAGGCCCGCCGGAGAAGCTCACTTCAATCAATACGGTTGCGCGGAAGTTCGATGTTTGATCATCGGAGTAAAGCCGAATCGGTTGGAGATGATTCAACAAGTCTCTGACATCCTCGATTCTGCTTGTCATCTTCGAGAAGAAGTGTTGTCGGTTCTCGCCCTGCGGATGTACAAAGAATTCCAGATTATGGACAGCGCTTCACCGCTGTCTATCGAAGCGCTGATTCTTGAAATATTGGCCCGCGCTACACGCCAAAGCACGGCAAGCTCACTTTCAACTCAGCCACGCTGGCTGCGCGAAGCCAGAGACCTGATCCATGAACAGTTCTCAGAGCAATTGAGCCTATCCGGCATAGCAGAATCGGCGGGAGTGCATCCGGCTCATTTAGCAAGGATGTTTCGAAGGCATTATCAATGCACAGTGGGTGATTATGTTCGTCGGCGTCGCCTCGATCATGCCGCGCGAGAGTTGATAGAGTCAGACAAATCACTGGCAGAGATTGCATTGGCTGCCGGATTTTATGACCAGAGCCATCTCACTCGCGCATTCAAACTTCATCTAGGAACGACCCCAGCGGAATTTCGCGCTGCAATTAAGATACGCAACCCCGGTGCAAAAAAAGCTGCGATTCTACAAGACCTCGCAGAAGATTTCCGCTATTAATTGTGTCACTCCGAGAAAATCGAATTGGTCAGAGGTGAGTGATGCTAGACCCTGCCATCAAGCTGCTGCGCGATCTGATCGCGATTGATTCGGTCAACCCATCGCTTGTTCCCAGCGGCGCCGGCGAAGGCAACATTGCGCATGCGGTAGCAGACGAAATGCGGGCCATCGGGCTTGATGTGGAAGTCACCGAAGTCAGTTCGGGACGACCTAATGTTGTCGGTGTGCTGGAAGGCCAAGCGTCAGGGAAGTCGTTAATGCTTTGCGGCCACCTCGACACAGTAGGTGTTGTCGGAATGGAAAGTCCGTTCGATCCGGTTGAGCGTGATGGCCGCATCTATGGTCGAGGCGCTCAAGATATGAAAGGCGGTCTCGCTGCAATGATCGGCGCAGCGCGTCTTCTCATCGATTCGGGAGGGTTGAAGTCAGGTCAGTTGATTCTTGCTGCGGTGATTGATGAGGAATACGCAAGCCTGGGCGCAGAGGCGTTGGTCAGCCGATGGCACGCAGACGCGGCGGTAGTTGTCGAGCCAACCGATATGATTGTGGCTGTCGGGCACAAAGGATTCTCCTGGGTCGAAGTCACAACAGAAGGACGCGCCGCTCACGGCAGCCGAGCGAGCGAAGGTCGTGACGCAATTCTCAGGATGGGCCGGGTGCTGTCACGATTGGAATCACTCGATCGCGAGCTACAATCGAGGCCGCCGCATCCTGTGCTGGGGACCGCCTCGCTGCATGCATCTTTAGTTAATGGCGGTCGGGAACTCAGCACCTACCCTGACCGATGTGTCCTCGAAATGGAGCGGCGCACGACTAGCGGAGAGTCAGCGAACATCGCGTTGAGCGAGGTCGAAGAGATTTTGGGGATGCTGAGACAGGAGGATTCAGAATTTGAAGCTAGCGCCAGGTTGATTTTTGGACGGCCTCCATACGAGATTGACGTTGAGCATGAACTCCCTCATGTCCTGGAAGCTACTGTCAATCGAGTGGGGCGCAACACGAAACGCGCAGGAATGACCTTCTGGACCGATGCCGCGATCTTAGGCAACGCAGGCATCCCATCGGTGGTATTCGGACCCGGCGGGGCTGGTCTTCACAGCATAGAAGAATACGTGCTGGTGGACGATGTGCTCGCCTGCCGCGATGCGCTCGCGGAACTGGCTCGCGTTTTTTGCGTCTGAAGGGCATATAACTAATAAGACATCATGATCAGGACCATATAAAAAAGTTGAATAACTTGCGCTACCAACTATCTGAGAGGTCACAGAGTCTTTCATAGCCTCAGGATTGGCAGCGCGTGCGTACATAATGAGCGTGCGATTACGCTTGATGACTATCGAAGACATCCCGGAAGGGATGCGGCTGAAAGACGTCGCTGGGTGGAATCAGGCCGCTGTTGACTGGGAGCGATTTCTTTCCGCCAGCCCGCAGGGATGTTTTGCGGCGGAGCGCGAAGGCCATGTCGTCGGCACCTCGGCGACCATCGTCTACGAAGGCAGGTTCGCCTGGATCGGCATGGTCTTGGTCGACCCGCAATATCGAGGACAAGGAATTGGCACAGCGCTTCTCGAACGTGCAATCCATTATCTCGATTCGCAAAGCGTTCCCTGCATGAAACTCGATGCCACGCCGCAAGGAAAACCTCTTTACGAGAAGTTTGGATTCCGGAGCGAGTACGACATTGAGCGGTGGATGCTCAAACGTCAACTTAATGAGAACGCCGTAGGGAAGGCGCCCGTAGAAATCGAGGACGCGCTGCGGCTTGATCGGGAAATTTTCGGAGCGGACAGGAGCAAGCTCCTGCGTTCTTTAACCGAAGCGGCGCCCAACTTCACTCTGGTAGCCAGGCAAGAGGCAAGGGTCGTCGGATACACGTTCGGGCGACGCGGTTCGTGCGCTGACCACCTGGGGCCTTGGATGGCCCGTAACGAAGACGTGGCCACGAAACTGCTGGCTGAGTTTTTGCGCCGCTCGGATAGAGAACTTGTGTTTGTCGATTGCTTGCGGCGCAGTCCCTGGGCCGTGCTGCTCGTCAAGGCCCGCGGCTTCGAGTTCTCGCGGCCCTTGACGAGGATGTTCCGCGGAACCAACAAGTATGCGGGGCGGCCGGAATTGCTTTGCGCTATCCTCGGGCCTGAGTTCGGATGAAAACACAGCACGCCTAGCGAAAACGAGACTTAGAGACCGCTGCCACTCGCCTCAAGTCATAGCTGGCTTCACACCAGAGAGCATGGAAGCCCTCCTTGGCCAAGATGAAGACTCGTACTACATCCTCGTGCCCATAGAGCTACTTAACATATAGCCCACGGATCGCGCGTCAACTCGGACCACTCAACTGAACCACTTCGAACTTCACGGTGTTGGATCGCCCGCCGTCCGGGTGGCGCGCTTGAAGCGTAAGCACGCCCGCCTGGTTTGTCATCTCTGCGGGGATTCGAGCAGTAAACGAGGCGTCACTAACGTAGGTCGTGCTGACGGCGATATCGTTCACAAACAGGATTATGCCTGGCTTGAATGCGACCCCGCCGACCGTTAGCTCTAAGACTCCGCCACCCGCTCTTATCTTTCCGCGCGACAGCCGAGTGATCAGCGGCCCGTTCTCGACGGTCAGCGTCACGCTGTTCGACCGATTGCCGTCCGCGTTCAGCACTACCATTGGAAGCTCGGCTGCGCGCGCAAAGAACGTGCTCGGCACTATGGCGACAAGCGCGGTGAAAGATACGAATCTTGTCTCGACCGCCTGGCCTTGCACCAGAACCGTTGCGCCGCGCTGGAAGCGTTCGCCCGCGATCGAGATTTCAGGATTGAGGGCGCCAGTCCCGGTGGTCGCGGGAATGATTCGCACGGCTCGAGGCGGGTCGTCGGTGATCAACAGTCGCACACTGCTCGAAAGCTCGCCCCTCGGGTTCTTGACTCGCACGTCGACAGCGCCTCCCTCGGCAACGAGACCCGCGCTCACCTGCGCCTCAAGCCGCGTGTCTGAGCGGTACACAGTCGGCAGAGGCGTGTTGCCAAACAAGACAACGGCACCCGGCAAGAAGTTGCCACCCGAAACCGTGAGCGCAAACTGTAGTGAGCCAACCCGAATCGACTCGGGCGTTAAGCTGAGAACGACTGGTTTGATCGTGAACGTCTGCCCTGCCGCCTTCGTGCCTGGTGAAAATAAGCGGCTGGGATCGGCAGCCACAATCGCATGAGGCGCGAACGTCGGGCCGTCCATATCCGGATCGCGATTGATAGATTGACCCGCGCCGCCCTCCGCAGCGCCGAACTTAATCTCCTGCACGATGTGTCCCTGCGCGTCTTGAAGGATGATCGTATCGCCGCCGTTGTTGAGTGACAGCCCTCCAGTCGAGGCCCTGAACACCAGCTTGTTTTCCGCCGCATTGCCGAACGCACCGGTAGGTGTCCCACCACCAAAGACGATCGCAGCTTCAAACGGCGGCAGGACTGTGCCGGGCGGAAACTCATGTCGAACGGCGTCGGAATCGAACAGCTTGAAGCCGGAGATATCGAACGGCTCGCCGGAGCGGTTCAGTATCTCGACGAACTCATCCGAAGATGAGCTGCGGGTGCCGTCGCCGTTGGCATCACCGTCCGCACCTTCGACTGGATCGGCAAGATACTCGTTGATGACCAGCGGATCCTTGATCAGTACCTTTAGCGCCACCACATTTGAAAACCCGAAGTCGGGATTCTGAACCGCCATCAAGACAATCCCAGCGCTCCGGGTTAACGCCTCAGGAACTTTCGCTTGCAGCCGCTCGCTAGTGATGAACGCTGTGTCGAGCGCGGCTCCCGGTCGCGCTGCTTCGATGATGCGGACCACAGCTCCAGGCTGAAACTTCAGGCCGGTTATCGTTAAAGTAACATCGCCGCCTCCTGCGATAACCCCGGCCGGGTCGAGCGATCCGATCAAGGGCGGGTCAGGAAGAACTTGAAAGGCCGCGTGGTTCGAGGGCGACTCGTTTGGATTCTGAACGGCGACTGTATGAACACCAATCGTGGAGATGAGCGATGCCGGCACATCCGCCGACAATTGTGACCCCGAGACGAATCTGGTCACCAGTTCCATTTGATCAAAGTACACAGTTGCATTGTTGTTGAAGTTAGCGCCCTTGACCGTCAGCGCAAAACTCGGCCCGCCTGCCACCGCTGTCGCCGGCGATATCGAAGTGATGAGCGTCGCAGGCGCAGCCACCTCCAACGTGGCCGCGTTCGATTGTCTGCCGTCACCGTTACGCACAACGACCTGGCGGAGTCCAATCGTTTCGCTGAAGGATGCGGGCACGGTCGCTTCCAAGCCGCGAGAGTTGATAAATGTCGTCGCGACCGGGGTTCCGTCTACTAACACCGCTGCTCCCGAATCGAAGTTCAGGCCCGACACAAACAGCGGGAACGCACCGCTGCCGACAAAGATGAACCTCGGAACGAGCGTCTCGAGTGACGGCGGCGGAGGGATGATCGTGAGCGTGACCGAGTTCGACCGGTTGCCTCCTTCGTTGCGCACCTGTACCTGATGAGGCCCGCTCGCGGCTAGGACGCTTAGAGATACACGGCCCGCAAGCTGATCCGAGCTGATGAACATGGTGGTCGCGGTCTGACCGTCAATAAAGACTCTTGATGCTCCGTCGAAACCGCTCCCTCGCACCGTCAAGTCAAACGGCGGATCGCCAAGCTTCGCGCTGATGGGATCGATAGAAGTGATGCGCGGGGCTAAAGTGAACGGCGAGCCATTGACCCGCGTACCGGGCGAGAACAAACGCCCGCCGCTTCCCGCGATACTCGAGTGACTTGCGAATGCGATGCCGGATTCATCCGGGTTGCGATTGATCGACTGATTGGCGTTGCCTTCCGCTGTGCCGTAGGTCACTGACTCGATCGTCACCGCCGACGCGTTCTTTATCGTAATGGTTTCGCTGGTGTTGTTGAGCGACAGCGCAGCCGTGAAGGCCAAGCCATTCACCAGCGCGTTGCCGTACTCGCCCGCCAGCGTGCCGCCGCCGAAAATGACGGCGACCTCGCCAGCCGGAATGATCGTGTCAGGCGGAAATGTGAAGCGCAGGCTGTCGGCGTCGCTGATGGAATAGCCGCCCACATCGACTGGCACGCCCGTGCGATTGAGCACTTCGATGAATTCGTCCTGGGCCGAATCGCGCACGCCGTCGCCGTTCGCGTCGCCGGCAAGTCCGTCAGGCGGGTCGGCAAGGTACTCGTTTATGCCGATGGCCGCAAGCACCGTGAATGTCACGCTGTTGGAGATAACCGGGCCCGGATTCTCGACCGTGACGGCGTGCGCGCCCGGCACGCTGGTGACCGAGGCCGGGATCGTGGCGTTCAATGTCATCTCGCTCTGGAACGTCGTGGGGATGGGCGAGCCGTCCACGCGAACTTGCGAGGCGGCTTGAAAATGACTGCCGGTGATCGTGATGGGAGCCTCGGGGCTGCCGACAATTGCTGCCGTCGGGGAGATTGAGTTGATCACCGGGTTTGGCGCGGCGAAGGTGCTTCCGTCGACGCGCGCACCTGGCGAAAAGATCCTGCCCATGCTGCCGGCCGCCGTCGAGTGCGTAACCAGTTCGCCAGTGATGTCGGGGCTTCGCGTGATGGACTGATCCGCGTTGCCTTGCACTGCGCCGTAGGTGATGGACTCAATCGTGCTGCTGAGGTTGTCTTTTAGGATGATAGTATCGCCGGAGTTGTTGAGCGATAGCGCGGCTGTAAAGACCAGGGCATTCGCGTGCGCGTTGCCGAAATCACCGGTGGGCGTTCCGCCTCCGAAGATGACGGCGACCTCTCCAGCCGGAATTATTGCACCGGCGGGAAAAGTGAAGCGAAGGCTGTCGGCGTCGCTGATTGAATAGCCGCCGGCGTGGACCGGATTAGTCGTGCGATTGATCACTTCGACGAATTCGTCCTGCGACGAATCGCGTGCGCCGTCGTGGTTGGCGTCGCCCGCAAGTCCATCGGGGGGGTCAGCGAGGTACTCGTTGATGCCGAGGGCCGCCAGCACTGTGAATGTCACGCTGCTGGAAGCGACCGGGCCGGGATTTTCGACCGTAACAGCATGCGCGCCCGGCGCATTGGTGACCGACGCGGGGATCGTGGCGTTCAGCGTCATCGCGTTCTGAAAAGTCGTGGCGATGAACGAGCCATCCACGAGAACGTGCGAGCCCGCTTGAAAATTGCTGCCCGTGACAGTCACGGGCAGTTCGCCGCTGCCTACGACCGCCAAATCGGGTGAGATCGAAGCAATCACCGGGTCGGTGGTCGTAAACGGGCTGCCGTTGACGCGAGTACCGGGCGAAAAAACCCTGCCGCCGTTACCCGCTGCCGCCGAGTGGGTGACGAAGCCGCCGGTGATGTCGGGGCTGAGCGTGATGGATTGATCCGCGTTGCCTTGAGATGAGCCGTAGGTGAGTGTGGCGACGACCGTACTGGCGTTGTCCTTGATTGTGATAGTGTCGCCGCCGGTGTTGTTGAGAGAGAGCCCCGAGCCACCCACCGCGAACACGAGCCCGTTCGCCCGTGCGTTGCCGAACGGACCAGTCGGTGTGCCGCCGCCGAACACGACAGCCGCCTCGCCTGGGGGGATGATTCTTCCCGCCGGGAACGTGAACCGCATCTGCACAGAGTCGCTGATAGTAAACCCGCTGATGTTTAGCGGCGTGGAGTCGGTGTTGACCAACTCGACGAACTCATCCTGAGTTGTGTTGGGTGTACCGTCTCCATTTGCATCACCCGTTGCGCCAGCGGGCGGGTCCGCAAGGTACTCGTTGATGATGAGAGCCACGGCCTGCGGAGTTAACTTGAACGCGGGGGAGGGACTCTTCGTCTTCCGCGACGCAAGGGCGGGAAACAAAAGGCCCGTGGCCAAGACGAAAACGCAAAGCGTTGAGATGAATTTCTTCTTCAACATAACCCGCCTCCATCAAGTGAGTTCTTACATGCGTAAGTCGAAGTAGGAAGTTGATGCCCGGAATTTCGGGCCTCGGAATCACCCAGTGGCACCGATGCTATCCTAAAACCGTTCTCATGTCTACGCCGCAAACGTTAGCACTGTCGGAAACGTAGCATCTCTCGCTTGCGTTAACCTGTACGGGCACGCCTCTGTGCGCGCCCGGCGATTCGCCTTCATCGAACATCATCAGAACGAAGGGGCGCGCACGGAGGCACGCCCGTACAGTACGCTGAGATAGCTCCACCGCAACCCCGGCCACTTGAAAAAAAACACCGGTTCAATCATTATCAAGTCCCTTCAGGTGAAGCTCTCTTTGAAAAGCACATTTTGCACTGATAACGGAGGACTTCTATGAAAGAACGCAAAATGGAGCACGAGCTGGGACTCGACTTCTTGCGCGTTGTCGAAGCTGCAGGCATCGCTTCTGCCAAGACCATGGGCCAGGGCGACCGCAAGTATTCAGATCACGTCGCGGTCGAAGCCATGCGCGAGACCATGGACACCGTGCCGATGCGCGGCGAGATCGTCATCGGTGAGGGCGAGCGAGACGCAGCGCCGATGCTGTACATCGGAGAGAAGGTCGGGCTCGGCCATAAACCCGACGTGGAAGGAGGCGACCGCTTTCCAGAAGTCGATATCGCGGTCGATCCGCTCGAGGGCACTAACCTGTGCGCCACGGGTTCGTCTAACGCTATAGCGGTGATGGCGTGCTCCGAAAAGGGAGGACTCCTGCGCGCGCCTGACCTGTACATGCAGAAGCTGATCGTCGGCCCGTCGTCGAAGGGAGCGGTGGACCTCGACGCGCCGGTCAAGGACAATCTGCGCAGCATCGCGCGGCGGCTCAATCGGGACATCGAAGACCTGGTGGTCATCGTTCTTGAGAGACCTCGCCACCAACGGCTCATCTCCGAAATACGCGAGGCAGGCGCTCGCATAAAGCTGATCTCGGATGGCGACCTCTCAGCCGGCATCTCCGCTGCAGTCGGGGGCTCGGGAATTCATGCGGTGATGGGCACCGGCGGCGCGCCAGAAGGCGTGTTGACCGCCGCGGCGATGAAATGCTTGAACGGCCAGATCCTTGCGCGGTTCGTGTTGAAGGAGCAACTCGAAGACATCGAGGACCGCAACCGGATTGCCGAAGGCGCCGTCGAGCGAATGAAGGAGATGGGAATCAGCGACCCGCGCCGCATCTACGACACTGATGACCTCGCGCCCGGCAAGAAGATCATCTTTGCCGCCACCGGAGTGACCGATGGAACGATACTTCGCGGCGTGCGCTTCTTCGGAACAGGCACCCGCACGTCTTCGATCATCATGGCGACCGAGCGCACAAAGCGTGTGCGCTTCATCGACACGGTTCACATAGAAGGCGGCCCGGACACAGTTGTAAGGTTTTAGTGGGTGGTCCGTAGCTCCGGACCCCCGACCACTGACCACTGACCACTGACCATGGTAGAAAAACCCTCGAAGCTTCAGCCGGCGCTCTTAGGTGGACTTGTGCTGGGTCTTGGCTCGGTAATTCCGGGCCTTTCCTACGGCAATCTCTGTTGTTGTGGGTGGGGAATTGTTGGCGGCGCTCTTGCAGCGTACCTGCTGATCAAGCGGTCCCCGGTGTTGCCCATCGCCAAGGGCGACGGAGCCGTGGCCGGCGCATTGGCGGGCGTCGTCGGCTCGTTTATCAACCTCGTGGTCGGTGTTCCGCTCACTTTGTTGCAGTGGCCTAACCTCATCGCTCAAGTTGAACAAAGGGCTGAGACCGCCTCCGACCCGGCAAGCCGGGAAGCGATCCGGCAAGTCCTCTCAATTGTGGAGAGTCATCCGGTGTTGATCGCGTTGGGAATCTGGCTCATCTTTGCGATCGTCGGGGTCGGTGTCGCGGCGCTTGGAGGCTGGATCGGCGTGGCGATGTTCGAAAAGCGCAAGGGTCAGCAGTATCCTCCGCAAGCACCGCCTCCTGCCGCTGGCTTTCCTCCCGGTTATGCGCCTCCCGGCCCGCCTCTAGGCGGACCACCGCCTCCAGGTCAGGCCCCGTACGGCGGCAGCGAACCGCGTTCGTACTGACAATAAAGTGCTGGTAGAAGATCAAAACTCCGGTTCTGGTGAAACAGTATTGAGAATTGAAAATTGAAGAGCCTCTTGCAAAACCCATTCAATCTGATGGTTTTTGTAAAAGGGAAAAGAC